>NZ_ACNN01000019.1 GCF_000174815.1 Porphyromonas endodontalis ATCC 35406
AGAAGAAGAGCTATCTGTCTGGGGTATATTACTATCTAAGTAAATCTCTTTTGGGTACTCCACATGAGCCAGAAAAAGGGCTTCTCCACGCACGGAGGCTCCTGCTCTATTACGATCTTGAGCACGAATAATCTCTATAATATCTTCCGGAGCAAGGGTTGAAGCCCCTACCTCTAAGAGAGTGCCCACAATGGCACGTACCATATTGCGTAAAAAGCGATTGGCAGTTATACTAAATTGCCAAGTAGAAGGGTAGGACGAGGGGGACCAAAAAGCCTCCTGTATCGTACATATATTAGTATGCGTATCGGTATGCAGACGACTAAAGCTGGTAAAGTCGTGCGTCCCAAGGAGGTATTGAGCAGCTTGGTTCATCTTCTCAATGTCAGGAAAAGGGCGCACCGGTAGCACCCATTGCCGGTTGAAGGGATCGCGTTCTTCTGCTATGAAGTAGAGATAGCGGCGGGATATTGCATCGAAGCGTGCGTGGGCAGAAGGCTGCACCGGTCTAATGCTCCGGATGTTTATGTTATGAGGTAAGATGCCATTGAGACTTTTGCGCCAGCGATAAGGTGTTCCCTTTGCAGTCTCGGGTATATCCACATGAGCCGGCAAGGAGTAAGCATTCACCCCCGCATCGGTACGACCTGCCCCTACAATAGAGATAGGGGTGCGGAAGAGAAGGGATAAAGCCTCCTCTATCACTTGCTGCACGGCAAGCCCATTGGGTTGGCGTTGCCAACCACAGTAGCTACTTCCATCGAAGGCTATGTCTAAGAAATAGCGAGGCATAGAGAGCTACTTTTTGGACTTGGTAGCCGTTCGTTTGCTGGTCGAACCTTTGCGAGTACCTGATGGATGACCATCCTTCATAATATTGAGGCACTCTTCGTAAGTAAGTTCGGCTGCCCGCTCTTTTTGCTCTTTGCTTAGTTTATAGTTTTCCTTTCCATGTTTGAGGAAAGGACCAAAACGTCCCGTACGTATGGTGAGTTCCGGATCCTCAGAGAACCTCTTTAGCTCAGCTTTTATCTCCTCTTCACGCTTCGCCTGTATGAGTGCTATACACTCATCTAGGGTGATGGAAAGGGGATCGTATTGCTTAGGGATAGAGGTAAACTTGCCGGCATGTTGAATGTAGGGACCGAAGCGACCCGAAGCCACTTTTACGTCATTCCCCTCAAATTGCCCTGGGGTACGAGGTAGTTTGAAGAGGTCTAGAGCCTCCTCCAGCGTAATGGTTTGGATGGACTGCCCCTCCCGTAGTGATGCAAAGCTAGCTTTTTCGGTAGGCGTGTTCTCGCCTATTTGTACCAAAGGACCATAACGGCCAATACGCGCCATTACAGCCTTATTTGTGGAGGGATCAACGCCTAAAAGCCTTTCTCCTCTAGCGTGATTGTCAAAAGATTCTAGAGCCGTCTCCACCATGGGATGGAAGAGAGTGTAGAAATGTTCCATGGTGTTGGTCCAAATCTCTTTCCCTTCGGCTATTCTGTCGAAGAGCCCTTCTACTTGAGCCGTAAAGTTGTAATCGATAACCTTTGGGAAGTTCTCTACAAGAAAATCATTCACCACAATCCCGATGTCTGTGGGGAGAAGTTTGCCCTTATCGGCTCCTATTTTCTCCGTACGTATCTTGAGAGTAGGTGTTGGATGCTGGGCGTTGCAGATATAGTCGTGATACTGATGTTCGGTGCCATTACCGGTCCCTTTTTGTACGTACTCTCTAGCTTGTATAACTTGTATTGTGGGGGCATAAGTAGAGGGTCGACCGATGCCAAGCTCTTCTAGTCGACGTACGAGAGAGGCCTCTGAGTAACGAGCCGGAGCACGTGTTATATGCTCTGTAGCAACGAGCTCTTGGGTGTTGAGCAATTCTCCCTTACTAAGAGTCGGGAGTTGATGGGAATTATTCTTTTCTTCCTCTTCGTCGCTATGAGAGGCATAGTCGTAGGCTTTGAGAAATCCCTCGAAGCGGATCACCTCCCCCTCTGCTACGAAAACGTCGTTAGAGGTCTGACCCCTAAAGGTTGCCGTTGTCTTCTCCAAAACGACATCTGCCATCTGGGAGGCTAGGGTTCGTTTATGGATCATTTCGTAGAGTTTTTGCTCTTGGGGAGTACCTGAGATACTCTCTTTGCTTAGATCAGTAGGGCGGATAGCTTCGTGTGCCTCTTGTGCTCCCTTACTCTTTGTCTTGTACTTCCGTAGTTGGTAGTAGCTCTCGCCCCATCGCTCTTTTATGGCTTTGGCAGCACTATTGAGTGCCAACGTGGAGAGGTTAACGGAGTCCGTTCGCATATAGGTAATGTGCCCCGATTCATAGAGTTTTTGGGCTATACGCATGGTTGTCCCCACGGTGTACCCTAGTTTTCGAGCAGCCTCTTGTTGCAGGGTAGAGGTGGTAAAGGGGGCCGCAGGAGAGCGTTTCCCGGGTTTACTCACGAGACTCAGTACCTCCATCTCTTGAGCGCTGTTACGGCTTAGGAAATTCTTGGCTTCTTCCGCGGTATCAAATGTTTTTTCTGCAATGGCTTGCAGGGTTTCCCCTTCCGTTTGTTTGCAAAGAGACGCTATAACTTTATACGAAGAAGAAGGACTGAATTGCTGAATCTCTCGCTCTCTATCCACTATGAGACGGACGGCTACCGACTGTACACGTCCTGCTGAGAGAGCCGGTTTGATACGCTTCCATAGGATGGGAGAAAGCTCAAATCCTACGATGCGGTCAAGTACGCGGCGGGCTTGTTGGGCATCTACAAGGTTGAGGTCAATATCCCGAGGATGGGCAATAGCATAGTCTATTGCTTGCTGTGTTATTTCGTGGAAAACAATCCTTTTTGTTGGTTTCCCTGCACGTTCTAGCACCTCATACAGATGCCAAGCGATAGCCTCTCCCTCGCGGTCTTCATCGGATGCTAACCATACCATCTCGGCATTGTCGGCTGCGTGTTTTAGGTCTCGTACTACAGCAAGTTTATCCTTACTTACAATGTAGTTGGGGGCGAATTGTTGGGAAATATCTATACCTAATCCACTCTTTTTTAAGTCGCGAATATGTCCGTAGCTTGAGAGTACTCGGAAGCCTTTCCCAAGAAATTTCTCTATCGTCTTAGCTTTGGCAGGTGATTCGACAATCACGAGGTTAGGGGTCTTTTGCATCGCTTTTCCGTATTTTGCGACAAAGGTAATAGGTTCATGCGAACTAGAAAAGTCTCTGCGAGAGCAGAGACGCTTACGCTTGTTCTCCAAAAATCCCCTTGGCGCCTTCTCTCTGAGGAGGATTGTCGCCAATGAGTAGAAGTGCAAGATACTTATTCAATCTTCTCGCTAGAGATTGTGAGAGCTTGATTGCTTATATAATGAGTAGTAAAAGAATTTGTGCCGTGATGATCCGTAGAAACATAGAGAGAGGGTAGACCGTAGCATAGCTTACATTGTGGCTATCATCGTGTACTTTATCTGTAAGATAATCTAGAGCCATGGGGTTGGCCATGCTCCCACACAGCATCCCGCAAGTAGCTCCATAGGAGCGACGGGAAAACTTCATGGCAATCCAGCCGACGATCAATATGGGTAGAATGGTGATAACTGCCCCTATCAGCACCCACTGCCAGCCATTGCCGTGTACAATGGTATCGAAGAAATTCGCTCCACTTGCCAGCCCTAGGCAGCCTAGATACATCACGATACCAAGTTGGCGCAGTAGCAAACTTGCACTATTGGTTATGTAGGTCGAGAGTCGGAAGCGAGGCCCGTATGCTCCCATTAGAATTCCTATGACAATAGGGCCTCCGGCCAATCCTAGTTTTATGGGCATGGAGATACCTGGGATAAATATAGGAATTGATCCAACGACGCACCCTAGTACCAATCCTACAAATAGGCTAATCAGATTGGGGACATCAAGTACGCCTACTTCATCTCCAATCTTCTCTTTGGCATTGGCGATAGCGTTGGCTTCTCCTACCACAATGAGTCGGTCTCCTAACTGAAGGCGGAGAGAGGGCGAGGCAAATAGCTCAATACCGGATCTATAGATGCGCGTTATATTAATATCGTAGAGATTACGGAGCTTGAGAGAGCCTAGCTTTTCTCCATTAAGATCGGGGCGCGTAACGATGAGTCTTTTGGAGACGAGTTGTTTGTCTACAGCGTTCCAATCAATGTCTTCTCGGTTCCAGTCTTTTGAAGCCTTGGTGCCAAAAAGCATTTCTATCGTTCGAACATCCTCTTTGTGCGAAGCAACAAGTAGATGATCCCCTTCCGTAATAATGGTTTGGGAAGTGGGTAAAACAACAGCTCCGTTGTGCCAAATACGGGAAATAACGAACTTGGCATCCACATCGTGTGCAATAGCTGCAATGGTGCGTCCTAGGATGGCAGGGTTATTGGCAATAAACTCATTGATAAAAGTATTGTGCTGCATGGCAGAAGAGCCTTTCTCCTCCCCTTTTTTGCGAAGAGCTCCGAGAATCACCATCCCGAGGATCATCCCTACAACCCCCAATGGGTAAGCTACGGCACATGCTAGAGCCATATTGGATTGAGCACCTGTGGAGCCGGGGTCAATGCCGGCAAGTGTGCTTTGTGCTGCTGCCAATACCGGAGTGTTAGTTACTGCCCCAGACATGATACCAATTACTTCTGTTATGGGAATGCCGACCACTGCATAAATGCCCCAACAGAGCACAAGGGTAATGCCAATTAGTAGTACAGAGAGAAGATTATCTGTAATACCTCCTTTTTTGAGCGAGGGGAAAAAGGAGGGACCAACTTGTACTCCCAGCGAATAGATAAAGAGTACCAATCCAAAGTTTTGTGCAAAGGTGAGCATTGTGGGATCTACTCGCAACCCAAAATGTGCAGCTAGGATGCCCACGAAGAATACAAAGGTAATCCCGAGGGATATCTTGCCCATTTTTATTTTTGCCAGCATCAGCCCTATGGCACAAACAAGGCAAATGGCAATAATGGTTTGTATGTCGGACGGTGTCCAAAAAACCTCTTTAATCCAATCAATCATAGCCCAAAAAGGAATGTCTTTTGCCCAACCTCCTAATATGGGAAGGGGGCGTTTCGCTTATATCCCAATAAAAGAACCGACCTCCAGACCCTTATTTTGCAGGGTTTAGAGGTCGGTAATGTTGTGTAAATATCATATCGCTAAGGGTACTGCTAACCTTTGTCTGTGCAACTTTCGACTATAGTGCGATACTATAGGGTGCCGAGAGTAAGGCCTACCCCCTCCTAAAGGAGCGAGAGCGATACTTATATTCTAGCTTATGCTTCTGTAGTAGCGTCTGGAGTTTCTGTAACTTCGGGAGCTGCTTCTATAGCAGGAGCTGCTTCTACGATCTCCTCCTTCTTGATTTCGAGTTCCTGATAGTTTTCAGAAAGAACCTCAAAAGGAATGCTTACTTGCACTTCTTTGTGGAGACGGAGTTGGCACTCATAGTTCCCAACTTCCTTCACGGGATTCTTTAGATAGATGCTCTTACGATCGATCTCAAAGCCTTTTTCTTGGAGAGCTTCTGCGAGTTGGATACTCGTAACGCTACCAAAGATAACACCAAACTTAGATGTTTTAGCCTTGAGCGAGAGAGTAACACCCTCTAGTTTAGCAGCAAGATCTTCAGCAGCTTTCTTGATAGCTGCAAGCTTGTGCTGACGCTGGCGGAGGCTTTCGGCAAGCACCTTCTTAGCAGATTCGCTGGCTATAACAGCCATGCCACGAGGGATCAGATAGTTGCGACCATATCCGTCGCGAACGGTTACAATATCGTCCTTATACCCAAGGTTGAGGACGTCTTCCTTTAATATAACTTGCATATGTTTCTATCTCCTCTCTTTGTTATTTCATCAAGTCGGTAACGAAAGGCAAAAGAGCCAAATGACGGGCACGCTTTACAGCACGAGCTATGCGGCGCTGGAATTTGAGCGAAGTCCCAGTGATGCGACGAGGCAAAATACGTCCCTGCTCGTTGAGAAATTTCTTAAGGAATTCGGGGTCTTTATAGTCGATGTACTTGATGCCACTTTTCTTAAAACGGCAATACTTCTTCTTGTTAGAATCCACCGACATGGGGGTTAGATAGCGGATATCGCCCTTATTTTTACTATACATGGCTTATTGATTTGTTGACTTGTTAGACTTGAGATTTCTGCGCTTCTCGGCATACTCACGAGCGAACTTATCCTGACGGATAGTGAGGAAACGCAAAACGCGTTCGTCGCGACGGAAGTTTACTTCGAGCTTCTTGATCACAGAGGGTTCTGCGTTAAACTCAACAAATTGATAGAAGCCTGTTGTCTTCTTGTCAATGGGGTACGCAAGCATCTTGAGTCCCCAGTTTTCTTCGTTCACGATCTCAGAACCTTGTTCTTTGAGAAGATCGACGAACTTCTGTACCGTTTCCTTCATCTGTTGATCAGACAAAACGGGAGTAAGGATGAAAACGGTTTCGTAACTGTTCATACTGACGTTTCTATTAATGATTTACATTCACATTTCGGGTGCAAAGGTACTACAAATATTTGAATCTTAGGCACTCTCTATGTCTAAAGTCCTAGGAAGCTCTTTCTAGCTTTAGGAGTTTAGTCTCTAGGTCGTTGGCTTCGTCCCTCAGTCTTGCAGCCTCCGAGAAGTCGAGAGCTTTTGCTGCTTCGTACATTTTCTTGCGAGTGCTGTCGAGTAGGCTTCGGAGTTGAGATGCGCTAAGATACTCTACCATAGGATCTTTTGTTGGTATGCTGGACTCAATGTAGGCTTGGGCGGGGAGTGTAGAGGGGAGGTCACCTCCAGAGACTAGGCTTATCCCCGATTTGACTACTTGACGGGGCGTTATGTTGTTCGCTTTGTTGTAGGCGAGTTGCCGCTCTCTGCGGTCTGCAGTCTCATCGATAGTTTGCTGCATGCTCTCTGTAACCTTATCAGCATAGAAAAGTACCTTCCCTTCTACATGTCGAGCAGCGCGACCTGCTGTTTGGGTGAGGGAGCGGTGCGAACGTAAGAATCCCTCTTTATCGGCATCGAGTATAGCAACGAGGGAGACTTCGGGAAGGTCCAGTCCTTCTCGGAGGAGATTGACCCCCACCAACACGTCAAATACTCCTTTGCGTAGCTCGTCGAGGATGCGTATTCGCTCCAATGTGTCTACATCGCTGTGGATATAGGCCGTAGCTATGCCGGCTCTCTGGAGGTATTCGCTCAACTCTTCTGCCATTCGTTTGGTAAGGGTTGTGACCAACACTCTTTGATGCCGTTCTCTTCTCTGTTGTATCTCTTCCATGAGGTCGTCTACTTGGTGTTCTGTGGGTCTGACCTCTATGATAGGATCTGGCAAGCCCGTGGGGCGTATGATTTGTTCTATGATTACCCCCTCACTTTCTTCTAGTTCGTACTCGGCAGGTGTTGCACTTATATATATAGTGGAGGGGGTGAGTTCCCTAAATTCATCGAATGTGAGGGGGCGATTGTCTAGGGCAGCAGGGAGGCGAAATCCATAATCGACAAGAGAGGTTTTCCTAGCCTTGTCACCCCCATACATGGCTCGCACTTGGGGTATGGTTACATGGCTTTCGTCTACTACGAGCAGGAAATCTTGAGGAAAATAATCGAGGAGACAGAAGGGACGTGCTCCTGCACTTCGCCCATCGAAGTAGCGAGAGTAGTTCTCAATGCCGGTACAATAGCCGATCTCGCTTATCATCTCTACGTCGTACTTTACACGCTCTTGCAGGCGAGTTGCTTCGTAGTGTTTCTCCATGCTTTCTAATTCTGCAACACGGAGAGCAAGATCCTTTTTAATCTCTTCGATGGCCTGCTTTGTCTGCTCTTTGGTGGTGACAAATAGGTTGGCAGGGTAAATGCTTAGGTTGTCTAGTTCTCCCTGTATAGTACCGGAGACGGGGTGGATAACTGAGAGAGAGTCTATTTCGTCATCCCAATATTCTACCCTATATGCCACACCATCATATCCTTCTATTGCCGGAAAAATATCGATCGTATCGCCATTCACTCGGAAGCTTCCTGAGGTGAAATCTACTTTGTTATTGATATAATAGCTTGCAGCCAAGTCGCGCATGAGCCGACTCCTCGGGTAGGTCATCCCTCGTTTTAATGTGATGATACAATCCGAAAAAACATGAGGATCGGCCATACCATATAAACATGATACCGATGATACAACAATCACATCCCTCCGGCCGGATAGTAGAGATGCCGTAGTGCGTAGGCGCATCTTTTCTATCTCGGCATTGATAGCCATGTCCTTTTCTATGTATGTGTCTGTAGTTGCTAGGTAAGCTTCGGGTTGGTAGTAGTCGTAGTATGAGACAAAGTATTCTACGGCATTGTGTGGGAAAAAGGCTTTGAACTCGCTATATAATTGTGCTGCCAAGGTTTTGTTGTGGCTTACAATAAGAGTGGGACGATTTGCTTGCGCTATTACGTTGGCGATGGTGAAGGTTTTCCCAGAGCCTGTGACCCCAAGGAGAGTTTGTGCCGGTATGTTTTGCTTGAGCCCTGCGACAAGCTGGCTGATGGCTTCCGGTTGATCACCTGTTGGCTTGTATTGGCTTGTTAGTTCAAAGTTCATAAGGCAGGAGATTTGTAGACGATTGGAAATGATGTCCTATAAAGAAAGAATCCTCTCCAAAATGCCATCATAGCACTGGGAGAGGATTTTCCACTATCACTTTTGAGCCTCTTGTCGGATTCGAACCAACGACCCCGAGATTACAAATCACGTGCTCTGGCCAACTGAGCTAAAGAGGCATTCATAGGGTTGGGGTGAGCAACCTATATCGCGTCGCTACAACCTGCTACCCTTGCTGCGATCAAGCCCTGGGGGGATCACAAGGAGCTGACCGTATAGGACTCACCCGCGAGTGCAAAGGTACTGCTTTTTTTTATTCCTGCAATACCTCGGTAGTGTAAGGAGAGATCTAGGCTCTAGATTCTTTTCTTTTATCTGTTTCTCTTGTTTGATATTCAGTCGATTATGAAAATATTAGAACATAAAAGTTTTTCTGAATTATTTGAGCCCATGTACTTTGTTAGGGTTGGACTTGACAAAATCGGACCAGTTTCGGATGACTTTGTCTGACGAAGCGAGGGTGTTGCTCGTCTGATAGAAGTGGCAGAGGGCTACTGCAAGGCCGTCTGTGGCATCAAGATGTTTGGGCATATCGGCTGCCGGAATGGCGAGTATTCTCTGGAGCATCGCTGCTACTTGCTCCTTGGATGCGGATCCGCTCCCCGTGATAGATTGCTTTATGCGTAGCGGAGCATATTCCGTAATAGGTAATCCGCGCTGTAGCCCTGCTATCATGGCGGCGCCTTGTGCCCTCCCAAGTTTGAGCATACTCTGTACGTTCTTTCCGTAAAATGGGGCCTCGAGGGCCATCTCATCGGGTAAGAACTCTTCGATCAGGCCGGTAATTCGATTGAAGATATGGCTTAGGCGGAGGTAATGATCTTCGTATTTGCTAAGTTCGATTACACCTAGTGCTAGCAGTTTTGGTTGAGATGCAGTAATGCGAATCAATCCATATCCCATGAGTTGCGTCCCTGGGTCTACTCCTAATATAATTCGCTCCTTTGCATGTGCCATCTTTTTCTTGTCTTTTTTCTCCCTGCAAAGATAATCTCTTCTTTCAACGAATGAGAAAGGGGGAGGGGAGTACGGTTTTTATTCTTACCCTTTCTTTGCAAGGGTGTAGCATCTAAAAAGAAAAGAGCTGCATCAGGTTTAATCCCAACACAGCTCTCTCTATAGATGAAAAAGTAACTTCTAGTTCTTCATCTCTTCCCTTTTGGGAAAGCCCATCTCTTCTTTTCTCGGAGAGACTTATAGGGAGGGGAAGAACCGGATACTCTTACTTAAAGTATTCTTGTACAGCTTCGTTAAGCACCATCTCCTCCTGGAAGCAATATGCACCCGTCTTAGGAGACTTTACCATCTTGATTACCTTAGAATAGGCGCGGCCATCTTTACTACCGCTTCTAAAAGTTGCAACGGATTTCTTTGCCATTTCTTTTCTCTCCTATATTTACTTAATCTCGCGGTGAAGAGTATAACGCTTAAGGATAGGGTTATACTTCTTTAGCTCCAAACGGTTGGTTGTATTTTTACGATTCTTAGTGGTGATATAACGAGAAGTGCCCGGCATACCACTTTCTTTATGCTCTGTGCATTCGAGGATTACTTGTATGCGATTCCCCTTTGCTTTTTTAGTTGCCATATTGATTCTTTGCTATTGCTGCCTATGAATTTATGCGCCTATATATCCTTTTTCTGCGGCACGCTTTAGAGCTTCGTTAAGACCGATTTTATTGATCAAACGAAGACCATCTGCTGAAACCTTGAGGCGGATCCAGCAATCTTGTTCCGGCCAATAAAACTTCTTCTCGAATAGGTTTACATTGAAGACACGCTTCGTCTTATGATTAGAGTGCGATACATTGTTTCCTACCATCGCACGCTTACCTGTAATTTGACAAGCCTTAGACATCTCTTTGTATAGTCGTTATTTCTTATAATACTCATTGTCAATTACTTGCTGTGCATACTGCCGTCCGGTACGAAGTTTAGCATCATTACCTCTATACGATCAAGCGCCCATGCAGAGCCGTAATCGGGTGCAAAGTAAAGCATTTTTTTTGAGATGACCAAGTTTCTCACTCGTGTTTTTCGGTTT
>NZ_ACNN01000018.1 GCF_000174815.1 Porphyromonas endodontalis ATCC 35406
AAAAAATGGCTGATTGGGTATAAAGTTGTAACTTTGCATGGAATTGCTCTATAAAAGACCATATGACACTTACCCTTAAAGGTCGGTGGCAGAGGTACAAGAGCAAAAGAGGACGAAAAGAAAAGACTATGATAAAGATAACGCTACCCGATGGGTCGCAACGCGAATGCCAAGAGGGTGTAACTCCGTATCAGATAGCAGAAGAGATCAGTACTCGTCTCGCTCAAGATGTTTTGGCAGCAGAGGTGGACGGAAAGATTGTCGATCTATCCACGCCCCTCATGCAAGATGCAAACGTAAAACTCCTCAAATGGGAAGACGACGGTGGTAAGCACGCCTATTGGCACACATCTGCTCACCTTATGGCAGAGGCAATCCAAGCCTTATACCCTCACGCTCAGTTTGGGATCGGTCCCGCCATTGAGAATGGGTTTTACTACGATATAGACACAGGCGACACCATACTCAAAGAGAGTGATTTGGCCAAAATCGAGGAGAAGATGCTCGAATTTGCCAAAGAGAAACAACCTTTGACTCGTTGCTCTATCAGTAAGCAGGAGGCTCTCAAACGCTTTGCAAACGAGGGACAAACCTACAAAGTAGAGTTAATCAACGACCTAGAGGATGGTACCATTACCACCTACTCTCAAGGTAGCTTTACCGACTTGTGCCGAGGGCCTCACCTCCCCAATACGGGCTATATCAAGGCCGTAAAATTGCTCAGTGTAGCAGGGGCATACTGGCGAGGCGATGAGAAGCGTAAGCAATTAACGCGTATCTATGGTATCACCTTCCCCAAAAAGAAGATGCTTGATGAGTACCTTGCCGTACTCGAAGAAGCCAAAAAGCGTGACCACCGCAAGATTGGCAAGGAGCTAGAGCTATTCGCTTTCTCTCAAACTGTAGGTGCAGGGCTTCCCCTTTGGCTCCCTCGTGGTACACGCCTCCGTCTCCGTCTCGAAGATTTTCTCAAGAAAATCCAAAAAGACTTTGGCTACCAGCAGGTAATGACCCCCCATATCGGGAACATTGAGCTCTACAAAACCTCCGGGCACTACGCTAAGTATGGAGCAGACTCATTCCGCCCCATCACTACCCCTCAGGAGGGTGAAGAGTTCATGCTCAAGCCCATGAACTGCCCCCACCACTGCGAGATCTACCGCATCAAACCTCACTCATACCGCGATTTGCCCGTACGTCTCGCGGAGTTTGGAACGGTATATCGTTATGAGCAGAGTGGAGAGCTACATGGTCTAACCCGTGTGCGTGGCTTTACCCAAGACGATGCGCACATCTTCTGTACGCCCGAGCAGGTAAAAGACGAGTTCCTCAAGGTGATGGATATTATATTCATCATATTCAAGGCACTCAAATTTGAGAACTTCGAAGCTCAAATATCACTCCGCGACAAAAATAATCGCGAGAAATATATCGGGAGCGATGAGAATTGGGATCGTGCAGAACAGGCTATTATAGAAGCATGCCAAGAGAAGGGACTGCCCGCTGTAGTTGAGTATGGAGAAGCCGCTTTCTACGGGCCCAAACTTGACTTTATGGTCAAAGATGCCATTGGCCGTCGCTGGCAATTGGGTACAATCCAAGTCGATTACAACTTGCCGGAGCGATTTGACCTCGAATACACGGGCGAAGACAATCAAAAGCATCGCCCCGTGATGATCCACAGAGCACCTTTCGGCTCCATGGAGCGCTTCGTTGCTGTTCTTATCGAACACACTGCAGGCCGCTTCCCCCTTTGGTTAACTCCGGATCAGGTTGTCGTACTTCCTATTGGAGAGAACTTCAATGAATACGCTTATAAAGTAAGGGACTTCTTGGCCAATCACGACATAACCGCAACGGTAGACGACCGTAACGAGAAGATCGGTAGAAAGATACGAGACAACGAACTCAAGCGCATTCCTTACCTCCTAATCGTGGGAGCACAAGAGAGCGAAAACGAAACGGTTTCTGTAAGAAAGCAGGGAGAAGGAGACCAAGGTTCCGTAAAATTATCTACCTTTGCGGAGAAAATCTGCCAAGAGGTGGATGATGAAATGAATGCTTGGCAGCGAGATCGCTGATAAATAGAGCCTTACACAGGTTTTGAGCGTAGTGTACTCATCAGAATCATCTTTGTAGAATAGAAGAAAAGAGATAGAATATTTAGAACCCTCAACCCCTCAAGAAAAAGGATAGTGAACGACAACAAGAAGCATAGTAGCAATCACAACAGTAGAGATCAACATCGTATTAACGAAGCCATTACAGCGCGTGAGGTTCGTCTCACGGGGGATAATGTGAACCAAGGGATCTATCCCATACAAGAGGCTCTACGCATAGCAGATCGTGCTGGTCTCGACCTCGTAGAAATTGCTGCAGAGGCCAATCCTCCCGTTTGTCGGGTGATTGACTACCAGAAGTTTATCTATCAAAAGAAGAAAAAGCTCAAGGAGCAGAAGAGCAATTCTGTGAAGGTTGTGATCAAGGAGATCCGCTTCGGTCCCCAAACAGATGACCACGACTACAACTTTAAGCTCAAACATGCTCGTAGCTTTATCGGGGAAGGTTCTAAGGTAAAGGCGTATGTATTCTTCCGAGGTCGCTCTATCCTTTTCAAAGACCAAGGGGAGGTACTCCTACTTCGCTTTGCTACCGATTTGGAAGATATAGCAACAGTGGAGAGCATGCCTTCGCTCGAAGGAAAACGAATGTTTATGATGCTCGCCCCCAAAAAAGGGACAGCACCAAAGAAACAACAGCCCAAGCCTCAAGTGGAGGCCCAAGCAGCAGATTCAGACAGCAAGTAACAAAAGAGAGAGTACTATTTCACTTCGATCTCCTTTTAAGAGAGAGGGAGAAGGCTGTAAACAGAAGGGCATAGGCGTGCCCCATGGTTGCAGGAAATAGTACTATAAGTTTCACGAATAAATTAGAAAAGAAAATGCCTAAACAAAAGACTGTATCGGGAGCAAAGAAACGCTTCGCGATCACCGGATCTGGGAAGATCAAGAGAAAACATGCTTTTAAGAGCCACATTCTCACGAAGAAGAGCAAAAAGCGCAAACGTAATCTTACGTATAGTGGGTTGGTAGAAAAGGCCAACGTTGCCAGCGTAAGAGAGATGCTCGTTATGCGTTAATAACAACTTCTCCTGTATCAATTAACCACATCCGATCAGAAGTTTTTCACAAAAACAAAGTTTCACCGAGGGGCAAGCCCGACAAAGAGTTCGCCGGTAGCATTGACTGCCAAGAGCCGCTGCCCATCAAAAACGAATTATTATGCCAAGATCAGTAAATCATGTAGCATCTCGCGCAAAGCGCAAGAGAATACTTAAACTAACTCGCGGTTACTATGGTGCTCGCCGCAATGTTTGGACCGTTGCCAAGAATACTTGGGAAAAGGGACTTACCTATGCTTACCGCGATCGTAAGAACAAAAAGCGCAACTTCCGCGCACTTTGGATCCAGCGTATCAATGCTGCAGCTCGCATGGAAGGGATGTCTTACTCTCGTCTCATGGGTGCACTTCACAGCAAGGGCATCGAAATTAATCGCAAGGTCCTAGCTGACCTCGCTATGAATAATCCTGCAGCTTTCAAAGCTATCGTAGAGAAGGTAAAATAAACTCTATAACGGAGATTCTCTCCCCTCGGTACGCATAGTACCCTACTCTTGTAGCCATCTTGAAATGGCGAGATAGAGGGGAAAAAGGTAACAAGAGAGGATCTTTCGGATTTGCATTAGCAAGAAGGGCAACCACTCAAATCTTGAGTTGGTTGCCCTTCTTGGTATCTATACCTCAACCTCTGAGGGGATGACAGGTTGTCTTTTGGCACAGTGTTTGTATATTCTCCCTATAATTAGATACACTCGAGAGTATTTTCCTCCGAGACAGCTCTTGTACTTCGCAAGAGTCTGAAGCAAATAATGAGAATGAAGTGCATTATGGACTACAATAATATAGAGCAAACAAACCTCCTCAAAGGGATGGATCCATACCAAGGAGACACAAAGCTCGTGGATGGTATTAGTCAAGAAGACTTTGAGGAGTCTCTACCTGATAATAATAACGAGGGTGCAGGCAAATCCTCTTCGGCCTCATCGTCCGAGAGAGAGAGGCACAAAGACCCACAACTGAAGGCCCTATCAACATTTGGTACAGACCTAACAAGGCTGGCACAAATGGGCAAATTAGATCCTATGATTGGGCGAGAGCAGGAAGTGGAGCGGCTTATTCAGATCCTATGCCGCCTCAAGAAAAGCAATCCGGTACTAATCGGAGAGCCAGGGGTGGGCAAAAGTGCTATTGTAGAAGGGTTAGCCCAACGCATTCACGACCGAACAACTCCTCATATTCTACACGACAAGCGCATCATCTCCTTAGATACAGCACTGTTGGTGGCAGGCACTTCGTACAGAGGTCAGTTTGAGGAGCGATTAAAATCCGTCGTAAAGGAGCTCAAAGAGCATCCTGAAATTATCCTGTTCATTGACGAGATCCACACCATAATAGGGGCAGGCTCTACCCAAGGGAGTATGGATATGGCCAATATCCTCAAACCGGCACTCTCCCGAGGAGAGATTCGCTGCATCGGGGCAACTACACTTGCTGAGTATAGCAAGAGCATTGAGAAAGATGGGGCACTAGAGAGACGTTTCCAAAAGATTATTGTCAACCCCACCACCCCCGAAGAGACCCTCAACATCCTGAGAAATATCAAAAGTATCTACGAAAAATACCACAGAGTACACTATACGGATGAGGCTCTACAGAGTGCTGTAGAACTTACAGATCGTTATATTTCCGATCGATATTTCCCCGATAAGGCAATAGACGCAATAGACGAAGCCGGGGCTCGAATGCATGCAAATAATAGCGAACCCTCCGAAAAAGCAAAAGAGCTAGAGGAGAGATGCCAATACTATAAGGAACAAAGGATAGCGGCCGTTAAGGCATCCAATTACGAACTTGCCGCCTCTTGGCGCGAAAAGGAGCGCGATATGCTTGCTCGCATGGAGCAGCTCTCTTCCGAAGATGGAGAAAAAGGATCGGAATCGACAATCACTTCAGATCACATTGCTCAGACCGTAGCTCTCATCACAGGCGTCCCTGCAGAGCGTATTGCCAAGGCAGAAACGGAACGACTAAAGGCACTAAAGGATACCCTCAGTAGCATTGTTATCGGACAAGACGAAGCTATTGACAAAGTATCGCGAGCCATCCAACGAAATCGGCTAGGTCTACGCAATGAAAAGCGACCCATCGGGAGTTTCCTATTTTTGGGATCCACCGGGATTGGGAAAACATTCCTTGCAAAAAAACTCGCAGAGCAATTGTTTGGGGATGAGGATGCTCTTATCCGCTTGGACATGAGCGAATACTCCGAGAAGTTTACCACCTCCCGTCTAGTAGGTGCCCCTCCGGGGTATGTAGGTTATGAGGAGGGGGGACAACTAACAGAGAAAGTAAGACGGAAACCCTATTCCGTTGTCCTGCTCGACGAAGTAGAGAAAGCACATCCCGAAGTATTCAACATGCTGCTCCAAGTTTTGGACGAAGGGGCATTAACAGACAGCCTCGGACGTAAGGTCGACTTCAAGAATACTGTAATCATCATGACGGGGAATGTGGGAAGCCGTCGGGTCTCAGAGTTCCGATCTGCATTGGGATTCCGAGCAGAATCTGAGATGACGCCCGAATCTGCTTCGGAGTACACACAAAACATCATTGATAAGGAACTCAAACGTACTTTTAGTCCAGAGTTCCTCAACCGCCTCGATGCCGTAATTCATTTCTCTCACCTCAGCGAGGAGGCTCTTCTGCGCATCGTCGAAAACGAACTTGCCGTCTTGCAACAACGCGTAGCACGAGAGCATTATAACTTTGAGATATCCATGGAGGCTAAGCGCTGGCTTGCAAAAAAAGGCTTTGACCCTCTCTATGGAGTACGCCCTCTGAAGCGTCTCCTACAAACAGAGATCGAAGACAAATTCACAGATCTGATACTTGATGGTGCAATCTCACAAGGAGACTGTGTAGAGTTCGTATTGGAGGATGGATCTCTAAAAGCTACAGTACCCTCACGACAGAAGGTACTCGAACCCGTAAAGGTTACTCAATAATCTAGAAAATCAACAAACAATCAGTCGTCAAAATAACATGGCAACAACAGGTCAAATTGGGGTAACAAGTGAGAATATATTCCCCATCATCAAAAAGTTTCTCTATAGTGAGCATGATATCTTTTTAAGAGAATTGGTATCGAATGCCGTAGATGCCACTACCAAACTCACCACTATTGCACGTACCGACAATAGTGTAGGCGAATTAGGAGATCTCTCCGTGCGCGTTGATTTAGATAAGGAAGCCAAGACCATTACCATCACGGATCGGGGAGTAGGTATGACCCAAGACGAAATTGACCGCTACATCAATCAGATTGCCTTCAGTGGGGCTGAGGAGTTTCTGAAGAAGTACGAAGGGAGCGAAGCCGCCATCATCGGGCACTTTGGTCTAGGGTTCTATTCGGCCTTTATGGTAGCACATACTGTAGAGATTGATACGCTTTCCTATAAACCTGGAGCAGAAGCTGTTCATTGGTCTTGTGATGGTTCTCCGGAATATACTTTGACTCCTTCTAGTCGTACCGATCGTGGTACCACCATCACTCTTCACGTAGACGAAGATAGCCTTGCCTTCCTAGAAAAAGAAAAAATAGGAGCTCTACTCGATAAGTATTGCCGCTTCCTTCCCATCCCCATCCTATTTGGTAAAAAGGAAGAATGGAAAGATGGCAAGATAGTACCCACCGATGAGGATAATCAAATCAACGATACCAACCCTCTCTGGGTGCGTACTCCCAACGACCTCAAAGAGGAGGATTATAAAGAATTTTACCGCTCACTCTACCCCACTTCTGACGAACCTCTCTTTTGGATTCACCTAAATGTAGACTACCCTTTCACCCTAAAAGGGATACTCTTTTTCCCTGATATTAAACCAAATGTAGAGCTACAAAAGAATAGAATTAAGCTGTTCTGCAATCAGGTCTTCGTTACCGACCATGTAGAAGACATCGTACCCGAGTGGCTCACGCTACTCGAAGGGGTAATAGACTCTCCCGATATTCCTCTAAACGTAAGCCGTTCCTATTTGCAAAATGATGCCAATGCTCAAAAGATCGCACGGCACATCAGCAAAAAGGTATCCGATAAATTGGCAGAATTGTTCCAGAACGACCGCAAGGGGTATGAGGAAAAATGGAATTCTATCGGGCTATTCGTGCATTACGGGATGCTCACCGACGATAAAGCATATGAGCGTCTCTTCCCCTCTATGCTCTTCCAAGATTGCGACAACAAATACTTCACCTTCGATGAATATCGCACGCTGATCGAAAGCCAACAAACCGACAAAGACGGGAATCTCTGCATACTCTACACAACGAATAAAGAGGAGCAATTCCTATCTATGCGTGCGGCTACCGACAAGGGCTACAGCGTAATTGTGATGGATGGACCTCTTGCGCTCCCCCTCATGAATATGCTGGAACAGAAGCAAGAGAAGGTACATTTTGCTCGTGTGGATAGCGACACCATAGACCGACTCATCGTAAAAGAGGAGACAAACAACGAGCCTCTCGAGCAGCAAGATGAAGAGCTTATCAATAAGTTATTCACTCAAACGGCTCCGCAAGAAGAGGGACGTACCTTCCACGTACAGGTAACGGCGAAAGAGGCAGCCTCCGCTACAGCCTTACCGGTTGAGCTCATCCAAGGAGAATGGATCAGGCGTATGAAGGATATGAGCAAATTCCAACAAGGAATGGCTTTCTACGGCACTTTGCCCGATTCATTTACCCTCGTGGTCAATGCTTCTCATCCTATCGTACGCTCGCTTCTCACGGAGCTAAAGAGTAGCTCGAAGGACTCTCTCCACTCTCTCCAAGAGGATTTGAAGAAACTCAACGACGAACGTGCCGAAGTAGTGAAGGAGATCGGAGATAAGAAAGAGGAGGATATCGCTGAGGATCTGCGCACTCGCCGAAGCAATATCACGAAAGAAATCGACGAAAAGAGCGAGCAACTCACCTCCCTTATTAAGTCATTTGCAGAGGGAGCCCCACAGCTTGCTCAACTTTGGGACCTTGCTCTTCTTAGTCGTGGCTTGCTCTCTGGCGAGCGTCTACACGACTTTATGACACGCTCTTATAGCCTAATAAAGCAATAAGGATCAATCGATTAAACACAAAACACTAGAGGTAGCAATACCTAAGCATTACCTCCGGAGGAGAAGGAAATCGAACCTATTTCTTTCCCTCCGGAGATTTTTTTTGGATCGGCTAGCCATACGCAAATAAAGCACTACGAACCTAAGGAAGCTCCATCGGAGCGGTAACAAGGGAGCAAAATTGCCTGAATCACGAAAAGATAGTAACTTTGTAGGCGGTGAAGTTATGCACTAAAATGAGCGTTTGTTTACAGAAACTCAGTCTCATGTAGGAGCAAATTTACCAAACAGAAATAGAGACAGACGGAGTAAGAAAAGCCTAGTTATATGTCACATCCCAAGAAGAGGAAGTATTCATTTCACACTCGATTTATTGCGATCATAAGTATTGCCATCCCCCTCTTTATCCTAGGTTGGGTTGGTGTTCTTGAGTCAATACAAAAGGGGATGGAGCGCGAAATGCGCGAGGGGCTGACGTTCACCATCAATCTTGATAAGGAGATGGAGGGCGAGAAGGCAGAAGCCTTGAGCCAAGAATTAGCTCAACATAAATATATCAAAGAGGTACGCTACATATCTCCGGCAGAGGCAGCTAAAGAGCTGGAAGAGGAGTTAGGAGAAAATCCGGAACTGGTACTTGGGCACAACCCCCTACTCCCCTCTATCGAATTACACCTCAAAGCTGAATATACAGACCCCGACAGCCTACCTTTGGTTGATGCCTACATAGCATCGATAAATGGAGTGGATCAGCTCTCCTATCGCCTAGACATGTTCTCTACGGTAGACAAGAGGATGACCAAAGTATCCTACCTCCTTTTACTTTTGATAGGGCTTTTACTCCTGATGGCTATTGTACAGGTAAACAATACTACCCACCTCATGATCTACACCAAACGTTTTTTGATTCGTTCTATGACGTTGGTAGGAGCAAAGTTTGGTTTTATATGCCGTCCCTTTTTGCTCTATAGCTTGATGAATGGATTGTGGGGGGGCTGTATCGCAGTAGCTCTGCTGCTTGCTTCTCTCTGGGGGGCAGATCGTTACATGCAGCAAGCCACAAGCTATATCTCTAACCTACATTGTGCCGTTGTGATGGTTGCTCTTCCCCTTCTCGGGATGCTCCTATCCCTTATCACGGCACTCTTTGCCACCCGCCGTTACATCCGAATGGATGGTGGCCGCATGGTGTTAAGCTAAAGAAGAAATCAACAAAATATAAGGGAGTAGCTTCTCTCATTCGATCCGCACAACTCCTCGTAAGAGAGAGGGCAAGTTATCCGAAAGAGAAAAGCATCTCCCTAAATATCAATCCATACAATATATGATTTTTGGCAAGAAGAATTACGTGCTGATGCTCGCATCTGTAGCCCTCGTGGCTATAGGCTTTATCCTAATGATGGGAGGAGGTTCTGAGGACGGCATCAGCTTTAACCCGGCTATATTCTCTGCTCGTCGCATTGTAATAGCACCTGCAGTATGCCTTATAGGGTTTGTACTTATGATCTACGCCATCATGAGGCAAGACAAGAAAAAGAAAGATAAATCCGAAGAAACACCTCGCCAATGACTATTTTAGAGTCTATTGTCCTTGCCATTATAGAGGGGCTTACAGAGTTTTTACCGATCTCCTCTACGGGGCATATGATCTTCACCCAAGGGCTCCTTGGGATGCAGAGTACCGATTATAGCCGTGCCTTTACGGTTATGATTCAATTCGGAGCCATACTATCCGTAGTTGTTCTCTACTGGCGTAGGTTCTTCGTTCCCGGGGCGCAACAGATGGGCGCAAGCGGAGATAAATCCACTCGTTGGAAAGACTTCTTCCTCTTCTACCTCAAACTCGCCGTGGGATGCCTCCCTGCTGCAGTGCTAGGGCTACTTCTAGAAAAGCAAATCGACGCCCTACTGGGCAGCGTTTGGGTAGTAGCAACGATGCTGCTCCTTGGTGGCGTACTCATGGTCTTTGTAGACCGCATATTCAGCAAATCTCAAGGGGAGAAGATAACCTTTGGGAATGCTCTTTGGATCGGATTTTTCCAATGTATTGCCATGATACCGGGGGTATCTCGCTCCATGGCAACTATCGTAGGAGGGCAGCAACAGGGTCTGAGTCGCAGAACGGCTGCCGAATTTTCTTTCTTCTTGGCCGTCCCCACTATGTTTGGCGCTACCCTACTCAAAGCCTATAAACTCTACAAAGGCTTTGGCTCAGCGATCTTTGCAGAGAACTGGCAAACCCTGCTTATTGGCAATGTAGTAGCCTTCCTTCTCGCTCTTGTAGCTATACGATTCTTCATCAACTTCCTCACACGCTATGGCTTTAAGGTATTCGGATACTATCGTATTGTCGTGGGGATTCTCATCCTCACCCTACTAGCTTGTGGGGTAGAACTTACGATTGATTAAGGAGGGCATAGTGCAAAGATGAGCGAAATCGTACTGCATACTCGGACGCAAGATGGAAAACCGATCGCACCCCTTACCCTCAGGATGGGTAGTATCATTGCCGTAGACAAACCCCTCGATTGGACTTCGTTCGATGTGGTAAATCGCTTCCGCATCATGGTGAAGCAAACCGTTGGACTCAAGAAAATCAAGGTAGGGCATACAGGCACATTAGATCCCAAGGCAACCGGATTGCTCCTCCTCTGTACGGGGCGAGCCACCAAACAAATAGAGCAACTAATGCTCAACAGAAAAGAGTATGTGGCCACCCTCAAATTTGGAGCCACTACCCCATCGTTCGATCTAGAGCACCCCGAAGATGCCCACTACCCCTATGAGCATATAACTCAGGGCATGCTGGAGGAGGCTCTACAGGAGTTCCTCGGAACAACGCTGCAAGTGCCCCCTATATTTTCAGCCGTCTCCGTTGGGGGCAAACGTGCATACGACCTTGCACGTAAAGGAAAGGATTGCCAACTGGAGGGCAAACCCATTACGATTCACGAGCTAGAGGTCGTAAGTTTCGAGCCTCCCTATGCAACTCTACGAGTGAGTTGTGGCAAGGGCACTTACATCCGCTCTCTCGCTAGAGACCTCGGGGAGAGGCTCCAAAGTGGAGCCTACCTCACCGCTCTACGGCGCACGCAGCTGGGCAATGTACGGGTAGAGGATAGTCTCACACTGGAAGAGTTGCCCGATTTTCTAGCCCATGCAGAACTAAACGAAGAGGGATTCGACCCCATTGTCCCCCCTACTTCGAAGTAGCATCCGCCTCTAAAACTAAAAGGAGTAGAAAGGCTAATTTCCCCTCTGCTCCCCCTATATTGATAATGATTAAATACTAAGATAGCTATGAAACTTTCTGAGTTCGGCTTCGATCTTCCCCAGGAATTAATCGCCTCACATCCGGTAGAGCACCGAGACGAGTCCCGTCTTATGATTTTACATCGCAAAGATGGCTCTATCGAACATGGTATTTTCAAAGACATCCTCAAATACTTCGGAAAGGGTGACACCTTCGTCTTCAACAATACGAAAGTAATACCGGCTCGCCTCTATGGCAAGAAAGAGAAGACCAATGCCAAGATAGAGGTGTTTCTCTTGAGAGAACTCAATCCCCAAATCAAGCTATGGGATGTACTTGTAGACCCTGCTCGTAAGATACGTATAGGGAATAAACTCTATTTTGGGCCCGATGATGGTCTCATGGCTGAGGTTATCGACAATACAATCAATGGCGGACGTACCCTCAGATTCCTCTACGATGGCTCTCACGAAGAGTTCAAGTCGTACCTCTACGCTTTGGGCGAAGCTCCTCTACCCAAGTACATGGAGCGAGATGCAACCGAAGAGGATTTGGAACGCTTCCAAACCATATACGCCAGCGAAGAAGGGGCTGTTATTGCTCCTGCAGCAGGGTTGCATTTTAGTCGTGAGCTACTCAAACGCTTAGAAATTGCGGATTGCCGTCTTGCTTACCTCACCCTACACAACGGATTGGGCAACTTCGAAAATCAAGACATCGAAGACCTATCCAAGCACAAAAAGAACAACGAACAGATGTTTATCGGGCCCGAATGCTGCGAAATTACTCGCAAAGCCCGTGACGAAGGGAAGCATATCGTAGCAGTGGGTACTTCCGTACTTCGTGCTCTCGAAACCGCCGTAAGCACCGATGGATATGTAAAGGAATTCGATGGCTGGACCAATAAGTACATCTATCCTCCCTACCCTATCGAATTTGTAACGTCGCTCATAACCAACTTCCATATGCCGCAATCACTTCTCCTCATGAACGCAGCTGCTGTGGCAGGGTACCAAAACATTATGAACGCCTACGAAGTGGCAAAGCAAGAGAAGTACCGCTTCGGAGCCTATGGCGATGCCATGCTTATTATCTAAAACGGAGGGGGTTCTTTGATGAAGAAGTCGGCTCCGCTCAGTTTGGTTTACCTATCTCTCGGGAGCAATCAAGGCGAGAGATGGGAGTTGCTATCGCTTGCTATCCGTAAGATAAGGGACGAAATAGGCACTATTGCGTCCATTGCTCGTTACATAGAAACCGAGCCTTGGGGCTTTAGTTCGCCACACCCTTTTCTCAATACAGCGGTGGCTGTATACACGCCTCTCTCGCCTAACGAACTGCTCTCTCAGACGCAATCCATAGAGCAAGCTCTGGGGCGTAGGCACAAGCATCTCCCCCACGAAGCCTACCAAGATCGCCCCATTGATATTGATATTCTCCTGTACAATCAAGAGATCATAGACCAAGGCGATCGGCTCCAAATCCCCCACCCTCAGATGCTCAAGCGCCTCTTTGTGCTAGAGTCCTTGGCCTCTATTGCCCCCACGCTCGTGCATCCCCTAGCACAGCAACCTATTGCCTCTCTTCTCTCCCAAGCCTCATGAATCTAGATCATCTCACCGACGAATCCACCATTTGCGCCCTTGCCTCGGGTCGTGGTGGCGGCATTGCCCTCATCCGTGTATCGGGCAGTCAGGCTCTCCCCTGCCTCCAACAGATTTTCTCTCCCCATAGAGATAGTTGGACTCCCCGCCATGCCTACTACGGAACGATAAGCCGCTCGGGAGAGATCCTAGACGAAGTGGTGGTGACCTATTACCAGGCACCCAACTCCTATACGGGTGAGGATCTCGTGGAAATATCCTGCCACGCCTCCCCCTACATTGTACAAACGCTCCTGCGCTGGCTTGTGGCAGAGGGATGCCGCCCGGCACAACCGGGAGAATACACCCTCAGGAGCTACCTCAATGGTCGTCGAGACCTAGCCGAAGCGGAAGCCGTTGCGGATGTGATCGCAGCCGAGAGTGCCGCCCAACACCGCCTTGCCTTGCAGCAATTAAGGGGGAAATTAAGTCAGGAATTGGGCTCCCTGCACGATCAGTTACTCGAGTTTGCCTCGCTACTCGAGCTTGAATTGGACTTCAGTGAAGAGGATGTAGAGTTTGCCGATCGCGAGGCCTTGCGCTCTCTTGCCACCGCCATCCAGCAGCGCATCGGACAACTCATTGGCAGTTTTACCCAGGGGAAACACCTCAAAGAGGGCATCCCTATCGCCATTCTTGGGCAACCGAATACGGGCAAGAGCACCCTACTCAATGCCCTACTGGGAGAGGATCGCGCCATTGTAAGCGATATAGAGGGCACCACTCGCGATAGCATCGAAGAGAAACTCGTGATAAAGGGAGTGCTATTCCGCATCATAGATACAGCAGGCCTGCGCCACACCCAAGACCCTATCGAGCAGCTGGGAATAAAGCGAGCACTACAAAAGGCAGAAGATGCCGCCCTCAGCCTTATCCTCCTGGATGCATTACGTGTACAGAAGGAAGGGGTAAATTCGTCTCTAGAGCAACTCGCCTCTCTGCCGCTATCCCCCGAGAATCGACTCGTCCTTCTCAATAAAATTGACCTTCTGACCGAGGAAGAGCGGGAGGCGTTAGCCGCAGAGGTTAGCGCAGCATTCCGGCAGACGCCCGTCCTACTATCGGCAAAAGAGGGGCGTGGACTCGAAGAGTTACAAGAGCTACTCCTCAAGAAAAGCGGGATACAAGAAGGCAATACCGAAGAGGAAACGTTGATTACAAACGAACGGCACCTGCACGCCCTAGAGAAGGCAGCCACCCATCTTCGGACTGTGCTGGAGGCTCTGGATGCCAACGTATCGGTCGACTTTATCACTCTGGACCTCCGTTGCGTGCTCGAGGCACTCGGCGAAATAACGGGTCACACCATCACCGGAGAGGAGGTGCTCCACTCCATATTCGCTCACTTCTGCATCGGCAAATAGGAATCCGAAGCATAACTCAGGAATAGGCAACTATACAATAAATACAGATAATTATGGAACACAATCTTGATAAGCTAAAGGAGAGACTACTTCCCTTATATGTCAATCTCCGAAAAGATTGTAATGCAGACGAAAATCTTTGCCCATTCTTGATGCAATGGGGTGACAAGTTCCCTATTAAGGAAAACGATGGAATTATTTTCTACGGACGAGCTACAAATGGTTGGTCCCATGGGACCTGGGATGATGATATTTTCTTCAGTAATGACGACAATAGCAACGAAAGAGGATGGAATAGGGACGATCAAATGCAGTGGGTTGAGAACCAATGGTCCTCTTCTGAAGACGGTTATAACACAAATAGATCCCAATTTTGGAATATAATAAAAGGCGTTTCAACGCATTTTTATGGTCAAGAGTGGTTTAACTTTGTCGCATGGAGTAATATTTGCAAAGTTGCACCAAACGCACAAGGTAATCCAAGCTACAAGTTATTCAAAAAAACTTCAAACAACAACATCGAAGTTCTCAAAAGTGAATTGGACTTTTGGTCTCCTAAGTATATTGTTTTCTTGACAGATGGCATGAAGCGAGATAACAAGACAAGGATTAGTTGGTGGACAGATCCTTTTATCTCTTCGCTTCTTTCTGACGGTGATGGTAAGGAACCCTTACCGTTCTGTGAAGTGCCCTGGGACAAAGAGAATCCAGAGATAAAAATCCAAGTATATAAACTTAAAGAGAAATATATTATTCGATCATTACATCCTCAGAGTCGTAAAGTGGCTCCACATAAAGATGCTATTATTAATCTCATTGAAATGATAGAAAAGGGTACGCAACCTGGTAAGTGTTCGTAACAACCTCTCTAAAAAAGATGCGTTGACAATGACTTTTATTCTGCATCGACAAATAATTGCTGATTAGCAGATAATCAAGCATCTCTAAAAGAAAAGGCGCTCATTGATGGGCACCTTTCTTTTTACCCTTTCTGTGCGTTAGTGACCTCCCTTGGGGGAGAGGGCTGGGAAAGTTAGCTGAAATGCTGAAGAGGTACAGCCTGAGATTTTGTAGGATTTAGGGCTAAAATGAAAAACTTTTCAGACAGTACTCCACCCTCTTATTGCCCTAAAAATAAAAAGAAATCAGCCAGTACCCCAACGGGGCGGAGTCTACCCATTAAACCCACGCAGTCTCGTCATATCAATCGAATCTTCCCAGTGAGTAGTTGCTGCATCATGCCTTGCTTTATCTGCTCAAACTTAGCTTTCTTTACCTCAAGGGCTTCAATTTCCTTTTCAAATCCCTTTAGGACATTAACAATCGCCTTTTGCTCTAAAACAGTTGATGGCATCAATAACTTTGCATTGATGAATGCGGATTTTGACATGTTATATCTCGTTACTCCTTGAGCGAGGAGAGTCATCAACTTTCGTCCCTCATTGGATCTAAAGTAATAAGCAAAATACTCGGGAACAACTCTATCATCATTCAACCTATACCCGAAGCAGAAACTATTAAGATAAAGTGATTCCATCTCGGTATCAAGCATTGCACAAATACCCACCTCTTCAGGAGTTTCTGATGTTGTATTAAAGAAAAGATCTCCTTTATGACAACTGTTTTGTTTCTCCCCTTCCCTTACAAGAACCTCCTCAAAAAGTTCTCTCTTCAAAATTGGATTACTCAGGACATTCAAAAAGGTTATATACTTAGCGTTTCCAATACCAAAATCTTCTTTTGTCTTTCCTGTCAACCCACTAAATGTACTCCCCATTCTACCCATCTTCCTTTCCACCCAAGGGTCGGAGAAGCCTTTGAGGCGCTTTTTGCCAGTTAGGAGCTGCTGCATGGTGCCTTGCTTGATATTCTTCTTTTTCTCTATTAACTTATCAAGAGACGATATCAAGTTATCAACGCTCGTAAGGGCAGACGCAATACGTGACTGCTCTTTTATGTCTTTTGGATGGAAGATCGGAAGATTTCTTACAATAGATGCGGTATAACTCTGCTGCTTCGTTCCTTGACAATATTTAAAAGCCAATAAGTCACTGTATTTTCGGTAGAACCAAAATAAATAGCTTGTAATCATCTTATTAGTTCCATTTATGGCAAGGCATGACTGATTTGTAGTAGAAGGGTTCCCAACAAATGCACATTTTCCTCGTGTTCCTACGGCTTCCAGTCCCGTTATTGCCATCAAAAAGGTTCCAGCTTGATGAATAGTAAGATTCGTATTCTTTACGGCCTCTTCGGAGATATGTTCAAGAGTATCATTGATTGGTTTGTAATTAAGTTCTCCACTTGTTATCCATTTAATATTACCAATAAAGTTGCCCGGTATACCTCTATATGGAGTTGCTCCAGAAGAGAATGTCCTCAAAACATCTCCAAACTTTGAAAAAATCCACTCCTCGGGGATCTGTCCAATCTCTGTATCCTTGAATCTTGTTTCTTTCATGCTTCGAATGAATCAGGGAGTGAATCCCATTTCCTTTAGGTAGTCATTGACTTCGTGCTCATAGTTCGCCACATCCTGATGTAGCTCAGACATCGTATTTTCGTAACGCTCAACAAGGGCTGTTACCTCGGTTGCTATGCGGTGGGTAACGGACTGCATCAGTGCCTCACAAGCCCCCACAATAGTTGCAAGCCACTTCTTCTCGACAACGAGCCTCTTGATCTCCTCCTCGGAGAGCTCTGCATACTTAGCCACCACGGCCTCGGTCAGTTTGCTACGCTTCAGCTTCAGATCCTTGCTGAGAGCCTCTTTCTCCACAGAGAGGGAGAGCCACTGCTTCAGTATCTTTACATCGGTATCGCTCGTGCCCTCCTGCTTTGCATTCTTAATAGCCCCCTTAACCTCTGCCGCCTTTACATTAAAAGCCTTCTCTTCGCCCTCCTCCTCATCGTCCTCGCCAAAGGAAAAGACATCGATGTGCTGCTCTACGAGCTCATTCATAGCAGACTGCTTGCCATCAATCTGTATCATAAGGTTGCTAAATGCAGCAGTCTCTGCCGTGAAATACTCGTCGAGCAGGATATGCACCGGTAGTAGGTCGCAGACAATCTCGTCATACATACAGGGCGACTCCTTCACCTTGATGGTATCAGCCTTCTTATCCGTTATTTTCTTGCGCTTTACGGCTTTAACCTCGGGATAAGTCCACCCATCATTAGAGACCATATAGCAGTCGTCTTGCATAGACTCTGCCCAATAGTTGAGCAATATATCATAAGTATCATACGCATCCACCAGGCCACTGTGCCCCTTCACCTTGCTCAGTAGGGAGGCGGACCAATCGGCAATGAGCTCTTTCGGATGTGCCCCTTGGTCGACCGCCAATAGTCTAGGCTTTATCTCTTCCCTCCATTCTGTAAGGACCGAAGAGAAGGCTTCGCCTTGGCTCTTGTATGAAGGGTCATGGTCAATAGTACTGCTAATCTCCTCCTTTGTAGGCTTCAGAGAGTAGTAACCGTTGTTATTCTCCTCAAAAATCTGGCCCCGAAGAGAGGGACACGCAGCCCAATAGGGCTCCATAAGCTCTATATCGTGAGCAGGGAGCCCTCCATGAAGATGGGCTTCGATGTCATGCTGTATCTCAGTATCCCGGGGCTGTATGTAGCGAGGGATATTCAGGTTGTAATCGTTCTTTTTGCTTTCGATTTCGCTCCACTCCACCATACGGCAGTAGTGAGGGATGGGCTGCTGCGCCTCCCATGCATCCACAATACGCTTGATGTCTTGCTCGCGGAGGCGGTTCTTAGCACCATCCTTCATATACCCCTCCTTGGCATCGATGAAGAAGATGCCCTTACGGCTATCCCTATCCTTCTTATCAATAACAATGATAGAGGCCGGGATACCTGTACCAAAGAAAAGATTGGCAGGCAGGCCGATAATACCTTTTATATAACGCTTTCGGATGATGTCTTTGCGAATCGTATACTCCGCATTACCACGAAACAATACGCCATGAGGCAGAATACAAGCGCCCCGCCCCTCTTCCGACTTCATTGAGGCGATAAGATGCATCAAAAAAGCATAGTCTCCACACTTAGCCGGCGGGAGAAGCTCTTTAGTCCAACGCTCGTATGTATCTTTCTCCAAAGCGGGAGAGAACCATTCCTTCTCAGAGAATGGCGGATTGGCCACACACACGTCAAAGGTGCTAAGTATCCCCATTTGTTTGAATTGTGGATCTCCCAGAGTATCGCCGACTTTGATTTCCGAATTGCTGATGCCATGCAGGAGCATATTCATCTTAGCAAGAGCGGCCGTAGTGCCGTCTTTCTCCTGACCACAGATAGAAACACGAGGATTACTAGCCTCAGCAAGAGCCCGGAGTAAAAGGGAGCCCGATCCACAAGTAGGGTCGTAGATTGTCTGCTCGCCACGGTCAAGCTCATGGATGCGCAGCACCTTTGCCATAACTCGGCTCACCTCGGCAGGGGTATAGAATTGACCTTTGCGCCTACCGCTCTCAGCCGCAAAGTTCTTCATCAGATACTCATAGGCATCGCCCAGCAGATCATCATCAGCCGCTCTATTGCGGGAGAAGTCGAGAGCATCATTCTCAAAGACCCCAATAAGACGAGAGAGAGTTTCGACCATAGTACGGCCGATGCCCAGTTTTGCAGGGTCATTGAAGTTGGGCAATGCAAGGTCGCCAATCTGACGGGCATTCATCTCCTTGATAGCCTCCAGTTTGATATTCATCAGCTCTCCTATCTTGTCATTCTGCTTCAGAGAGACAAAGTCTCTGAAGCTGCAGCCTTCCGGGATATTCAAGCGGAAGCCTGGCTGTCCGGCCTTATCCGATAGGTACTTAACGAAAAGAATGATCAGCACATAGTCTTTGTACTGACTCGCATCCATAGAGCCACGCAGTGCATTGCAAGACTCCCAGAGCGTTCTATATAGTTGCGATTTCTTAATGGCCATATTGTATTTTGCGATCTGTCACTATGAATTGCTGGCAGCGAGACGATAAATCTCATAGATATCTTGCTCGCTCAAGCTTGGGCAAAGCTCTTGTAAGTCTTCGCGCAAATAACAACTTGCATTGCTATCGGGCGACCTCCAATCTCGAGAAGCATTCTTGAAGATATAAGAATCAATTTTCTTGATTAGCTCAATGACTTCGTCCTTATCCTCAGGGGCATGCCAAAGGTGACGATTGTTCCAGAGGGCTTTGCAACGTTTGTTGTCGAGCCCGGCCAGAGCGTTGTTGCCATGCTTGACGGCTTTGATGTGATCTATGAGCGCCATTATCCTCTCCATTTCCGTGGCCTTGCTCTCCTTCAAGTAGTCCAGAAGGGCTTGGAGCTTTTCGCTAAACAACATCATCTCCTCTTCGTCGCCACTATTCCAGTCCGTATTTACACGGCGCGCCTTTCCTTCAATAATTTCCGATGCGCCTTTGGCATTACCTCCGGCTGTCTTGATTGCCTTCTCGGCAGCTTTCTCCGTATCGGTAGCATCGTCGATCATGTCAAGGAAAGAGAAGTCTGCAGACGAAGCTACCAGGGTATCAGCCTCCTCTGCACGGATATGTTGGTCGAGTATTTGACGCATATCAGGGTCAAGTGTACGGGGGTCAAAGTTATCACCCGACTTCTGACGCACCTTGCACTGTATGGTGCCGGCCTCACGAGAGTATGCTGTAAACTGATTGATCTGCTCGGGAGTAAAGTCAGACTTGCCAAAGAAGTCAGACATATTGTTGTATGCTGTGACCATACCACTTGTGATGCTGTACATAACATTGCGACGATCCTGAGCCAGTCCTTCGCCCTCCATCTCAGAGACATAGTAGTCTGCAAGGGCTTCCAAATCCGTCAAATCCTTGTTTTCCCAGATTCTTTTTAACCCTTTGTATGCCTCGGTAGCTGCCAGCAACCTCTCCTTACACTTGACAACAACACTATTGAGCAAGCCCTCAATATCAGCATCATCTAAGCCTTCGAATCCCGAGCCATCATTGAACTTGACCACGGCTTCTTCGATGCTATTGAAGAGATTTTTGAAGCTGACAATTCTTCCAAATTCTTTGTGGGTCTTGGCTATCACATTGCCGTTTTTATCCTTAATATCTTCACCGAGTCTATTGACGCGGCAAACGGCCTGGAACAACGTGTGATCCTTGATTTCACTATCGATGTATAGGATGGTAGCAGATGGAGCATCAAACCCTGTCAAGAGCTTATTAACCACGATAAGCAACTTCATCTGAGCCGGCCGGCTGGTAAAGACGCCCTTTGCCCATTCTTCATATTCCTCTGCATTACGAACTCCGGCATCGAGGAAAGACTGTTTGGCCCAGTCGTATTTGTATTTAGCTTCGGTAGTCTTGTTGTTGTCTGCAGAATCATTGGCAAGATCTCTATCTGCAGGGTCATAACTCGTCACTACCGAACACCGCCCTTTAAGATCACTTCTTGAGAAGAATTCATAATAGCGATAAGCCTGATAGATAGAACCCGCCACCAACATAGCATTACACCAGTCATTCTTCAGTAAGCCATAGCCGAGGTCATCGAGTATGCTGTAACCAATACGCTCTATTCTCTCTTTGGTCGAATAGATTCGTTCCATAGTTGCCCAGCGCTCCTCCACCATCTTCTGCTGCTCGGGTGTGAGGTCACGCCCGGCTGTAAGGGCTGCCAGTTTCTGATCGATCTTACTCTTACTAGTAAGCTGCTGCTCTACGTTGCGATATTCATATTGAAGGTCAAGAATGACCTTGTCTTCAACGGCTTGCTTGTGCAGATATTTATGAATGTATGGGCCAAAGGTGAGCTCAGACATGTTCTTGATAGCCTTGTACTTATCTCCCTTGTCCTTCTTCAAGAGAGGAGTGCCCGTAAAGCCTATCAGCATAATCTCCTTGCCCATGATAGCCTTCATAGCTTCGTGTAGTCGTCCGCTCTGTGTGCGGTGGCACTCATCCACAAAGACAAAAATGTTTTCCCCTTTTACGCTGAAGTTGCTCCCATACTTCTGTGCAATAATGGCCTGAAGATCATTGAGGTATTCATCAAGACTAACCTTGGTGCCAGACTCATCCTTCTCAGCTTCATCCTCAGATGTATGAGCACCAAACTTATGGATCAAAGAGCAAATAAGCCATTCTTCGCCCTGGTTGAGAGTTTCGAGCAAGTCACTGCTTGAATAAGCATGATGAAGCTTGTTGCCCCCCTTGATGAAGGTGTTGGCAAGTTGTATATCAAGTTCCTTACGGTCTGTGATAACAACGACCCTCGGATTCTGATAGTTCCTACGAATATAAGCCGCCAACGCCACCATTGTAAGGCTCTTACCCGATCCCTGCGAATGCCAGATAACACCGCTTTCTTTCTTGGGCATTCGGCCTGCAGCTGCTTTGATTGCATAGATCTGATGAGGACGCAGTACCTTCTTCACACCACCATCGTTGAGTACACCGTAACGGAAGAAGAACATAAAGTTTTCTTTGTTGAAGAACATGGAGTAAGCTTCCTGCTCAGAGAGGGTATCGCCCACCTTAGTTGTGTCTCTCTTCCACTTACACCAGAAGGCCAGAGGTGTGCCGATCGTTCCATAACAGAAGTCCACACCATCGTTAGATGCAATGGTGAACTGTACCGTAGTGAAGAAAGAAGGGATAAAATCAAGTTCGTTGCTCAGATGTTGCTTGATTCCCTCCTCGTAATTGACAAGACTGCGCTTCAATTCGATGACAGCAAGAGCAATACCATTCACATAGACAACAATATCCGGACGCTTGTTCTTGCCCAATAGAGGATCGATATAGCTTACCTCTTCGACAATGGCAAAATGATTATTGCTAATATTATCAAAGTCGAATAGCATCACATCTTCATGAGTGCCTTCTAGGGTGGACAGCGATTTTACACCCATTATGAGCGTATCGTATAACTCATTATTACACTGGGTTAGGCTATTCTTCTTCGGATCGGCAAGACGCGCCTTGCTCTTTAATTGAGTTAATACATCCTCTATTTGCAACTCTGTACGCCCTTGCTTCGTCAAGAAAGCTCGTACCTCATCATCAAGGATCGGAAAATTTGCCTTCCCTTGATCATTAACTGCAGCTCCTTGAGCATATTGCCAGTTGCCAAGGTAGGTATATCCCAATTCTTTTTGGAACCTCTTTACAAGAGTACTCTGATAGTCTCGCTCCCTTTGTTCTTGATAGTTAGCCATATTATAGAGGGAATTCATTCAATTGTTCTTTAATCTTTCTCCACTCTGGGAGATACATCCCAAGGATGTGATGGAATTTATCGGTATGGTTCTGCTCTATAAGGTGAATCAACTCATGAGCAACAACATACTCAATACAGTTCAAAGGTTTCTTTGCCAACTGGAGATTAAATTTGATCTTACCGGTAGCTTTATGACTCTTGCCCCAGCTAGACGGCATTTGAAGAATCGTCCATTCTGAGGCTTTGACATCAAGAATGTTCTCCCATTTTGCGACATATTGCTCAAGGACTGGAGTAAGCTGCTCCTTATACCAAGCCCAGAGAACATTGGCAATATTCTCTTTGGTAGTGCGCTCATGGACATACACTTTGATATAGTCTCCCTCTAACCCTACGTGGTGGGTACAACTGTTGTCTCTTATTACTTTAAGGCGATATAAGCCTCCTTTGTAATAACGTGCTTCTCCGGATACGTATTCGCGCTCATCCTGTACAGTATAGGATGTTACGTCTTTACGTTTCTGAATGATCCAAACCCATTTCTTGAGAATAAACAAACGAATCTGCTCTTCTGAATAGCTTTCTGGTGCAGATACATGTACCCTCCCATCCGGTGGGTAGACCGCCAAATGGAGGTTCTTTATAGGCTTTTGCTCTACCTCAATATCGATATCGTTTAGTTTCATATTTGTACCTTCTGCAATCAAGACTCCTTTATACTCACAAACAATCAAGTAAGTCAATCTCGAATTGTTCTACAAATTTAGCGAAGCTATCCCAATCTAGCGGAGAAAATCCGCACATCTCTAAAGGGTTTCAAAGAAAAAGAATCCTATACACCAGACTAGAAAGGCGTCAAAGGCGAGAAGATAGACTACAACCTTCACATCTGTACATCAAGCGTCATATTGAGAACAATCAGACATATCCAGGCCATCCTCCCAAAGAGCTTCGATGAGAGCTTGATACGTTTTTCCCTGCGGGTGGTTGCGACAGTATTGCACTCGCGAGATGCAATAAGTATTCTCTGTCGCCGGTTCAATAAGGAAGCGATTGAGAAGTATCTCGCTACGATAGACATAGTACCAACCATCATCGAGGTAAATACCATAACGAGCCTCCCAACCCGTATCATGAGATAGGCGAATGCGTTTCATTTGGCAATACATACCCAAAGGAACTTCGTTCAAAGATGTTGATGACAAACAAATACGAAATATCAGGATGCTGCTAAACAACAGACCTAGGAAAAGTTTGGACTTTAAATCCCCGAATGAAGTCCTTGCATTACTTTTGTCATACCATTGCACTTGATACTGGAATCTGCACTGCCCTCTTTCCCTGATTTTATCATAAATAAAAGAGTACCTTTGCCCCAACGTTCAATTGGAAGAGAGAAGAGACGCTATATGATGCAGTTCGACTATGTAGTAGTAGGAGGGGGGCTTGCAGGCTTATATACCGCACACTTATTGTCCTCCAAAGGCTCTGTAGCTCTTGTTACCTGCACTACCCTAGAGGAGAGTAATTCCTATTTCGCTCAAGGGGGGATGGCTGCCGTAACAGAAGCCAACGACACCCCTAAAAATCATTTCGAAGATACCATTGAGGCAGGGCGAGGACTGTGCTCCGAGGCCGCTGTACGAATCCTAACAGAAGAAGCTCCGCAACGTATCGAAGAATTGATCGACTTAGGGATGCACTTCGATACCGAAGATGGTCATTTGGCATTAGGGTTAGAAGGCGGACACCACCACAGACGGATTCTGCATGCCGGAGGAGATGCCACAGGCCGAATGGTCACCTCCTTTATGACGGAGCAAGTGCGCAAAACAGCCAATATAAAGATCCTAGATCACCACTTTGCACTAGGGTTAGTTGTAACACAAGGGCAATGCTTCGGACTTTACACCTACGATCAAAAGTCGCATCAGACGGAAACAATAACCGCACATGCAACCATTCTAGCTACCGGTGGTGCCGGAGCACTCTACCACCCCACAACCAACCCGCCTACGGCTCTAGGAGACGGATTGGGGATGGCACTAGCGGCAGGAGCCACGCTGCGAGATCTCGAATTTGTACAATTCCACCCAACGGCTCTATACGTGCCGGGGCAGGCCTCTTTTCTCATCAGCGAGGCAGTACGAGGGGAAGGAGCGCACCTCTACAATCAATCGGGGGAACGCTTTATGCTGGCAAAGCATCCGCTGGCAGAGCTTGCGCCCCGAGATGTAGTGGCACGCGAAATCTTCCATCAAATAGAAGCCGAGGGAGGGGATAGTGTTACCCTCTCCTTGCGTCACCTTGATGCCGAGCACATACGCCATCGCTTCCCTACCATCGCCCAACATTGTGCCGATATAGGGTTGGATCTCACACAAGAGATACCCGTAGCTCCTGCAGCCCATTATACTGTGGGAGGGGTGGCAACGGATCTCAATGGGGCTACTTCTGTACGACAACTCTACGCCGTGGGAGAGGTCGCCTCTACGGGAGTGATGGGTGCCAATCGCCTAGCTTCTAATTCCCTTGTTGAGTGTCTTGTTTTTGGTAAACGCATTGCAGAGCACATCCATCAGCACCCCAATCCTCAATCTCTTCCTCCAGAGTCTCCATTACTCCACCGGCAATTCCCCCTCTCTTCGGTAGCTCAAGAGCAAGAGTGGAGAGAGCAAGAAGGAAAGGGCTACATGCTACAACTCGGGAAATTGCTCATGAAATACGTAGGAATTGTACGTACCGAAGCCTCTCTCTCTATCGCTTTAGAGGAGCTCGATAGGCTTATCTCGGGAATCTCATCTCCTGCGCAACATCTCTTATCTGCCCTCGTTGTTTCCCAAAGACTACACCTAGCTCGTTGTTTGGTGAAAGCTGCTCTTGAACGGAAAGAGAGCCGAGGTGGGCACTTCCGCAGTGACTACCCCGAGACACTCCCCAACGACAAAGCATATCATTCCATCATTACTCAAGAGAGTATAAAACAAGTATTTACGTTTACTCCCAGCCCGGTTTCTCTATGAAAGCAACTCACGACGAATTAGAAAAAATAGATCGTCTTATCGATCTTGCCTTTGATGAAGATATTGCTCAAGGCGACCTTACCACAGAATCTATCTTCCCTGATGTAACCGAGGCAACAGCACTCCTCACAGCCAAAGCCCCCGGTATTATCTCAGGTATTGAGATAGCCCAACGAGTACTCGACAAGCGTGGGAGCAACAAGGTACAACTCTTCGTAAATGACGGAGACTCCGTACAGAAGGGAGATAAGATTATGGCTATCACCGCCTCTTATGCTACCCTCCTTACAGCTGAGCGGCTCCTCCTAAACTTTATGCAACGGATGTCTGGCATCGCTACCGAAACGCACCGTTATGTGACCGCTTGCGAAGGCACCAGTACGCATATCCTGGATACGCGCAAGACAGCTCCCGGGCTACGACTTCTCGATAAAATGGCCGTTAGACACGGCGGTGGGCGCAATCATCGTATGGGCTTGTACGATATGATTATGCTCAAAGACAACCACATCAAGGCCGTGGGGAGCATCACAAAGGCAGTAGAGATGGTACACTCCCAACTTCCCCTCTCCGTTAAGGTAGAGGTAGAGACAACCTGCCTCAAGGAGGTGGAAGAGGCACTCTCTGCCGGCGCAGACATTATTATGTTAGACAATATGAACAACGAAGCTATGCTGGAGGCAGTCCGTTTGATCAATCACCGCTGCGCAGTGGAGGCCTCAGGCAATATGACTCTCGAGCGCATCCGAGAGGTTGCAGCATTGGGGGTAGACTACATCAGTGTGGGGGCTCTGACTCACTCCGTAAAGGCTCTCGACATTAGCATGAACTTTATACAATAGGATTTTAGCTCAACAAAAAGGGATAGAAAATGAACAACAACGAAGACGTTAGGGCACTTGCAGAAGAGATTGCACAACTAAAGAAGGAGCGTGATGCTGTTATACTCGCGCATTATTACGCTCGTCCCGAGGTGCAGGCTGTTGCCGATATACTAGGCGACTCCTTGGCTTTATCCCAACTCGCAGCCACCACAGAGGCAAAAGTTATTGTATTCTGCGGAGTCCACTTTATGGCAGAGACGGCTGCAATTATCTCTCCTGAGAAGAAAGTGCTCATCCCTGTAGAGAATGCCGGATGCTCCCTAGCCGAGAGTGTCACGGCCGCAGGGCTGGCAACTTGGCGTAAATACCATCCCAACGGTCTTATTGTAAGCTACGTAAATACATCGGCTGCCGTAAAGGCAGAAACAGACTACTGCGTAACGAGTGCCAATGCCCTCAAGGTGATAGAGACATTGCCCCTCGATGTCCCCATCCTCTTCGGGCCGGACAAAAACTTAGGGGAGTACATCAACCTCAAAACAGGGCGTAATATGGATCTCTGGCAGGGCGATTGCTATGTACATAGACATATAACAGGCGAGCTCATCCGCGAGTATCTTGAGCGTTATCCCAATGCTGATATTCTCATCCATCCGGAGTCAGTTGCTTGTGGAGACAAGAGCATCTTGGAGCATCCTCGCTGCTTTGTAGGCTCTACCTCGGGCATCCTAAAGCATCCGGCTCAAAGCGAGAAAAAACAATTTGTAGTAGCGACCGAAAAGGAAGCTATTACGGAACTCGTACACCAATATCCCCATCTTGAGTTCATCCCCATCACCCGAGAGCACTACTGCGAATATATGAAACTCACTACACTCACTGACCTACGCGATGCCCTACGCGACGAGAAGCATGTAGTGACAATTGCTCCCGAGGTGCGAGAGCGAGCCTTGCTCCCCATCCAACGAATGCTAGCTGTAAAGTAACCGGAAACACCCCCTCTCCCCCTATGGGAGGGGGCTATATTTTATAAATAGGGGCTTTGGTACAGGGCTGATATAAGGTTTTAGCGTTAATTGGTACCTTTGCAGGAGGGAAACTACCACAACAAAAGGAACTCATAAAAGCATCTCCCTATCTAAAACAAACAAACTAGTATGAAACAATCCAGTAAACTCATCTTAGGATGCATCACAGCCCTGCTACTAGGAAGTGGTCTCTGGGGCTGTCAATCAAGGCAAAAGCCACAACCTCCCTATATCCCCGATGGCACGGGAGATGCCTCTCTACTAGAATGCCCCAAAGTGCGTGGACGTGAAGGGGATTTTTTCATAACACATCGAGTAAACAACGGCACTCGGGTAAACTATTCTCTTGAGTACGATATCAAGTTACATCATGCCCTTTGGGTTTGCTTTAGCTTCGATAACTACACGAAACAAACCAATGTAAAGCGTACCAATGCCTGGGCATGGGATCCCTTTATTCCGGCTCAGTACGAAGTAAATAAATCCTCATTCGAAGGATACGACCGAGGGCACTTGGTAGCATCCCACGACCGTGTATTCTCAGAAGAAGCCAACCGACAAACATTCTACTACTCCAATATGAGCCCTCAGAAAGCGGCTTTTAACCAAGTAGCTTGGCGGCAACTTGAGGAGGTAGTACAGAAGTGGGCTCGTAACGAAGCTCTAACCGATAAAATGTATATTGCCAAGGGGGGCACTCTCACTCCCGAAGGCATCTACCCCTCCCTCTCGGGTGGTAAAATCGCTGTACCACGCAACTATTGGATGGCAATCCTTGTAGAAAAGGGGGGAGAGTGGAGAGCTCTCGGCTTCTGGATTAGTCACGAAAGCAGCAAACAACTAAAGGGCGGATTAGCTCCTCTAGCGTGCTCCATAGATGAACTTGAGAGTAAAACGGACTTCGACTTTTTCCCAAATCTCGAAGACAATATCGAACAAAAGGTAGAGGCTATAGACCCCAAAGATTGCTCAGATCTCTGGCCTGGTTTGTAACCCATTCCCCACTATACATTTTCCGAAAGAAAAAGAGAAATGAATTTGATTGTAAAGAAGAAATACTTCTCCCCAAACGTAGCTATGCTGCGTATTGAGGCTCCGCGTATTGCCAAAGCTAGGCGTGCAGGCAACTTTGTAATAGTGCGCGCCGATGCCCATAGCGAGCGCATTCCACTAACCATTGCAAGTGCAGACCTCAACCAAGGAACCATTACTTTGGTAGTACAAGGTGTAGGACAATCGTCCAAGAAATTGATTGCCCTCAACGAAGGAGACTACGTACACGACATTGTAGGTCCCCTTGGGCAGGCTACCGAGATAGAGAAAGTAGGCACAGTTGTGTGTGCCGGAGGTGGTGTTGGCGTTGCCCCATTGCTCCCCATTGTAGAGGCCTTTCATGCAGCCGGCAACAGGGTAATTGTAGTACTTGCAGCCCGCACCAAAGATCTCATTATCCTAGAGAAGGAGATGCGCCAGGCCAGCGACGAAGTCCTCATTATGACCGACGATGGTTCTCTAGGAAAGAAAGGACTCGTAACCGAGGGTGTAGAGGAAGTAATCTTAAGAGAAAAGGTAGATAAGTGCGTAACCATCGGCCCTGCCATTATGATGAAATTTGTCTCCGCTCTCACGGCAAAGTACCAAATCCCCACAATAGCCTCGCTCAATACCATTATGGTGGATGGCACCGGAATGTGTGGAGCCTGCCGTGTAACGGTGGGAGGGAAGCGCAAATTCGTTTGCGTTGATGGACCGGAGTTTGATGCCCATCAAGTAGATTTTGATGAGCTATTGATGCGTCTTAATTCCTATAAAGACGTCGGTAAATAATCCTCTAATATCTACTGCAATGGAAATGAATGAACTAATTGCCGAACGCCGAAAGCTAGCTTGGCGAGAAGAGCTACGCAAGAGCCACTCCCCCAAAGAGCGAACCGCCATAGCTCGTGCCCAAATGCCCGAACTAGACCCCCAGTACCGCATCACTACACTCACAGAAGAGGTAAACCAAGGGTTAACCGAGGAGCAAGCCCTTGTGGAGGCTCGTCGCTGTCTAGACTGTGCTAAACCAACCTGCATGGAGGGGTGCCCCGTCGGCATCCATATCCCCTCTTTTATAAAGGAAATAGAGCGAGGGAATTTTGCTGCCGCAGCTTCCACGCTACGAGAGACAACCAGTTTGCCTGCCGTTTGTGGTCGTGTCTGCCCTCAAGAGCGCCAATGCGAAAGTCGGTGCGTATACCAAACGATGAAGAAACCGGCTGTTGCCATCGGTTACCTAGAGCGATTCGCCGCAGATTGGGCTCGAGAGCACAACGCCGTTGAGATGCCAACTTTAGCCCCTCCCACGGGCAAAAAGATTGCTGTTGTGGGGAGCGGCCCTGCCGGATTGTCCTTTGCCGGAGATATGGCAAAGCTAGGGTACGAAGTGGTGGTATTCGAAGCTCTGCACGAAATTGGGGGCGTACTAAAGTATGGTATCCCCGAGTATCGTCTGCCCAATAAGGTGGTAGATGCGGAGATAGAGCTGCTCAAACAAATGGGTGTCTCCTTTGAGACCAATACTATAATAGGGGCTACCCTCTCGTACGACGACTTGCACGAGATGGGATTCTCGGGGCTATTCGTCGGCTCAGGAGCGGGGTTGCCCAACTTCATGAACATCCCTGGGGAAAACCTCATCGGCGTAATGTCTTCTAACGAATACTTAACGCGTGTGAACCTGATGAACGCAGGAGATCCTGATAGCGAGACTCCTGTTTTCCGCGGACAGCACGTAGCCGTGATAGGAGGCGGGAATACCGCTATGGATAGTGTACGTACAGCCAAACGACTAGGGGCTGAGCGCGCCATGATTGTGTACCGCCGTAGCGAAGAGGAGATGCCGGCGCGCCTAGAGGAGATAGCCCACGCCAAGGAAGAAGGGGTAGAGTTCCTTACGCTGCACAACCCTATCGAATATCTTGCCGATGAGAGGGGACACGTTGCCAAGATGCGCCTACAGAAGATGGAGCTAGGAGAACCCGATCCATCAGGGCGCCGTAAGCCGATACCTATAGAGGGAGCCATTGAGGAGATCCCTGTAGAGGTAGTTGTCGTCAGCATCGGGGTATCGCCCAATCCTCTTATCCCTAATACCTTCTCGGGACTCAATGTAACTCCCAAGGGTACCATCGTTGTGAACGAACTCGGAGCGACCGACTTGCCGGATGTGTATGCCGGAGGCGACATCGTACGAGGGGGCGCAACGGTCATCCTAGCCATGGGCGACGGTCGGCGAGCTGCAGCCAATATGCACCGCTACCTCTCCGGTAACTAAACCACTATGTTGTACGCCGGCGTACTGCTCCCACTAAGCCTAAGCGACTTTTACCACTACCGAGTGCCCCAAGAGCTTGAGGCGAAAGTGCGAGTAGGTATGCGCTGCGTCGTACAATTCGGGGCGAAGCGCATCTACGTAGGTATCATAGCGAGCCTCTCTCCCACGCTTCCGTTGGGAGTGGAGACGCACAAGGTAAAGTCCTTAGGATACCTACCGGACGACGCTCCCATTATTTCCCAAGAAGAGATCGACTCATGGCTCTGGGCTGCCCATTACTACATGGCAACGCCGGGAGATCTGCTGCACGCGGCTCTGCCTGCCACACTCCTACCCGAGAGCCGAACGGAGGTACTTATTGATTTCGAGCAAGCCGACTCCGACGCCTCCCTCGGGCGCACTGAGAGCGAAGTAGTTGAGAATCTCCGCTCAATCACAGGCAAAGGGATCCACTTCGAAACCCTATTGCAATACATCCCGGGGCGCAATAAACTCTCCATTTTCGACCAGCTCGTAGCCCACGGCGTCCTCTCCCTAAAGGAGCGAGTACGGGGAGTAGAAAAAAGAATCGGGGAGCGATGGCTCTACCTAAACCCCAAGTACCAATCGGACGATGCTCTGAACCTGCTCTTGGATGCCTATAAGCGAAGACCTGCTCGGATGCGATTGCTCTACCGCTTTGTGGAGCTTCTCCCCGATCAGGAGCATTCCCTTTCCGGCTCCGTCCGCGAAAAAGAACTGATCGCAGGGGATAGCAACCGACAAAACGCCCTGCGTTACCTCCTCTCCGAAGGGGTGCTGGAACGCTCCTTTCGGCAATATGCCTCTACCGACCGCCCTCCTGAGTATCAAATAGACCCGAATCTTCCACCTTTGGAGAGCGATCGTCCCAACTACTACACCGCTGCAACGTACAGCGATGAACTGGAGCGAATTGGAGCCTACTCGGCCGCCGTGCTAGCACGAGGAGGACGCGTGCTCCTTTTACTCCCCCAGAGTAGCGGATTAGAGGGCGACCTCCCCTCGCTTTGCTCCCAACTAAAGCTCCCCGTAGAGACGCCTCTCTACCTCTACACCAGCAGCCTATCCGATCGCGAACGAGCCTCCCTACGCTATCGCCTAACAGAGAGCGACGCCCCTCTTATCGTCGTGGGAAGTCGCATGGCGGCTCTACTTCCATTGGAGGGGGTCGAACTCATCATCGTAGCTGAGGAGCAGGATCCTCTCTACAAGCAACAGGAGCCGGCACCTCGCTTCAATGCCCGAGACCTACTCGCCTACAGAGCTACAAAGGGCAAGATTCCCCTACTTCTCACCTCCGTAACTCCCTCCATGGAGACGTACCACAACGTCGCCAACGACAAGTATGCCGCTACAGCGTCTCAGGAGTCGTTTACCCTAGCCACCTTTCGCACCATCGATTTGGACTACGAGCGCACGACTCGCCGCCTCAAGACGGGGACGTTACTGAGCCTCCCCCTTCGAGAGGCCATATCCGAGACGCTAAAAAAGGGTGAGAAGGTAGTTTTGGTAAGTGCTCGACGCGGATACGCACCCTATATCTTGTGCCAGAAGTGTGGCAAAAGCATCCGTTGCCTACATTGCGATGTAAGCCTCACCTACCATCAGATGGAGAATCGGCTCACCTGCCACTACTGCGGTTACAATCTATCACTACCGCCGCAATGTCCACACTGTGGAGCGGATCGGGAGGAGCTGAAGAAGGTAGGCTACGGTTCGGAACGCATTGAGGACGAACTAGCCACGCTCTACCCCGAGGAGGAGATCGTACGCATTGACGCCGATACGACCTCCGGCAAGGAAAAGCGAAGCCACATCCGAAGTGCGCTAGCGGAGGGGAAGGCCTCCCTCTACGTGGGTACCCAAATGCTCACACACTTTGCCCCGATTCAGGGGGTAGGACTAGTTGCGGTACCCCAACTTGATGCCATGCTCGCCCTACCCGACTTCCGTACGGACGAATTAGTCTTCGCCCTCCTCTACCGCTTGGCTGTGAAGTACCCCGAAGCCCTCATGCTCCTACAAACAAGTGATACGCAGCGTCCTCTCTTCCAGTATCTCGACATGCCCTCTCGCGAACTGAGAGAGAAGTACGCGGAGTTGGTACTACAGGAGCGCACATTTTTCGGCTTCCCTCCCTACGAGCGGATCATTCAGGTAGTAGTTAAAAGCACGAGGGAAGAAGATGCAATAGAGACGGCAACGCTCCTCTCCCGGCACTTCGGGAGCTACCCCGGACTAGCTCACGTATCCGCCTCCATCAAGCCCTATGTATCTCGCGTACGACTCATGTACATTCGGCAGATTACCCTCAAGTTGGCTCCCAACTACTCGGCAAAGCAGATTCGCGAAGCCTTAAAAAGCATCCTCCATCAGGTGGAGCGTACCTCGCTTTCTGCCCGACGCTCTCGTATCCTCTTCGACGTAGATCCCCTCTAAAAGGTGGCTCTGTGTCAGATTTTCGACCGAATCCTTGTACATTTTGAAAACATTTATTATACTTGTGCTCAAATTGTATTCGAAGGAAGAAAAGCCAAGAAAATGCAACGCAGTGCCCTACATGAGAAGTTTGGATTCCCTCTCCCAGGGGGAGGAATGAAGACGACCCGACGCGCCAATGCGCGGGGAGAAAAAGATGGGTCGGCACTCCTTTGGGAGGGCGTGCGCACACCCCTGGATTTTTGTGCGGAAGAAAATTATTTTTCGTTCGGAAGAAAATTTATTTTCGTTCGGAAGAGAATCTGAGCAAGAGCGAAACATTTATAACTTACTTATTAATAACCAATTAGCATGATCAAGATTAAAGCCGTAGAACGCCAAGTTGGATTTGGAAAAGACGAGAAGAAAAAACGCTGGTTTCCCGCCATTTATTTGTCCTCGGATGTGACCTTTGAGGAATTTATAGACAAGGTAGCGGACGAAACCACCATCTCATCGGCAGATGTTAAAGCCGTCTTCGACCGTGCCGGCAAGGTACTCGTTGAGCAATTGCGCGAAGGAAAAAGCGTTGATTGTGGCGACCTAGGGACCTTCCGCCCCAGTCTCACCACCAAAACAGGCACCGGAGCTGAGACCGCCGAAGGCGTCACAATGGAGATGATCGACAAACTCAAGGTAATTTACACACCCCGAGTACGGGTCAAAGATGCCCTCAAAAAAGGGCTCCAAAAAGAAGCCCATCCCCGGTGGTACAATCCCCACACCTGGTGGCACAACTCCCAACCCCGGTGGTACAACTCCCACGCCCAATCCCGGCGAAGGGAACGAGTAACTCCCGGCAAAATCACTCTAAATTCATTTTAATCAGTAGAATTCATGGAAATTCCCTTTTCTGAAAACTACCGCATCAAGATGGTAGAACAGCTCCGCAAGAGCACACGACAAGAACGCGAAACGTGGATACGCGAGGCCAAATACAACCTCTTCAACCTCCACAGCGAACAGGTATTTATCGACCTCCTAACCGACTCCGGCACCGGCGCCATGAGCGACAAACAATGGAGCGCCATGATGCTGGGAGACGAGAGCTACGCAGGTGCGACCTCGTACTACAAAATGCGAAAAGCCATCCAAGAGATCCTCGGGTTCGAATACTTCCTCCCCACCCACCAAGGGCGCGCTGCCGAGAATGTACTCTACTCCACCATCGTAAAGGCAGGTGACGTAGTGCCTGGTAATTCGCACTTCGATACCACCAAGGGACATATCGAATTCCGTAAGGCAGCAGCCGTAGATTGCACTATAGACGCAGCGGCAGATACGCAACTGGAAATTCCCTTCAAGGGCGAAATGGACCTCGAAAAACTCGAGAAGGTACTAAAGGAAACTCCCAAAGATCGCATCCCCTGCTGCGTGCTCACCGTAACCAACAACACGGCCGGAGGGCAACCCGTTTCGATGAAGAACATCCGCGAGACCAGCGAACTGTGTCACAAATACGGCATCCTCGTGCAGATAGACGGCGCACGATTCGCAGAAAATGCCTACTTCATCAAGACTCGCGAAGAGGGCTATCAGGATAAATCCATCAAGGAGATCGTGCGCGAGATGCTCAGCTACGGCGATATCATGACCATGTCCAGCAAGAAAGATGCCATTGTGAACATGGGCGGATTCCTCGCCTTCCGAGACAAAGAGCTATGGCGTCGCTGCCAGATGTTCTGCGTTATGAATGAAGGTTTCATCACCTACGGAGGTCTCTCCGGACGTGACATGAACGCCTTGGCTCAGGGGCTGGACGAAGGTACTGAGTTCGATACGCTCGAAACACGCATCGAACAGGTCGCCTACCTAGGGCGCAAGCTCGACGAATACGGCATCCCCTACCAGCGTCCGGCAGGAGGGCACGCCATCTTCCTCGACGCTAAGAAGATCCTTACGCACGTGCCCAAAGAAGAATTTATCGCGCAGACCTTAGGTATCGAGCTCTACCTGGAGGCAGGCATACGTGGGGTAGAGATCGGATCCATCCTAGCCGACCGAGACCCCATCACACGCGAGAATCGCTATCCGCGTCTGGAGTTGCTGCGTCTTGCCATTCCACGCCGTACCTACACCAATAATCACATGGATGTAATCGCGGCCGCCGTGAAGAATGTGTTCGATAGGCGAGAAAGCATTACAAGGGGGTACGTAATCACAGAAGAGCTCCCCGTGATGCGTCACTTTACCATAGAGCTAGCTCCGGCAAAGTAACAGCAACCCATTCTGGAGGATCTGCCTCCGAAAGTAAAAAGCCCTCGATAGTTCATCTCCTATCGGGGGCCTTTTCTATCTCTCTAGGAGATAAGTCCGAAGTCAATGCGGAAGGGCTGCGAAGATGGACTCTCGCCAAAAGCCCGGGTAGCTCTTCGATACGACCGAAGCATCCGTGTACTGCACTTGGGGGTAAAGGATGCTCGCAATGGACCACGCCATAGCCATCCGATGGTCCTCCGCCGTATCCACGAGGATAGTACGCTGCGCCTCCACAGGAGAGAATGTACCATCCCAAGCCAACGCGTCGTCGCTCTCATGTAAACGAAATCCGAAGAGGGCCGCTGTCTCCACAAGCTGCCGAAGACGATCGCTCTCCTTAAGACGCAAAGAGGCTACCCCTTTCATCAGAAAAGGCTGCCGGCGCATGAGAGCCGTCACCACCAGTGTGGGGACAAGATCCGGCACCTCGTTAAGCCCCTCCGGAGTGTAACACGCCAAACGGGGCACATCGGTAGGGATAAGCTCTACGCCTCCCCCCTCTAGGAACCGAGCCTCAACTCCCAAAGGGCGCATAAAGCCAACGATAGCCTTGTCCCCCTGCCTATCGGACGCCCGAAGAGAAGGTAAGAAAACAGGACGATGTGCCACAGCACTCCAGCCGAAAGCGTACGACGCGGCACTCCAATCCATCTCCGGAACGCGAGCCATCTCTAGCAACCTATCGCCACTGTAGCCTCCGGGCTTTACCACAACCCCTGTTTCTGTATAGCTCCAATCCGCCCCGGCTTCTCTCATCATAGCGAGAGTCAAGTCTATATAAGGGTAACTATTGCCTCGCCTCGGGAGCTCGGGGATGGTAAAGGGAGCGGAAAAGTAGGGGGCAATCATCAACAAAGCACTGATAAACTGACTACTCTGCCTATCGAATGTACTCGAAAGCGTCCCCCCACGTAATGGTCGGGACGGAGGATATATAGTAAGGGGATCGTGGGCATTCTCCTCGCTCCACTCCCCTCGAATGTCCGCACCCAAAGCCTTGAGCTCGTCCAGCAAAGGGCGTAGAGGACGGTTCTTTAGGCGCGTTGTTCCTGTTATCTGCAAAGGCCTCTCGGTCCCCACAGCAGCCAACGCCGTTACAAAGCGAAGTACCGTACCGGCAGCTCCCACATCAAGAAGGGTAAAGGGAGTATCTGATGAAGTCTCTGCCCCCGACGTCGCCCCCATCTCTTGGAGCACGCGACACATAATACGCACATCGTCCGGACAGTCTTCCCAATCCCCTTGTGAAAGGAGAGTCTCCCGAACGCGAGGGAATTCCCCTGCGAGATAGGCCATGACCAGCAAACGATTAGCATTACTCTTAGCTATGGGGAGGTGCCTGAGCTGTTCCATCATCGTCTGAAAAAGAAAGAATAAGCTAGGGAATTAGCTCCTCACGCGCCACCTGTAGTCTGTACAGTTTGGCGTAGGCTCCATTGAGAGCCAGCAAGTCGGCATGGGAGCCTTGCTCCACAATAGTACCGTGGTCTAGCACACAGATAACATCAGCATCCACAATAGTAGAGAGTCTGTGTGCGATTACGATTGTGGTACGGTCGCGCAAAAGATGTTCGATGGCGTCCTGCACAAGCCGCTCGCTTTCGTTGTCTAGAGCAGATGTTGCCTCGTCTAAAATAAGAATTGGAGGGTTTTTGAGTATGGCGCGAGCAATGCTGAGGCGCTGGCGTTCGCCCCCACTAAGTTTATTCCCTCGATCTCCAATGTTGGTTTGATAGCCCTCGGGGAGACGAGAGATAAAGCCGTGTGCATTGGCAATAGTGGCTGCATGCTCCACCTCCTCCTGCGTCACGCTGAGAGGGGCAAACGCTATGTTGTTATAAATAGTGTCGTTAAAGAGAATAGGCTCCTGATTAACGTTGCCAATAAGTGCACGTAAATCGCGCACAGCAACCTCCCGAAGGTCGGTACCATCTATGGAGATACACCCCTCCGTGACATCCCAAAAGCGAGGGATCAAATCAACCAACGTACTTTTCCCCGATCCCGAGCTTCCCACCAAAGCAACCGTCTGCCCTTTCTTAATGGTCAGATTGAGATTGGAGAGCACTCGCGTACGAGCATCGTACCCGAAAGAGACATTCTCAAAGCGAATCTCCCTCTCAAAGCGGAGTTCCTTAGGCTCTTTGGGGTCTTTTATTGGGTTGTCCACCTCCAAGATACGCTCAATACGCTCCATGGAGGCAAGTCCTTTCTGTACAGAATAAACAGCCTTGCTAAAATCTTTAGCCGGGTTAATGATGTTGTAAAAGACAATAAGGTAGTATATGAAAACGGGGGCAGAGATAATACTGCTTCCACCCAAAATGAGGCTTCCTCCATACCACAAAATGATGGCAATAGTGGCGGTTCCCAAGAATTCACTCACGGGGTGTGCCAATTGCTGACGGCGGTAAACACTCGAGACAAGCCTCCTATATTCCTCGTTAGAAGTCCTAAATCGAGTGCGAATCTTCTCCTCGGCACCAAAAGCCTTGACAATGCGAAGGCCCCCGAGCGTCTCCTCTACTTGAGACATAAGGGCCCCCCAGCGATTCTGACTCTCCAAGCTCTGACGCTTGAGCTTCTTACCAATAAGCCCCATAATATACCCTGCGGGAGGCAGTACAACTATAACAAACAAAGTAAGCTGCCAGCTGAGTAAGAATAGAGCCAATATGTAGATCAAGAGAAGTATCGGATTCTTGATGATCATTTCTAGAGAGTCCACAATCGTAGACTCAACATCCGTTACATCCCCCGATATGCGAGCAAGTATATCCCCCTTATGTTCATCGCTCATAAAAGACATGGGGAAAGCGGTTATCTTGTCGTTAAGAAGATTACGCAAGTCACGTACGACCCCCGTACGCACAGGGACCAACAACCAAAGTCCCAAATAATTAACCCCTACCTTGGCAAGGGTCATCCCCACCAAATAGAGGCATAAAATAAGTAGTGTAGTACTCGCTCCGTACTGGTAAATCAGTTGCTCTACATAGTAACTGAAGTTATTCATTAGGGCATTACCCCATGCAGAGATGGTAGAGAAGCCCTCAAAAGAAATCTCGCTCAAGGGCTGATACGTATGCTCACCCTCCTCCATCCCAAACAGGATACGAAGAATGGGCATGATGAGCGAAAAAGTAAGGAGATTGAGTAACGTTGCTAGTACATTTGCAGAGATACTCCCCCCCAAATACCCCTTATAGGGAGCTACATATCGTCGGATTACGGAGCGATAAGATACCATTTAGAACAGCACAAACAGAGACGAGAGAGAGAAGAAAAGGAGAATATAGCTAGCAAAGAGATAACTATCTAGGCGATCTAGTACTCCGCCATGCCCGGGAATGATGTTGCCGGAATCCTTTACTTTGGCCTGACGCTTGAGTACGGACTCAAAAAGATCTCCCAAGGTACCCAACACAACAATAAGCAATGAAAATATGGCTTTTGACAATGCTTCCATCAGGCGATCACCTCCACCTACTATTATATCCGTACGACTCAAGGGTGAGAAGCCGAAACTATCAAAACAACAATCGGCCATTCCCGTAGAAAAATACCCGAATAAAGCCCCTACGAGGATAGAGAGCACCAAACCTCCGACGAGCCCCTCAACGCTCTTTTTGGGCGAAACAGCAGGATACAATTTGTGCTTCCCGAAGAGAGAACCCACTAGATACGCCCCTGTATCATTCACCCATAGGATAACGAAAAGGAATAGAATCACGGTACCTCCCATGAGGTTACTAAATAAGGAGGTCAGTACCATGGGCAACGTTATATACAGCTGCCCTACTAACACATTCCCTATCGAACGAACTGCCCCCTTCTCCAAATCTGAAAAGATGGTACGAGCCACTATGTAGAAGATGTAGAAAAGATAGAAGAAGATGAGAGCAACCCCAACAAGATAGAGGTCAGAATCTAAAAAACAATAGGGGGAAAGTACGGCACATACCGAGGCAATCACATCCAAAGTCGTGCGGAAGGGATGGAGACGATTGACCTTAGTCAGCAAATTGTACTCTACAATCATTGCTCCTGTAAAGAAGGAAAAGAGCAAGATGCGCAACAGGGGATTCTCCCACAAAAGGGAAGAGACGATGAGAGCGACATAGACCAATCCGGAAAGGGATCGGATGAGGAGATTTTTCTTATCAAGAGCCATATATAGAGGTCTATTGAGCGGTACGATATATTTACTTATTCATAATCAAAGCCGATAGTAAGCTCCAACAAGGCTGAAAAGAACTCACTATCGACTTTTTAGAGATGCTAATTAGGGATGAAAAGGAGGCGGAACAGCGTCTGTTTCTTCTCCTTCGGAGGGATGTTCACCTCCACCTTCGGTTGCTTTCTCCCCCTCAGGGGCCTCAGACGGAGACTCTGTGGATTTTGCAGCGAGCAACAATTCGTCCGAACGAGAAGCCCAAAGGCGTTTGCCAAAGATTGCTTCTACATCCTCAGTGTAGATGACCTCACGCTCCAGTAGCTGCTGATAGAGACGATGATGCCCCTCTGTTTTTTCTCGAAGCAACTGCTTAGCTCTCTCGTATTGCTCTGCAATGATGCGAGAGACTTCTTGGTCAATTACTTCTGCTGTATTATCACTATATGGCTTCTGGAATGAGTAATCCCCACCCTGCTCATGATAGTTTATATTCGGTAGTTTCTCGCTCATACCATAGTACACAACCATGGCGTAGGCGATACGTGTTACACGCTCCAAGTCGTTGGCAGCACCCGTAGAGATGCGTCCCAAAAAGAGCTCTTCGGCAGCACGTCCGCCCAAGAGACTACAAATCTCATCAAGCAACACTTGAGTATGTGTAATCTGTCTCTCCTCCGGCATATACCAAGCTGCACCAAGGGCTTTCCCTCGGGGTACAATGGTAACTTTGACCAAAGGATTGCCATATTGGAGGTGCCAGCTGATAGTAGCATGACCAGCCTCATGGATGGCAATACTCAATCGCTCCTCTTCCGTTACAATACGATTCTTTTTCTCTAAGCCACCGATAATACGATCGACAGCGCTCATGAAGTCTTCTTTTGTGATGACGCTCTTTTCGTGTCTCGCTGCAATAAGGGCGGCTTCGTTGCACACATTGGCAATATCGGCACCCGAGAAGCCCGGAGTTTGGCGAGCCAATTGCTCTATATCACAATCTCGGTCTAATCGCAAACTACGCATGTGGACGGCGAAGATCTCCTTACGGTCGTTTATATCGGGGAGGTCTACAGAGATTTGTCTATCGAAGCGTCCTGCACGGAGCAAGGCGCTATCGAGTACATCTACTCGGTTGGTAGCTGCCAAGACAATCACTCCACTATTCGAACCAAACCCGTCCATCTCGGTAAGTAATTGGTTGAGCGTGCTCTCCCGTTCATCATTACCGCCCATATTGGTATTGCGCCCACGAGCTCTCCCCACGGCATCAATTTCGTCGATAAAAACAATACAAGGAGCCTTGCTCTTAGCCTGAGCAAAGAGGTCGCGCACACGGCTAGCCCCCACTCCCACAAACATCTCCACAAAGTCGGAACCCGACATGGAGAAGAAGGGCACGTGCGCCTCTCCGGCCACTGCTTTGGCGAGCAAAGTTTTCCCGGTTCCCGGGGGGCCAACCAAAAGGGCACCCTTAGGGATCTTACCTCCTAGAGCTGTGTATTTACTCGGGTCTTTGAGGAAATGCACAATCTCTTCGATCTCTTGCTTTGCCTCGTGTAGCCCAGCTACATCTTTGAAGGTTACATCGATATTTGTCTTATCGTAGAGCTGGGCTTTTGCCTTACCCACGTTGAAAATACCACCTCCACCGGCGCCACCTTTGCCTCCGGCATTCATTCTGCGCATGATCACGACCCAAAAGACGATGAGGATAATCATCGGGAACCAATTGAGAAGGAAGGAGGTTAAACTGAATCCTCGGCTTGCATATTTCACCTCTGCCTTGAGCCCTGCCTTCTCATAGAAGTCCGCAAAGTTATCAACAGAGGGTATCTGGGTTGATACAATATACCGATCGTTTTGCTGGAAACCGGGAAGATAGGACTTCCGCAAAGCAACGAGTTCTTGCTTCGTATAGACTAGAGACAGTTTGTCTTTCTTCACAACAGCCTCTACTTTATTCCCTTCTCGATGTACCGTAATACTCTCAAAAACTTCTTCTTTAGCAACTCGTTGGAACTCATTCCAACTCAATTCTTTGCTGCTATCGGATGAGCGCATAAAGAAAATCCCAAGTAGCGAAATTGCTACCAAGAGATATATCCACAAGGGGTTAAACCCCATTTTGCGCTTATTATTTCCTTTTGCCATCTTTCGTTATCTCTCGTTTTTATTCGTTGCACCTAGCATACTCACTCAGTAAAACAAATACCATGCCAATATGTTTAACGCCCTACGGACGCCAACACTCTGAGGAAGTTGCCTCCCAAAATGGCACGTAACTCTTCTTCTGTATGCCCTCGGCGCAATAGTTCAAGCGTCAAGTTGATTAGATCATGACTTCCTTGGCACCCTATAAGTCTGCCGTCTCCATCAAAATCGGAACCTATACCTACGGCTTGTACTCCTGCAATCTCTATAATATGCTCAATGTGATCGACAGCTCTCTGTACCGTTGCCTCCTCTTCTTTTTCTGCAATAAACCCTGCATAGAGACAGACCTGTACTACACCACCGGCCGCAGCAATTGCCTTGATATGCTCGTCGCTAAGGTTGCGAGGATGGGGGCAAAGGGCGTAGCACGATGAGTGACTTGCAATAATAGGCTGCGAAGATAGTGCCAAGACATCCGCCACAGTCTCGGGAGCTGCATGCGAAATATCCACCAAAATACCGAGACGATTCATTTCTAGCACCACCTCTCGACCAAAGACACTCAGCCCATGATGGCGGTGCTCGCTATGCCGTGCGGAGTCGCAAATCTCGTTATCTCCATTATGGCACAGCGTGATATAGCAAACTCCTAAGTCTCTAAAACGCTGAATAATAGATAGGTCTCGACCTATCGCATACCCATTCTCTATAGCGGGGACTAGGCTGCCAAGCCCTTGTTTATGGCAAGATGTGATCTCTTCTAAAGAACTAACTACTCTGGCCAAAGAGGGATGAGCCGAACCATACTTATGTATTTCCTCGAGCTTTTGGAGCGCATACTGCTGTGCTCTCGTATGCCCCTCCTCAGTACATTCTCCCTGAGGCAAATAGGCTGCCATAATCGTAGAAGCCACCTTACCCACCCTCATTTTTTGCAAATCAACCAGGGTATCTCCCCAATGCGATGGATCTGTATCTGGGGTAAAAAACATGGGTGTATCGGTGTGCGAATCAAGCACAATAGTCGATTGGTGGAGTGCTTTGGCTTGAGCGTAAAGGCGAGCTTCTTGCACTAAGTAAGTGAATAGGCCACGCATACACGCCCCCTCGGGCTGACGTACAAGATGCTCAGGATGCCACTGCACCCCCAAGAAATTTTTGTGAGGGAGGGCTGTAGCAGCCTCTACTATCCCATCCGAGGAGTGAGCCAAAGCTCGCAAGCCTGTGGCCAATTCGCCCAAAGCTTGATGGTGCAGACTATTCACCATCAGCTCGTCGCCGGGTACAACACCCAAGACCTGCACTAATGGGTTGTCCCCTTCTGCAAGGCGAATAGTATGACACCCCACCTCTTTATCCATCTTAGGATCATGCCCAATAGATGGTTTGGGGTACTCTGTAGCAATATCTTGGATTAGGGTTCCCCCCATTGCTACATTGTATATTTGTAAGCCTCGACAGATCCCAAGAATAGGGATATTACGACGTGAAGCCTCTAATATCAAAACTAACTCAAAACGATCGCGCCAGACATCTATTGATCCGACCTCACGCGTGAGTTCCCTTCCCATAAAGGGAGAGTGAATATCGCCTCCCCCCGTAAGCAATAAGCCATCTAAGGAGTCGAGCAGCTCTCCCACATGCTCTGTTGTATGCTCTGTTGGCAGCAATACGGGGAGCCCTCCTGCCTGCAATATAGCCTCAGAATAAGCTTCATTTACAGAGTTACCTGCCTCCGTATGGTGACAAGTTAGCCCAATCAAAGGCTTTCGCTCCCTGAGAGACGGACTACTATCAGCCGTCTCGTACAAGGAGCGAAGCATAGGAGATAGGTCAGTCCAAGAAGATGAACTAAGCGTCGATGCGAGCATAGGTAGCGTTATCTTCGATAAACTCTCGACGAGGAGGTACATCCTCTCCCATGAGCATCGAGAACGTGCGGTCTGCACTCGCCGCACTCTCTATGGTGATCTGCTTTAGAATGCGATTGTCGGGATTCATGGTTGTTTCCCAAAGTTGCTCTTCCATCATCTCCCCAAGACCTTTGTAACGCTGTACATGCACGCGACTCTCGTTGCCATCGGCATACTTATCAATAAAAGCCCTACGCTGCTGCTCCGTCCAGCAATAAGCCTGCTCCTTACCCTTACGACAGAGGTAAAGAGGAGGAGTAGCCAAATAGACATATCCATTATCTATGAGGGAGCGCATATTGCGAAAGAAGAAGGTTAGGATCAAAGTAGCGATATGACTGCCGTCCACATCGGCGTCGGTCATAATAATGATCTTGTGGTAACGAAGTTTCGATAGGTTGAGAGCTTTGCTATCCTCTTCTGTACCAATCGTAACCCCAAGAGCAGTATATATATTGCGAATCTCTTGACTATCGAGTACTTTATGCTGCATGGCTTTCTCCACATTGAGGATCTTCCCTCGCAAGGGTAGGATAGCTTGGTACATACGGTCACGACCTTGCTTTGCCGTTCCACCTGCCGAGTCCCCTTCCACTAGGAATATCTCACACTTGGCAGGGTCTTTGCTTGTACAGTCCGAGAGCTTACCAGGTAGACCGCCTGCGGCTAGCGGGCTTTTGCGAAGCACCAATTTACGAGCATTCGCTGCGGCATGACGAGCCTGAGCGGCAAGCACTACCTTATCAACAATTGCCTTAGCCTGCTGAGGGTGCTCCTCTAGGTAGATAGCAAGAGCTTCGCTTACAGCACTCTCTACAATACCGATTACCTCGCTATTGCCCAACTTAGTTTTTGTTTGTCCCTCAAACTGAGGCTCTGCCACCTTAATGCTGATTACGGCCGTAAGCCCCTCGCGAAAGTCGTCGCCCTCCACGTTTACTTTTACCTTCTCAAGCATCTTAGAATCTGTAGCGTATTGCTTGAGAGTACGAGTGAGGGCACGGCGGAAACCGGTTAGATGTGTCCCTCCCTCTATGGTATTAATATCATTAACATAGGAGTATACATTCTCCTGATAGTCTTGGTTATAGGTCATTGCCACCTCAATGGGCACCTCTCCTTTGTCATTCTTGATATGAATAACATCGTCTAGCAAATTGACCTTACTCTGATCAATGAAACGCACAAACTCCTTGAGACCATCCTCCGAATAGAAAACCTCCGTCAAGGGATTTCCTTCCTCATCACGCTCTCGCAAATCGGTAAGGGAAAGGCGAAGGCCGGCATTCAAGAAGGCCAACTCTCGCAAGCGGTGCGCTAAGATCTTAAACTGATAGATAGAAACCGTAAAAATGGAATTATCCGGAGTAAAGGTAACCGTAGTACCTGTGCGGTCGCTTTCTCCCTCCTCTTTTACAGAGTAGAGCGGCTTGCCCTTAGAAAACTCTTGTACAAAATGCTTACCATCTCGGTAAACATCGGCTCTAAGATGCGTAGATAGAGCATTTACGCAAGAGACCCCTACTCCATGGAGACCGCCCGACACCTTGTAGGAACCTTTGTCAAACTTACCCCCGGCATGCAATACGGTCATTACCACCTCTAGGGCACTACGTCCTTCTTTGGGATGGATATCCACAGGGATACCACGGCCGTTATCCTCTACAGAGATCGAATTGTCCTCAAGGATCGTTACCTTAACATCCGTACAATACCCTGCGAGAGCTTCGTCAATGGAGTTGTCTACCACCTCATAAACAAGGTGATGCAACCCTTTCTCACTGATGTCGCCAATGTACATGGCAGGGCGTTTGCGCACGGCCTCCAACCCTTCAAGGACCTGAATACTACCGGCAGAATACTCTTGCTGCTCCGTTGACTTATTATTTTCGTCGCTCATAGTGCTCTCTTGCTTTCTTCTTCAAAAAAGGTGCTCTATACCCTATTTCTTACGCATAGGCACACCCATCAATATCCCTACAAAGATAGCGAAATATTACTATTCTGGCAAATGATTACAAGTGAAAAATCCCGCATTCGCTCCTATTCTACGCGCCACAAAACATGGCACCACAGCTACTCAATACATCCCCTACCTCCAAAGGAGGAGTATATCCATCCCCCTCAAGCTCCATGGAGAAAACAGGCCTAAAACGCTAAAGAATCTAGCCAGAAACAGAGGGGGAAACTGGCTGAAAAAAGAAAATTTACTACCCAAGAAAAAGAAAATCCGCAGCCTATTTCCCTTTTGAGAATAGGCTGCGGAGTAAACTCACCACTCGGCGAGAGCAAACTCAAAAAGGCGAGTTACTCTCGGGGTGATAGGGTGTGGAGGATTAATCCTCGGGGAGCTGCTCAATCTCTCTAATCCACATCGAGCTAACAGCATCGCTAGGCATACGCCATTCCCCTCGAGGAGAGAGACTTACCGCTCCCACCTTAGGTCCATCGGGCATACAATTACGTTTGTACTGCTGACTAAAGAAGCGACGGAAGAAAAGCAGCATATAACGCTTAATCACCGAGGGAGGATAGATGCCCTCAAACGCTACACGTGCAAGATAGAATATCTTACTTGGCTGATTTTTCTTGAAGAGGAAGTGGTAGATAAAGAAGTCGTGCAACTCGTAGGGGCCAATTGCCTCCTGCGTCTTCTGATGCGGCTCGTCTCCATTAACTCCCGGTATCAACTCGGGGCTAATGGGGGTATCTACCACATCAAGAAGCGTCTTTTTCAACACCTCATCTCCGTGCGAAAGCACTCGAGCATGCCAATCGATAATGAGCGCAACAGAGGTTTTGGCAACGGTTGCATTGACCGAGTACATCGACATATGATCCCCATTGTAGGTACACCAACCGAGGGCAATCTCGGAGAGGTCTCCCGTACCAATCACAGGGGCATTGTAGCGATTGGCGATATCCATTAGCAGTTGGGTACGCTCGCGAGCCTGCACATTTTCGTAGGTGGTATCATGCACTTCGGGGTCATGCCCAATGGCAGCGAAGTGTTGCATACATGCCTCCGTAATATCAATTTCTTGCAGCGTAACACCCAAATGCCTCATCATCTTGTGCGCATTCTCTCGGGTACGGGTCGAAGTGCCAAAGCCGGGCATCGTAACCCCAATTATATTACTATGGGGTAATCCGAGTATGTCAAAAGCTCTTACTGTAACAAGTAGAGCCAACGTAGAATCAAGACCTCCGGAGATCCCAATTACAGCATGCTCTGCCTTCATGTGACGCAACCTCTGTACCAACCCACAAACTTGTATTTGGAACATCTCTTCGCAACGCTCGTCGGGGTCTACACCAGTGGGCATAAAGGGATTGCGCTCAATGGGACGATCTACGGGAGCGGACTCTTCTTCGCTCCTGAGGGCGAAAGGAATTTCCGTTAGCTCTTCTTGTGTAAAATGGGAGACAGCCGACTTGAAACTACTATTGAGAAGACGCTCCGTCTGTACGTGAGATACGTCTATATCGCTCACGATCATTCGCTCGCAATACTCGAAGCGTTTCATCTCCTTTACAATCTTCCCGATCTCAGAAATGAATGCCTTGCCTGTATAAACGAGGTCAGTAGAGCTCTCTCCATATCCACACGAAACATAGACGTAACCACACAACCCTTGGGAAGACAATCCGCTGATAATGGAGCGCAAATAGTTGTGCTTACCGGCATTCTCATTGCTTGCCGATAGGTTGAAAATAATGTGTGCACCATAGAGACTGAGGCGAGTCCCGGGGGTGTAAGGCGTCCACATATCCTCGCATATCTCAATACCAATTCCCACTCTCCCCGATCGGAAAAGGATATTACGACCTATGGGTACAGTATGCTCGCCTATCCTTACGGTCTTATATTGGAGCACATCACTAGGGGAGAACCAACGCTTCTCCTGGAACTCCCTATAGTTGGGAAGATAGGTCTTGGGTATAGCACCCAAGATATGACCTTGCTGGAAAACCACGGCACTATTGAAGAGTTTTTCTTCCACTCGCACGGGCATCCCCACAATTACAAGCGTACGGGTATCGGCCGTGTCTCGCACCAATTGGCAAAGAGCTGCATTGGCCTCGTCTAGGAGGAAAGGTTGCAAAAAAAGGTCCCCACATGTATACCCCGTAACGGACAACTCGGGGAAGGTGACAATCTCCACCCCTTGAGCATCCGCCTGATGCACCATCTCGCTGATGCGCTCCACGTTGTAGTAACAATCTGCCACCTTAACGTAAGGTACGGCAGCTGCCACCTTTACATATCCTTGCTTCATATCTATTGTTATTGCTTAGTTATTATCACTTCTTGTATACACCCGTCAAGCGGTATTCCTTTGTAGTACGATTGAGGTAGGCAATCGCCTCTTCTATCAATGTATCCTTCCCATCGGCCACATCCTCGGGCGTTAGTGCCACCTTGTAGTGAGGGAGAATACCGTGCTCTACCTGCCGATCATCGGCATCGGTCATCATAGAGGCCGAGTAACGCACGGCCCACCCATTAGGCAACTCGCTACTACGAGGCAACCCACCACCTCCGCCGGTTTGATCCCCCATGATGGTAACCAGTGGTAGATTTTTCATATTCATGGTAAAATCGTTGGCAGCACTATACACTCCCCTATTGGTCAAGACAACGACAGGGCGCAACCACTTTATCCCCATCTTTAGAGTATCAAGATAGACAGGGACAGGGGCAGAAAACTCTCTGTGCCCGGGGCCGGTCTTATGGCGCATATAGCCTGTCAGTACACGCTTATCCGTAAAGTGAGAAGAAAAAAGTGTGGAATAGGAAACATATCCTCCCCCATTGCCCCTAATATCTATGATTAGGGCTTTACACCGCGCTAGGCGAGCAAAAGCAGAAGATATACCCGACTCCGAAAGAGAATTGGAGAAACTAGTGTAGACAATGTAGCCAATGCTATCCTTTGCATGGTCTAGATAAGATATGGGAGTGTAGTAAAGCCCCCCTGCAATCCGGTAGGATCCTCCCAAATAACGACTGCGAATGGAGGCATCTAGATGGGGAGGATAATCGCTGCGCCAACGTGAGTAGCGACTAACATCGAACGGCGCAATGATATTCACATGCCCATCCTTTAGCTCAGAGAGGAGCATCCCCATCACATCAAACAGAGAGTCTTGCCCCATATCGTTAGCTATAAGAGGCAGATATTTATTATACATATCATACCAAGAAGAGTCTTGCGGGAGCTTCTCGTCGAAGTAACAATACCCCTTATCAAGCACCTCCCAAAGAGCTCTATAATTGGCTATGGGTGAGGAGGTATAATGCCCCTTGGTAGTACAGCTAAGAGCTAGTAGAGAGAGAAAGAAAAAACTCAGAACTCGTTTCATATACCGAAGAAAGGGAATAAAAGTTAGCATCAATTACCAAAAAGGAATGGACGATGAGAAGCCCCTCGGGCAGCCTTCCTACCCACAAAAGATAGGGTCTCAAAACTGAATCCCAGCATGCCTATATGCTGAATATGCCTACGTTCTAACCCTTTGAGATGGGTGTAATCGTACTGCAAACGATACCCCAACTGCAATGTACACACATTCCAAAGAGGAATATCAACACGCATTTGGGAAGTACAATAAAAGGTATTATGGGGAGCTGTAAAGGAAAAAGATTTGATCACACCCCCAGCCAAAAACTCTTGTTCATAGTAGCTCTGACCATAGCCGATACTATTGGCGAAGCCTAACAATCCACAGGTAGTTCCTAGCCGTATGGCAATGGGCCAATGCTCACTAGGCAAGTGATATGCCACAAGAGCACTCACCGTAAGATCCCCTTTTGCGTCTATGGATCCGGGATTATTGCCATTGCGAGAGTGAAGTCTTCCGCCTCCTCCCAAACGAAGCCCAGGCCCCAAAGAGAATCTTATATCGAGAGGCAAACGCCATAGGTACATCAGCTGAGGGTGCACTTCGGCTCGGTAGTAGGTCATACTGGCATTGCGCGCCGGATTGAGGGTTACAGAGTAATCAAAAGTACCATCTACCATGATCATACAAGGTTTAGTACCCAAAGGGGTCTCTGTATGTACCCCAATCTCATAAGCACTCCCCCCATAGGGAAGAGGGGACAAAAACTGATCGGTATTGTACATTCCCCCCAATCCGACAGTGATAGCCGTATAAGTGCTTATGGGCAGTGCAGAGCTATCTTGCTCCTGAGCTACAGAAAGGGGAAGAGATAGTACTCTAAGGAGTAGCAAAACGGCAGTGATATAACAAAGTCTCATCTAGGGAAGAAAACAAAGTGATTATTCGAGTTCGTGGTCGAAGAGAGAGGTCTGTTTCAAGCCCTCTTCCTCCATCTCCTCTTCTTGGGACATAGAAAAATCGTATTCATCGCTCTCTAATGAGGTATCCGAAGTAGGTTCCGGCTCTCGTAGAGGAGGCAATTCTTCTATTTTGGCCACCTCTCTAGTGGTCAGACGCTTGCCCTTAGCCCTGATGCTCTTTACCCCGATAAAGTCTACAGCCTCAATCTCTTCACTGGGTCGATCCTCGTCTCGCCCTCCAAAAATCAAAGCGAACCGAGCATAGGGCACATCACTATAAGCAACGAGATCATTGCCCTCCCCTTGGAGTAAAATTGGCTTCTTTGAGTCTTCTATCTGGCAGCGTTTGAGATAGTAATAGTCCTGCTCTTTATCAAAATACACAACAGACCACACCTTATTGGCATCGAATTTCTCAACTCGGGTTGTGCCTCCGGGGAAGTGGTTCGACTCCCCAAAATCGGTGGTGTAGACACTTCCGTCTTTAGCAAAAACAAGGAGTCTGTCTTCGGCTTCGAACTCGCCGATAAACTCGCCCTGCCCATTGTAATTTATCCGCATCACGTCTCGGTCGAACCAAATCTTGCGCCCCCCAAGAGTAGATGCCCCTCGTTGCTTTAGCGTAATGCGCTGTACTTCTGCACGAGTCACTAGATTTCCTTTTGCGCCTCGCCCACGGATGGGCACCTCACTAAAGCTCTTTTCGAAGGTCAGCACACGCATTCGAGGTTGCGGTTTGAGGGCAATCCGCACGGTTTCTGCCTCTCCGTTAGGGTTGGCAGAGAAGTAAGTAATACGAGAACCTTCCTCATCACTGATAAGATTATAGTCTTTGTCTCGGCTAATCCCGGTGATGCTGCATCGTTTTATCAACCAAGGACCTCTCTTTCCCTGGCGATAAATTATATTATAGATAGTGCGGTTATCGTTGCGACGGAAGCGATTAATGTAGAGTACCTCTCCCCTTCCGATGAACTTCTTTTCCTCTATCTTCGAGATCCGATATGTACCATTCCTGAAGATAACAATCATCTCATCGAGCAGGGAGCACTCAGCCACAAATTCGGCATTCTTGAGACCTGTTCCTGCAAACCCACCCTCTCTATCGAAGTAAAGTTTTTCTGTGGCTTCTATTACCTTGGTCGCCTCAATCGTACCAAAACGAGCTATGGTGGTTTTTCTCGTCCAGCCTGCTCCAAACTCCTTGAGGAGGCGAGTGTAGTAATCGATGGTGTATTGAGTACTATGAGCTAGATGCTTCTCTATCGTTCGCGCATCGCGCATCAATTGAGCAATACGCTCCTCGTGTTTTTCGATATTAAAACGCAGTATTCGAGCCATCTTGATCTCGAGAAGACGCTTAAGATCAGCCTCTGTAATAGGACGCACAAAGACAAGATCTTCCATGGCTTCGATGCGCTTACGCACATGATCTAGGGCATCAGCTTCACAAGCTGCTTCTTCAAAAGGCTTGTCCTTATAGATACGATTCTCGATGAAAATACGCTCTAAGCTAGCCGTTACAAGGGCATCTTGCACCTCGCCTAGGCGATAATTGAGCTGAGCGACAAGTAGTTCCTTTGTTCTATCGGCACTATATTTGAGGAGATCCGAGACGCCCAAAAATACAGGGGTCCCCTCCTTGATTACACAGGCATTGGGCGAAAGCCCTACTTCGCAATCGGTAAAAGCATAAAGTCCATCTATTGTTTTGTCAGTAGATACGCCTGCAGGTAGCTGAATACGAATATCTGCTGTTGCTGCGGTCATATCATCAATATGCTTGATCTTTATCTTCCCCTTTTCATTTGCCTTTAGGATAGACTCGATAAGAGAAGTGGTTGTTTTCCCAAAGGGAAGCTCCGTAATGCTGAGGACACGATCGTCTATTTTCTCAATCTTGGCTCTGCACTTCAAGGCTCCACCTCGGTGACCATCGTTGTACTTATCCACGTCGAGAAGACCGCCCGTAGGGAAGTCCGGGTACAACTCAAAGCTTTCTCCTCGGAGGTAAGCAATGGCAGCTTCGAGTAGCTCTTTGGGATTGTGAGGATAGATCCTTGAAGAAAGCCCGACGGCAATACCCTCAGCCCCTTGCGCCAAGAGGAGAGGGAAGCGAACAGGGAGGGCTACCGGCTCATCCGCAGTACCATCGTACGTGCGCTTCCATTCCGTGAGTTTAGAATCAAAAAGAACCTCTAAGGCTAAGGATGATAGCTTGGCCTCGATGTATCGTCCTGCAGCAGCTTCGTCACCTGTGAGTGTATTCCCCCAGTTTCCTTGGGTATCTATCAAAAATCCCTTCTGCCCCAATTGCACGAGAGCATCGTTGATCGAAGCATCTCCGTGGGGATGAAACGCCATAGTTTGTCCCACGATCTTCGCCACTTTGTGAAGATGCCCATTCTCAAAGAGCTGCATAGCATACAAGATACGACGCTGTACGGGCTTGAGTCCGTCCTCAATATGAGGTACAGCACGCTCTAGGATCACATACGAAGCATAGTCTAAAAACCAAGTCCGATACATCTGTGGCAACGAATGCAATCGCACCACATCAGTAGGCTGGGGGCGAGTAACCTCACTTCCCTCTTGAGGGGGTGTAGAATCGTTATTCTCAGACAAACTCACTTCGTGAGATTGGGAGGAGTTCTCTAGATCTTCTAAGGAGTCGCTCATCTGTTTGCAAAAGGTCTTTGTATAGAATTACCAAAGGGTATGACTAAAGAATTACTCTCCGCTTTGGGAGTGTAGGGAATGAATCAAAAGGTGTTCTTGGTGCATCAGGAGGTGTTGTTGATGCATCAAAAGATGCTCTTTCTCCGCATTCGAGGAGGCTTCATGCAAGAGGACTCGCTCCCAAGTACCATAATTAGGATTGGGCAATACGATAAATTTCTTGCCAAACTCGCTCTTGAATTTTTGGACAGCCTCCCTTCGATCTTTAGCATTCAAGCGATCAAAAATATGATCGAAGTCTCCTAAATTGTCCCCCAAGAGGAGTAAAATATTGTATTTAGAGAGGATTTTTTCACGGCGAGAGCTCTTATCGGACGTCTGCTCACGCAAGAGAAGATGCTCTTCATCGGCTTGAGGGAACCCAAACTTCTGTAGATTAGCAAGGGTTGCAACCCTACTCTCGGGATCTCTATTGGAGACATAAAAAATCTCCACACCTCGATCCTGAGCCAAACAAAAGAAATCCAAAGCTCCCATTAGGGTATCGGCCTCGGCCAACTCGCACCATTTATTCCAAGATTCGGACGTAAACTCTTTTCCTCGAAGAGCTAGATGCACAGCATTGGGAGTGTTATCTAAAATGGTTTCGTCAATATCTGTAACAACGGCCCAAGGCTTAGCCCCGGGAGCTAGAGGCGAACGAGTTGCTTCGAGTACCCGATCCGTTGCAATATTATAGGCTTGCTGGCAAAGCGCTTTGTACTCTGCCGAGTGCTGAATCCATGCAGAAGTGTAGAGCTTACCTCCTATCATGACGGCACCTTGTGTGGTAGGCTCACAATGCCTTGAGACATTAGAAACGATGCAACCACAGAGCAAGAGAGAAAGTACAGTGAGTGAAAATAGAGAAATATGACGACGCATACTGCTATTGATTAGTTGATGAAAATAGAATACGAAAAGCCTCCTCCACTCCACTGCAAAGGTGAATACGAATCGCTCTCCCGGGAGGATGTAGACGATAGGAGTCATTGCTTCTCGGAATAATAATATCCTTGAATCCTATACGCTCTGCCTCCGCGATGCGTTGTTCGATACGCTGAACGGCTCGAATCTCCCCAGATAGCCCCACCTCTCCTGCGATGCAAAAAGTAGAGGGTATGGCTCGATCCAATCCCGAAGAAAGCACGGCGGACAATACAGCCAGGTCTACAGCCGGGTCATTGATGCGTATACCTCCTGCGATATTTAAGAAGACATCTTGCTTAATGAGCTTGAATCCGGCGCGCTTCTCCAGTACCGCAAGCAACATATTGAGCCGCCTGAGGTCGAATCCTGTAGCACTCCGCTGCGGATTGGCATAGATGGCACTGCTGACGAGAGCTTGAGTTTCTATAAGTAGGGGGCGGGCTCCCTCCAAAGCAACAGCCACGGCTCTTCCGCTAAGAGCCTCCATATCTTTTGAGACTAGATGTTCCGAAGGATTCTCCACGGCCATAAGCCCCTCGTTGCGCATCTCGTAAATTCCTATTTCGTGGGTACTACCAAAACGATTCTTGCTGGCTCGCAGTATCCTATAGAGGAAGTGCTTGTCTCCCTCAAACTGCAATACGGTATCTACGGTATGCTCTAAAACTTTTGGGCCTGCAATAGAACCATCCTTTGTGATATGCCCAACAACAATAATCGAGACGCCCTGTGTCTTGGCATACTGGAGGAGGAGATTTGCGCACTCTTTGATCTGAGATGGCGTACCGGGGCTACTCTCCGACGATGACGTTGCCACCGTCTGAATGGAGTCAATAACGAGTAAATCCGGATGTACTTCTTGAGCTGTTGCCAAAATTTCCTCTATGGAAGTCGAACAGTAAATCAAGCAGTTACTCTTTTCGCGGCTGAGGCGGTCTGCGCGCATTTTGAGCTGCTGCTCACTCTCTTCCCCGGAGACATAGAGGATACGAAGGGTCTGGAGCCGAAGCATCGTCTGCAAGAGCAAGGTAGACTTACCAATGCCGGGTTCTCCCCCTAGTAGAGTAAAAGAACCTCGAACCAGCCCCCCGCCCAATACGCGATTGAACTCGCCATCCAACAGATCCCAGCGAGCCTCTTCGGAGGCTTCTATGCTATGCAGAGGTCGCGCAACGGATGGTTTATACCCCGTAATACGCTCCACTACGCTCCCTCCCTTAGGCAAAGAGGGACGCTCGACCTCTTCTTTTAGCGTATTCCACTCCTTACAAACTGTACACTGCCCTTGCCACTTGGGGTAAGAAGCTCCGCATTCACTACAAACAAATGAAACCTTGACGCGTACAGCCATAGCTCTCGAGAGGGATAGGATCTAGAGCTATTTAATCACGAACAATGGGACAAGTAGAACACCTCAGCAGCCCTCCCTCCTTAGAAATTTCGTGATAGGGAATCGCCTCTACCACCATATTCCATTCGGTTGCCAAGTGATGATTCAAACGCTCAAAGCGTTCTTCCGAAATAATAGCCCGAGGAGAAAGAGAAAACAGATTCGTCGAAAGACTCATAGCCTCCTCTTGAGTTACAACAAAAAGATTCTCACGACCAAAAATGCGCTCGATAAGTTGGTACTCTTCCTCTCGCACAAAGCCTCCGGGATAAACTACGGCTTTCCCTTCGGCAACCGGTTGAAAAGTGCAATCGAGGTGCAGAATAGATTGAGTTGGGTCTGTGTCGTGTTTTCTCAAATGCAACGGGACGACCTTTTTATTAGGGAATTGCTTTTTGAAAAACTCTATACCGGCACGATTCGTACGTGCTGTCTTATATCGATCAAATTCATCCTCCCCACAGGTTCCGATGAATAGATAATCATTGTACAAAAGTACATCTCCGCCCTCAGCGTGTACCTCCTCTAGCATCTCTACCAAGTGCCCGGGAGCAATGCGATCGAAGATGGAACGAAAAGCCTCTACCTCTCGCATCCGATCCTCTATCATATTGGCAACAAAGAAACGGTCCTCTATGGTAAAGGCAACGTCTCGCGCAAATATTTGGTTGTAGTTGGGGATGAACGTAGGGCGAAGTACCTCCACTTGATACCTCTCCAAAACGGAGAGTAATGCATCCATCTCCCTTTTTATGTCTTTTTCTTGGGGATAAATACCCAACTCCACACTGCGATAACTTGTTGCATCATAGGCCTCCTCAAGAGAGGGAGTAGCTCCGGGAGAATCCGGCAACCCAAGTACCACTGTACGCAATGTAGCAGTTTCGTTGGCCGCGTGTGGGGTCAGTTGTGCTGTCATATCCATATTGTTTACAAATATGTAGCCGTAATTATTTGGCGGGTGTATGTACCTCTAGAGTAGACCCCATCCGCACCTCACCGAGGAGAAATAGGTAGGATACCACCCTAGGCTCTAGGTGAGTTTATTACGCTCCGCAATAGGAGTATCTTACAACTTCACCTTAAAGGTCTTGCGATGCCCCTCCTTGCTGATAACCTCTACAAGTAGTAAGCCCGAAGGGAGCTGGTCATGACCAATACGCAGTACCCCCTCACCTTGTGGGGAGGCCTTGTACCATACTCGACCCGTTATATCGTAAATAGTTACTAGCTGTACATTGGGAGTCGGCAGCTCTATCACAAGATCAGACGAAGTGCTAAAGGCACGTACCAATGCAAAGTCATCGTCCGGAGCATCAAAATCCACGACTAGTTTTTGCTCTTGGGCAATAGGCTCCGACAAGTCGGCAGCAGCCATCATTTGAGAGGATGCAACCAAAGTAAAAGCCGCAAATAGGCAGCCAATCAACGTTCTACAAAAAGATGGAGTAGTCTGTTTGCTCATACTTCTGCATTTACTATATCTCTTGCAAATATACAATTTTCCTCACACACTCCACCACATTTGAGGAGTCTCTTCAATCCCATAAGCGGAAGTAATACAGCAATCTCCAGCTAGTAAAAAGAAAAGTAGAGGCTAAAAACAGATTTGTTTCTACCTGAGATCTTTCCAAATCCAGCCCTTCTATTCTTCAAAAATCACGGACAAAAACATCCACTCATAGGCTCTACCCCTACTTGCTTTTTCTTGTATTTTCCAGTTGTAAGTGCAACGCTTAGATAAACAAAAACCACCCCGGGGCTAGCCCCAGGGTGGTTGGACTCAAAAAGTTTATATTTGCGTTGAATATGAAAAAATACAACCACTTGAGCCGAGAGCAAAGATACACAATTGATCGACTTCTGAAGTAAAGTAAGTCCTATTCTTTCATGGCAGGAGCCATTGGAGTGGCCACTAGTACTGTCTCTAGAGAGATCCGAAGGAATCAAACCCCTCGCGGAAGATATTCCTTTCGGCAGGCGGAGATATATGCCTCGGAACGCAAGGAATGGCGCTATTATCCGCGCAAATTCAACTCGAAGATGCGACACGATGTCGAACAAATTATCCGGCAGCAACAATGGTCGCCCGAGCAAATTGTAGGACGCTTTCGATTGGAGGGAATTCCCATTGTGAGCAAAACTGCACATTTTTGTTATTAGACAATTTTATTCGTAAAAATAATGTACCTTCGCAAAAAGACAAAAGAGGACAAGCATTATGAATACATTCTTTATCCTAGGTTTGATTGTGCTAATATTATCCCCAGTTATATACCGCTTCCCTATGCTACTTGCCGGCTATAATACCATGTCTAAGAAAGAGCGTGCAAAGATTGATGAGAAACGCCTCAAAACATATGCCGCAGGAGGGTTGGCAATATGGGGAATAGTTACGATGCTCTTTGGTCTTCTGCCCGAGGGGGCTAAGTGGGTAGATATCTCTTATGTGTGCTTTATTCTTGTATTCCTAGTTGTCTTTCTTGTAGCAACAAACAGCAATCGTATGCAGAAAAAATAGCCCTGTAAACCCAAGCTTCGTGCCTAATTTATTTTCCTCAATAGGGTAATTTCCCGAAAATTATAGGCCAGAATAATGAAAAAAATCAGCCTACTTCTGCTTAGCCTTCTACTCTTCTCTTTGAAACTTACTTTCGCACAAGAAAGGGCAATAGAGGGATTCGTTTATATAGATCAGGAAGAGCCTGCCGAGATGGCTCTTGTAGCACTTCACTCGGACTCTATCACCTCGCATCCAACACTTGTCACCTATACAGATAAGAGAGGATACTACCACATCAATCTAAATCCTCCCTTTGCAAAGCAATATCTCCTTGAGGTGCGATACGTTGGTTACAATGCAACGACCGCAGAGATTGAGGGAGAAAATATCCAGGGGACAGGGCGGTATGACTTCCATTTAGAGACAACTGCACCGGCAGCACAACTACAGGAGGTAGTTGTCACAGCCAAGCAAAAAATGGGCATCGACCGCAAAAGCTATCACTTCAACCGAGAGCAAATCAAGCAAGCTAAGAGCAGTCTTGACCTTGCCCTGACACTACCTCAAATCAAGGCAGAGGCACGCACAGGGCGAATCGCTTCTGCAACAGGAGAAGCCACTCCGCTCATCCTCGTCAATGGACATTACGCAACCAACGAAGAGTTACGCTCTATACCTCCCGGCAAGATTATTCGGATAGATTACTTTGATACAGCCCCCGAGCGGTACAACACCCGAGGGAGCGTACTCGATGTAATCACTAAACCTCTGGATAACGGACACCATGCTGGCGTAGAAGCCTCAGTAGCACCCTTTGCCACCGACGCTGTTGCTCGTCTGTACTACAACTACAACTCAGGAGCACATCAATTCAAATTATTTACAAACAACTTCGTTCGTCATACGAACTTAGGGAAGCAGGAGGAGCAAACATCCGAGTACACGACTACCGAGAGGCATCTATACGAATCCGTTGGGACGACTCACACAAGGCTCAACTCCCATATGCTCAAAGTAAGCTATGCCTTTAGCCAACCGAATAAACGGCATTTGGAACTATCCTTTTCCTCTTCACTAGAAAAAAGTAGCAACCCACAATCCTACGATGTCCTCGTACAAATCGGCAACGAACAACAACGTCGCCTAGGTAACATAACAAACGGAGGACTAGTCTTCACTCCCGTAGTGGATATTTATTACGACCGCACGCTGAGCAGTGCAGGCAGTCGTCTCTTCTCCAACCTCGTCTATACACACAACCAAACGAGCACAGAATACAACCTAATAGAGAGCCTAGCCGTAACTCAAAAATCCTCTCTGGAGGAGCATCTAGAGGGCAAGACTTCTAAAAATTCACTCATAGCTCAAGTCGAATATGCCCATCCCCTAGAAGGAGGATGGCTCTATGTAGGAGCTCATTTCATGTATTCTCACGCCCTCTTTCATCTCAATGGGATCAGCACAGGACAAACGCAAGACCAACAAGATCAGTGGAGAGACCGCACGTATCTCTCGTGGGAGGGGAGATGGGGTAAATTCTTCTATCGAGTCTCTCCGGCCCTAAGCCTGCACTATGTATCGGCACACAAGGGATTAAACAAAGCACAGATGCGTTGGAGCTTCAACCCACGTCTCTTAGTTGGCTACCAGCTACCCAAAAACCACCGCCTTAGATGGGAAGTAGAAACAGCCAACCAAATCCCCGAACTCGGAGAGACTACCGAAGCTATGCGTCAGGTCAGAGAGGGGCTCTTTGTGCGCAACAATCCAAAATTAGAGAACTGTTACGCAGGTACAACACGCCTCTATCACTCATGGAGTCACCCCTATATAGAACTATCCAACACCCTTGCATACAACTACACAGATAGGGATTGGGTAGTTAGTTTTGAACGAACCGAAGTAAACGGAAAGACAGCAATCATACAGCAACGGAGCAATGCGCTCTATTCTCAATACGTCACCTTCAAAACAAACATTGGTATCAAGCCATTGGGTAGTGAGCTGTTGATCATCCGATTATACGCGCAACCTCGTTACCAACACTACCAACTGACCCAGACGCGAGAGGTCTCTCTATTTTCTATCCCCGCAGGGGTTAGCGTAACCTATCAGCACAACAACTGGGGAATACAAGGCGATCTAGATCTCCCCCACCGGCGACTGTATAGTTACTTCATCTCCTCTACGGGATGGAATTCTTCCTTGTCGGGCTTTTGGAGTAAGGGACCTTGGAATCTCCGCCTCGCTGTTGAGAATCTATTCGTACCCGAATCTGATCAGACGTTTAACCATCCATTCCTAGACCTTCAGGAAAAAACCAAAGTTATGCTTCGAGACAATCGTTGGAAAGTAAGCCTGTCTCTCACCTACTATTTCTCCGTTGGGAAGAGCTTTAGGGGTGAACGCTTCCTAGAGAACGAAGACAGCGATCGTGGGGCAATTTAGAGCCAAATAACATCTTTTCTCAGAAGAAGTCTAGCTATAGAAGCCTCATCCTCGGGGGAATTCTTGGAGTATAATTCATCAAACGCCCCTATTGTGGAGGTAGTAAATCCACTGCTCTCATGTTATTTTTCCGTGATAATTGCTCGTTGGTAGGGTATTCAGACACCTTAACGGCACACATTAAAGTTTCATGTTTGTAGAGAAATTGCTACTTTTGCCCCAAAATAAAATGTCAGATAGGTATTTGAACTTATAACATGGAATCGAAAAAAGAAAAAGAGACGACTGCCGGAGAAGTTATCTCGCGTGGCGAACAGTTTGCAGAGCGTTACTCCAAGCCCATTATGTATGGCGTATTAGGAGTTATTGTTGTGGCTTTTGGTATATGGGCCTACATACAGTATGTAAGTAAGCCTCGTGCAGCTAAGGCGTCGGCTGAGTTGTTCCGCAGCGAGGAGCAATTTATTATGGGTGCAGATAGTGCTGTACTCAAAGTAAACGGCGTGAGTGAAGAAGGCGTCCTCCGGATTATCGATGAATACTCCGGTACTGCTGCTGCCAACCTTAGTCATCTCTATGCAGGCATTGCCTACTACGATCTTGGGAAATACCAAGAAGCTTTGGATGAACTCAAGAAATTCGATGCCAAAGACAAGATGGTAGCTCCTTCCGTTGTACGCCTCATGGGCGACTGCATGGTTGAGCTAGACAAATTGGATGAAGCCGTAACCTACTTCGAAAAAGCGGCATCTCTTGCCGATAATGATGTGGTATCTCCCGGCTGTCTACAAAAGGCCGCTCGTGTGTACGAAGTACAAAAGAAGTACGACAACGCTATTGCAGCCTACGAAAAAATTGTAGACAAGTACTACACAGCTTCTGAGGTAGATCAAGCAGAAGCAGATATTGTACGCGTTAAAGCTCTTGCCGGCAAGTAATAAAATAAAGGGCATACATCTAGATAGATTATGCCAAACTTAGATAAAAAAAGGGGAGGTACCCAGAGAGAGTCGTGAGAAAATATCACCCTCCAAAGGTACACTCCCCTCTCTATTTGTAAAACCATTACAATAGTAAAACCCATCAAGACCCTATGACAAGTCTCGAACAAAACCACGCGGAGACTCACTACCAATTGCGTAGTTGCTCCTCCAAAGAAGTGCATATTGCCATAGCCGTAGCCGAGTGGAACAACGACATCACTTTTGCCCTACGTGACGGAGCCTTAGCAGCATTAGAAGCCTCCGGGGTACCCACAGAAAACATCAAAGTGGCTTACGTACCAGGAGCCTTCGAGCTTACCTATGCAGCTGCCTCCTTCCTCCAAGCAGAGACACTATACGATGCTGTTATCATCTTAGGTTGCGTAATTAGAGGAGAAACTTCGCATTACGATTGTATTTGTGATGGCGTGAGCTATGGTATTACCTCCCTCAATAGAAATGCCTCAGCACCAGTTATTTTCGGCCTTGTAACTACCGAAAATAAGCAACAAGCTCTAGATCGTGCCGGTGGAAAATTAGGCAATAAGGGTACAGAAGCTGCACTGACGGCACTAAAAATGATTGATTTCTCTTGCGAGATTAATCAATAGTTTGTACCTTTGCACTCGGTTCAAGTTCGGAGAGCGATCTTGAGTGCAATTAGGGCAGTTACCAGAGTGGCCAAATGGGGCTGACTGTAACTCAGCTGGCTTACGCCTTCGGTGGTTCGAATCCATCACTGCCCACGCACAGAATACACTTCTCCCTAGCATTTGTTTAGGACTAGAAGGAAATGCGGAAGTAGCTCAGTCGATAGAGCATCAGCCTTCCAAGCTGAGGGTCGCGGGTTTGAGCCCCGTCTTCCGCTCTATCCTCCACAAGGATTGTAATGGATTCATATGATTTATACAATCCTTTGGAGGATTTATTGTAAAAGAGAGTAACTTATTCTGCTCTCTTACTTGGGTGGCTCTGTGCGCCTATAAGGTCGCCCGGATGGTGGAATGGTAGACACGAGGGACTTAAAATCCCTTAGCTATTGCAGCTGTGCGGGTTCAAGTCCCGCTTCGGGCACCCTAACCCCACTAGCCAAATTTGGCAGGAAAGGGATCCGCTTTTCAGATCTAGAGCACATAAGGATACAAAAGGGTATCTTTTTTTATTTCCACATCTGTACTCGATCTCCCCTCCTACCCTTTCCATCGAGCCCCCCTCCTAAGAGAGAAAGAGAATCGCAATAGGAATAGACACCTCCCCCTCCCTTTCTATACCCTCTCCCCTCCCTTAGGCTTTATACTAGAGCCCATAAACT
>NZ_ACNN01000017.1 GCF_000174815.1 Porphyromonas endodontalis ATCC 35406
ATTTCTAACCTTCCGATGTTAAGAAAGGTTGCACAACTATCCCTCAGCAACTTACAGGGGAATTTTTTCTCCCAGAAGTGGATCTGAAAAAGGATTCGAGGGGTTTTACTTCTTTACGAAGCGCACAGCGACCATCTTGGCGGTTGCGGTTTTTACTTCTCCAGCCCACAGCTCCATCTCTAAAACAGCCTTGCGATCCGTCACTTCTAGAGGACGAGCAACCACCTTCAGAGCGCAATTCATCGGAGTTGGGCGTAGATAATCCACTTCCAAGTGTGCCGTAACAAATCGCTCCAAGGTCTCATGATTCAGAGGGATGTGGTGCGCTGCCAAATAAAAACCTGCCGCCGAGGCCGTACCATGACAATCGAAAAGCATGGCAATAAACCCGCCATATAGATTAGAAGGCACTCCCCCCGTATAAATATCCGGAGGCGTGGTAATACAAGTAGCAGAAGCGCCATCGGGAGCCATGTAACTACGCAGATGCAAACCCGAGGGATGCGCCTGCCCACACCCCCAGCAATGGCTAAACTCGGGGGCATAATACTCTTGGATCGATAATGATTGCGTCATTATAGTACTACATATAGGTGTATGATTATTTACAACGAATAAATTTTGCCTGCTGGGTAACGGTAACCTCCGAAGGTTTAGCCTCCTCCCCTCTGAGGATTAGGTGCGACCGCTCGGAAAGTGAGACCGAATAGGCCTGATTTACCTTCCACTCTGCCTGAGCATCGTGGCTTAGCAGCACTTTAATACTCTCGGTAACAAATTTCTCGGCATGCACCTTAGTGCGCCCCGAAAGAGAGCAATCCACACGATCTGCCAACCCTGAGAGATAAGCCAAGCCGGAGCCCGCCATAGAGAGATTTGTTTCTGAGGTGAGAGCATCATACTTTAGCTTGCCATTCCCCACCGTTTGAACCGAAAGGGATTTTAAGCGGAAATGCCCTGCACTCTTAAATTCACCGGAGAGACGAAGAGAGGCTACTTCACCCTCCACCTGCAAGCCTTTGAGGCGAGAAGAATGCTGCACGAGTGTAAAATGATCCACTTCATTCACGCCTTGAGCCGTGAGCGAACTATCACTCAAAAGCGTAATAGAGGGAAGGGAACGAAGAGAAAGATACAATGTAACACGCCGTGGGAGCTCGGGAGACAAGCCATCGGGAGACAGATAAACCCGAAGCAATCCCTCATGGATCGTATAATTAACTTCGTCAAGAGTTGCAGGCAGTCCCTCCATTACGAGCTCCTCTCCTAAACCAAAACTCAACTCCACATCAAAGCCCGAACCAACCTCGAGCGCTTGAATGGGAGCCGATAAGTCAATCGTCCGTTTTTCAAGAGCGACCTGACGCCTGCGGTGCATCCAGCCCAAAAGGCCTCCGCCCAAAGTTGCAAGTCCTACCCCAACTGCCGTCCAGACAGTAGGAGTCTTTTTCTTTGCCATGTGCCCTCCAAGGGAATCTCTTTTCGAGTCTAGTGAATCCATAATCTATCGTTCTAGAGTGCCTAAAGGCACGTTCGTTTACTATCCAAAAGTAGTCTTTTTGGGCGAATAGTGTTCTCGCTCGCCCCCTTTAGAGGCGGATTATCCCTCTTTTGATGGCTTTGGGATTACCCTTTGATAGGCAAAACGAGGGGTGCCGTCAGGCAGAAAAATAGTACCACACGGCATAAATCCTAAAGAGAGAAAGAGGTGCTGCATCACAAGATTTTGCGCGTGTGTATCCACACGCAGATTGCAAGAGCGTTGCGAGCACCAATCGAAAACAAAACGAGCGATTCCCTTCTCTCGCCCCGAAGAGGCCAAACGATGTATCACCCCATAGGGCTGTTCATTGAGCCACGCCCCCTCTATTATACTATAGGTAGGGTCTTCTCCCTCTACAAACACAAAGGTAGCTACCATCTCATCCTCTCGATCCGTAACCACATAACTAATGCCCCGAGCTATATCCTCTCGCAGCAAAGAGACGGACGGATAACCCGAGTCGCCCCACTGATGGGGATTACCCAACGATGCCATATAGGCACGAGCGTGCTCATAGATGGCAAGCATCCGGGGGAGATCCTCCTCTAGCGAATGACGTACGGCAAAAGACATCCTAATAAATGATCAGCCAATAATCCACACAAAGGTAGGCTAATTATCGGCAGAAATGCAGCTGGTTTTCAGAAAAATATCACCCAATATCCCCCTATGATTCTAGCCGGGAAACATTTAGTTGCTGCCCTAAATCCGAAAAAGAATAGGGCAGCGTTTTTTGCGTGTTTCACGGGCATTTCTCCTAGGCATCACTAGGCAAGCTATTCCAATCATAAGGATCTGAAGGGGAATAAAAGGCGTAATGCTTTGGGAGTAAAGCAAGAAAGGAGCCGTTTATTGCGCGAGGGCGAAGCGACCACGCTGCCCAGCCGGCATTGCCACTCCCCACAAAAAGAGTACCTTTGTCTCCGCGATAATGAAAACTAATCTTTGCGTATCCATTATGACAAGAGAGCCCAACGAACAAGTAGAAGCCATCCGCAAGGATCTTCGCTACCTTCAGCTTTTGTCCAATAGTTTCCCGACATCAGCCGAGGCTTCCACCGAGATTATCAACCTCGAAGCCATTCTCAATCTACCCAAAGGTACAGAGCATTTCCTCGCCGACGTACACGGAGAATACGAAGCATTCAACCACGTGCTCAAGAATGCTTCGGGGAGCATCCTACGTAAAGTACGCGAACTATTTGGTCACCAACTGCAGGAGCGCGAAATGGCAGAATTGGCAACCCTTATATACTATCCTGCGGAGAAACTTGAGCTTAGCAAGAAGGAGCTACCCAACCTCGACGAGTGGTACCGCCTTACCTTGATACGCCTTGTAAAAGTGTGCCGTAAGATGGGAGAGAAATACACCCGCTCCAAGGTACGCAAGTCCCTCCCCCAGAAGTATAGCTACATCATACAAGAGCTATTGCACGAAGATGGGATTAATCCCAACAAGAGTGCCTATATCGCTAGTATCTTCGATACTATCATAGCAACAAATTGTGCCGACGACTTTATCATAGCTATCTCTACCACGATCAAGCGTCTTGCCATCGACAGGCTCCACCTTGTAGGAGATATATTTGATAGAGGCCCCGGCGCACAGCATATCATGGATACCGTAATGCACTACCACAATGTGGACGTGCAATGGGGGAATCACGACATGCTTTGGATGGGAGCTGCGGCAGGCAACCTGGCTTGTATGGCCAATGTGATCCGCATTGCCCTACGGTATGCCAACCTCGACACTATTGAAGATGGCTACAACATTAACCTCCTCCCCTTGGCTCGCTTTGCTATGGACACTTATGCGGACGACCCCTGCGACTGCTTCAAACCCAAGATGGGAGATTCCGACGCAAGCTACGACGAGAAGAGTGTCTACCTCATTAGCCAAATGCACAAGGCGATTGCCGTAATTCAGTTTAAGCTGGAGCACGCTCTAATCGCAGCGCATCCGGAATATAAGATGGCGGATCGCGACCTCTTTGATAAGATCAACTGGGAAGAGGGAACGCTCGATCTTACCCATACTGCACCCAATGGAGGTTACGGTCATCACCCGATGCTGGATATGAACTTCCCCACGGTGAACCACGACAACCCCTTCGAACTAACCCCCGAAGAGGCCTCTGTAGTAGAGCAATTGAGACTCTCTTTTGCTCACAGCATCAAGCTACACGAGCATATTCGTACCCTCTACAAAATCGGGAGCATGTACCTCGTATGCAATGGCAATCTACTCTACCACGCCTCTATGCCCCTCGACAAAGAGGGTATACTCAAAGAGGTACACGTGGGCAGTGGCACCTACAAGGGGAAAGCGCTGCTGGAGAAAATCGACACAGTAGTGCGCGATGCCTACCAAGCCCCCGAGGGCAGTGACCGCAAACAAAAATCGGTAGATTACATGTGGTACCTATGGTGTGGACCCGACTCTCCTCTCTTCGATAAGAGTGCCATGACCACCTTCGAACGCTACTTCATCAAGGATAAAGATACCCACAAAGAGCACAAAGGCTACTACTATAAGTACCGCGATGATGCTCAAGCTATCACACGCATTCTCGCGGACTTTGGTTTAGAAGGGCCTGATTGTCACGTAATCAATGGACACGTACCCGTTAAGGCCGTTAAGGGAGAAAAACCCCTTATGGCAGGCGGAAAGCTCTTGGTAATTGATGGAGGATTCAGCCGTGCCTACCAGTCGAGTACAGGTATTGCAGGGTATACTCTCACCTTCAATTCGAGAGGTTTGCAGCTTGTACAGCATGAGCCATTTAGCAGCAAACGTGAGGCCATTGAGAACCTTGACGACATTAGAAGTGTTACTGTAGTAACGGAGCCAACTTCGCACCGAATACTTGTAGCAGATACAGATATGGGCAAGGTGCTACGTGAGCAGGTCAACAATCTCAAGCAACTCCTTGAGGCTTACCAGTTAGGGATTATCAAGGAACGCGAGTCCAAGTAAAATAAATAACACACAGAGTACAAACTAGCACTTCTTATTGATGCGTCGAAAAATAAGAAAGATCTTATGGATTGTATTCGGCTCTTTTTGGGCTTTTGTCGTGCTGCTATTCCTACTTATATGGTTTGGCATCATCGGCTATATGCCCCCTGTAGAGCAATTACAGAACCCCATAGATAAATATGCGTCGCAGCTAATCTCGGCAGATGGTGTTACTCTAGGGTCTTATGCCCGTAGCGGTAATAACCGCATATATTCTTCGTACCAAGATCTATCGCCCGACCTCGTGCGAGCCTTGATAGCGGTAGAAGATATTCGCTTCGAAGACCACTCCGGGATTGATGCCAGAGGCTTGCTCCGTGCCATTGTTAAGCGCGGAATGCTAAGACAAAAAGGTGGCGGAGGTGGGAGTACCATCACGCAGCAGCTTGCCAAGCAGCTCTACTCCCCCAAAGCAGATAACGTGATCGAACGGCTTTTACAAAAGCCTATCGAATGGGTTATCGCGATCAAACTAGAGCGTTACTACACCAAAGAGGAGATTATCTGCATGTATCTCAATCAGTTCGATTTCCTCTACAATGCGGTGGGTATCCGCTCGGCGGCAGAGACCTATTTTAGCAAGAAGCCTAGCGAACTCAACCTACAAGAGAGTGCCATGCTGGTGGGAATGTGCAAAAACCCGGCGGTCTACAACCCCATCCTACACAACGACAAGGATTGGGCATTAGAGCGTCGTAATGTGGTGCTCAGACAGATGGCAAAAGCAGGATTTCTCACAGAAGCCGAAGCAGATTCGGTGGCTGCCCTCCCCCTTGTAACGCGCTTCCACAAAACGCAGCACAACGAGGGTCTTGCGCCCTATTTCCGAGAATTTATCCGCTTAATACTCACAGCCAAAAAGCCGGATAAGAGCAATTACAACGAATGGTCCATAGGGCAGTATGTTGCGGACAGCACCGCTTGGGAAAATGACCCCCTCTACGGTTGGTGCGAAAAGACCCACAAAGCCAACGGCAAGAGCTATGATCTCTACGCGGATGGGCTGAAAATCTATTGTACGATAGATAGCCGTATGCAACGCTATGCCGAGGACGCTATACGCGAGCATCTGGGCGGCTTCTTGCAACCCGCCTTTGCACAAGAGAAAAAAGGCTCTAAGTCTGCTCCGTATTCTTCGCGAGTTTCTGCAGCCGACAGGGAGGCAATGATCCTACGCGCCATGAAGCAATCGGATCGTTGGTACCAAATGAAGCAAGAGGGGGCAAGTGACAAAGAAATACTCGCAGCCTTCGATCAAAAAAGAAAAATGCAGGTATGGTCTTGGGATGGCATGATTGATAAGACCATGTCTCCCCGCGACTCTATCCTCTACTATAAGGGCTTATTGCGCTCCGCCTTCATGGCAATGAACCCCTCTAATGGGCATGTACTTGCCTACGTGGGAGGAATTGACTTCCGCACCTTCAAGTACGATATGGTCAATCAGGGGCGCAGACAGGTGGGCTCGACCATCAAACCTTTCCTCTACTCGCTCTTGATGTCAGAAGGGATGTCCCCCTGTGATATGGTGCTCCACAACCCCGTAACTCTATACGACGGCAGTGGACGGGCATGGACACCCCGAAGCGGAGGAGCGCGTCGCCAAGGAGAGATGGTCACAATCCGTTGGGGGTTGCAAAACTCCTCCAACTGGGTTACGGCCTATCTTATGGGGCAAACCTCGCCCGTTACCTTTGTACGCCTACTCAAATCGTACGGCATTACAGGACATATCGACCCGGTAGTGTCGCTAGCCGCAGGTACTCCCGACGTTTGTCTTGCCGAGATGGTAAGTGCCTATACCACATTTGTCTCTCAAGGGATACGTGTGAGTCCGCTCTACGTTACCCGCATCGAAGACCAATTTGGCAACACAATAGAAAGTTTTACCCCCCGCATGACCGAGGTACTCAACGAAGAGACCTCCCTAAAGATGCTGGATATGCTGCAAGCTGTAGTGAATGGAGGTACCGGTGGGCGCCTAAGAAGCCGCTATGGTTTGGAGCTTCCGCTCGGTGGTAAGACAGGGACAACGCAAAACAATAGCGATAGCTGGTTTATGGGCTTCTCTCCCGAGATTGTGGCAGGTTGCTGGGTAGGTGGCGAAGACCGCTCCATCCACTTCAACTCCACGTCCATAGGACAGGGGGCAGCCGCTGCACTTCCCATCTTTGCCAAATTCATCAAGAAAGTCTACAGCGATAGAGCTCTAGGCTACTCCCGTGATAAGAAATTCAACATCCCCCAAGGCTACAATCCTTGCGGCTCCTCCGGTGGTGGCAACGAAGGAGAAGCCGGCTGGTGGGATGGCGAAGGAGGCGATACCGATACCGAAGGAGCTGGCAATACCGCATCACAAGGTGGTGCGCGAGAAGGAACATCTACGCCCTCCAACTGACCCCAATGAATTAAGAAGACAATAGATTATAAGAATACGCTAAACTAACAAAGAAGCACAGATGGAAAAAAACGAGTTTATTCCTTTGGTGATGGTAAGGCCGAAGGACGTGCTGACATGAGGAATCTGCTTGGTGGTAAAGGTGCCAACCTCGCAGAGATGAACCTAATCGGGGTACCTGTTCCTCCAGGTTTTACAATTACCACTGACGTATGTAGCGAATACTACTCAATTGGTGGAGAAGAGGTACGCAACCTCCTCAATGACGAAGTAAAGTCTGCAATCAAGGGTATCGAAACCCTTATGAGTCATAACTTTGGTGATCCCTCAAACCCGTTGCTCGTCTCGGTTCGTTCCGGAGCTCGTGCATCCATGCCCGGGATGATGGACACCATCCTCAACCTTGGTCTCAATGACGAAGTAGTAGCCGGCCTCAGCAAAAAAACCGGCAACGAGCGTTTCGCTTGGGACTCTTACCGCCGTTTCGTACAGATGTACGGCGACGTGGTACTTGGCATGAAGCCTGCCGAAAAGACCGAACAGGATCCTTTCGAAGCCATTATTGAGCAGGTAAAAGAAGAAGCCGGAGTAAAACTCGACAACGAACTCTCGGTAGAAAACCTCAAAGACCTCGTAGTTCGCTTCAAAAAAGCAGTATACGAGCGTACCGGTAAGGACTTCCCTGCAGATCCCTATGAGCAATTATGGGGTGCCGTTATGGCGGTATTCAACTCATGGATGAACGAGCGCGCTATCCTCTACCGCAAGATGGAGGGAATCCCTGCAGAGTGGGGAACCGCTGTAACCGTACAAGCTATGGTATTCGGGAACATGGGCAATACCTCAGCTACAGGGGTATGCTTCTCTCGCGATGCCGGTAACGGCGAAAACCTCTTCAACGGAGAGTACCTCATCAATGCACAAGGAGAAGACGTGGTAGCAGGTATCCGTACTCCTCAACAAATCACCAAGATTGGTTCACAACGTTGGGCAGAACGCGGTGGCATTAGCGAAGCAGATCGTGCCGCTAAGTACCCCTCTATGGAGGAATGCATGCCCGAGATTTATGCCGAGCTCAACGCCATCCAACAAAAGCTAGAAGACCACTACTCCGATATGCAGGACATGGAGTTTACCGTACAAGAAGGCAAACTTTGGCTCCTCCAAACACGTAATGGTAAGCGCACCGGTAGCGCAATGGTTAAGATCGCTTGTGACCTACTCCACGAAGGTAAGATCACAGAAGAGCAAGCCATCATGCGCATCGAGCCCAACAAACTCGATGAGCTACTCCACCCTGTCTTCGATAAGGAAGCACTAAAGAAAGCCCAACTTCTAACGAAGGGTCTCCCTGCATCTCCCGGTGCTGCAACGGGGCAAATTGTATTCTTTGCCGACGACGCTGCCGCTTGGAACGCAGAAGGCAAGAAGGTAATCATCGTACGCCAAGAGACTTCTCCCGAAGACCTCGAAGGTATGACAGCCTCTCAAGGTATCCTCACCACACGTGGGGGTATGACCTCTCACGCTGCCGTAGTGGCTCGTGGTATGGGTAAGTGCTGTATCACCGGTGCCGGCGAAATGATGGTGAACATGGTAGAGCGCACGCTTACCATCGGTAAGACCGTACTCCACGAAGGCGATAGAATCTCTATCAACGGTACTACGGGCGAAGTATTCCTCGGCGAGGTAGCTACGGTTGCTGCCGAAATGGACGACGACTTCCGCACCTTGATGACGCTTGCCGATAAGCACGCACGCCTCCAAGTTCGCACCAATGCAGACACGCCTCGCGACGCTGCAACGGCTCGTAGCTTTGGTGCCGTAGGTATCGGTCTCTGCCGTACAGAGCACATGTTCTTCGAAGCAGAAAAGATCAAAGCCATGCGTGAGATGATCCTCTCCGAAAACGAAGAGGGTCGTGTAAAAGCACTCGAAAAGATCTTGCCTTACCAGCGCAAAGACTTCTATGAGATCTTCAAAGTAATGCAAGGCTTGCCCGTAACGGTACGTCTTCTCGACCCCCCTCTCCATGAGTTCGTACCCCACGATGTAAAACAACAAGAGGAGATGGCAGAAGCTATGGGCATCGATCTCGCTACGCTCACAGCTCGCATCGAAAAGCTCAACGAGCAAAACCCAATGCTCGGGCACCGTGGTTGCCGTCTCGGTAATACCTTCCCCGAAATTACTCGCATGCAGACGCGTGCCATCCTCGGGGCTTGCTGCCAACTCCAAAAGGAGGGTATTGAAACTCATCCCGAGATCATGGTACCTCTCGTTGGTATCCTCTACGAGTTCAAGCAACAAGAGGAAGTAATTCGCGCTACAGCAGAAAAGGTATTTGAAGAAGAGGGGGTGCGCCTCGACTTTAAGGTAGGTACGATGATTGAGATCCCTCGTGCGGCTCTCACTGCCGACCGTATCGCCTCGTCCGCTGAGTTCTTCTCGTTTGGTACGAACGACCTTACACAGATGACTTTCGGGTACTCTCGCGACGACATCGCCAGCTTCTTGCCTCACTACCTCGAGCAGAAGATCCTAAAGGTTGACCCCTTCCAAGTACTCGACCAGAAGGGTGTGGGACAACTCATCAGCATGGCAACAGAGCGTGGTCGTGCCATCCGTCCCGAACTCAAAGTGGGTATCTGCGGCGAGCATGGTGGTGAACCCTCGTCGGTTAAGTTCTGCCACCGTGTAGAGCTCAACTACGTATCTTGCTCCCCCTTCCGTGTGCCCATCGCACGTGTAGCTGCTGCACAAGCTGCTATCGAAGAGCGCAAGTAATCTAGCGAACTAAATACAATCCCAATAAAGGGACACCTGAGAGATGAAAATCTTTTGGGTATCCCTTTTTATTTTGCTAGCGGAAAACGATTTAAAACGTAGCCTGTAAGTCGAGAGAAACCAACCTCCTCCCTCGGACAAATCTTCAGGAGAGGTAGAAGGGGAAAGCTCAATGGGTCAAAGAATTCACACACAGCAATATACTCACTCCTATACTGCACTTCTTGTCTGGAATGCTACTCAAAGAAGCACGCCGCCGTATCCGCTTCACCCTTGCTGACAAAGGGAAAATCCACAGAGGGTAAAAGGAAACCTACTACTCCTCCCAATGGGGGTGGCGGTTCCGGTTCATCCGCCGGTGGAGATGGAAACGAATAAGCTCTAACCTTACTCTAGTCAACTCTAACTAAGAGGGGGCAAAGGCATAGAATTTACAGGAGAAATCAATATTGAAGAATTTCTGCCGTTTTCTTTCGATTTTTATACCGAACAACATTAAATCGGTATCTTTGCGAAAGTAGAAGGTATTAGCTTATGAGATACGGATATACAACAGACACTGAAAACAAAAGGGTTCTATCACTCAACCCTGTAAAACCGAAAGTCCGTTTCGACGGAGAGGAGTTTTTGTTTGAATCTCTGATGCTTGAGCAGAAGATGAACTCCTGCCACTATTTTGAAGTGGTCAAGGAATTCTTTTCGCAGGATGAGATGTGGCAAGCCAAGCCCGGGGAATTGATCGGGATGATTGGTTCTCGTGTTCTCATCTATCTAGAGCATTTGGATGGAAGCCATCCTTACGAGTTCTCCGGCTGGGTCACTGATGTACAGATTGATTCGTGGGAAGATTTTGCAGGTCGCTCCGACAACAGACGCCGCTCCAATAAGGTCCGCATCATCGGTCAGGGCGATGTGGTGAAGCTGGATGGAGCTGCAACGATGCACTCCTTTGTCGACTGTTCTTTGAGTAGTATTGTGGCACAGACAACCCAGGACTCTCGTCTCGAAGTCAAGTGTAATCCTAAGTATAAGGCTCTTCTGCCTTACGCCATGCAGTACGGGGAAAGTAAATTCGAGTTTCTCAACCGTCTCTCTTATACATACGGAGAACTCTTTTTCTATGACGGTCGTACCCTCTTCTTCGGCACACCCGATGACCCGAGATCCGAAGACCTATACGTGGATCAGGATTTGACCAGTCTGCGCACCTACTCTTCGGCCGTCCCAAGGAAGTATATCGGCTATGGTTACCTGCCAATGGAAGATCAATTCGTGCGCACGCCCGAATGCTTCAAGCCGAACGACAAACATTGGCTGATTGATACCATCACGAAGAGATCCGATTATCTATTCCCTGACAAAGGAGTGGTGGAAGCCGGAACTCCGGCATACCACGATTCACATATTTACGACATGGCGGATAACCGGCGGTCGGATGCCGCAGGGAGAATGATGAATATCGAGGGCGAGACCCGTACCTGCCGTATCAAGTTGGGAGGATTGGTGAACGTGTTTTTCCCTCTGAAGATGGATGTTCCTTGGTTAGGTCAGTATCGTATCATCCAAATCATTCATCGGGTGGATAAGAACGGGAATTACAGCAATCATTTCGTGGCAATTCCGAGTCAGTATGAGTATGTCCCCGAGCGCTTCATGCACAAACTCGTTGCCTATCCAGAGGTGGCGACGGTGTCGGACAATAATGACCCGAAGGGGCAGGGTCGTGTAAAGGTACAGTTCTACTGGCAAAAGCCACTCAGCCTTTCGACCAATTGGCTGAGGGTTCAGACTCCTGATGCAGGGAGTAGTGACAAGGTGTCAAGCAACCGCGGTTGGGTGACAATTCCCGAAGTGGGCGATCAGGTGATGGTCGGCTTCGAACATGGTGATCCACACCGCCCCTTTGTCATGGGAAGCCTATTCCACGGGAAGAGTGGAATAGGAGGAGGGGTAGACAATAAAAACAAAAGTTTTTCTACCAAACAAGGTAACTATTTTCGCCTTAACGGGAGTAATGGATCAGTCGTCCTCTCAACTCCCTTGGGAGCTGTTTTCCAGCGATTTGACAAAGATGGCAATGCTACTATCAAAGCCATAAAAAACCATTTTGTCAGAGCTAAAGAAAAAGCATCTATCGAAATCATTCCCCAACTGCCAAAGGGAAAGGATACTCCAAACGATAATACCCCACCACCTTCTCCCTCTGCGACTTTTTCCCTGAATAACGAAGGAGTTATCGAGCTTTCCGGGAATAAATCGGTGACAATCAAGGTGGGAAACAGCAAGATAACACTCTCCGATGGGAAGGTCACAATCGAAGGGGCTAAGATTGATGTAAAAGGAGAAATAGAAATGAATTAGGAGATAGGATATGCAATTAATCCGATATACAATCAAAAAAGGAGATACGCTGGAAAAAATTGCATCTGAAAGGAACACGACTCCTATCAGATTGAAAAACTTTCATAACACCCACTGTGATTTCCAAGATCTTATCCTTGAGAACGAAATTCCCCGAGGGTTGGAGTTCCTTATTATGGAAACAGGACAGAAAGAATTTTCCGATGAAGACGAAAAGGAAATGCAAATCTTCTTTCTTCCAAAGTCAAAAGTTCCTCAAACTTACACAAGCAGTCATTTAACAGAAATCGAAATTAATAACGTTCCGCTTGCTACATTTACACAAAATCAGGAATTTAATCTGAGCATAGAAGAGTCCGGTATTATATATCCATTCTGCACACTACAGATCACCAAAAATGACTTCGATGACGGGATCGGCTTGAAAGGGGAATTTGGAGGATTGCTTGAATCTGTTGTTCGCCTAAAAGATTATTTGGAACTCAACCTTACACCACACGGCACTATCTACAGAGTAGAAAATCGCAAACAACTAAGAGAGAAGTGGGAAAAACTTAAAGAGGATTTAAAGAATAATCCCCTCTTGTCAGAAATCCCCAGCAGTCAGATGCAAGAGATGATTGAAAAGGGAGATCAGGAATTTTCAAACTCATACCCCTTGGAAGAAGAGTTGAACAAGTCCGTTTTTCATTCCTATTTGTTTTTTCCATTGTATGGGCGCATGTTTCTTCCTGAAAAGACGTATGAAATGCAGCAAGATCATCACCTCATATCAATGTTGTTTTCGGGGGAAAGAATTCCTCTGCGCACTACACTGACGATAACGGAAGACAAAGAAGCGAACGAATATTTGGTAAAAGTGGAGTCTCAGGTAAACAAGGTTTTGCTTGATAGAAATACCTTGCAGCAAAGATACAAGGAGGAATATCCGTTTCTCAAAGATGCCTTCGACAGATATGATGTACTGATCAATGCCATGTATGCCATCGGGAAAGAAGATTCCATCCTCAACTTTGCAGATATTCAGATCGAAGAACTGGTCAATAACAATATGAATGCCTTCCAGCGCTTGGAAATAGAGCGAATAGTGTCAGAAAATAAATCAGAAGAGGAGAACAAAGATGAGTAAGGAAGCATATGTTCATGAAGGAGTGTCACTAATCTGCACCAATGGATTTAAGCCAGCAAAGTTGCTGGTAAAAGATAGGGGAGTATGTATTGCCGGAGGGCAACTGATGGCAACAGAAGAAGATAAGCCTACAAACTTTGCCTGTAAGTGGGCAGGGGTGTTGGCGGCATTGATTGCCGCAATACTAATCACAGCTCCTTTCATTGTGGCAGTCTTGGCAGCTTTCTTGATCGGGATGCTCGCTGCCTTGACATTAGGACAATTGCTGTGTTGGGTGGCATTACAAGGAGGAAAATGGAATATGGTTCATCCTCAAGTAAAGCTGAAAGGACAGTGTGCCCTGACTGAAAGTTCTAAGCTGACCTGTGTCTTAATGGGAGGAAACATTACAATTTTTTATGATGAAGCTACAGCCGGTAAAGCTTTGCGTAATAACTGGCTAAGAAACTCGGTAGAGATACTTGGGGCTGCTTTTATGGGGAGAGCTTTTGGTGCATCACTAAAGGTTAATGGATTTACTGGTGCTGTGAAAGGTTTTGTTTTGGCGTTACCAAGGAATTTAGTATTAGGTTATGGGATGGTTGAAGGAGCAAACATTGTATCCAATATTACCACACAAAATGAAAATGATTTAATAACAGGAATGGGAGATAGCATTCCTCATTATGGCGAAAACAAAAATATTGGAGATATAACACGGGCGGACTACCAGAAAACATCAACAGAACCAATAGGAATTCCCCCAACAAATGAGACAACATTATCTGTCAATAGGAGGATGCAAAAAAAGCAAGATCTGTTCAATCAATATGAACAATCTCAGATTAGTCAATACAAGCAAAATCACCCTGTTCATCGATATAGTAGAGGAAAGAAAAGCCCTCACTATGGAAGACAGCAACAGCAAAAACAAAAAATAAATATCCAGGCAAAGGAGTACGGAGCAAATCAACGTTCAAAACTAAGCCAACGATATCAAAATCGAGTTCGAAATTCTGCTCAGAAGAAATATACTAGAGCCAATTACGGCTTATTGGCTGCATTCTTTTTGTCTGAAGTAATTTCTCAACATTTAGAAAAATCCTTGACAAATGAAATTCAAAAAATCAATAGCCCAGAAAGCAGAGCAAGAGCAGTCTCTAAAATTTACGCGGTTGATCGTTAGGAGTCTCCTTTTCCTATTAGGACTTGCCATATTTTGGATTCTCCTCTTAATCACATCCAATGTAGCGAAAGAAGAGTTGTTCTTATCCGAAATTCCAATTGTTTATACATGGTTAATAGGTCTTGCTGTCGCTATATTTTCGTGGGCAGTCTACTTGGTAATCGTCGTAAAAGATAGCACATGGCATAAGATAAAAAGAGTCTTATTCATAGGAGGATATAATACGCCCGTTGACGTTGGAATAAAGTGGTTTGTATTGATACTCTTACTGATTATAGCAGTTAAATTCTCCCCACCAAGCTTGTATTCCAATATAAATGCCCTGTATCATGGAGTTATCTTTGAGGGGAAGGCTATTTTAAGCGAGGATGGGCGAAGTAGGGACAATCGCTTTATGAGGGTTTCGGTGGAAAGCAGAGGCGAACAGTACAGGTTCGAAGGGAAGACCAAGCAATTCGGATCATTGCTAAACAAAGAAGTTCATATCACCGTCTATCAAGGGCTATTCTCCAAATATGCGTTGGTTGAACCAGCTGTGATATCTAATAGTAGAAACTTCTTACAAGAGAAAAGACAGGAAGCAGACCACAGATAGGTAGTGTCTAGAAACAAAAGGGATCTACCACTCAACCCTGTAAAACCGAAAGTCCGTTTCGACGGAAAGGAGTTTTTGTTTGAATCTCTGATGCTGGAACAGAAGAAGAACTCCTGCCACTACTTTGAAGTGATCAAGGAATTCTTCTCGCAGGAGGCCAAGCCCGGGAAATTGATCGGGATGATTGGTTCTCGTGTTCTCATCTATCTGGAACATTTGAACGGGAGCCATCCTTACAAGTTCTCCAGCTAGGTCTCTGATGTACAGATTGATTCGTGGGAGGGTTTGTGAATGTGTTTTTTCCTCTGAAAACAAGATCTGTTCAATCAATATGAACAATCTCAGATTAGCCAATACAAGCAAAATCACCCCGTTCATCAATATAGTAAAAAGGAAATCCTTGACAAATGAAATTCAAAAAAATAATAGCCCGGAAAGCAGAGCAAGAGCAGTCTCTAAATTTTACGCAGCTAATCATTAGGAGTCTCCTTTTCCTATTAGGACTTGCCATATTTTGGATTCTCCTCTTAATCACATCCAATGTGGCGAAAAAAGAGTTGTTCTTATCCGAAATTCCAATTGTTTATACATGGTTAATAAGTTTACTCCTTGTCATTACATTATGGTTTGTGTATTTAATTCTTATTACAGGAGACAATACCCTTAGCAAGATACTCCGAAACTTCAAATTGTATGGGACATTCGGGATTCCCTCAGATGTAGGGCTAAAATGGTGGACTGTGTTTATAATGATTGTTTGTCTATATTTCTCCCCACCAAGCTTGTATTCCAATATAAATGCCCTGTATCATGGAGTTATCTTTGAGGGAAAGGCTATTTTAAGCAAGGATGGGCGAGGTAGGGACAATCGCTTTGTGAGGGTTTCGGTGGAAAGCAGAGGCGAACAGTACAGGTTCGAAGGAAAGACCAAACAATTCGGGTCATTGCGAAACAAAGAAGTTCATATCACCGTCTATCAAGGGCTATTCTCCAAGTATGCGTTGGTTGAACCAGCTGTGATGTTTAATAGCGGAAACTTCTTACAAGAGAGAAGACAGGAAGCAGACCACAGATAGTAATCCATGGAACGAATTCCCTTCAATAGATAAGGATTGATTCTGTAAGGGAATAAAAACGAAGGGTTGGCTTCTCGCGAGGAGGAGTCAGCCCTTTCGTCAAAGCCCTCAAAAAGTCTTCTATTAGAGGGAGGTTATGGGTTACCAACCTTTGTTATAGCCGTAGCGGAAGTCGAGCTCTTTGCGCAGTAGGTCTCGCACTTCGTTCTCGGAAGATGAGAACGAGAACACATCGCCCAACTTGGTACAATTCTCTATGTCAAGCACCTGGCTAGCTAAGACACGAGCGACCACCAACTTAGAGCTATCAAAACTGGGAACGGAGCACAGGGCTTTGAATTGCTGAGCCGTCACTCCGGCATCGGCGGGATAGAGCGCCATCACCTTTTCCACATCCGACTTAAAGGAACAGTCCTCTAATTCATCCAACAATGCCTTGTAGGTCTGCTGGGGGAGGGGGCGCAATCGGAATCCTTTGGAATTGGTTACACGAGAGTAATCTCTACGAGGGCGACCATAATCGTCTCTATCGCCTGGGCGCCCGTAATCCAAAGAAAGATACCTCTCGGCATCAATATACTCTGTACCATAGCCCGAGAAGTAAAAATTGCGATCGTATATAACGCGCTTCCGCGCATGCACTTGCTCCAGGGGCACCTCTACTCTTACCCGATAGTTGCCCCGAGGTAGAGCCACATAGCAACTATAGGTAGGGTTGCAAACCCGTGTATTATCTATATAAACAATGATGGGGACGCTCTTTGCTTCGACAGAGATGCCTGCTAGACTTTGCGCAGAAAGCTTCGTCGCAAAAGCGAAAGTAAGCAATAGGGCTAGGAGTAGGGTGTAGCGTTTCATAAGGCTTCCTTTTTATACTTATACTCTCCTCAAAGGTAAAACATTCTCCCCAAAAAACGTTCACCCCTACACAGCGGACGGTCTCCTGTATTTTCCAGTTGTAAGTGCAACGCTTAGATAAAC
>NZ_ACNN01000016.1 GCF_000174815.1 Porphyromonas endodontalis ATCC 35406
AGATACAATTTTGCTCTGCTACAAGTTGCTCATATACAAAGAATGGGTAACTTTGCAGAGATTTGTGGGGCAATAAGAGCCCTAGGACTTTTCTAAAAGGATAAAGCAATGAAAGATAAAGTAAGCTACGCACTAGGTCTCAGCATGGCCAATAACTTCAGAAGCACGGGTATTCACAGCATCTCGATGGAAGATTTCTCCGAAGCTATGAATACGGTTTTTGAAGGGAAAGAACCCTCGATGACCTACGAAGAGGCTCAGGGAGTACTCAACGAGTTTTTCCAGAGAATACAAAACGAAAAGAAGGAACTAAACCTCAAAGCCGGTAAGGAATTCCAAGAGATCAATAAGCAGAAAGCAGGGGTAACGACCCTCCCCAACGGGCTGCAATATGAGATCTTAGAGAAGGGCGAAGGCGCTCTCCCCAAGAGCACCGATACGGTAGAGGTTCACTACGAAGGAACCCTTATCGATGGTTCGATATTCGATAGTTCTATCCGCCGGGGCGAACCTGCTTCTTTCCCGGTTACCGCCGTTATTCCCGGTTGGACGCAAATACTCCAAATGATGCCGGTAGGCTCTAAGTGGCGTGTGGTAATCCCAGCCGAACTCGCCTATGGAGAGCGCGGTGCAGGGCAAATGATCGAACCGAACATGACCCTGATCTTCATAATTCAGCTCCTTCGTATCGAAGACAAACAGTAACTCCTCAAAATAAAACGACTATGAAACTCTATCGTACGCTGTCCGCTGCCGCTCTCCTTTTGGCTGCAGTACACACCCACTCTTGGGCTCAGACGGCTACAACCACAGAAGGGAAAAAGGTAACTGCAGAGCAGGCTTCGTATGCTTTAGGCACTATGGTGGGTCGCTCTATCGAAGAGACCCTCAAGGGTGCGCCCGGAGGTAAAAACCTCGACAAAGCAATCATACTCAAGTCTATTACCGAATATTTCTCGGGCAACTCACAACTCTCCCCCGAAGATGCCGGTAACCAGCTCAACAGTTATTTCGAGACTGCACAAAAAGCCGAGGCTGAAGCACGAAAGGCAGAGGGTGAAAAGTTCCTTGCCGAAAATGCGAAGAAGAAAGGAGTGAAGGTAACAGAGAGTGGTCTACAATACAAGATTTTGGTAGAAGGTAAGGGCATCAAACCCACCGTAGAAGATACCGTGCAGGTACACTATCGTGGACGACTTATCGATGGTACCGAGTTCGACAGCTCTTATAGCCATGGTGAGCCTATTAAGTTCTCTCCCCTACAAGTAATCCCGGGTTGGACAGAAGGGCTTTGCCTCTTGCGCAAAGGTACCAAAGCGGAGCTATACATCCCGGCTTCTCTTGCCTATGGCGATCGTGGTGCCGGCAACAAGATTCCCCCACACTCTGTACTCATTTTCGAGATTGAGATGCTTGATGTAATCAAGGGAGAACCCATACCTGTATCGGATATTTCTAAAGTAGACGATAAGGGAGCTGCCCCAAAAGCAGACTCCAAAGAGGCCAAAGCGACCTCAAAAACAAAACTCAAGAAGAAATAAAAACTTTCTGATAACGTAATATGAAAAAGATTTTTTCTGCTGTACTAGGTACGGCAATGATGTTGGGTATGGTTGCCTGCAATGGTGGCACCTCCAAAGACGCTGATCCTGCAAACGACAGCCTGGGTATGGCTCGTGGTTACATGATTGGTATGCAAATGGCACAGCAACTTGCTATGGCAAATGCGCAAGGGATGGCTATGGATACCACCATGTTCCTCAAAGGGGTAAAAGATGGTATGAGTAAGAGTGCAGACTCTGCTCAGTATGCCTATCTTGCCGGTATGCTTACAGGATTCCAAATCGGTCAAAGCCTTAATGAAGACAAGATCGCTACCGGTCCTTTCCTAAAGGCTTTTGAGGCCGGTATCATGGGCGACACTGCATTCCTCAAAGGATGGTCTCAAGAAGACATGCAAACCTACATGCAAGAAGCCGAACAGAAACTCCAAGCTAAGAAGATGGAAGAAAAGTTCGGAGCTAATAAGGAAAAGGGACTCAAGTTCATCGAAGAGTTTAAGAAAGAAGCCGGCGTACAAACTACAGCTACGGGTCTTGCATACAAGGTGCTCACCCCTGCCAAAGAGGGAGCTAAGAAGCCTCAGCCCCAAGACCGTGTAAAGGTTGAATATAAGGGTACTCTTGTTGATGGTACCGAGTTCGACGCTAGTAACGGAGAGCCTGTAGAGTTTGGTGTAACTCAAGTAATCCCAGGCTGGACAGAGATGCTCCTCCTCATGTCCGAAGGTGAAAAAGTAAAGGTTGTTATCCCCTACGAACTCGCATACGGTGAGCAAGGAGCCGGAGGTGACATTGAGCCTTTCTCTACTTTGGTATTCGAGGTTACCCTCCTCCAAGTTATCCCCGGAGAGCAAGCAAACTAATAGCCCTAAGGAGGGCATAGCCTAGAAAGGTAGAAGCCCCAATGGGTGCAAATGCATAAAAGAAATGCACTGGAGAGGATCGTAAGATCTACTCCGGTGCTTTTTTGTATAGCAAGGGAAGTGGAGGGCGAATATTCTCCTCTAGATAGTCTTTTCCCTATCGCGCAACTGCGCCTTTTTCCTCAGAAGATCCATAAAAGCATAGTTCTTGATATTCCATTGGGGCGCAAGAAGCAAAGAGGGAGGGGACTGTGCCACAAACCGGTCTACCACAATGTCTTCTCTTAGGAGGGCTAAGAAGTCCAGACAAAGCTCGGCATATTCCTCTGCCGTAAAAAGGTGGAATTGCTCCGGATTCGTCCGGTATTGATGAGCCATAATCGTATGGCGGACTATTTGCAATTGGTGTAGTTTTACGAGGCTTATGGGTAAGTCGTTGAGGCGCAACGCGTGGTCTAGCATTTCACGCCGAGTCTCTCCGGGGAGCCCTAAGATAAGATGGGCACCAACGGGGAGCCCTGCCTCGTGCGTTGCTTTGATGGTCTCTAGAGAGCATCGCCACGAGTGCCCTCGGCGGATGTACTCCAGCGAGCGATCGAGAGTGGACTCTATACCATACTCTATCAGCACAAAGCATCGGCGAGAGAGGTCAGAAAAGTAATCGAGAAGGACCTCCGGCATACAATCGGGTCGCGTACCAATTACCAAACCTACCACTCCGGGGAATCGTGCCGCCTCCTCATAGAGAGCGATCAACTGCTCAGCCTCCCCATAGGTTGCCGTATAGGATTGGAAGTAAGCCAGGTAACGCATGTGAGGATACTTGTGTCGAAAGAAATCAATTCCCCGCTCTAGCTGTTGCGTAATAGAGCCGGGCTGAAGAGCAAATGAGGGACTAAAGGTGGCATTATTGCAATAGGTGCATCCCCCTCGCCCCATGGTTCCATCCCTATTGGGGCAGGAGCAACCTGCATCCAGCGTTATCTTTTGGATCTTCTCTCCAGGGAAAAAGCGTTGTATGTAGGTAGAGAAGTCACACTCTGCCAAGCGTTGCGAATAGGAAAACTCGGGAGCCATCACCCTAGAATAAAGGTTACAAGGTCGATAAGCAAACCATCATTCGTATAGGCTCCTCCCTCTGCCCCCTTAAATCGTGCATCGGTCATACGGATCTCGTGCACGATGTTGAATACCTGCATAGGGGTAAAAGCCCACTTCCCCGTCATGTAACTCTCCGCAGCGTACGAGTTGCGTAAGCCCAATACCTTAGCCACATCATCGGCAGAGATATTCCGCGGTTGGTACATTACAATCATCAGGTTGGCAAAGTAGGTATACAGGGTAGATAGGATGATGGGCAAGGGGTAGCGTTTCTCATTAAGCGCCATATAGCGCGCCAATTTGTAGGCTTTGGCTCGTTGCTTAGCTACCAGAGCATTGAGGAGCTCATAGGGAGAATACTCGCGACTAATCCCCACATTCTGCTCCACCATGGCGCGCGTTACCATTCCCCCTCTGCCCGAGGCGAGTACGGCAAGCTTGCGTAGTTCACTATAAAGGGTAGCACCATTGGTACCAATAAAGTCGTAGAGAGCCCCCATAGCATCAGGCTCTACGGTGATATGAAGTAGGTCAGCAGCATCACGGATTAGCGATGCTGTATCCCGACTATTCCGCATTTTGGGGGATAAGAATAGGGGCACTTGAGCCTCGGTGAGACGCTTCAAAAGGGAACGAGCAGCACGCTCGGGATCTCCATTATAGCAAAGTACAACCGTAGTCTCGGGCTGTATCGAAGGTATTGCCTCCACAATCTCATCCAACCCTTTGATGGCATTTACCTCTCGTATAATGTAAAGGCGACGCCCTCCCAGCAGCGAGGAGGAAAGGATGGTATCCCTCAGCTCGGGGAGAGAGAGCTCCGATCCGTAGAGGATAGTCCTACTCAAAGCCCACTCCTCACGAGGCAGGTAATGCTCGGCAAGTAGCTCCACAAGTCTATCTATATAGTACGATTCTTCCCCTCCCAAAAAGAGAAGAGGGGGAAGCTCTTTGCCCGAAGAGAAGCTCTTTACAAGCTGGTGGTAACTCTGCGAGAGAGAGGGAGTAGAGGTTGCCATAGTATATCCTAATATAGTATCTTTGCCGAGAAACAAACGAGCAGCAGTTGGTAGCTTGTGTGCAAAGATAACGCGAATGTGCTGAACCTCCCAGCCTATGGAGCCATAATTGAGGAGGAAAATGGGAAAAAACTAATCTACGATGATATTCGTAGAAAGCGCGTTGCCCTAACCCCCGAGGAGTGGGTAAGGCAGCACTTTGTACACTATCTAAGGGAGCACCTTGGCTACCCGCTTGCCAGCTTCGCGCTCGAGACACGCGTTGCTGCCGCCCATACGGCACAACGAACCGATACAATTATTTACGGCGTAGGGGGGAAACCCTGGATGGTAGTAGAGTACAAAGCGGCACACCTAGAGCTTACCCGAGAGATGTGGCAGCAGATCTGTAGATACAACCTCACCTACAAGGCAGCCCATCTGGTACTTACCAACGGCAGACAACATATGGTCTGCCAAATCGATTACCACACGGGGCAGTACGAATTTCTCAGCTCAGTCCCCAGCTTTGCCGCCCTCCGCGCCTATCACCAAAGCAATAACAACGAATAGACATATATCCTATGGCATTTTTAGAAGCGCAGCATATTGTCAAGAGGTATGCCCGTCACTTGGCACTCGACGATGTCTCCATCGCCGTACCTCAAGGCTCTGTATTCGGTCTTATGGGACCCAATGGAGCCGGCAAGACTACTCTTATACGTATTATCAACCGCATCACAGCCCCCGATAGTGGCGAGATCCTTTTTGAGGGAAGAAGGTTTGCCCCCACAGATGTAGCACGCATTGGCTACCTACCCGAGGAGCGAGGTCTGTACCGCAAAATGAAGGTCGGCGAGCAAGCCATCTACTTAGCGCGCCTTAAGGGGATAGATAAGGCGACAGCTCGTAAGCGGCTCACCGAGTGGTTTGAAAAATTCGACATCATGCCTTGGTGGAACCGCAAAGTAGAGGAGCTGAGCAAGGGGATGCAACAAAAGATCCAATTCGTTTGTACCGTAATACACGAGCCGGATCTACTTATTTTCGACGAGCCGTTCAGCGGTTTCGACCCCGTGAATGCAGAACTCCTCAAGCGAGAGATTTTGACCCTACGCGACCAAGGGCGCACCATTATCTTCTCCACACACAATATGCAATCGGTAGAGGAGGTGTGCGATGAGTGTGCGCTTTTCAACAAGTCGCACGTAGTATTGCAAGGGAATGTGAGTGAGGTGCGTCAGCGTTTTGCTCAAGGGATTGTGAGCCTAGAGGTAGAGACGTCGGCTCCCCTATCCCAAGAGCAATTGTCTCAGCTCTCGGTTGTCGATAGCAACTTCTATCCGGGCGAGAAGAAACAGCTCCTGCGCCTTAAGATGCGTGCCGGAGAAGACTTACGAGACCTAGTACAAACGCTCCCAAGAGAGCTCCATCTCCTCAGCCTTCGGGAGGAGATCCCCTCTATGAATGAGATCTTTATTCAAACGATTACCCAACAACAAAACTACCAAGAAGACCATGAGTAAGAGCAAAATTGCCATTGTTATAGGGCGCGAGTACGCGACCCGAGTGCACAAGAAGTCGTTCTTTGTCATGACCATCTTGATGCCCATTCTTTTTGTAGCATTCCTCACCGTCCCCATCATCATAGGGAAGACGAGTGTCTCAGAAACGAAGATTGCCGTATTGGATGCAACCGGTTTGTATGCCAATCTCTTCGAGAATACAAAAGCCTACACCTTTGTCCCAACTCAGCAATCCCTAGAGGAACTAAAGGCACTGGGCAAGGATAATGAAGAGGGATATGCTGCCGTGCTAGAGATTAGAAGCGACCTCTTACAAGATCCTACGGCTATTACCCTCTATGGCTATAAGCAAATACCTCCCGGGGTGGCAGAGCACATCAACGACGTACTCTCACCCTATCTGAGCCAAAAGAAGCTCGAAGCTAGCGAGGTAGAGGGTATTACGGAGATTGTAGCCAACAGCAAAGTAGAGATAAATGTACCTACCTTCAAATGGGCTGCCGATGGTGAAGAAGAACGCTCTAGCGGTAATATTGCCAGCATAATAGGGATGATACTTGCGGGGGTTAGCTTCTTCTTTATCACCACTTTTGGCTCCCTTGTAATGGGCAGTGTACTCGAGGAGAAAAAGAACCGCATCATGGAGGTGATGGTATCGAGCGTACGTCCCTTTGATATGATGATGGGAAAAATCATTGCTTTAGGCCTAGTCGGGATCACGCAAATCGTGCTTTGGGTAGCACTTACAGGCATCCTGCTAACCGCCTTTAGTAGCCTTATGGCAGGAAACCTGCAAAGCATTGCTTCCCTTGCCTCTATGCAACAAAGCGATATGACAGGCCTAGGGGCAGGACTTAACCCCGATAGCTTTAGTGAGATACAGATGGGGATTGGAGCCTTGATGGGCATCAACTTTGGCGAGTTGCTCCTCATGTTCCTCCTCTACTTTGTAGGCGGATACCTCCTCTATGCCTCTCTTTTTGCCGCCGTAGGGGCTGCTATCTCTAGCGAAGAAGACAGCAACCAGTTCATCACTCCCGTAATGCTTCTCCTCATGTTTGCCTTCTATGCCGGCTTTGGAAGTATGCGCAACCCCGATGGACCTCTAGCTCTTTGGTGCTCGCTCATCCCCTTCACTTCGCCCATCGTTATGATGATACGACTTCCCTACGACGTGCCTGTATGGCAACAGATTCTCAGCCTTGTGATTCTCTTTGCCACCTTTGGAGGGATTACCTGGCTGAGTGCCAAAATATACCGAGTAGGTATCCTGATGTACGGGAAGAAACCAAGCTGGCGAGAGCTTCGCCGCTGGATTCGATATAAGTAAGTGAGAAAAACAAAGAAAATAGTCGGCTGATTTTGAGAATGAGCCGGCTATTTTTCTACACAAAAGGGTAGTAAAACAAGTTCTTATTCGCTATCTTTGTAGGGAAACGACATAACTGAATTTGTAAGAATCAAGATAATGAATAGCAAATTAGCCGAAGCCGCACGCAAATATCACGCCTTACCGCAACCCGGTAAGATAGAGGTCAAACCGACCAAACCCTATAGTACACAAAACGATCTTACCCTTGCCTATAGCCCAGGGGTAGCCATCCCTTGTCTCGATATACAAAAGAACCCATCCCAAGCCTACGACTTCACCTCCAAAGGCAACCTCGTAGCCGTTATTTCCAATGGTACCGCCGTATTGGGATTGGGCGATATAGGGGCACTTGCCGGTAAACCCGTGATGGAGGGGAAGGGGCTTCTCTTCAAGATATATGCCGGGATTGACGTATTCGACATAGAGATCGACGAGAAAGACCCCGATAAGTTTATCGAAATTGTCAAATCCATTGCTCCCACCTTTGGGGGGATAAACCTAGAAGACATTAAAGCCCCCGAGTGCTTCCACATTGAGCAAACGCTCAAAAAGGAGTTGTCTATCCCCGTAATGCACGACGACCAACATGGTACTGCCATTATCTCTTCGGCAGGGCTTCTCAATGCCCTCAAGATTGCCGGTAAACGCATCGAAGAGGCTCGCATCGTTGTAAGCGGAGCCGGAGCATCCGCCTTCTCTTGCACCAAGCTCTACGAGTCTTTTGGGGCACAGCGCAGCAATATCGTGATGATAGACTCCAAAGGAGTAATCACAAAAGACAGAGAAGGGCTGAGCGAAGAAAAAGCCTATTTCGCCACCGATCGTACCGAACTCAAGACGCTTGCCGACGCCATTGTAGGGGCAGACGTCTTTGTCGGGCTCTCCCGCCCGGGCGTACTCACCCAAGACATGGTACGCAAGATGGCTCCCAACCCCATCGTGTTTGCCCTTGCCAACCCAGACCCCGAGATTACCTACGAAAAGGCTAAAGAGGCTCGCCCCGACGTGCTCATGGCTACGGGGCGCTCGGACTATCCCAACCAAATCAATAATGTAATTGGCTTCCCCTATATATTCCGTGGGGCATTAGACGTACGAGCTACTGCCATCAACGAGGAGATGAAAAAGGCCGCTACCCTTGCCATTGCCGAACTAGCCTCGGAGCCTGTACCCGAGGAGGTGAGTCAAGCCTATGGCAATGTGCGCTTACACTTCGGGCCCGATTACTTTATCCCCAAACCCGTAGACCCCCGACTGATCGTACGCGTCTCGACCGCCGTAGCACGAGCTGCCATGGCATCGAGTGTTGCGCAAAAAGAGATTACAGACTGGGAGGCATACGAAGGCGAACTCATGGCTCGTCTGGGGCAGATGAATCACCTTATGCGCCGCTTGCACGACTCTGCTCGCCAAGCGCCCCGCACGATGGTCTATGCCGCAGGAGAGAGCGACACAGTACTAAAAGCAGCCGTGGAGGTACTCTATCAAGGGCTTGCAAAGCCTATCATCTTAGGCGACGAATCCCATATTCAGGACATGGCTAAGCATGACGATCTCGATCTAGCTGGCATCCAAATCATCAACCACCGATCCGACGCATTCAAGGAGACTCGCCACCGCTACGCTCAGCTCTACGCAGAGCAAAACTGGCGAAAGGGGGGCACCTTCAGAGAGGCTCTCGACAAAATGTATGACCCCAATTACTTTGGCATGATGATGGTGCAAAATCAAGATGCTGATGGCATGCTCACGGGGTTGTACTCCAATTATTCCTACCTATCCGAGGTAGCGCGCTCCACAGTAGGGCTAGCTCCGGGGCATAATCACTTTGCTACCATGCACCTTGTAACCCTCAAGTCGGGTCCGCTATTCCTTGTCGATACACTCATTAACCGCAATCTCAGTGCCGAGAGCCTGGTTGATATTTCGGTACTTGCTGCGGAAAAAGTGCGTTGCTTTGGGCTTCAACCTAATATTGCTCTCATCAGTTTCTCCGACTTTGGTAGCGACGATGCAGAGTCTTCTTGCGAAGCTCGCCGAGCTGTTGCCCTCCTACACGAGCGTTACCCCGACCTATCCGTAGATGGAGAGATGCAGATACAAACGGCTCTTCAGCTTGCACAACGCGATGCCAAATACCCTCAAAACAAGCTCAAAGGCAAGCAGGTCAACGTACTCGTCTTCCCAAGACTCTCAGCAGCGAACGCCTGTTACCAACTCCTCAAAGCTGTAGGCAATGCAGACGAGGTGGTAGGTCCCATACAGGTAGGGCTTGCTCGCCCCATCTATTTTGCCGACCACGATGCCTCTGTCAAGGATATTGTAAATATCACCGCCATGGCATCCCTCGATAGCAACGCCTGCATTGTTGGCTAAGCATCCTCATAAATCTGCAAAAAAGCTCCTTAGAGGGGAGAAAACCTCTCTTATATCATAAAGTCTGCAACCCATCCTCTCCCCTTTCATTACGGGGAGGGGAAAAGCTGCAGTTAAGGGGGGCTTTCTTTCTCTTTATCCCTTGTTTTTATCGGATTAATTACTATCTTTGTGGTAACAGAATAGAAGACGATCTTTCATTTAAGTATTGATAAGTCGAAATAAAAACCGCACTTGTCAAATTGGGAAACTCATCAAGTGTTTTGTGTTTACCGAGATGTTGTTGGCAACAATGGCGGGCCGCTGGTACACCTTGTGTGCACGAGACGGATTACAAAAGTGCCGACACGCTTTAATCCTGATTATAGGAGTTTTCACAATTCACAGTGCGGTTTTGTCTCTAAAAGAGCTGCTGACTCGCCTCCGAGAGAGGGAAGTTAGTAGCTCTTTTTATTTAGCGATACGACTTTTTCTCCCCCATTTATACACAAAATTAGCCTCTAAGATTGGGGAGAATAACGTATCTTTGTAAGCATCATTATGGGCAGAATACTAGCAATAGACTATGGCAAGAAGCGTACGGGACTGGCCGTGACCGATCCGCTTAGAATCACTCCGGGAGGTCTTGCGACGGTGGCTTCGTCCGAATTACTTCAGTACCTATCCGAGTATATCCCCCGAGAGGGAGTAGACCTTGTGGTAGTGGGCTATCCTCGGCAAATGAACAACGAAGAGAGCGAATCTATGCGCTACATCGGTCCTTTTGTTGCGAAGCTAGAAAAACGCTTTCCTCAGCTCCGCATTGTCTACTACGACGAAAGGTTCACCTCTTGCCTTGCCCAAAAAACGATATTAGAGAGTGGGATAGGGAAACAAAAACGGCGCAACAAAGCGTTGGTAGACGAGGTGAGTGCTATCATTATTCTACAATCGTATATGGAGTCTCTTGCCTACTCCGGTGCACCACTCCCCCTATCCCCTAAATAGAAATAACTAAACACCCAATAATATGCTACCTATCTATCTCTACGGTCACCCGGTATTACGCGAAGTGGCACAAGATATAACTCCGGAATATCCCAACCTATCGGGGCTTATTGCCGAGATGTGGAAGAGTATGTACGAAAGCGACGGCATCGGACTGGCTGCCCCCCAAATTGGCAAGTCGATCCGCCTTCTTGTGATTGACGCCTCGCCCATGGCAGAATACTTCCCCGAGTGCAAAGACTTCAAAACTGTAATGATCAATGCTCGTATTACAGAGCTGAGCGAAGAGACCCTTTCTGAGGAAGAGGGATGCCTCAGTCTCCCCGGGATCCACGAGCGAGTAGAGCGACCCAAGGAGATTACAATAGAGTATCTCGATGAGCAATTCACCCCCCAAACTCGCCACCTCACGGGCTTTGCGGCTCGGGTCGTTCAGCACGAGTACGACCATCTGGAGGGAAAACTCTTTACCGACCACGTGAGCACACTCCGCAAAAGTCTGCTCAAAAACAAGTTGGCACGCATTGCATCCGGCAAGGCGTACCCCGGCTATCCTGTAGTGGCAGCCCCTCAGAAAAAAGGGATGCGCCGCTAATATCTTTTCCTTGAAAGGGCATAAGACATGAGAGGGCTACGCTGTACACTGATTACCCTAGGGGCACTGCTAAGTCTCTTGTGGGGAGCCAAGGCTCAACTCGACGTAGACCGAGTAATGACCATTGGGCAGAATGCGCTCTACTTCAAAGACTACATCGTATCCATCGGCTACTTCAATCAGGTTATAGAAGTACGCCCCTGGATGGCAGAGCCCTACTTCCATAGAGCCGTCTCTAAGTATATGCTTGGGGACTATCGTGGAGCAGAATTGGATGCCTCTCTAGCCCTAGAGCGCAATGCTTTTATATCCCGAGCCTATGTGCTGCGAGGCGTAGTACGCCACTCTTTGGGCGAACACAAAGGGGCCATAAGCGACCTCAAGCATTCTCTTTTTTTAGCTCCGGACGATGCCGAGATTGCTTTCAATCTTGCTGCGGCTCAGCTCTCCGACAAGCAATACAATGCTGCCGACACCACCATTTCTACCCTAATCAAAAGACATCCTAAGCACGCAATAGCCCACCTCCTGCGTGCCGATATTCTGCTCAATCAGCAAGATACGCTACAAGCGACAGAGGAACTTAACCGCTCTCTTGCCCTTGACTCCACACAGGCACAAGCCTATGCTTTTCGTGCCATGCTCGCGTCTAAAAAAGAGGATTACAAGAGCGCGCTCCTCGATCTTAACCGCTCCCTCCAGCTTGCTCCCGATGACAAAAACAACTACATCAACCGCGGTCTCACTCGCTATCAACTCAATGACTATGTAGGAGCCATAGAGGATTATACTGCTGCGATCAACCTAGCCCCCTCCGACCCCGTAGCACGCTACAACCGCGCCTTGCTCCGCGCCACTGTGGGAGATGCCAACAATGCCCTCGAAGATCTCGCCGTAGTACTAGAGGTACAGCCCAATAACTACATGGCTCTCTACAATAGAGGGCTACTGAGTCTTGAGGTAGGAGACTTTCGCACGGCACTCAAGAGTTTCGACAAAGTGCTCACGAGACATCCTAACTTCCAAATGGGATTATTAGCCCGAGCGGATGCAAAACGAGGTTTGGGAGACGCCGCAGGGGCCGATAGAGATAGTTGGCAAGCCTACCAACAACAGAAGAAACAGATAAAGAAAAAGGCTTCGAGCACATCCAAATCCACCCGAAGCGAAACAGAAGAAGCCATTGAGCGGTACAACGAACTTGTGGAGACCTCGCTCTCCGCTTCTACTATGGGAGGAACAACTACTCTACCCCAGTCGCTCCGCGGGAGGGTGCAGGATGCCGATGTAGCTATCGTGCCTTTTGGAGCCTTCTCGCTCAATTACTACCACGCTACCCCTCAGCCCGGTATTCCTCCTAGAGTATATTACAGTCAGGAAGTAACCTCTTATAACGAAGCCCACCCTACACAATTACCTCGTTTGTTGGTGGCTCCGAGCAATCGCATCCTTGATAGCGTAGCCACAACTGAGCTGCGTCAATCCCTTTCCGCCCTCGATGCTCAACCCAAAGAAGAGGCCAACTTCTACCTCCGTAGGGGCGTTACCTCTCTACTTCTCATAGACTTTGACAGAGCGATAGACGACTTCGACCATGCCCTCTCGCTAGACAAAAAGAATCCACTAGCTTACTTCGTACGTTCGGCAGCATGGCTTCGACGCCTTGAGGTGCGACAGCACACCACCCTCTCCACGCCATCCCTAAGTGCTCCCTCTCAAGAGTTGCACAACGGATTAGGGATAAGCATTCCCACACAGAGGGAACAAGCCTCCCCAACCCTACGAGGGATGGATACCGTTTTGGGCGACCTTGACAAAGCCATAGAGCTAGCCCCCAAGTTTGCCTACGCTTACTACAATAGAGCCATCGTGCATCTCTCGTTGGGTCAGAAGGAAAAAGCGCTCCAAGATTACTCCCAAGCTATTACACTGGGGGGCACCCTCCTCCCAGAGGCCTACTTCAATCGAGGGCTTCTATTCCTCTCTGTGGGGCAAAAAGACAAGGCAATAGCCGATCTCAGCCTAGCCGGCGAGCAGGGAATATTCCAAGCATATAACATCATCAAACGCATCCAGGAGCAACTATGATTTCGGTGCAACACCTCACAATAGACTTTGGCAAACAACTTCTTTTCAACGACGTTTCATTTGTCGTATCCCCCAAAGAGCGTGTAGCCCTTGTGGGTAAAAACGGAGCAGGCAAGTCTACTCTCCTCAAATTGATTGCCGGACTTAGAGAGGCTACTAGCGGATCCGTTACCCATCCCAAAGACCTACAGATAGGGTACCTACCACAAGTAATGCAACTTGCCGATGGGTGCACCGTTATCGAAGAAGTGAAGACGGTTTTTGAGGATGTAGCCCGCATCAAAGAGCGCGTAGCCCAACTTGCCGACGAGATGGCAGCGCGGACGGATTACGACACGCCCGAGTATCAAGATCTCATCGAATGCTTCTCGCACGAAAGCGATCGACTAAACCTCATGGGGCAAGACAACTACGAAGCCGAGGCAGAGCGCACCCTTATTGGACTCGGATTTGAGCGCACAGACTTTGAGCGACCAACCTCCGAGTTTAGTGGTGGATGGCGTATGCGCATTGAGCTTGCCAAGATATTGCTCAGAAGACCCGATATACTTCTCTTAGACGAACCGACCAACCACCTTGACATTGAGTCCATAGAGTGGTTGGAGCAATTCATCAAAACTTCGGGAGCCACCCTACTACTCGTCTCCCACGACCGCGCCTTCCTTGATGCCACCACCACACGCACCATAGAGATAGAGCTTGGGCGCATCTACGACTACAAAGCCAACTACTCTCAGTACGTGACCCTGCGCCAAGAGCGACTCGAGTACCAGCGTCGTGCCTACGAGAATCAACGCAAAGAGATTGAGGACATCGAGGCTTTTATTGAGCGATTCCGCTATCAAGCGACCAAAGCGATACAGGTGCAAAGCCGCATCAAGCAGCTAGAGAAAATAGAACTGATTGAGCTAGACGAACTCGATCTCTCGCACATTCACTTCCGCTTCCCCCCTGCTGAACGCTCAGGAGACTTCCCCATCATTGTAGAAGACGTGGGCAAGGCCTATGGGGCGCATCAAGTATTCGATCATGCCTCCTTTACCCTCCGCCGTGGAGACAAGGTAGCTTTTGTTGGGAAGAATGGTGCCGGCAAGTCTACAATGGTCAAGTGCATCATGCAACAGATCAACGACTACACGGGCTCGCTCAAGATAGGGCACAACATTCACATTGCCTACTTCTCTCAAAATAGAGCTCAAGAGCTTGACCCCAACCTAACCATACGAGATACAGTAGATCGTGCCGCCCGAGGCCCCGTACGAGACAAGATCAACAACCTCCTAGGAGCCTTTATGTTTGGAGGGGAACTAGCAGACAAACCCGTATCCGTACTGAGCGGAGGTGAAAGGGCAAGACTCGCCATTTTGATACTTCTACTTGAGCCTGCCAACCTGCTGATCTTAGACGAACCGACCAACCACCTTGATATGCGTTCTAAGGACGTACTCAAGGAGGCAATCAAGAATTTTGAGGGCACTGTGGTACTCGTCTCGCACGATCGTGACTTTCTTGATGGCTTGGTAGAGCAAGTGTACGAGTTCTCACACGGGAAGGTAATCCCCCACCTCGGAGGCATTTACGACTATCTTGCCAAACGAAGGATGGAGAGTTTGCATGAGCTTGAGACGCCTAAAAACACGAGTAAACCCACCCCTTCAGCTCTTACAAAAAGCTCTGTAAAAGAGGACTATCAAGCCCAAAAAGAACGAGCTAGGCAGCAGCGCAATCTGGAGAAAGCGGCCGAAGAGATCGAGAAAAAAGTAGCCTCTCTCGAACAGGAACTAACACGTCTCGAGGGCGAACTTTCTGCCCCCAACCTCCCCATTGACAGCCCTCTATACAACGAATACGATACGACTCGCAAAAAACTCGACAAAGCGATGATTGAGTGGGAACGAGCCATGGAAAAGTTATCATAATAATTCTCTTAATCCCATCATTATGAACACAGTAGACACACGCGGCAAGCTCTGTCCCATGCCGCTCATCCTCCTCAAAAAGGCACTCAATAGCGAGGGATTTTCCGGCGAATGGCAGGTTCTAACCGACAACGCTACAGCATGTCAAAATCTCACAGACTACATTCGTCAGATCACTTCCTCGCTAGAAACGGAAGAATTACAGGGCTACACTTCTCTGCGTTTTACCCTAGAAGAAGAAAGTTGTAGGCCTATAGGGAAAAAAGAATCAGGCGGCGAAGACTATACCGTTGTGCTATCGAGTGATACCATGGGGCGAGGCGATGACGAACTAGGGCGTATCTTGGCTCGTGCTTTTGTCAACGCACTTGAAGGAGTAGAGCGCAAACCCAATCGCATTGTTTGTTACAATCGTGGGGTACTCCTAGCGGATAAAGACACAGATACCGGGGCTACTCTTACTCGCCTACACAAGGAGCATGGTGTAGAAGTGATACTCTGCGGCACCTGTGTAGATTACTTCGAATTTCGCGATAAGATAGCGGTAGGTACCATCTCCAATATGCTTGTTATTGCCGAATATATGCGCCAAGCCTCTCGCCTTGTAACCCCTTAACCCTCCTGTTTATGTCCCAAAACTCCCTACATTACTTCGATTGTGGTACTACCTCATGGCCCAAGAGTCCCGAGTTACAAGAGGTATTGGCCCATTACTACGAACACCCCATCGGAAGTTATGGTAGGAGCACAGACCCCGCAACTCTGCATGCCACAGCTGACATCGAGAAGCTACGGGATCGCCTTGCCGTACTACTAGGCGGGGTAGATCCTACGCATATCGTATTCAATAGCGGAGCTACAGAGTCCATCAATACCATCCTAAGTAGCCTTCAGCTGGAAGGACGCACCCTTTGGATTTCTCCTTTAGAGCATAATGCCGTAATGCGTCCTCTAACACGCCTCAAGACGCGCTACGGATTCAATCTGCGCATAATGCCCTCCGCCCCCGATGGGCGCGTTAATATAGAGAGGTTGCGTAGAGAAGCTCGCCCGGGTACGGCACTAGCAATTGTCAATGCCGAGAGCAATGTAAACGGAGTAATACAACCCCTCGAAGAGATAGCCCAAGTGATAGGGGGTGAATTGGGCATTCCCCTACTCATCGATACGGCACAATACTTAGGATTTAGCCAAATACCCCAAAGGATCGAGTTTGACTATATCGTATTTTCCGGGCATAAAGGGTTACTTGGTCCCACAGGGACGGGCGGATTTTACATCCGTAATCCCCGAAGTATTGAGCCTCTCATCGTCGGAGGTAACGGGATACATAGCGAAAATTACACCGATACTCCTCTCGAGATGCCCGAGAGATTTTCGGCAGGTACCCCCAATATGTTGGGGCTTGCTGCCCTCGCCGCCGCCGTAGAGCACCCTGTGGCGTGGAACACTTCGCGCCAAGACTGGAAAAATCTTTTCGATCAAATAGAGCGGAACCCCGATGTGCGCCTCCTCCGCTCCCTCGATCTTACGCACCAAGGCCCCCTATTCTCGCTCGTCCATCAGACCAAACGAGCCGATGAGATAGCGAATGCCTTACGATACGATCATGAGATAATTGTACGAGATGGACTGCATTGTGCTCCACTTGCCCACCAAACCCTAGGCACTCTAGCCCAGGGCGGTAGTGTACGCATAGGCTTCTCGCCTTTCCATACAAATGAAGACCTTGAGCTACTAGCGCGTGCTTTAGACGATGTACTCAGATAGTGCCCTCATCCTATTTAGCTCTACGCGGCTATTTATCCGAGCACTCACGCTTTGTGAGTCGGCACGTCTGTCTGTGCGGGCACTCTCCGTACCCGATGCTATTACTTCAGGCTGTGGGATGTGCCTTGGGCTCACCCAAGACGCGATAGATCCTGCCTGTCAACTACTCCAAGAGGGGGGTATCGCAGGACGACTTTTCTCCACTCATCCCTATAAACTTATCAAGCAATGGAACTAGTACCACCACCTTTGATCGACCTGCTTGAGGGACAGGAGCAAGGGGGATGCTCCGCAAAACTCGATCCCAAAGAGCTGCACAAAATACTTGCAGACCTACCTGTTCCTCACTCCGATCGGCTCCTTGTGGGAACCGATACCAGCGACGATGCCGGAGTATATCAGCTCAACGAAAACGAAGCGCTTATCGTCACGACCGACTTCTTCCCCCCCGTAGCAAGTGACCCCTACACCTTTGGACGGATATCGGCTACCAACGCTCTGAGCGACGTCTACGCCATGGGAGGGAGTCCCCTCCTCTGCCTCAATATCGTTCTCTTCCCCTCCTCTCAAATGCCTTTGGAGGTACTTCGTGAGATACTACGAGGGGGACAATCGGCAGCAGACGAGGCTGGTGCGCTCATTGTGGGAGGGCATACAATAGAAGACTCTCCCGTAAAGTATGGTATGGCGGTAGTGGGGCGGGTACACCCTCGGCGAGTTATTACGAATAGAGGAGTCAAGCCCGGCGATGCCCTCATTCTCACCAAACCTCTAGGGACGGGGATATTGATTGCAGCTCACCGCTTAGGGATGGCACGCGAAGAAGACTACCAAGAGGCTCTCCTCTCCATGCAACGACTCAACCGCTACGCCGCCGAGCAAATGACCCAAGTCTCCACCCATGCAGCGACCGACATTACCGGATTTGGATTGGTAGGGCACGCTATGCAAATGGCACTTGCCTCGGGCGTAGAACTTCATTTCGAATCCTCCGCCATACCGGCCCTGCCCGGCGTGCGCGATCTACTGCACGAGGGGTGTATCCCCGGCGGAGCACTGCGCAATAGACGCTACGTAGAAGAGCATCTCCACTCGCACGCTTCACCGGAAGAGACGTTGCTCCTATGTGATGCACAAACCTCGGGAGGGCTCCTGATTGCACTCCCCGAAGAGGAAGCCCCCGACCTCCTCCGCCGACTCCAAGACAACCCCAATACAGCTCAATCTGCCCTTATCGGTGTTGCATCACCTGCCTCACCTAATGGCTCCGCTCTCACTATTTGGTAATCTAAGAAAAGCTATGCGAATCAAACAACTTATCCTTTTATTAGGGGCATCGATGCTCTCCATTGCGAGCTTTGCCCAAGAGAAAAAAGGGGTAGAATCCCCGATCCTCTCTCTCCAGCAAAAGGCTGCAATTGCACTGCCTCACAGCTTTGGGCTCACGGATACAACAGCCCAAACGGCTACAGAGCCACTCCTCAACGCTTCGGCTCTAGCCCCCACTTCCTCAGCTGTACTCCCTACCATCAAAGCCGATGCCAAGGGATGGTTTGCCCTAGACGAGGCAAAACCCAAAGTACGCACACTCCAGATCTATACAGCACAGCTCTCTTGTACGAATTTCTCTAAAGGTACCTTCCGCCTTTATGGCACTCGCCCTACGGCGATCTATTTGGATGGGGTATTGTTGGATAAAGCCCTAAAGGGAGCCGCTACAGACACAGCTGCTCTGATTACCGCCCCCCTAGCCCTTATTCCCGGGAGCCATCAATTGGAGATACGCTGCCTCTCCCAGCCTTCGGATAGTGCTCGACAAGCCTTCCGCCTCACCCTAGAACAGCCCTCAGAGTCCGCCCCCATCCAGACGAATATACAGCAGAAGAAATTGCTCTCTCTTGCCTATATGATGTCCGGGAATAGTCTTTCCAGAGTGCGCCTCTCCCCCTCAGGCAAGTATGCCCTCGTGATCTACTACTCGCAGCGTGAGCGCAAAACAGAGTATTTTGGGCGCTTGATGCACGCCGACGGTCGCCTCATCCGCGAGAGTAAGGAACTGGTTTACGCCAATTGGCTCCCCCAAAGCGACCAACTACACTTTGTACGTACCGAAGGGAGCAAACGCCTACTCGTAGTGCAATCGCCCGAGGGAGCTAGCGAAAAGATACTCCTCAGAGATTTACCTCAAGGGGAATACCGATTCTCTCCCGATGCTAAAACGATCTATCTTGCCAAAGAGATAAAGGGCGATGCCAAGGACGAAAAAGTAATACGCATGCGAGACCCCAACGACCGTATGCCCTCATGGAGAGACGCTACACAATGGATTGCCATAGACCTTGCCACGGGAGTACAATCTCCGCTCACCTCAGGGAAAGAAAATATCGGGCTACTTGATATTGCCCCTTCGGGCAAACTACTCTTTGCTCGCTACACCACAGATTGGACGAAGCAGCCCTACGACTTTAGCGACCTATACCAATTCGATCCGACCACGGGCAAGGTAGACACGTTGCTCCATAGGTTTGTGGATTTGCATGAGGCACGCTACGTACCCGGGCACCCCGACTATTTACTCATCCGTAGCTCCCCCAATGCATTCGACGGCGTAGGTAAGGAACTCCCCAAAGAGCAGGTGGCAAACAGCTTCGAAGGCGAGATATTCATTTACTCCCTATCTAGCGGAAAGGTACAAACCCCTACCCTACACTTTGATCCCTCCGCAGAGGGAGGATCCTTTGACAAAGAGGGCAACTACTACTTTATTGCAGAGAATGGTTCTCGCCGTCATATCTATCGTTTGGATATGAAGAAGGTGGCCGTACAGACGCTACCCGTGGCAGAAGACTATGTAACGAACCTATCAGTTGCCTACAATACGGGCGATTATTGGTACTTCGGGCAGAGTGCAACTACGGCCGATGTCCTCTATGCCGTCTACAAGGGTAAAGCACGAAAGATTTGGGACCTTGACGCAGAAAAGATGGCAGATTATGAGCGTCCTATCATCAAAGAATTCGTCTATACCACTCCCGAAGGTACTCCTATCGAAGGCTGGTACTACCTCCCTCCCAACTTCGACCCCTCGAAGAAATACCCCATGCTCATCTACTACTATGGGGGGACTTCTCCCATATCTCGCCGATTAGAGGGGACCTACTCGCTTGCCATGTATGCAGCACAAGGGTATGTGGTTTACACCCTCAATCCGAGTGGTACTACGGGCTATGGACAAGAGTTCTCAGCACGCCACCTCAACGCCTGGGGCGAACCTACCGCTACCGAAATCATTGCAGCCACCAAAGAGTTTTGCCAAAAACATCCCTTTGTAGATGCTAAAAAGATCGGTTGCTTTGGTGCGAGCTACGGAGGCTTTATGACCCAATACCTACAAACTAAGGGAGATACTTTTGCAGCAGCGGTAAGCCATGCTGGTATCAGCAGTATCAGTAACTATTGGGGTAGCGGCTACTGGGGTGTCGGTTACAACGCAACTGCCGCGGAGGGAAACTATCCTTGGACTCGCAAAGATATTTACGTAGACCGCAGCCCCCTATTCAATGCCGACAAAATCCACACGCCCCTACTTTTGCTCCATGGCGATAGCGATACCAACGTACCCACCAGCGAGAGTGTGAACCTCTACAATGCTCTAAAGGTACTCGGTCGGGAGGTGGAACTTATCGAATTTACGGGGCAAGATCACTTTATCCTCGAACCCGAACGCCGCGAAAAATGGACTGCCAGCATACAAGCTTGGTTCGCACGTTTCCTCAAAGACGATGCCTCTTGGTGGCATCAGCTCTACGACGAAAAGAAATAACACGGCTGTGCGATAGAAAGTTTTTCTAAGGCAATAGATAAGAAGAATCCTCTCTCTATGGTGAGAAACCATAGGGGGAGGATTTCTTTTTAGTACTCAGAGGGGGATTTCGAGGGAGCTATTATTCCCCTATTGTAGTGGTAGTAGCGTTTGCCTCTCTAGGTCGAAAAGAGGGAGTATGGGATAGCGATCTTGCTCCAGACAAACGGCAATGGTGGGGAGATAACCGAGTTGCTCCAAACGAGCGTAGTGCTCTACTCGGTTGATAAAAGAGAGGAGATCATCCTTATATTTTTGGAAAGAAATCTCCGCCATTAGTAGGGCATCGTTGATTCCCTTTGCATCTACATTTCGCTCCCCGATATGGTGCAGTAAGGCTCCGGCAAAAAGACAATCTTCGCCGGCAAGCTGCCCCTTCCATCCGGCTGCCACCACGAGTACACTTTTGAATTTCTCTCGAAGAATATAGTCGGAAAGGCAAGAGATGTTGCCAAAAGTCCCCACAGCAATATGCTTTGCCCCAGCCTCTTGAGCCAGGTGAAGAGCTCGGGTGCCGTTGGTGGTGGTGAGGACAACTCGTTTGCCCTCTACCCTATCTCGAGTGTATTCTTCGGGGTCATTGCCTAGGGTTGCCCCCTCTACACGCCGTGCATTGCGCTCGGCAGCTACAAGGTAATCAGGGTCGTTTTGGTGTTGTAAACTCTCCTCTACCGTAGCTACCGGCTGCACCTCTATGGCACCATGATAGAGGGCAGACAGAATGGTAGCCGAAGCACGGAACACATCCGTTATCACCACAAGGGTGCTATCCCAATCTTGCTGAGCATAGCAGCCTATAAGGTCAGGAGAGGGGCAGAGCTGTAGTGTTAGATCCATGGCATTAGTCCTCTTTTGGGGACGTTGTATCCCCCTCTTCTGTAGTCTCTGTATGATGCACATCCTTAGGATAGATCCGCTCGAAAATCTCTGTGATCTCGTCTACAAAGTCTTTCCCCTCGGCTAATTTGAGATAGTCTGTACCCCCGGGCTTGGTCAATTTCACCTCTTTAGTATGGGGGAGATAGGTTACCTCTACAAGGTCGGTAAACTTGCAAACGACGTGAGGTTTACGCCCATAGTCATTGCCGGCATAGAGTAGATACGTCTTTTCATCTATATAGTAATAGGTGTCGTGACGGAGGTAAAGAACAACCCCAATGGGGATGAGTAGTGCAGGAGGGATCAGCGTCCACAGGGGAGCCGTAGTACTATGAAAGATAACAATGATAAAGGCAACCATGGCTAGGGTATAGAGTATTGCCACGAGATAAGCCGCCTTAGCGCTGCGTAAACTACGACGTAAATAGTACTTTTTCATAGACTAAAACAAGGGTCTCCCCACCCGAAAATGAGAAGACCCTCTAAAACTATTATTGCATCAAGATTAAGCTCCGAATTACTTGCGGAAGGGGGCTTTTACTACTTCTGCCTTGAGCTTGCGACCCCGTACCACGATGGCAATAGGAGTACCGACCTTAGCATATTCTTTGGCTACATAGCCCATACCGATACCCTTTTTGAGGCAAGGAGACATCGTACCCGAGGTAACTTCCCCGATAATTTCGCCTGCTTCGTTGGCAATTTCGTAGTGCTGACGGGGTACGCCCTTGTCTTGGAGCTCGAAGCTAACGAGCTTGCGTGTAAGCCCACCGGCCTTTTGTTCTTCGAGGAGCTTGCGACCAACCATCTCCTCTTTACCCTCTACAAGTTTGGTAATCCAGCCAAGACCTGCTTCGATAGGAGAGTGTGTATCGTCGATATCATGACCATAGAGACAGAAAGACATCTCTAGACGGAGCGTATCGCGGCAACCAAGACCTGCAGGCATAATCCCCTCGGGCTTTCCTGCTTCGAAGAGGGCCTTCCAGATTTTCTCTGCATACTCAGGGTAGAAATAAAGCTCAAAACCACCGGCACCTGTGTAGCCCGTAGCCGAAATAATCACGTTAGGACACCCGGCAAACTCACCAACCTTGAAGGTATAGTAGGAAATCTCAGAGAGATTGATGTTGGTAAGGCGTTGCATTACTTCGGTAGCCTTGGGGCCCTGCACCGCTAGCTGTGCGATGTTGTCCGAAGCATTTTCCAATTCTGCCCCCATGGTATTGTGCTTTTGGCACCAAGCCCAGTCTTTTTCCACATTAGCGGCATTGGGTACCATCATGTACTTCTCTTCTTCGTAACGATAGAGGAGGAAGTCGTCTACGATACCCCCTTCTTCTGTGGGGAAACAGCAGTATTGTACTTGACCTACAGCAAGTTTGGAAGCATCGTTGCTCGATACTTTTTGGAGGAATGCCAAAGCATTGGGACCTTTTACCCAAAACTCACCCATGTGCGAAACGTCGAATACCCCTACGTTATTCACAACATTAAGGTGTTCTTCAATAATGCCATTGTACTCGATAGGCATATTATAGCCGGCAAATTCTGCCATCTTAGCACCGAGTGCGATGTGCAGGTCGGTAAATGGAGTCGTCTTCATACGTATGATATTGTATCTAATTTATTTTTGTCCTAACGACAAAGATAGCGAATTATTACCGTCTGATAAAGAAGTTCCCCCTCCGCTCAGCTCTCAAAAACTAAGCGAAGGGGGAATAAGAGAGGGCACTAAGGTGCAAAGAGCTCAAAAGACTAAAGGAGCATCTTCCTAAAGAAAACTCTCCCACCCCGACTATGGGTTAAGGCCTTGGTTACTCGGGTATCTGTACCCCCCTGAGGGATATACTATCGAGGGATCGAGCTCTCACGCTCTCCCTAGTGCCTTTCGTTATTTAGACGGCCCCCTTAGGTAGAAGTTTAATCAACTCTCCTTCCTTTACATCTCATACCGCGTATACGAGATACATCTAAGGGATTGGGGGACTGTCCAAAATACTATCTGAATCAATCACGCCGCGAAGATAATCCAAGCTATTGGTACGCAGCAATATTTTTTTTCTATCTAGCTATTTAGATTATCGATAGACAGAATTTTTATTCCTGATTACCAGAAATATAGAAATAAAAGAGGGCTAAGAAAATTGTTTACGACGAAGGAGAAAATCTCTTCCGAGGTACTTCTCTCGCACAATCTCGTTCTCTGCCAACTCCTCCGGCGTACCTTGGAAAAGCACCTTACCCTCAAAAAGGAGGTAGGCTCTATCGGTAATTGAGAGGGTTTCATTCACATTATGATCCGTAATAAGGATACCAATGTTACGCTCTTTGAGGTGGGCTACAATGTATTGGATGTCTTGTACGGCAATGGGATCGACGCCGGCAAAGGGTTCATCGAGCATAATAAAGCGCGGATTAATTGCCAAACAGCGAGCAATCTCCACACGCCTACGCTCCCCTCCGGATAGCCGATTCCCCTGATTTTTACGCACCTTCTCCAGCCTAAACTCCTTGATAAGTCGCTCTAGGCTCTCGGCCTGCTCCTCTCGCGATTGTGGAGTCATCTCTAGTACCGTGCGGAGGTTGTCTTCCACCGTCATTTTGCGAAATACACTGTCCTCCTGGGCTAAGTATCCGATGCCTAGGCGTGCTCGCTTATATACCGGATAGTCTGTAATATCAACGTCATCGAGGATAATACGCCCCTCATTAGGCACAACAAGCCCCACAGTCATGTAAAAGGTGGTAGTCTTACCTGCGCCATTAGGACCCAAAAGCCCCACAATCTCGCCTTGGTTGATCTCTACAGATACATGATTGACAACGGTACGACTGCGATAACGCTTGATAAGATTATCGGTTCGGAGAGTGCTCATCGGGATTTTCTTTTAAATCTCAAAATCGACACACGCACGCCCTTTTTTGTATGGAGCGATGAGATCTTTTACCACACTCTGATGCTCCGGATGCTCGGCATAGAGGGGTAGATCTTGCCAAGTATCTAGGTCAGCTTCTAGGATAAAGCCCACGGCTTCGGCAGGGTTTTCGTTGGGATGTACACGCATGGCCTTGAGGGCAGGGATCCTAGTGGGGAGAGCCTCCAAAGCTACTTTTATTTTCTGAAGATGGGATTGAGCAGCAGTGGGCGAATCAAAACCCTCCAGAGTAAAGGTAACGAGGTGACGTACCATTGTACTAGTGAATAATAGAGAAGAATTTATTTGACTAAAAGGGGAAAAGCCTCCCTTAGATAATCTGATGATTGATGAGCGTCTCGTCGAACATGGAGTCTTTGTACCCCAAGAAGTAAAGGATACCATCTAGTCCCACAAACGAGATACTTTGCCGTGCGGTTGCCTTAACCTTGGGTTTGGCGTGGAAGGCAATACCCAGCCCTGCCTCTCGTAGCATAAGGAGGTCGTTGGCTCCATCCCCTACGGCTACGGTCTGTTGTAGGTCTACCTTCTCTACTTGGGCAATCAATTTGAGCAATTCAGCCTTGCGATGAGCATCTACGATCTCGCCCACATATCGCCCCGTGAGCTTGCCATCTTCGCCCACTTCCAGCTGATTGGCATACACGTAATCTATCCCAAATTTTTTCTGGAGATAGTGACCGAAGTAGGTAAACCCTCCCGACAAGATGGCAATTTTGTAGCCCATGAACTTAAGCACTTTCATGAGACGATCGATACCCTCTGTCATAGGGAGATTCTCTGCAATTTCCTGCATTACAGACACATCCAAGCCCTTAAGTAGAGCCACTCGCTCGGTAAAGCTCTCACGAAAATCAATCTCGCCACGCATAGCGCGCTCGGTAATCTCCTTTACTTTGTCGCCCACACCGGCTTTGATGGCCAGCTCGTCTATCACCTCAGTTTGGATAAGTGTTGAGTCCATATCGAAGCAGATGAGACGACGCATCCGGCGAAACATCGACTCTCTCTGGAAGGAGATATCCATATTGAGATCAGCCGAAATGCGCAAAAGAGATTCCTTAAGGGTATCTAGATCGTTAGGTGTACCTCGCATTGAGAACTCAATACTTGCCATAGGGGCTCGGGCATCCTTCTCTAGAGGAATACGCCCTGTAAGGCGACGGATATTGTCGATATTAAGCCCCTGACTGGCAGCCTCTTCTGTAAGAGCGGCAAGCATCTCAGCGGTAATTTTGTGGGCTACCACTGTGATGATGTAGCGGTTCTTACCTTGAGCTTCTACCCAATGGGTATAATTTTCGTTGGTAATGGGAGAGAAGCGAATAGAGACGCCCATCTCGTAACTACGGAACAAAAGATCTTTAAGAATCTTTCCGGAAGCCTCTTCTGTCGTCTGGAAGAGGATTCCCAGATTGAGGTTGCTGTGGATGTCCGCCTGACCAATATCGAGGATAAAGGCATCGTGCTCCGCGAGGATTTGCATGAGCGAAGCGGTTACGCCGGGGCGATCAGTTCCTTGGATTGTAGCTAGTAGAAGCTTATTTTTGTTTTGCATCATATCGTAGTTATTAGCTACTTCAGATTTATTTTCAGTGCGAGAATCGTGATAACAAAGATAACAACTCTCCCCGATTGTTGGCTACATAATGCAACAATCCATGCTCGTTAGCCTTTAATTCTTTGCTCTGGCTCGCACACACCTCTCCCCTCTACCATGAAACAGGGGAAGAGCAAAACTATAGCTTCTGCCCACTAATCTTCATCGGGGTGGCATTGAGCATTTTCTTACAGAAAGCGCAAAGATAACTCACCGAAGAGAAGTGATATTTCTTTGCCACCTCGGCAAGAGTCAATTCCTTTGCGACGAGATCTCGGTAGATATAGACAGCCTTTTGTTTATGCATCCACTGGAGAGGGGGGCAATTGAACTCCTCTTTGAATGTACGCTTAAAGGTTGATAGCGACATCCCAAGTATCTGAGCCAATTCCTCCACATTGCGGCAATCAAGGTGGTGTCGATAGACAAAAGCTCGGAATCCCACGTTACGACAATGGAAGTTCTCAAGGAAAGTATCTACCTCTTGTCGGTTGTAGAAGTTACGCAAAATATAGAAGTACTCGCGCAACTTGTACTCATAAAGAGAGAGCGTAGTACAGCCCTTTCTAAGGTAGGAAGCGACTGTTTGACACCAACTATCGGTGGGATGATTGACCTGTAGATAGGCAGTGCCCGAAACGAGTTGAGTATCTGAGGCCACCGAACGACGGTGATGATCCAAATCTACACCACAAAGCTCTTTATTGGGGCAACGCCCTGCACAAAGTTGGATACTAGGGAGGAAACGGAAAATCAAAAACGAGCTTTCCTTTGCCAAAGTATGCAAAGAAAGGTTCGTAAAATAGGGAAGAAAGAGCATATGATCTTGACGCAATACTCTGTCAAGATAGGGAGCCTCTCTCACTACAAGATCCCCATCAAGAGGCATCACAATAGCGTACTCATCCTCAGTCTCTAAGGGGCGAGGTGCATCGTGCGTAAGCGATACAATAGCAGGGGGCTTCCGTAGCGAAGACGCCACAGCCGTCGAGTATTGCAACGGATGGTCAGCGAAGAGTACATCTGTTTCGATATCTATCGAAGAGAAGGAAACTTCAGGTTTAGTTTTCGAATCGTGGTGCTTCATTTACATTCTCATTAACGAATGCGAAGATAATTATTTTGGGGCGGTTTTGATTCCACTTCATCAAGGGAATTTCGATATTTAACTACTATTATTCTCTCAAAGACTTTTATAAGGAATTAGAAAGGAGGTCGAAAGTGGTTTTTCATAGGTAAAGCAGGAGGGAATCGTAGGTTCATTTCGTTCCATTTCTACCATACAGAGCAGCAAGAAAATCTATATGAAAATCCCCTCTCCACTGCCACTGAGCAGCCAGAGAGGGGATCCTATTTAACAAATAGTGGAATTACCAAGCGAAGATAGGATACTCGCGCATCATGTTGTTTACTTCGGCACGAACGGCAGCAATTACAGCATCATTTTCCGGGTCACGAAGTACGCGGTCAATAAGCTCAACGATGATAGGCATCTTGTCTTCTTTCACGCCACGAGTAGTAATAGCAGGAGTACCCACGCGGAAGCCCGAAGTCTGGAATGCAGAGCGACTATCGAAGGGAACCATGTTCTTATTCACTGTAATATCAGCGGCTACGAGAGCCTTCTCTGCTACCTTACCCGTAAGATCGGGATACTTGGTGCGGAGGTCGATAAGCATTGAGTGGTTGTCCGTACCACCGGAGATTACGTTGTAACCACAATCCATAAAGGCCTTAGCGATGGTAGCAGCATTGAGCTTTACCTGCTCTTGATATACCTTGAATGAGGGGTCGAGAGCTTCGCCAAAAGCAACAGCCTTAGCAGCGATAACATGCTCAAGAGGACCACCTTGTACTCCGGGAAATACGGCAGAGTCAAGCAATTGAGACATCTTCTTGATCTCGCCCTTAGGTGTTTTCTTACCCCAAGGATTCTCAAAGTCTTTACCCAAAAGGATGATACCTCCACGAGGACCACGGAGTGTCTTGTGCGTTGTAGAGGTTACGATATGAGCATACTTTACAGGGTTTTTGAGAAGACCGGCAGCGATAAGCCCGGCAGGGTGAGCCATATCCACCATGAAGATAGCCCCTACTTCGTCGGCAATCTTACGCATGCGTTCGTAGTCCCACTCTCGAGAGTAAGCCGAACCACCGGCGATAAGGAGCTTGGGCTTGTGCTGACGAGCGAGTTGCTCCATCTCATCGTAGTCTACCATACCGGTCTCGCGGCTCAGATTGTAGCCCACGGGCTTATAGAGGATACCTGAGCTATTAACAAGAGAACCGTGAGAAAGGTGACCACCATGATCGAGGTTAAGTCCCATAAAGGTGTCGCCAGCCTCTAGACAAGCGAGGAGAACGGCCATATTGGCTTGTGCTCCTGAGTGAGGTTGTACGTTTGCCCACTCTGCATCAAAGAGTTGCTTGATGCGATCGATGGCGATTTGCTCACTTTTGTCTACTACTTCGCAACCACCATAGTAACGCTTACCGGGATACCCTTCGGCATACTTATTGGTCATGCAGCTACCCATAGCCTGCATTACCTGTTCGCTTACGAAGTTCTCAGAGGCAATAAGCTCAATGCCTTTCATTTGGCGCTGATGCTCTTCCTCGATGAGGCTGAAGATGATGTTGTCTTTGTTCATATCTAGAGATGATTTAGTAATTATCCAAACACTCCCGCAAAGGTAGCTTATTATCGTGATATAATGCCCTATTCATGGGGGAAGAAAATCCAGCAAAGGGGCGTCCCTCCTCCCCAAAACAACGTCCTGATGCCATGGGGGCTATCCGATCCCCACCCCTCCTCTCAACCGCCTCTCCCATCCCCTTTTTGGACATAGGGTAGAAATGCAAAAAAAGACAGCCAAAAAGAGAGTCCCTTTCTGGCTGAAAAAAGTTTGATTACAGGGTAGAACTTTTCAAAGTGCAGGGCAGGAATTTTTCAGAAATCACGCAGAGAAGAAAAGGCGGCTCCCCCACAACCTATAATAGGGATAGCGAGAGGGCAAACTCGGTGGTCTGCGGTGTTGCTCGAGAGGTGCCCCTATTCGGCTGCATCGGTAGGGTAGTTACCACCTTCGCCTCAACAGCCCAATGCTCACCTACACGCCAGCGTGCATATCCAATACCGGCAATACCTTTGCCATAGAAGGTGCTAAGCAAATGGGTTGTACGCACGTAGGGGGTATAGTAGATGCTTCGTTCGTCGAACGAATCTGTTTGGTAAAAAACGCCCAATCCGCCGATGCGAAAACGCTCCGTAGGGGTATAATCAAGTTGCAACGAAGTAGAAAATCCTCTGTGCCAAGCCATACGCTTTGCGTAGCGTATATGATTTCTCTTGACTTGTGCCCCAATGGTCGCTTTCCATCCGGGGAAGAGGGGCACCACGCCTCGCATATGCAAAGAATGCCGTTGCCCTTTGTTCTGCTCGTAGTGCATACGATATTGTGTATAAAGTAGGCATTGGGGCGAAAAAGCGTACCTCGCACGCACCCCAAGAAGTCCCCCACGAGAAGGCGCCTCCTCCCCCTTACGCACCACAAGAGAGCGATAAACATCCCAACTTAGTAACAAATCAAGTTGGTCTAAGAGGGGTAAATGCGCCGCCATATAGCACCCCATCTCATTTCCGGGGTAAGCGAAACGACTCGGCGTATTGCCCAATGGAGCCATATAAGAGGGGGATAGATATCGACCCGAAAGCGTGTACTCTCCTCTATCAAGATCGCGGTACCTCACATAGGCAAGAGCCGCCTTTCCCCCTCGGCTAGAGAGTGCCATCTCCCCGGCACTAAGCCACTGCCCCGAGAGAGAAGTCATTCGATAATCCAAAGAAAAATGCTGTAGATAAGACAAGTCATGTGCCTCTCGGAGGTATCCATAGTGGGGTAATTGCTGCACGAGGCGCCCCCTCCAATCCATACGGAGATAGTTAAAAGCCAAAGAGCCTTGTGCCGCACGAAAGGCAATCCGCCCACCCACAAGCCTCTCTCGCACTTGGTGACGATGCTTCCACTCCAGAGGGGTACGATGGTAGCCTGTTGTCGCCATGAGTTGTACTCTATTGTCGCCCTCATGGAGTATTCCATCTCGCCTCCTATCCGAGTAAAAAAGAGAGAAACGTAGAGCAGAGGAGCCCAGTTCGGTAGCAACTCCTCGCAGGGTATTCTCCTCATCGGCAGAGAGAGCAGCCTGCACAGGAGAGGTGGGCAGGGGCATCCCCAAGCGCAACTCTGTACCTCTCATAAACCCTTGATAGGCTACCAACCCCAATCCCATCTTAAGGCGATAATCCCCTACAACGAGTTGGCGAAGAGCGTGCTCTGGGAGTTGCAAGGAGAGATGGAAGCCGCCTCTATCGAGCAGGGGGTAACGTTGTTGCAGGATGGGTTCTCCACGTTGACTCGCACCTAATACACCCAAAGAGAGTCGGTGGCGCACCTGATACCGTGCTCTAAAATCGAGCGAAGAGGGGCTACCCAAGGTCTTGGGCTTGGTTGTAAAATCGCCACGAGCTACGCCAAAAGAGAGTTGCCCCGAGAGGGATCCCTGACCCAAAGAGCGCACAACTCGCGACGGATCTCGCACAGGAATTAGAACGAGATAGGGCAAAATACGACGGAGAGTGCGTATGTCCCATCCCGGGATTTGCTTCAATTCTCGAAGAGAGTGAAAGGCACCCCCACGATGCAGACGTGCCAACACAAATTGATGGGCAGCATAAGGGGTAAGAAGCTCGGTTGCCACAAGCTCCTCTTCTGTCACGCTATTTACATCGATACGCAAAGCCGGATCGCTCACAAACTCGCCCAGCACTTCGCTTGCCTCCAAGCCGTCTAGCGTCCCCAGCTCCAGCATTTGCTCCAAGAGATCATCGCGGAGCTCCTCTGCATCCAACAGAGAATCCCTCGGGGTATAGCGCGTTGTGTCACTCTGACCCCACCCCATTAAAGGATCGAATAAGAGCAACATAAAGCAGCAAAAGGGGGGAAACAACCGAAGTACTAAACGCCTCATATCAAAGAAAAGCCCCCACAAAAAGGGCTAAAAAGGAGGGAACAGCTGAGGGATAAAAAGGAAGAACTACCCGAGAGAAGCACTAAAAATATCTCTCGGGCAGCTAAGAAAGAGAATCTACTACCCTAGCATCAATTGAACAAAAAGGGGCAATAAAGGATTCTTATCTCCCATAAAGCCGAACCTCACTCTCCCTCTCTTGAGAGCGTATTTCTCTCCAAGAGGGAGGGAGTGAGGCCCTACTTGTAACAATTACTGCTGAATCTTCTTAGTAAATACAATGTTGGGTTGGGTGAATTGATTGGCAGGATAGATCCGAACCAAAGCCCAAAGATCTTGAGTTTCGTTGTAGAACGTGCGTATAAGGTTCGTCTCGTTATTAAACTCGAACCCCCTCTCCTTGAGTTGATTTGTTATGTTTTCGCTCTTGTTTAGCACGAAACTCACCGAAGTCAATATGATCTGCGAACACTTTTCTTCTCCCTCTGGGAAAAAGTAAAGCACCTCGTTGTTGAAAGCTACATTATCCACCTTTACACGTAAAAACGAGGAGGAGAAGCTGACTGTCTGCCCTTTACCCTCAAAGTAGGCCTTCAGTTCGTCTTTGGTTTTACTCACAGCATCAAAATAAATCTCGGGCATACGTACTTTGCTGTAGTCTATATCATTTTGCACTCTTGCAAAAAGGAACGTCACGCCCGGGGTCGTCTTTTTCACATGATTCGTAGTGGTACGGATCAAGGCTGAGGCTATCTGCACGCTCTGACCATTGATGGTACGAGTTTGCAAATAAGCTGCCTCACACTCCCCTCTCTGCACAGGATTAGCCCACTCCGACCATCCTTTCGCTTTCAACAGTTCGTCTATCTTGGAGAGATCTTTTTTCAGAGTATCACCCTTAGTGCAGGGTTGATACACTTCTATAATCCTCTGATTCTCTAGGCGATATACCGTTTGAGGATAAACTTCGTCCCCTGTTGTAAAAACTAGCGTAGTGGCATCCGACTCCGCCATATTGTAGCGATGCCCCTGCTGTGCCTCAAACTTGATAATTTTGTTTACGCCCCCATCGAAATCGTAATCAATGATGGGAAGTTTGTATTCCGCCCTCTTCTCTATTGGAGGTAAAGGGATATTGCTGCGTCCTCCACAAGCACAAGCCAATATCAAAAGAAGGGAGGCAACTCCCCATTGTAGCACTCTCTTATTCGCGTTCATAATCTGTATTCTTATCTATATTGCCTATTCTAAATTAGAGCAAAAGGCTCTTTTCTCCATAACGAACAACTACTCGTTGGTCTGCATCTACAAGGGTAACAGAGCCGTCTTGAGCCTTGGGGAAAGAGATGAGGAGGGAGCCATCGAGAGCATATACCTTGAGTTCGCAGCCCTTCATATCCGAGAAATAAATCGTGCTTGCCGTGCGCCACACCTTTGCTTCGCCTGCGGCGAGGTCGGTCGTGGCTGTATCTTCCATCGATTTAACCTCGATATTATCCACTTCTACCCCTGTAGAATAAGCGGCTGTGGATGCCCCTTTGTAAGCCACTGCAAGGAAATATTTTCCCTTGGGAGCATTCGGTGCCTTTACGGTGATCTTCTTTAGGGTTGCATAGTCGGGTTGTTTTTCGTAGTTCATCTCGAAGATAGGATTACCCATGGTGCCGTCCGGTGCAATAAGATAGGCCATAAACGAAGTGGTCGTAAACAGAGCTTTCCCCTTGAGCATAGCAAAATCGAAAGAGACCTCAGGGATATGTTTCTCGGGATTATTCAAGCAAGGACTTATCAAATAGGCCATACCCAAGTCCCAAGGTGTGGACGAAATATCCATCGTTGCCACCATGTTGGTTGCATCAAACGACGAAGGAGCAATTTTCCAATCCTCATATCCACCGGCAATAGAGGTAGACCAGCCCTTAGGGAGACCCTCTGTTGCAAAAGCCTCTTTGAGCTCGGTAAGAGGAGCATCTGTGGGCAATCCGGCTACGGGGTTGCCGCCTAATCCACGCCCTTTGAGCTGTATAGATTCTTTGAGTTCGCCACTTGCAATCTCAATCTTAGCCTCGTGTACACCCGGCTTGAGGGGCTTAAATACAACACTGAGCTTACCACCCTCTTTGGTCAGTGTACCTGTTATAGTAAAGATCGCCTCGGAGGGATCCGCTTGCTCTAGCTTGTAGGTCGGGATATTTTCAAGGTTAAGCCCTTTGATATTTATCTCTTTGGCATAAGACTCTTCGTTGGGAGTACAATCTTCAAAGATGATATTATTGGGAGTCACAATGAGCGTTGGATCGGGAGTGGGCTCTATGCGATTTTTTGCTTCCACTTTGATTTCATCAATGTAAATACTCGGTGCAGCTCCAAAGAGACCCATATCCCTCGTGTAAATCTTGAGGGCGCAATTTTCATCTCCGGCAGGCATTAGTATCTCAAGCACCTCATAATCTTCTTCGTAGGTAGCTGTTACAGTCTCGTTCTCCGAGTCGTAGTCCTCCTTATCAAAGCGGAAGTAGATATACTTTGATGTCTCAAAAGACTTTGCCTTTATGGTGACCTTAATCTCCCCTCCTGAGAAGTCCATAGGTTTAGTGATAAGCAAGGCTCCTTTATCACCATGGAAAAGAACGGCTCCACCGGCTTCGTACAAGTCCTTCGACTTAGAGAGGTCAAAGTCTTTGAGTGTTGCATCGGCAGAGACCTTGAGATCTTCTGAGGGGGCATTGGCCGTGTTGTTAGTCCCCTTGGTAAACGAATCGAAAGTCTCGTGCAGTACGGTGGTCCACTTATCCGTTTCTTGCGCATTCACTCTCAGAGAGAGAGCCTGCCATGCCACAAAGGCGAGAGCTAAAGCAGTAGAAAAAATGTAGCGGTGTTTCATAATCTTTCTTGTGTTTTCAATTAAACCATTTATGCTTTTAATTTGAATGAACATGTAGCTTCTGCGAGCAAATAGCACCTCCCTCTAGCACGATTTGGGCGAGATATTGCCCCGGAGAGAGGGTTACTCGGTCTAGTTGCTGAGGAGGAAAATCTCCCAACAAACGCCCCGATAGATCATAAAAAAGAACTCGCTCTACAGCTCCCGAATCCAGCAAATAGGGATGCCCACCTGCATCAATATAGAGACGGGGAGTAGGGCTACCATTTACCAAAGGCTGAGTATAAGAGGGTTTCTCGTCGGACAAAATCGCTTCTATCTTTAGCTTCGTTTCGTCTTGGCACTCCGGGGGGAATACAAAACTATTCTGCTCGTCCCCTTTTTCCTGTATTTGCCCTATTGACTGCCCATCATAGAGTATATTATAACCTGTAATAGAGGGGAATACGCTAGGATATTCTCCCCTGTACACCTCTACGGCTTTGCTTGTCAAGCTCCTATCCGAGACCACAGTCTCTAGAGCCAAACTATGGGTCAAAGTCTTGTATTCGAAGAAGTTTTCTCCATTGAGAGAGGCGAGCATACTACGCCCCAACAGCCCACTCTCGTGGGTCATTGCAACAAAAGGTGCTTTCGTGTCCCCCCTAAATCGAAGCCCTACAAATAGGGGCTCAGTCTCCGTTAGTTCAAAGGGAGTGGTAAGAGCGACCTCCTGCAACTGACCGAGTCGCTCAGGCAAAACGACCTTCTGCACATAGGTGCGATCTCCCTGCTTTATGTATAGGTAGGGAATAGCTTTGGCACTGATAGGGACAAAGCGGAGGGCGGTAATGTACTTGCCGTGCATCGCTGCATTTCTCAATTGATCTGCCCCATAGCGCACCCCCACATAGAAGAAAGAGGCTGTCTCTATATCGCCTACCTTAATCAATTCTTCCGAATTTATCTTTGCGTTATACGACCAAACCTGCCTTAGTTGTGGCTTCTTCCAAAGCACTTTGCCCTCTGCTAGAGCATCTATGGGGACTAAGATGTGCCGACCCTGTGAGGAAAAATGAGTACCTACGGGGCGACTCTCACCATCCGTATAGAGAGCGGTGATAGAGATATAATGCGTGCCCTCTTGTTCATAATTGAGTATAGCGGTTTGCCTATCCTTGGGTATCGATAGAGCTTTTTGATTATCCACGTACAATACATAGCCCTGTAGAGAACCTAAATCCCCATCGGGAGCAACCCAAGAGGCATGCAGCCTTTGCTGCCCCTGCCAGACCACAAAGTCATGTACTCTAGCCCTTTCTCCCATAGGGTAATGCCCTGCGAGGGAGAGAAGATCTGAGTTCTCAGGAGCAAGCCATTGAGCCAAGCCCATACTCCCAAAGTGCGCTGCAAGTCTGCCGTAATAGTTGGTGCCATCAGGCGCACTACAGGCTGCAGTGCCTCCCGTTAGGGTACCTACCAAATGGTGCTCTGCATCAAACAAGCCCGATCCACTAGAGCCTTTTTCTGTCACGCCATGCCCATGCTTGGTAGCTGTATAGGTTACATTGAGATGAGCATCCTTTTGGGAGGATTCGTCCCATCTGTCGACCCGAGGAGTGGTGGTATAGGTAGAAATCTTAGTAGCATCCCCCGAGGGGTGATGTATCCCAACCCCAGAAGAAGCGAGTGTAGAAGAGCGCGACCATCCACTAAAATAGAGATCGTACGAGGGAGGTATCGCCTCCTTTAGTCGCAAGAAGAGACCATCTGTTCCGTCCTTGAGCGAGCTAACTGCCAATTGCTCCGCCCCCACAAGGGATACCGCGTGTAACGATGCGGCACTCTCATTCCCACACTGCTCTTTTTCGTAATGGAAGTAAAAGACCCATTGCTCTAGGTCTTCTGCCGAAGCCTGCCTACCCTCACTGGGGATGGCACAATGCGCTGCCGTAATGAAGTAGGGGGCACTATCTTGCTTGCTATTATTGAGCAGGGTGCCCGTACATACGGCTATATCATTACCTACTTTCGTCTGAATAAAGGCGATACTCTTCTTCTCCTTTTGCCATGCAGCACCCTCCTCGCAATTGATATTGACCATGCAAGAGCCGGAATTATCTTCACCAGCATAGTCGTAACCATCGGCACGAAGCCCACGACCTCTAGGGAGGCGAACGATATACCCCAGGGACTCAACTTCCACCTTGGGGGCCTCCCCGAGGGCGGAGGGTTGGTACTCAAGGATAACCCTATCCCCCATCACCATCTCCGTAGCAAAGTGCATCCCCGACCTTTTAGGTGCAGACAACTCTGTATAAGCCCCCAATACCTCACTCCCTGTTGGGGTGTAGAGAAACAATCGGGCACCCCGGGGGATCTCGAAAGAGGAGTAATATAAAGTAAGTGCTTTGGCTCCGGGTGCCGAAATCTCCAGTTGCCAAATTGATAAATCGGAGTTATACTGCCAAAAGCTTGCCTCCTTATCTAGGGGTATAGTCTGCCCTATGTAAAAAACGCCATCTTGCCGGTTTTTCCATGAGAGAAGAGCCTCGGTATCCTGCCTATTAAGCTGCCTAAGGTTTACCTTTGCCCGTGTGGCTACCACGGATCCAACGCCCCTCGGCTGTCCACCGAACTGCTTCTGTGCCAATAGCCACCCATTACCAACTCCAAACAATGCAGAGAAAAACAAAAGACTCCGCACACAAAAGAAAAATACGCCTCTCTTATTCATCACATTTCCTAAGGCACCAAAAACACAAATTAAACAATAAAAGGGTGTGACTAAACGAGCCAAATCGATACTCAATCCCTCTCAAATACTAATGCCTTTGTGTTATTTATTCAGAGGCAAATGTACTCTTTTTTCAAAAGAAAAACAAGAGAAAGAGAAGATTTAATTTTCAGGCTTGGAGAAAAAGAAATAAAGGTCTTAGAGCATAAAAAGCCGTGCATCAATGTACAAAGACAATTGACACACGGCTCTAACTTTTGTTGAGATATCAAATACTACCCCTCGCTCTCGAGAGGTAGCATATACTATTACTTAGGAAGATTGCTTGCCCAGTCGTCGTTTTGCTGCGTCATAAAACCGGCATTGATTTCACTAGCAGGGATGGGGAATACTGAGTTGTAAGGCTTAAAGTTTGCCTTACCTGCAATCGTTGCAGTAGCCTCGGTACGACGGAGGTCATAGAGACGATTTCCCTCTGTAAATAGCTCGCGTATACGCTCTTCTGCAATGAACTTGAGAAGGTCTTCTTTAGCAGAAGGCAGATCAGCCACTGCCGTGATGGCAGGGTTACGCTTCGCTGTATAGAGGAGAGCGGTCTGTGCTTCTGCCACATTACCAAGCTGGGCAGCCGCCTCAGCCTTGATGAGATACACCTCAGATAGGCGGATAACATGGATGTTGCTCACAGCCTTAGCAGTAGGAGTCCCTTCATATTTGAGGGTTCTTGATTCCTTTGTATCAAACAACTTAGCACGGTAGTCTCCCGCTGCAAATAAGGGTTCTATGAAAGTGAGATCAATCGTTCCTTTATAACTACCATAGAGTGTATTGAGGGAATTGGCACTAAGGTTGTCGTTGTCACTCTTTACAATGGTAAAGACATCTTCAGGAGCTGCAGCTACCGTCTGCCACATAGCAAGATAATCTTTCTCTTTCGGATCCACCTTCTTATAGGCTTCACTAGTAACCACGGCATCGGCTGCGGCCAAAGCCCCGGTATAGTCTCTCATATAGAGACGTACCTTTGCCTCAATGGCCTTGAGGTTGATCGGATTGATAAAGAAGGGGCTAGTCTCCTTATTATCGTAGGTATATGCCTTATTGATAAGCTCTAGAATATACTTATATGTATCCTCTAGGGTAGAACGCTCCACCTTTTGCTCCGGCTTTATAATCTCATCTTTTACAAGGACAAGACCCAAACCGGGAGCATGCTCAGCACTATAAGCCTTGCAGAAGATATTAGAAAGGTAGAAGTAGGTGGCAGCTTTGAGCCCGTAAAATTGCTGGAGGCAATTGGTAAGAGTCTGCTTTTCTTTATCAGAAGAGACCTTAGCCATCACATGATTGGCACCTTCTATCCCTCGGGTACAAGCTACAATAATCACATATCCGGATTGCCACATTACCTCAAGCTCCCCTGAGTTTTCGTCAAACGTCCACCCGGACATGTTAAGGAAGTGTCCTGTGGAAGCACTTGCATTGGCAATATCGCCGCAGAAATCTCCTGTGGCTACATAGTTACGCCCCATAAAGCGATACCCACCAAACTGCTCCATAGCTCCATGGAGTGCATTGGTTACATCTTGCACTGTTTCCATGGGTTTATCACCATCGGTATTGTGCGTAAGGGGTACATCCATATTGCAAGCTGTAAACAAGAGAGCTGCGATAACCCCTATAAATGAAACAAATATCTTTTTCATAATGATCTGTCTATTATATTATGAATACTCCATTAGAAGCCAAGAGAAACACCGGCTGTAAAGCGAACAGGTACAGGGTAATTCCACCAAGCAATACCATCAGGACCTACACTGGCAGGGTCAAAACCACGATAGTTTTTAGCTGTGATAGTAAGGAGATTTTCGCCACTTGCAAACACTCGGAGAGAGCTGAGACCTATTGCCTTGAATGACTTGCTACGGAAAGTATAACCAAGCATAATATTTTGGAGCTTGAGGTAGCTACCATCCATCAAGAAGCGAGTAGAGCTCTTATTCCAAGAGATCTTAGTATCGTCTACCAACATGGGAACTAAAGCATTGTCCCCGGGCTTCCTCCAACGATTGTCGGCCACATATTGGGTATAGTTGTTACCGAAACCATTCCCAACCTGTTCGTCATAACGAAGGTGATTACCATAGATCTTTCCACCCAAAGAACAACCAAGCTGGAATGAAACATCGAAGTTCTTGTATCGGAAGTCTGTCTTGAAACCGCCTTGGAAGTCGGGGCTTGCCTTTCCTACCTCACGCTCTTTCGCTTCGTTGTAATCAGTTGTGACCTCTTTACCTTCTTTGCCCTTGTACCAAGTGCCAACCCCTGTTTGAGGATCAACCCCTGCCCATTCTTTGAGGTAGAAAGTATAGATATCGTTGCCAACTTTACGGATCTGAGAACCTTCGATGATAGGATTATCATTGCTCAACTTGGTGAGGGTATTCTTGTTGTGCGACCCATTGAGTGTAAAGGTGAGTTGTGTATCTTTTGTTTTGATAGCATCAACAGCCACAGTAAACTCAATCCCCTTATTGTTGAGAGATCCAATGTTTTTGTAATAAGCAACTCCTGAATAGTAGGTGGGTAGCCCTACAGTCCCTGAGATAGGCACCTCGAAGACCATGTCTTTGGTATCGTGGTTATAGAAGTCGAAACCAATACTCAAGAGATCAAATAGACGGGTATCAAACCCTACGTTAAACTTCCCTGTTTGCTCCCATTTGAGGTCTGGATTGGCAAACTGAAGGAAAAGGCTACCGGGACGATTGTTGTAAGAGTAGCCAAAGTCGTAGAGCGAACGTCCTGCATACCACCCTGAGCCAACAGCCTGGTTACCCGATGTACCGTAACTAATACGGAGGGTTAGATCGTTGAGCCAATCTTCGGTATCTGCCATAAATGCCTCGTTGCTCATGCGCCACTTAGCACCGAGAGCCCAAAAAGGAGCCCAACGATTCTTTTTGTGGAAGCGAGAGGAAGCATCATAGCGGAAGCTAGCCGAGAGATAGTAACGGCTCGCATAGTTGTACTCCGCATTGCTAAGGAAGCTGAGCAGACGAAGCTCATCAGAATACTGACTTGCATCTGAGGGAACAGAGGCAAGAACAATATCAGTAAGTGTTTCCGAAGAATAGTTCTTTGCTGCAAGATACGAACTCTTATTATAAGTGCGCTGCCCCTCTTGACCAATTAGGGCGTTGAGGTGATGCTCACCCCAGCTCTTATTGATATTGAACGTATTGGTGATAGTGGTATAGAAATTGAGGTAGTGCCCATTTTCTCCCATACCTCCCATATCACGACCTTGAGGTTGCAAGAAAGACCAGTAACCGAAGTCGTCTAGATAGTAAGCATCAAGACCAAAACGAGAGGTAAAGCTGAGCCAATCGTTGAACTTAAGCGTAGCATAGGGAGAGAAAAGCACACGATATTGTGTCCCCATATTCTTATCCCCATATTTACTACGTTGAGCAACCGGGTTGTATCCATTGACGGTATTGAAATTCCAATTACCCTTCTCGTCTTTGACAGGGCTCATCGGGCTTTGCATAAAAGCCTGTGTGATGGGATCTGAGAAGTAACCTCCACCAGCACCCATATTGGTGGTTGTCTTTGAGAAAGAGGTGTTCAAACCATACGCAAAGAACTCAAAAGGAGCTTGGTCCAAGTTGAGACGAAGAGCATAACGCTCAAGGTCTTTGCCTCGTACAATACCCTTATCATTCATATAATCGAACGAAACAAAGTAACGAGGCGAGCGAGGTGTATCACCGCCACCACTTAGGTCGAGATTATAACTCTGCTGGAATCCCGAGCGAGTTACCTCTTTAACCCAGTCGGTACCTGCACCGGCTATATTAGGGATATCCGTATACCACTCGAGGAATTTGGCAGCTCCTTCAGCATCCGGAGTAAGTCCGAGAGAAAATTTATTGTTGTAAATATCAAAGACAGAATTGAGCCCTAGAGAGCTATACTTATGGGTATTAAGAATCCCCTCTGTCACAAGTTCTTTGTAAGTAGCCGCATCTACGGGACGATAACCATTGATCGTACGGGGCATCATACTAGAACCCATGCGAACCGAGAAGTTCATCTTGAATCCGGCACGACCGCGTTTGGTTGTAATTACAATCACACCATTAGCAGCACGAGCTCCATAAATAGAAGTAGCCGTAGCATCCTTTAGCACGGTGATAGACTGGATATCGTCTGAATTCAAGGTAGAAAGAGGAGAAACCTGCACCCCTTCTCTAGTACGGGTACCCATCACACCCGTCTCTAGAGGCACCCCGTCAATTACGTACAGCGGCTGCGTACCCGAATTAAGAGAGTTACGCCCACGAACGAAGATAGTGGTAGGAGCTCCAGGCTGACCGCTGGCTTGGCTCATCTGGAGACCGGGCACATTACCATTAAGAGCGTTAATCGGATTAGCATCAAACTTAGCCTTTACCGTTTCAGCACCCACAGAACTTGCAGCTCCGGTGAACGCCTTCTTACTCGTGGTAGTGTAACCTGTAACAACAACCTCCTCCATTACCTTGGAGTCCGAAGCAAGTACAATTTTGAGATCACCGCCTGTAATGGTAACCTCTTCCGTCTTCATCCCCATAAAACTAACCAAGAGAGTTTTTGCAGACGAAGGCACTTCTAAGCGAAATTTCCCATCGAAGTCGGTAGTAGTACCCTTGGTCATGTCCGTTTTAAGCACAACGGCAGCCCCAATCACGGGAGAGCCATCTTCGGCAGACGTGACCGTACCTCTGACGACTCTTGTCTGAGCCATCGCTAAACCCACTGAAACAAGCAGTGTAGTCAGCAGCAATACAAATTTTTTCATACTCTTACTATTTAAGTTAGATTCTATCTATTACCTTCTTAGTGGGGGAGAATACTAAAGGGCGCTTCCCTCTAGTTGTGTTCTTTTACAAGTTGCAAGATCAACTTCACATTGCCTCTTTGAAAGATTTTAGAAGAAAAACCAGCTATAATGTTGCTCTACACCTTCATTAAAATCATTTCGCAATACAAATATACACTATTCGAGGATATATGCAACACACAAGAGCATTATTTTTTAATGAAGGGAGGCTAAATTGCAAGACTCATTTTACAAATACTACCAAAAGAAGGAGAGAACTCAACAATTAAAAGAAAAAGCAGAGACGAAGATTGGGTAAAACAGAACAGAAATAGGAAGAAGTAACAGACAGAAAAAGAAATAAAAATAAGACCATAAAACAGATAAATATGCAGGATGAAAAATAATCTGATATAAGAATAATAACAATACGGACATTATCAACCACAATTACAAAGGAACATTATCACAAGAAAGAAGGAGCGACCTTAGTAGTAACAAAAATAAAGATACAGAAGGAAAAGGTAAGAAGGAGTCCCTATCCAAAAGAGAGCAAAAGCGCAGAGAATCTTCTCGAGGAAAAGAGGATAAGGATACAAAGACTCTAAAGAAAAGGGGAAAGATTTCAAGTAAAAAAAATCCTCAGAGCCCCACCTTGAGCAGAAAGAGAAGCTATTCTTTGTGGGAGATAAGGGACAAAACTCCCTCACCATAGGTAGAAAACTCCCCGTAAAAACAGCGAAGCTATAGAAAAGAGAAACTTTCTCCTCTCAGCCATACCCGCCGCTCTACAAGCACACTTACCCTAGACCTACATAGAAACAAGAAGCCTTTCTCTTTCTGGTATTGGGTTCGTGTAAATAACCCTTCCCCCTCTACTCCTTCCTCCCTTTAGCCAAGAAAAGAATTATAACCACCCTATAGTCTTTTCCAAACCACCCAATACTCGGCACAAACCTAGGCAAGAAAGCAACCATAACCACCCAACAGACACGGTAGAAGCACCCTACTCTCAACACCATAGCAAGCAGGGAAGCGAGCGAAACCTTACAACAACCACATCCCTATCACCCTATGCTCGAAACACCCCCAAACGAAAGAAAGGGATTGCAACCACCCTGTGGCCACAACCCCTGATGAGTAAAACCTTAATCTTGTAGAGCGTTATTCTCTATAAAGGATAGGTTATCAAAGAGATTTCTCTAACTTATCAAGTTCTGCAATATTCTGCTCAGCAGGCTTACATCCTTGCTTCAATGCTTTTTCGAAATGGGCACGAGCCTTCTTATAGTCTCCCATCTGCGAGTAAGCAATCCCGAGGTTATTATCTGCTTCGGGAGTATCACCAGCCTTACGAAGATGGCTAATAGCCTTTTCATACTGCCCACTTTCAAGAAGAGCTGACCCTGTATTAAGATTTGCAACAGGATCATTGGGGAAGAGAGCTACAGCGGTCTCAAACACATCAATAAACTCTTTGCTACCCTTCTCATAGGTGTTAGCCACATGGAAGAGCTCTTCAAGACTAAGCTGACCCGGCTTAGTGCGATATACCTGGAGAGCCTCCTCAAGCGTAAAGCCCTTCACTACATAGCTCACACTATATACGTTACGACGGAGTGGCGGATAGAGTTCTCTGAGCAGTTTAGCAAGGGTAGCTCCTCCATCAAGAGCAGAGATAGCAGCCTCACGCTTGACATCGGTATCGTACTTATCAATGATGTCAATAATCTGTCTCTTATTAGTAAAAGAACTTGCTTCTACAGCCTTGCGAAGTCCATCCCAGTCCTCACCATGCCAATTGATCTTCACACGATTAGGAGCTATGTTATAGGTGTCCTTCAAATAATTGGCAAAAGAATAAGCACGATTCTTAGAGAGGATAATATTGCTTTGGAAGTTACCTTCTGGAGAAGCATATCCATCAATAGCAAAATCACTTACACTGAGGTTCTTATCATCAATAAATGATTTGATAAAGTCATCTACACGCTTAAACTCGGCAGCATTGTTGCCAAAATCTCTAAGAAGCTCATAACGACCTTGCTTGTAGTTGAAGCGAGCTTCTTGTTTATCAGCACGATGCTTAACAGCTTCTACAGCAGGCTTTACGTAAAGATTTTGGTATTGTGGCTTATAAGGGTCTTCATAAATCCGAGCAAAGATATAGGGAGCCGCACCTGCATTGGGACAGCTAGCACAACCCAAAATCTGTTCAGAAATCCCGAAGTTAGCTTCACGCATCCAGTCTTCGAAGGGTACCTCCTGAGTGTAGTGCACAGAAGACTGCCCCTTGAGATCTTTGAGCTTGTAAAGCTGGGCAGGGGGCATAAAAAGTTTACTAGTATTACCTAAAGCAATCTTACGACGCGTTGTAAGATACTTGTTATTGCCCGCAAGCATAAGACCGGGGAGAAGCATCGGTTCCTCCTTATTGGTACCGAGAAGCTGAGGTGAAACAAAGAGCATCTCTGTAGACTTGATGTCCGTGAGAGTATTAATATCAAGGTCAAAATCAATCTTTACAGCCTTTGTTTTCCCCTGATGATCCTTCACACGAACAATCTTGAGGTTCTGATAGCGATGAGAAAGATTGTCTTGAGCACGCCCCACTTGTATACCAAGGAACAAGAGAGGAAGGATGAGAAATAGTTTATTTAGTTTCATTATCGTTACTTTATCTATAGGGTTATGGTAAATAAATAAGGACTTCCCACAAGGAGAATTTAGTCGAAAAGATACACCAATGAGAGGGTTGCTTTCGTAATCCCAAGGTAATTGGTTTGTCCTTCACCGCACTTTGGTCCGCACTTTTCTTTACTAAACTTCTCATACCACAAGTGGTTGTAACCACCACCAATACTGGCCTCCAAGTTCCAACGATTACCCAAAATCCATTGATAGCCAACACTAACCCCTCCTCCAAGGAACCAGCCCTGATAGCGGAAATCGGGGAGGTTTGCCATCACATTTTCTTTCCACGTATAAGCGAGAGGAGGGAGCTTAAGACCTCCGACATTAAATTGCCCCCCCATGGCGTGCAGTCCAAAGAAAAGCCCATCAAACTTCTCGCAAGTCCAAAAGCGCAACTCAGGTTGAGCCAACCAATGATGCCATTTGGTATTGTCTTTCGTGAGGCTGAAGTTATTGAAAGCCCCATACAAATCTAAAGTAGTACGGCTACTGAGACCTATCTCAAGAGCGAGGTTAGGGGTAACTGTTGCGAGATGCAGCAAGTTGGTTTTTAGGGCAACCTTCTGTGCAGAAAGAGCACAAGGCACAAGCAACGCAACAAGAGAAATAATAATTCTTTTCTTCATATGTTTTTATGCAAAATCAAATTCACAACCAGTAACGAGACAACCCCTCGAAGCACCCACTCGCACGCTTTACGGGTACATTTACCTCTAGGTAACCTCATCTTAGGTGCAAAGGTAGGATTTTTTTCCGTACAAACAATACTATGGACGGATTCTATCATCTCCCTCTACAACCCAAAAGGAGGATGAAATAGTTTCGGGAATTTATAAGTCTCTCTCAAGGGCTCAATATTGTGGTGGAGAGTTTTTTCATCTCTAAGTCGTGGGGAAAAACTCTGCATGCCCCTATCCGAAGATGAGGCACGCAGAAAGAGTATTCTAGGGTTCTTCACGGCTCCCCTGTTACAAAGGGGGCGCCGAAGGAAGGGTTCTGTAGAAGAAAGAAGGGGGATCCTTCCTTTCTTAGATGGACGCCTCTACATTCCAGACGAAAGCTCGAAGCCCTTGTAGCGGTTGGCTTTCATCGAGGGCGTGTAGTTCTTCCAGAATGGTGGGTACAACCGCACCCGGACAAGCTACCAACAAGGCTCCATTGAGCGTAGGCCAAGCATGGGAACCTTGGTGAGGTTCTCCTCCACGAGAGCCCACTCCTCGGATTTCGTCCCATTGGGTATAGCCTCGAAGATTGTGTCGCTCCAGAAGTCGTATGACAAGCCCATGCAGAGCTTGGTTGAAGCTGATGAAAATAATCTTATCGGGATTCATAGGCTCACGAGTTAGCTTTGTTCTTTAGTTCTTTGTACAAACGACGACGATCTCTTTTTATTTCTCGTCCTGTAAATGAAGCGTATATAGTGGGGATAAGTACGAGGGTTACAAAGGTAGAGATGGTGAGCCCGAAAGCCACGGTTACCCCCATGGGTTGCCACATCTCGCTACCTTCGCCAATACCAATAGCCATCGGTACCATACCAAGTACGGTAGTGAGCGTTGTCATCAGTACGGGACGCAAACGAGAGCGACCTGCAATCAAAATAGACCGGCACACACTGTGCCCACGCTCTCTACCAAGGCGGGTGTAGTCGATAAGCACAATCCCGTTTTTCACCACGATACCCACCAACATAATTGCACCGATAAAGGCGATCAAACTAAGGGATACCCCAGTGAGTACCAAGCCGAGTATTACCCCCGTAAAGGCAAAAGGCACAGAGAACATAATAACAAAGGGATCGAGAAAACTCTCAAACTGAGCCGCCATTACGATGTACACTAGGATAAGAATCAAGACAAGCAATACCGTAAGATCTGTAAACGACTCTTGTTGCTGCTCGTAGCTCCCGGCAAGCTTGTAGGTTATACCCTGAGGGAGATCTATGCTATTCATTACCTCATTGGCATCCTTTACCAACTCAGAGAGTGCAACACCACTTGCAGCTACCGTAGAGAGTGTGATTACACGTTCGCGGTCTTTACGTTTAATCGTAGGCGGTGTATAGTACTCGCGGAACGTACCCAAATCGCCCAAACGTACGGACTGCCCAGAGGGTGTGGCTACGAGTATATTCTTGAGATCTTCGAGAGAGCGTCTGTGCTCGGGAGCTAGGCGAACTCGTATCTCATATTCATTCCCATCTTCTCTAAAGTGAGAGGCAAGACTACCCGTTACGCTGCTTGATATATAACCGGCAGCCGTAGCCATGGAGAGTCCATGCTCGGCTAGTTTTCTACGGTCGAACTCCATGTAGTACTCGGGCATATCCTCGTTGCGGTCATTGTTGACCTCGGAGCAAGAGGATTTTTTGAGAAGGGCTTCAGTCACTTGCTGTGCTGCCTTATTAGACTTTTCAAAGTCGTACCCATACAATTCTACCGAGACTGCTGTCTGTCCTCCAAAGTTACCTCCGCCACCTCCCGGAGTGACCACATAAGATTTAAGACCAGGATAATTATCAAGGTCGGCACGCATCATATCGGCAAGTTCGTAGATAGAACGCTTACGATCTCCTGCGTCCAAAAAGCCAATGTTGTAACGGATGATATTATTTCCACTCCCCATGAACGTAGCAAAAGTATTGCTAGCATCGGCTTGCCCCACGGTAAAGTTACAATTGGTCATCTCGGGATACTTTTCTTTCCAAATTCGGGAGATATCAAGCCCCACCTCACGAGCGATATTGACATTCGTCCCCACAGGGAGGTCTATACGTACCGTGGCAGCATTACTATCACTTTTGGGCATAAAGTCGGTATTGATGAAGGAACCAAGAGCAATACTACCTACAAAAATAGCTATCGCAACGAGTACAGTGAGGGTGCGATGAGCCAGAGTGAGACGGAGCAACCTTACATAGTGGTCTTCTATCTTCCCTAATAGTTTCTCCATCCTTACAACCAAGAAGTTAGGTTTCTGCTTGCTGGTATCTCGTCTACGGAGCCAATGGGCGCAAAGTGTTGGCGTAAGCAATACCGCACAAATGGTGGAGACGATCATAATAATACTTACAATCCAACCCAATTGGCGGAACATGATCCCAGTCACCCCTCCTACCATCGTAAGAGGCAAGAAGACGGCAAGCATGGTGAGGGTAGAGGCAAATACGGATATTGCCACCTCGTTGGTAGCATGTACGGCTGCCTGTTTGGGGTAACTCCCCCTCTCTATATGGGTCGTAATATTCTCCAATACCACGATAGCGTCGTCCACCACCATACCAATAGCAATGGAGAGCGAACTCATTGAGATAATATTGAGCGTATTCCCCGTAAGCATAAGGTAGATAAACGAACCTACCAGGGAGATAGGGATGGTAAGAATGATGATAATGGTGGCACGCCAACGCCCAAGGAAGAGGAAGACAACCAGCATAACCACAGCAAAGGTGATAAGGATGGTTTCTCCCAAACTTGAGATGGTATTGACAATTGATCGAGAGGTATTGACGACTGAGAATATCTCGACGTCGCTAGGGAGCGTCTCTTGGATCTTAGGCAATGCTTCTGCCACTTTACGGGAGATCTCTACGGAGTTAGCCCCACTCTGTTTGTTTACAATAATGGCAGCGCTTCGCTCTCCATTGAGGTAAGCCTCCTGCATTTGCTCGGCAACGGTGTCCTCTACACGAGCCACATCTCGCAGGTAGACATTCTGCCCCATACGGCTTAGTACGACAATATTCTCGAGGTCGCGCGGCTCTGCAAATTCGCCCTGTACGCGGATTGAATTGGTCGCATTCCCTATACTGATTTGCCCTGCCGGTACATTGCTATTCTCGGCACGAATAATCGCACTGATCTGCTGGATAGTAAGCCCATAAGCCTCCAAGGCGGAGGGATCGCAGTAAACTTGTATCTGACGTTTTATGGTACCCGAGGAAGAAACACTCCCTACACCATCAATACGCCCAAGCACGTTCAGTACCTTATCCTCTAGGATCTTGTCCAGCCCCGGAGTACTCTCCCGAGCTGTGGCCACCAAGATCTGTACGGGGATATCGTCTACTCCGAACTTAAAGAGCATAGGATCGTGCGCCCCATCAGGCAAAGTTTCGCTCAAAAGACCGAGTTTGTCGCGAATGTCGTTGGTGGCACTCTCCATGTCCGTACCCTCATTAAACTCAACGGTTATCATAGAAACATTCTCACGACTCTCACTCGTAATATGCTTCTGATTGGCAATACCATTGAGGACATTTTCGATAGGTTCGGTAACGTTTGCCTCCACATCTTGTGGTCCTGCGCCAGGGTAGGAGGTCAAGACAATAATGTTGTTGGTCTCGATCTTTGGATAGAGGTCGATAGGCAACTTCTGCAAAGAGAATATACCTAAGATAGCCAATGCCACGAACACAAGTATCGTGGTGATCGGCTTCTTTACGGCAGCACTATATATACTCATAGCTACTCTATTTGGGTTTAATAAGAGGATGTTATTTGGATGAAGCTTTCTTCACCACTTTTACCTGCTCGCCATTGCGCACTATTTGCGCCCCCTCGGTAATCACCGTAGTGCCGGGAGTCAAACCGGAAATAATTTCGTATTGATCTTCTACTTGACGGCCGACCTTTACTATAGTACGCGCTGCCTTGCCATTCTCCAACATGTAGACGTAGTATTCCCCACTACCAGGCGTTTTCACAACAGCTCTATCCGATACCATTACAGCGGTAACTTGCCCAAAATCTATCTCTACATTGGCATACATCCCAGGACGCAGCTTCTGATCCTTATTGGGTATTTCTACCTCAACGTCGAAGGTATGAGTCTGAGCATTGAGCGTAGGATGGATGAGGGCGATCTTGCCTTCAAAAACTTCGTCTGTACCCAAAGCATCTACGTGCACTCGTGCCGGCATCCCCTTCTTTACTTGGGTATAATATCGTTCGGAGACGTTGATCAGGAGTTTTACCGGCGATATCTGCTCCACAACAAATATGGGAAGAGAGGGAGAACACATGTCCCCCGTATCGTAATTACGCTTTGTAACCACTCCGGAGATCGGGCTTCGTAGATAGGTATTCTCTTGCAAATTGCGGTGCGCAGTCTCGGCTACAGCGAGGGCACTTTTGCGGGCATCCCACTGAGCTTTGCTCACGCCTCCTACCTTGTATAACTCATCGGTACGAGAGTAGGCTAGCTTAGCATCGGCAAGTTGTACCTCTGCCTGCGAAAGCTGACTATTGTCCATCACAGCCAAAATCTGCCCACGACTTACCTGCTGCCCCACTTCGGCTTTGATTTGGCGGATACGTCCTCCCGTTTGTGGGACAATCTCGTTCGTTGCCTTAGCTTGCACAGAAGCCGTAAAGCTACCAATGTTATCTATCGAACCTTGTTGCACAATGGCCGTTTCCACAGCTACCTGTGCACTATCCTGGTTGTCCTTTTTGGACTTTGAGTTCTTGGAACAAGAGGGAGCAACCAAAAGCATAGCTCCCAAAGAGAGAAGTGCGCACTTTGCACGGAAAGATGAGATCGGATTCATACTAGTTATATCGAAAAAAGGTTCGTCTTATTACTTTTGTTGAGTAGGAGTTTCTTCGGGTACCCCTTTGCCCGTTAGGAGGTCAAGGTCGCAGCGCGCCACCAAGAAGTTGTAGATACTCTGGTGGTAGTTAAGCCGAGCTTGCAACAAAGACAAATCGGCATCATTTACCTCTAGCAAGGTACCTTCGCCTGTCTCAAAACGCTTCTCGGCGATGGTGTACCCTCTCTCTGCCGTGGAGACCGCCCCTTCGCTTACGCTATAAGTACGAGCTGCCCTACGCAAACGATCTTTCGCCTCTTCGTAGGCGGTGGAGACTTGACGCTCAGCATCACGAGCATTGAGGTCAAATTGCATCAAGGCAATCTTCTGCCCCTTGAGGTCGAAAATGCGTCGTCCCCCCGTAAATACAGGGAACGAAAGCGAAAGAGAGACCATGGAATGGGGTGTCCAAAGTTTGTTATTATTCAACTTTAGATCGTTGCTAGCAAAAGAGTAAGTATAAGATCCGGAGAGATTGAGAGTAGGTAAAAAAGCAAGTTTTTTAAGCTCCGTAGCATGGTTTACCAAGTTGCGCTGAATCGCTAACTCGCGTAGAGTTGCATTGCCCTCGAGGGGATTCTGCTCGGCTTCTACATATTGCTGGAGCACCTCCGGAGCAAAATCGGAGAGAGAGCCACGGAGTGAAATTTCGGTTTCAGGAGATAATCCCATAAGAATAAGAAGTGAACGGCGAGCCATACGGCGAGCATCGTCGGCTTGCAACACGTTAGGCTCAAGATTTTTCATCTGTACCTCGCTTCTCAAGAGATCATATTGAGCTACAAGTCCCTGCTTGAAGTTATTCTCCACCAACTGATAGTTTCTCTGTGCATTGGCGTAGCTTTTCTTGAGTACCCCGTAGCTATCTTCTGCCAAAAGGGCCTGCAAGAAAGCTTTGCGCACCTCAGCTACTTTGTTTAGTCGAGAGGTTTGAGATTTCTCTAGAGCGAGTTGAAGATTCTCTTTGCTGATACTCACACTTTTCCATAGGGAAGCATTCACTACAGGAAGAGCCAAACTAAGCCCCCCTTGGATGTTGTGCGTACGACCAATTTCAATCCCTGCAGAAGCCCCAGGCATAGAGGGTGCTCCGGGAAAACCATCGAGGTACATAACTTGCTTCTTAATGGTATACCCATAAGAACCCTGCAAATTAATACTCGGGTACAACTGAGCTACCGCACTCTTGTAGGTGTATCGCTCCTTTTGCACCGCCATATCTCCCACCAGCACACTCGTGCTCTCGGTAAGAGCGATGCGCACTGCGTCATCGATAGTGATGGATGCAGGGAGAGGGGTAGGGCTCGTAAGGGTGTCGGTAACTGAGGGCCGATAGTCCTCTATGGCACACAGCCTCCACGTTGCTCCTCCCATCAAAAGTAGGGCAAGAGAGGCTTTAATCACAGTTCGATGCTTCATAAACTCTATCTCTAATATCGTATTATTCTATTTCTCTTCGGAGAGGAATTCCAACCAATCTCCCTACAAACTCCATTGTAGAGCACTCGAATAAGGGGGCTTCATCTCCACTCAACATGCCTCTTCTCTTCTCTTTTAGAGTAGCGCTAGCACATTGCATACTCTCTATTGGAGGGGGATAATAGGGCAAGGTTTAATTATATTCCATCTCTTTCTTGCCTGCAAAGGTACATATTCGTACTATAGCCGGCAAGATGAAAAACGCAATTAGCAAAAAAGAATACTCTGACCTCCCATTGCCCTAAGACGCGGAGAAAGATTTATCTCGCTGATTTTCTGTTCAAATGCTGCCCAAGAAAAATAAATTTCTAGGCTAGTTATGGGGGGCATATTTACCTAATATATTTTTTGTTACAGGGCAAGAAAAAGTAAGAAACCAGGCAGAGGGAAATTGAGTTGAAGCCTTACAAGAAACCCCTAAGAGGCTCTTCGGGAAAATCCGGAATAGTCTCTTAGGGGAAATCGGATAGGGAAAATGAGAAAACCATTGCGCGTTCGCGTCTCTCTTCTCACAGCCTCTCGGGAAACAGGATAAGCGCAAAGCAAAAAAGAGAGTTAGTGAAGGGGTTTTAGCCCCATAGCGTCTGCCTTTTTGAGCAGATAGTCGTATGCCGCATCGTACTCATTAGGAATAACCCCATCGAGTATCGCATTCTTAATCGCCTCTTTGAGTGTACCCACGGGGCGAGAGGGGGGGAGGCCAAACAGCTCCATGATCTCCTCTCCTGAGATGGGAGGCTGGAAGTTGCGTATCCGATCCTTCTCCTCTATTTCGTGGAGTTTGCGGCGAACCACTACATAGTTATCGAGGTAGCGGCGCACCTTTTGGGGATTCTTGCTCGTAATGTCCGCCTCCACAAGGAGCATGAGGTCGTCTATGTCGTCTCCGGCTTCGAAGAGCAAGCGACGCACGGCAGAGTCCGTTACCCCCTCATCTACGAGTGCCGCAGGGCGCATATGCAGCTCTACCATCTTGGCAACATACTTCATAGAGGCATCGAGGGGCAACTTGAGTCGCCTGAACATCTTGGGCACCATTTTGGCTCCAATATAGTTGTGGTTGTGGAAGGTCCAGCCCAACGCTCGATCGAAACGCTTCGTTTGCGGCTTTGCCACATCGTGCAAAAGGGCTGCCCAGCGGAGGTAGAGATTATCGCTCTTTGCAGCGAGGTTGTCTACCACCTTATAGGTGTGTGTAAGATTATCTTTATGGCCAATGCCATCTCGGGTCTCGGCGCCTTTGAGAGCTAATACCTCGGGCAATATGAGTGCCATTAAGCCTGTCTTTTCTAATAGCTCCAGTCCTATGGAGGGTTTGGGCGAGAGCATTATTTTGTTCAGCTCCACGATGATGCGTTCGGCAGAGACAATCTGAATACGCTCGGCATTGCGCTCAATGGCCTCAAAAGTCTCTTCGTCAAGAAAGAAGCCCAATTGGCTTGCAAAGCGAATCCCCCGAAGCATTCTCAAGGGGTCGTCTGAGAAGGTTACATCGGGATCTAAGGGCGTACGCAATAGACAGTCTTCGAGGTCTTCTAGGCCGTAAAAAGGGTCTACCAGCTCGCCAAATCGCTCTTTGTTGAGGCACAAAGCCATGGCATTGATGGTAAAGTCTCGCCGCTCTTGATCCTCTTCGAGTGTGCCATCTTCTACAATGGGTTTACGGCTATCGCGTCGGTAACTCTCGCGCCTAGCTCCTACGAACTCTACCTCTATCCCCCCTTTTTTTACTTGGGCGGTGCCAAAATTAGCAAAGACGGAGAGATGTGCTCCTCGCCCCCATTTCTTGGCAAAAGCACGCGCAAGGTCGATACCTCGCCCCACAGAAACCACATCAATATCTCCCGTGGTGCGGTGCAACAGGAGGTCTCGCACATAACCTCCCACCACATAAGCCTCCACACCGAGTTCGTCGGCAGCTTCACTAATCAAGTGGAAAAGAGGCGTATCTATAGCAGAGCGAAGAGAGTAATCCGGGGTCATGCTGAATTGTCGTAGGGGCTATTATATGGAGGCTTTACGAGCCTTTTCGTTTTGGGCTAAGTAGGCTTGAGAGGTAATGGCATCGAGCCAAGCGGCATTGTCTATATACCAGCGCACCGTCTGCTCCAGCCCTTCGTCGAAAGAGGTTGAGGGTGTCCAGCCCAATTCCGTATGCAGTTTGCTAGCATCAATAGCGTAGCGGAGGTCGTGCCCGGCGCGGTCTTGTACATATGTAATGAGGGAGAGAGAATCCCCCTTGGGGCGTCCTAAAACCCGATCTACCGTCTCAATAAGTTTTTTGATTAGCTCTATATTGCTCCACTCGTTACTCCCTCCCACATTGTAGGTTTCGCCGGAGCGTCCCTTGTGAAAGATGAGATCAATGGCACGAGCGTGGTCTTCTACATAGAGCCAATCGCGCACATTAAGCCCCTCGCCATAGACAGGCAGAGGAAGTTTTTGGCGGATATTGTTGATGAAAAGAGGTATCAGTTTTTCAGGGAATTGGTAGGGACCATAATTGTTGGAGCAGTTGCTAAGCACAACATCCAGTCCGTAGGTGTCATGATAGGCGCGAACGAAATGATCGCTCGAAGCCTTTGAGGCTGAGTAGGGGCTGTGAGGAGCATAAGGCGTCTTCTCGGTAAAGAGTCCGCCCTCTAGGGGGAGAGCTCCGTACACTTCGTCTGTAGAGACGTGATAAAAACGCCCTCTTATCGACTTCTCCTGCCACGCAGCGCGGGCCGTCTCTAGTAAAGAGAGGGTGCCCAATACGTTGGCTCGGGCAAAGAGAAGAGGGTCGGATATGGAACGATCAACATGACTCTCGGCCGCCAAATGCACCACGCCATCAATTCTCTCTTGGGCAAAAAGAGCCTGAAGCAAAGGTAAGTCCGTAATATCCCCCACCACAAGGCGCACTTGGGGAAGGTCTAGGAGGTCTTCGAGATTCGCCACATTTCCCGCATAAGTGAGGGCATCCAAGAGAATGATTCGGTACTCAGGATACTGCCGAACAAAGTGCCGTGCTACATGGGATCCAATGAAACCGGCTGCTCCCGTAATCAGTAAATTCATAGGAATAAATGTCAAATAGAGGGGACGAGTAGGGAGAGAAGGTATTGACCATAAGCATTCTTTGCCATCGGGGTGGCTACCTTGCGGAGGGTATCTGCCCCAATCCAACCCTGTTGGTAAGCAATCCCCTCGAGGCAAGCGATCTTGATGCCCTGCCTTTTCTCGATAACTTCTATAAAGGTGGAGGCCTCACTGAGGGAGTCGTGCGTACCGGTATCGAGCCAAGCAAAACCCTGTCCGAGCTGCTCCAAAAAGAGGGATTCTAAGGACAAAAAAGCTTGATTAACTGAGGTAATCTCTAGTTCTCCACGTGCGGAAGGACGCACTGCTTGTGCAATATCCAAGACCTTATTGGGATAGAAATAAAGCCCTGTTACGGCATACGGACTGCGAGGCTGTTTGGGTTTTTCTTCGATAGATAAGACTTGACCATCGGCATCAATCTCCGCTACGCCATAACGCTCGGGGTCACTAACTCGGTAGCCAAAAATCGTTGCCTTATCCTCTTGCTCCGCTCGCGCTACCGCCCTTGTAAGCATCTCAGGGAAGCCGGCTCCATAAAAAATATTATCCCCCAAAATAAGGCAAACAGCGTCATTGCTCACGAATTCTCGCCCTATGATAAAGGCCTGTGCTAAGCCGTCGGGGGAGGGCTGAGGGGCGTATTGCAAACGAATCCCCAAGTCGCTACCATCTCCCAAAAGACGCTCAAAAGCAGGGAGATCTTGCGGTGTGGAAATCAGGAGAATATCCCGAATGCCTGCCAGCATCAGTACACTGAGCGGATAGTAAACCATGGGTTTATCAAAGATAGGGAGCAATTGTTTACTCACCCCCTTAGTGATCGGATAGAGACGCGTGCCCGAGCCTCCTGCTAATACTATACCCTTCATTTTTCTGATACTGACTAGAGAAAAGATACAACAACCGCAAGCCACAAAAGAGCGACCCGCAGTTGTTGCCGTTAGTGATAAGGAAAAGTCAATTAGTGACCTCCCCCCGTAGAGAGGAATTTATTGCCCGTTTCGTCTACAATCTGCTTGTAGTAGCGTGTATCGTAACCGGGGAATTCGGGCATAGCGCTCAAGCCGTGACCATTGTCTTTGAAGCTGCCGTTTTCTTCCTTCTTCATGTTACCATCCATGTACTTTACAAGTAGATATTCGCCGAGAGACTTCCAGCGAGCCGTAGCAGCATCTGCCACAGTGCAACTATAGTTGGTGAGAAAAGCTCGTGCCTTGGCAGGCGACTCCTTGAGGAGGGCAACAGCCTTAGCATCGATCTGAGCAAGGGCATTATCGAAGCCATCTTCCAACTCATACTGAACGGGACGGATGTCTTGAATCATGGGAGCATAGCGTGCATACGCCATATTAGCTACCCAGTTGTGGATCCAGAAAGCACTTGTCCAAGAGAAGTGCATCATGTCACCATTACCTACGCGATAGCACTCGGGAGTGCGTTGTATGGAGGCATACATAGGCGTAAATACGGCGGTATTGGCATCGTCTACACCGAACCAAAGGATACCACCTACCTCATCGGGGAGGTTGGGGCGGAGCTGAGCCACGAGTACAAAACCGGTTTGCTGCGTTGCGATAGCACGCTCATTGAAATAGGTTTTGCCATTATACTCCCACGACATAGGACGCCAGCGGTAGGGAACGCTATAAGGACCGGCACCGATATCTTGAGTCATATCCATCGGGGTGCCTTCGTAGTGGTCGCGCATCATGTTGCGTACATCGGCCACCGAAAGTTTGCGGTTGGGGATGACATAAAGAGGCATAGGCTCTTGGTTTACATCGCCCATAGCAAGAGCTTCGTACTTCTTCATACCATCGGCAAAGCGATTGAAAAAGCTCCATACACGAGCCTCGCAACCACGGAGACCATCGGACGTCCAGGGGTTGTATGCCTTCTGGAAGCTGAAGTCTTTGTCCTTTCCCTTGAAGTAGCCTTTCTCCCGAGCCAAAGAAATTACATCCTTAGCATAGAGACAATTATCGGGGTCATTGAACTTGATTTGCTGGATACGAGCCTGATTGGCATGCGCAGAAATTGCATTGTCGGGTATGCGCATAGCCACCCAAACAGCCCCCTTCTTACCAGGGCCCTTGCCGATCAACTCCATTACCCACGCCTCATTTTTATCAGCAATACTAAAGCTTTCGCCTGAGCTGCGGTAGCCATACTCTTCGACAAGACTTGTCATTACCTTGATGGCTTCGCGTGCCGTTTTGGCGCGTTGCAGGGTTACATAGATAAGGCTACCATAGTCCATGATACCCTCGTTATTGACGAGCTCGGAGCGCCCTCCCCATGTAGACTCGGTAATGGCGAGCTGATGCTCGTTCATGTTACCAATTACATTGTAGGTGTGAGCTACCTGAGGGATAGACCCGATGGGGGTATGTGTGTCCCACTCAATGATCTGACGCATCGAGCCCTTTGCCCAGTCGGCAGCAGGCCAATGGTAAAGTTCGCCGTAGAGAGTATGTGAGTCTGCGGCATAAGAGATCATTACAGAGCCATCTTTTGAGGCCCCTTTACCCACGATCAACCCGGTACAAGCATCAGCTTGGGGGGCTAATAGCGAGGCAATTGCTGCGACGGTAAGGGTCGCAAAGAAAGTACGAATCTTCATCTTACTAATGCTTTTGCTTATTATTCTCCCACAAATATACGACAAAAGCGAATGTATCCAGCCTATTGACTTCCATACATTCGCTTGATAAAAAGACGATCGCCCTACTATTTCAAAGGCATATCACGATGGAGTATCTTGCCATCTTTGAGTATAACGCGTATTTCCAGCCGATCAAACTTCCCCTCCACATCACTACGATTGCAGGTAATAGTAAACTCATACCCCACATTAGGGAAGGGCATATAGTCATAGTTGGTTATACGATCCAATGGTAGGTCAAAAGGAGTCCACATCCCAGAATCAGCATTCTTGTAGCCTCTTCGGATAAAGGGCTCAATACTAAGACTCGATAAGGTTACAAGATGGGATAAGGATGCTTCACGTCCTCCATTACAACCCACTACTTCTATTTTTTGCACCCCGTACACACACGGAAGGGTCGGAGAGATGGCGTAAAATCCCGATCCATCCTCTCCATGCTCTTTGGCGATCTGATCTAGTAGCTCCTCATTTGTAGCCTTTGTTATAGTAGATTTTCTCAAACTATGGAACTGAAGATACCAAGTAAGCTTAGATTCATCCTCTCCAAATACCTTTTTCAAACTAATGCCTTCGGGAATACAGCACGTCTCAATCGCATATTTATGCCACTCTGCGTCCCTCTTCTCCTTAGCACATGCTCCCAGCAAGATCGTGAGCGAAAATATAAGTATACTAACCTTTTTCATTGCACTTTATATTTAGGGTCTAATATCTCTGATACATGTAAGTCCGTACTGATAGTAACGAGTCCCATCATCGGAATCTGATCGTAATACGGGGCTTGTAGCATTGAAAACATCAGGAGCATAATATCCCTCCGAAAGAGATTCCCACCCCCAATTACAGTGGATAAGGGTACGATGATGCCAATAAGACGATACCACCTTCTTTGTTTCTTTGGAGATCTTCTCTACCAATCGTTTCTGGTCAAGAAATCCATCAACAAGCCAAGTATGTCCTTTAGATGGGATTTGGATCTTGAAAATCCACCATCCGAAAGAAGAATTCTCCCTAAATCCAGACAAAACAATTGGGACAGGATGCTGTTCCCGAAGAGAGCTTAAAACCAAATTTGAACAATAATCTTCTACCTTAGAGGGAGATGTGTATCCCATTTCACGACCCAATACCTTCGGGATCATACTCTCATGTGCTCCAGAACCTCCATCGCTAGCTAATCCCCAAGATGTACCTGTTGCATCACCGAGATTGCGACAAAGCAGTGCAACCATTGTCGTATATTCTTTATTGTGATCAGGATAAGCCATTGGATTGGTTAATAGATCCCAATTTAAATCAAGACCTCGAAATGAATTAGGTTTACGGTGGAAGGCGATCAATTGAGCAAATGCGATATTAACACAACCAGCGGCTGCATGTTCCCCCCTAATCTCAAGAGCCTGATCATTAAATGGAGTTCCTTGATGCCAATGAGTTTGGACAAGCGGCTTTAATTCTTTATTCTCCAAAGCGAGAAAAAGTATCGTGAGGTGGGTTGTAAGGACCATCATCATCTGGATCTATATGATCTCCTGGTATAATCCCCTTACCAGCCTTCAGTTTATTTTCATAGTAAATCGGTAGACGAGACAAAAACACGGCGAGCCCTGGAGGTACATCAGCATTACTCTTGTCCAAATTCCCATGCTCTGTTACAGCTAAGAGGTCAGGCATACGAGTATCTCCCGAAACTAAGAAGAATCCTCCTTCGTTGGGCATATTAATAATAAAGAGTGGTGTATCTACAGGCGTTACGACACTACCATCCGCAGCTCGCAGCTGAGGCTTGGAGGGAGGCACTACAAAGTCAAGGTCGAAATGAGCCTCACTCAGGCTTCTCAAGTCTCCCGTTGTACCTAAAAATGATTGGGCAACAGCAATGGCTTCGCTTGAGCTTCGTTGGAAATTCTCCTCCTCTTGGTTTGCTTGTTCTTTGGGGAGCTTGGGCACTACTTCGTTGGACGACACTGTGCCCCTAGCGCAAGACCCCAAGAGTAATGCTAGGGCGGAGAGGTAGAGTACAGATTTCTTTGTAATCATACGACAAATCCTTTCTTTTCTTGTTGGTAATAAATTCCGCTGCTAATGTATGAATAAAATTGAAATACTCAACCTTTTGAGAAGGATATTTTAATCTATACTTCGACAATCTCTTTGCCTATGGGCCTTTTTTGCCAAGAGTTTAATCTGTAAAGTTTTTGAGTTTAGTTAAGTGTGTGTATACTCCTTGTGACTTCTCTCCTCTGTGGGCGTATGTTGTGTGTCTCGGAGGAGAAGCTATTCAGGGTTGGGCATAGTCCGTAAATATTCTGCCACAATAGAATAGATGGCGATCCCTGCACTCACACTCACATTAAGGGAGTGTTTGGTGCCATATTGAGGGATCTCAATGCAACGATCAACGCAAGCAATAACGTCGTCCGCTACACCATGCACTTCGTTTCCAACGACCAAGGCAACTCGCTCGGGCGGAGTGAGCGGAGATTCTTCGGGACATAAACTATCCGTTGCCTGCTCTAGAGCCCAAATCTTATACCCTTTGCTACGGAGCTGTTCTACCGCCTCCAGGGTAGACTCTGCATGCTCCCACGCTACACTAAGTTCGGCTCCAAGTGCCGTCTTGTGAATCATGGGATGGGGAGGTAATCCCGTAATACCGCAAAGAATCAAACCCTCTAGACGAAAGGCATCTGCGGTGCGGAAGAGACTCCCTACGTTATTTAAGCTACGGACATTATCCAATACCAACGTAAGGGGCACCTTCTCTTCGCTGCGAAACTGCTCTACATCGAGCCGTTGCATCTCCTCTATCTTGAGTTTTCTCATATATTATACTATGCCAATGTGGGGGCGAAGGTACTCAAATTAGACCTAAAGCACCGCCTCTCTCTCCCATCATCGGACATGGATACAAGAAGAAAAAGGGGGAATTGCTGGGGAAAGTATTTGGGAAAGTCGTTAGAAAGAATTTGGATGGCTGCTTTGCAGATCCCCATCTAAGACGTTGATATGGCCTCGTTCATTGTACACCTTACCATCGGCTCCTCGGGCGTAAATCACATAATAGTAGACGCCTCCCGAGACCGATTGCCCCCGATAGGTGCCGTCCCATCCGCCATTAGGATCCGTCCAATGGTACAATTCGTTGCCCCACTCGTTGTAGATACGTCCATCAAACTCCACAAGCGAGGTATGTACCACACGGAACACATCGTTGATCCCGGGGGACGAAGTGGGACTAAAAGCATTGGGAACCTCTAGACGAGAAGTCTGCACCGAGGTGGTGACTTTGTCTGTGGAAGCACTGCAAACTCCGTTGCGAGAGGTCGCCGAAAGCTCGATCGTATAGGCACCGGCCTCCGTAAAAGTGTAACTACAATCTGCTCCGGAATACTGGAATACTACAGACGAGTTTCCTGCATTCGCTGCCTCCCCTCGCACGATACGCCACTGAAAGAGCATTGCCACCGGAGCATTGCCAATAGCATGCATCTCGATCTGTGCCGGAGCCGAAAGAGAGCGAGGTAGAGAGCCTTTGGGCAAAGAGTCGGCCTTAGAAGTAGAGCCAACTAAACGTAAGTCCCCATGCACCTCCACTCGCTGCCCCAATAGCTTTTGGGTGTGAAGGGGTTCAAAATTGTATCCCAACTCTTCGGAAAAAGCATCGCCCAAGAGAGTGAATTCGGTATCCGTAAGAGGGGCTAGTAGACGCAATACACCCTGCTGAGGCTGTAGCATTTGCACCCTTTTTTTCTCCACAAAGATAGTATTGGCGGCATCGTACTCTTGGTCTTGATACTGCACTTTGTACGTACGAGCGATAGGCGTCAAAACGCCTTGTGGAGTATAACAAGAGAGGTCCGTAAACCCGCCTTCTGCCCTTAGTACTACTCGCTCACAAGGGCTTTCGCTATCGACCTCGGCCACAAAAGGAGTTTTGGGGAAAGGCTGCTTTGCATAGTCAATAAGCCAGTAGTAAGCATCGGGCAAACCCTGTGAGGGTTGTATGAAATAACCACATCCTAGGGGAGGATTGACCAACTGCCACGCCATACCATTGTGCTGCGCCGTTGCAACCGGCTTAGCATCCCTCAGACTTTCGGTATAGGTCATGAGTTGCTCTCCGCTATTGGCCGTAAAGTAAAGCGTGGTGGCAGACGAGACCCCATTGAGAAGCAGCACTTTCATTCGCTGCCCCTCGGGTGCTTTTGCCTCTGTATAGCGAGCTCCCTCTACCCTGAATTGCGACCAAAGATGAGGCGACAACCCAAAAGAAAAACAGAGAAGGAGCAAAAAATAGAATACCTTCTTCATGATAGAATAACGCCCAAGAGAGGCAAAATAGTATGGCTACAACAGGGGAAAGAGAAGATAAAGAAGCACTCCCTGCTCCCCCAGGAAAGAGGGAGACAAGGAGTGCCGATACTTAAAATAAGAGAGAAAGATCTTCGATTAGTTCTCCTGCTTGATGGCAGTCATACCAATCTTGATTGCTTCCTCATTCATGGGGATGAGCTTATGATGGCGCTCGGGAAGAGACTTCTTGAGACCAGCCACCACGCTATCAAGTTTTACCACGGGAACGATCTTGAGAAGACCGCCGAGGATAATCATGTTGAAAGCCTTGTCGTTACCCAACTTGAGAGCTTCTTCGGTAGCATCTACCGAGTAGATGCGGATATCATCGCGCGTAGTCTTAGTATGGATACCATTGGGTTCGTAGATAAGGATACCACCCTTCTTTACGCGGGGAGCAAACTTATCGAGTGAGGGTTGATTGAGCGCAATAACGATGTCGTATTGGTTCACAACCGGAGAGCTAACCTTCTCATCACTTACGATAACGGTAACGTTAGACGTACCACCGCGCTGCTCGGGACCATACGAAGGCATCCAGCTAACTTCCTTGTTCTCCATTAGCCCGGAATAGGCTAGGATCTTACCCAATGAGAGCACGCCTTGACCACCAAAGCCTGCAATTACTATTTCGTGTGTCATCTTACTTATCTCGTGGGATTATTGGTTATCTACATCTTTTAGGTCTCCCAATGTGTACTTAGGAGCCATATTTTCCATCATCCAGTCGTTAGCTTTAGCAGGCGACATCTTCCAACCCGTATTACAGGTAGCAACGATCTCTACTACAGAGCAACCCTTGCCGGCCATTGAGTTTTCGAAAGCCTTAATGAGTGCTTTCTTTGCTTTGCGTACAGCAGGCATAGTGTGTACCGTCTGACGAGTTACATAGCAAGTACCATCCAACTCGGCCAAGAGGTTAGACATAGAGATGGGGTAACCATTGCGCTTTACATCGCGACCATAGGGGCAAGTAGCCGTCTTCATACCTACGAGGGTAGAGGGAGACATCTGACCACCGGTCATACCATAGATACCGTTATTGATGAAGATGATCACGATATTTTCACCACGGTTGGCAGCATGGATCGTCTCAGCTGTACCGATAGCAGAGAGGTCACCGTCACCTTGATAAGTGAAAACCAATTTGCTGGGATACAATCTCTTGATAGCTGTTGCAAGAGCAGGAGCACGACCGTGAGCAGCTTCTTGCCAGTCGATATCAATGTAGTTGTAGGCAAACACAGAGCAACCTACGGGAGCAATACCCACGCTTTCTTCTGCGAGTCCCATTTCGTCGATTACCTCAGCAACCAACTTGTGCACAACCCCGTGGCTACAACCTGGGCAGTAGTGCATCGTATTATCGTTGAGAAGACGAGGCTTCTCATACACCAAGTTCTCCGGCTTTACGATGTCTTCAAAAGAGAGAACCTTTTCGTCTGTCGTATTCATTGTAATATCTTGTTTATCGGTTTATATGTCTTAGCACATAGCTAGCAACACGCACTACCACCGCAGGGATCGCAGCCCAGAGGAAGGCTAGTCTATTCCCCTCATTGGAGCGAAAGAAAAAGAAAAGGGCGATCATCAGTACGACCAGGGCAAAGAATGCTATGTCGCAGATGGTGATCCATCGTTTGAGGTTCTTCTCTTTCATATTCTCGCCCGCTCTCCGGAGTAGTTTTTTTGACTTGCTCTCTCTCTCTTTCTTTCTTACAGTGCCTTACCCCATTCTAGGGAGTGGATTGATACTATAAGGTATCTCTCTATGGCCGTTCCCTAAAAGAAGGGAGAGTGCTATATGCCAAGGAATCTCTCGTTACTCTCTTTACTTACGGTTAATGATACGTTCTTTGAGGGCATCAAGTACTTCGTCCGGAGAGAAGAGCATCCCTCCCATACGTCCGTAGTGAGCTACAGGCACGCGACCTTCGGCTGCAAGGCGTACATCTTCTACCATCTGACCGGCATTGAGCTCTACAGAGAGGAAGCCCTTTACCTGCTTGCTGAGGCGAGCAATTTCGTCATAAGCAAAAGGCCAAAGAGTAATAGGACGGAGAAGACCGACCTTGATACCGCTCTCACGAGCAATCTGTACCACCTTTTGGCAAATACGAGCGGACGACCCGAAGGCTACGAGCACGTAGTCGGCATCATCTGTCATATATTCTTCGTAGCGAACTTCGTTCTTAGCGATTTCGGCATACTTAGCTTGGAAGCGTTCGTTGTTCTGCTCCATTACGGCAGAGTCGAGCTCTAGTGACGTAATGATGCGACGCTTACCACCCGTAGCACCGGTAGTAGCCCAAGGGCATTGCTCTTTGATTTCAGCATCGGTACGGCGAGGCTTGAAGTCGGGGAGCTCTACTTTTTCCATCATTTGCCCGATGATACCATCAGAAAGCATCATCACGGGGTTGCGGTACTTGAATGCAAGTTCGATACCTTGGTCTACAAAGTCTACCATTTCTTGTACCGAGTTGGGGGCGAGTACAATGAGGTGATAGTCGCCATGACCACCGCCCTTAGTTGCTTGGAAGTAGTCTGCCTGGCTGGGTTGGATGGTACCAAGCCCCGGACCCCCACGCATAACGTTTACAACAAGACAGGGAAGTTCTGCACCGGCAAGGTAGCTAAGGCCCTCTGCCATAAGGCTAACACCAGGGCTAGAAGAAGAGGTCATCACCTTCTTTCCGGCACCGGCACCGCCATAGACCATATTGATAGAAGAGACTTCACTCTCGGCCTGTAGCACCACCATACCGGTAACATCTTCAGGATTTTCTGCAGTGAGAGTCTCAAGTACTTCGGATTGAGGAGTAATAGGATAGCCAAAATAACCATCCATACCTGCACGAATAGCGGCATGAGCTAGTGCCTCATTGCCCTTCATCAGTTTAATTTCTGCTGCCATATCTCTTTGTAGTCCTTAGCTTATTTCTGAGTTACTTTATACACTGAGATGCAACCATCGGGGCATACCATACCGCAACTAGTGCAGCCAATGCAAGCCTCAGGATTGCTCATGTAACAATAGTGATATCCCTTGTCATTCATGTGATCGGGATGCAAGCTAATCGCCTGCGTAGGGCAAGCCACAACGCAGAGATTGCAACCTTTACAACGCTGTTGATTGACTACAACAGCTCCTCTAACTTTCGCCATTATATCTATCTGTCTATTAGAATTATATGTTCTCTTTCTGTTCTTCCTTTACGACCTTTCTTACGCACACGTACTCTTCCTCTGAGAGAGGGGGACAAGAAAGGGAGCTGATCCGCTAGCTGAGAAGCTATGCCGGGGAAGCCCTTTTTCATACATTCTCATCCGCTCTCCAAAGATACAACTAAAATCCGATACATACCTACTTAATGCGATAAAGATTGTTGCTAGAATGCCTCCTTGCAAATGGGACAATAAGAATTTTATATGATGACTCATTACTTTCAAGATGTAACTAGTAAGAATATGTCAAAAATAGAACGAAAAAGGGAGGGTGTTCAATTAAAAATTTTTCAGGACATTCTTATAAGAAAATGCCATCTGCACTAAGCAATTCGAACTATTGAGTCGCTATTTATCGCTACTATTCCCCATTTTAAGGGGAAAATTGAAGAGAAAAAGCAAAAGAAGAATAGGTTGGGCAGAAAAAGATACCGCTCCTTTGAGGATTTTTTCTTGCCTAGAAAAGGGGTGCATTACTGCCTGAAAAATAAATAAAAACCAAGCAGGGAATTTTTCGTTTTAGGCCTAGAACGGGAAATATTTAGGGCAAGGTTTTGAGCACTTTTTAGCCTACTATCTCGCATGTGTCTCTCAGTGGTTAAAACGATTGGAGAAGAGACGTAAAAACCGCTCTGAGCTCTGGGGCTTGGTCTTCTTGCCCGTAGAGATGAGAAGCCGAGGGCAAGGGAGCTAGGGAGTCTACTTACGACTCTTCTTTACGAGCGAGAACAAACTGAGCCACTACAGGCAGATGATCGCTGACACCTCCCATATAGAAATGGCCTCCATAGGTGCGCTTTGGAGAGAGCTCTCCATCGGCATCCTGCTGCATCCAGCGACGCATCATCACGGAACGCGCACTTTCCCAAAGGTAGGTAATGGGATTGTCTGCCAAAAGCATGCTCCCACTTACCACAATGCGGTCGATTTGCTGCCATACCCCTCGGTAGCGATAGCTCCCGGGGATGACTCCGGAGGGGACAAGAGAGGTGAGGTCGTACATCAAATCAGCACGATAGGCTGTTCGCCTCGAGGCTAGGGGATGTGCCCAAACATGCGTGATAGGGTCACGGGGCGTGGTGTTGAAGTCACCCATCACTAGGATGGAAGCTCCCGGTTCTTTATTCAATATACTATCGCACTTAGCTTGCAACAGAGAGACTACATCCTTTCGCTTACGATCCGAAGCCCTTTTCCCCTCTCGTCTCGAAGGCAAGTGTACGACCATAACGTGCAGTGGCACACCATTGAAAAGATGACCATGCACGTATAAGATATTGCGAGAGAGTGTATGGGGGCTATGGGGAAATTTTACCTGAAACTCCTCTACCTTATCGGGGCAAAATAGGTCTTTGATATATAGTAGGGCAACGTCAATGCCCCGCTCATCCGGGCTATGGGTAATGGCATATTCATATCCTCTTGTCCCGAGCGGAGTGCTGTGCAAGAGATCGTCCATAACCACTTCATTTTCCACCTCTACCAAACCGACCAGTAGGGGCCATCCGACTCCTCCCACATCACTAATTACCTCGCCCACATTGCGCAGCTTGCGGAGATAACGCTCTCGAGTCCATTCGTTAGCTCCTTCGGGGAGATATTCATAGTCATTCTTCCCCTCATCATGCATCGTATCGAAGAGGTTTTCTACGTTAAAGGTCATTACCTTAATCCGTTCTCCTCGCGCCTTTTTTATGGGTCTAGCCATCAGTAGTAGTAAACAAAGCACACATACGCGAATCCGCCGTCGGTTCGTATGTATCATGGTCTTTTCCTCATCAAGAAACTTCCCTTTGCAGAAGAGAAGTATATAATAATAGTATAAAGCTTTTCAATAGCCCCTCCCCTTTCGGAGAACGCGAACGAAAAAGGGAAGCCCTCCCCTTAGTCTTGCAACAAAGGGAGGGCTTGTAGATAGACGAAGGTAGATCTATCATTTTTATTGAGGAGGAGGCAAAGGCTAACCTTTCCTCCCATTCTTTGGACTTATTAGAAGTTCACACGCATACCCATTTGCCAGGTGCGTCCGAAGCCGTACCATACAAGAGCGTCTTCGCCCGTGCGGAGGCCTGTAGTTGCATCAACCTTGCTTCCATCGGTAGCATCTGCAATATACTTGGTGTTGAGGAGGTTATTCACTCCACCAAAGACTGTTGCATTCATACCCTTGTAGACCTCGAAGTTGTAGCTGGCAGAGAGGTCTACGAGAGAGTAGTTAGGCATCTTCCAAGAATCGCCCTTGAAGACTTCTACCTCAGTACCCTTCTTAGTGAGACGGTTTGTAGGCTCAAAGGCTGCATAATTCTTGCCATAGTAGTTGTAGTTACCACGTAGATGTAGGCGAGGGAATACTTCCCAATCAAAACCTACGGCAGCAGTTATCTGTGCTGAGTTACCTACGTGTACGCCGTTAAGGTCGATCTGACCTTCACCCAAGAGCTCCTGAGACTCGTTGTAGATATCGTACTTAGAGATACCACCCCAGCGCCAATCACCAAGAGAGAACATACCGGTAAGACGGAGTTCCTTAGCAGGACGGTATTCCAAATCAAGCTCAATACCCTTGTGAAGAGCCGAGAGGTTACGGAAGTTCCAGTACTGATTCTTCTCTAACACACTATTACGACGGAGGAAGCGGTCATCCCATTTTGTGAAGTAACCATTGAGGTTGGCGCGGAAGACTTCGTTCTGGAAGCCGTAGCCGAGCTCTACCGTCATGATCTTTTCGTTGGTGAGGTGCTTATTCACTTGAGTCGAATAGTTGAGGAATGCTCCGGCAAACTTAGGAGCACGAGTGAAGTACCCCGCGTTGAAGAAAACATTGTTATAATCAAGGAACTTATACGAAGCCCCTGCCTTGATGCTCCAAGGCATGAGATTTACTCGGTCACTTGCCGTACGCTTTACAAAGTCAGGTCCGTAGAGAGGGTTCTTGAGGAAGTTAGCATGATTCGTCACACTATAACCTTCGGGTACGAGATACCGATACCCTTCGTAGGTCAAAGAACCTGACAAGAAAGCGTCGAACATTTCGCTCGTGAACTCTCCCTGAGCAAATAGACCAGCCCAAACAACCTCTCCTATATTGTGGTAATCATATTTATCTCCCTTATTGAGCGCTGTCTTCCCGGCATCTACTTGAGATTGGAAGAGAAGACTTTGGAAGTTTTGACCACCAAGGAGGCTGTAAACTTCTTTATAGTGGTCTCCGCGATAGTAGCGGCCATCAAAACCGGTGGTCAAGGTGAAGTTTTCGTCTAGGCGATTGCGATAAGAAGAAAGCAATCCGAACCACTTATGATTGTTCACGCTGTTACCAAGGATTACCTGAGAGCCCTTGTCTCCATTAGCAGCGTTGGCAGCATACACAGCTTCCCAGTCGATCAATCCATCGGGAGTAGCCTTAAAGTTCGTGGGGTTAGGACCTATAACATTACCAGCATTGTCCTTGATCACTTTGTAAGAACGCTGCCCCTTGTAGGTTTCAATCCAGTTGCTATAGTAGCCATTCTTATCCTTAAGTCCATCTACACGACGACCGCCACCCGAAGCTATAGAGGCATAAAGAGCCGTGCTGAGAGAGGACTTGTCATTAATTGTCCAGTAGTGGTTCAAAGAGAGCTGGGGCTTATGGTAGAAGTTGTAGCGGGGAGTAAGCACCTTACCATCAAGGTAACCATACTCAAGGTTCATACGAGTGCCATCGGGGTGGTTGTCGTATTGAGATTGGAGATGGCGAGAAGAACGCTGATTGTGCCACTGAGGAGCACCAAAAGCGGTAAACGAAAGGGTGTGTGCCTCATTGATCTTCTTAGAGATATTGAGGAAGTAGCTATACCCACGGAAGTCTGTTGCCTTTACGTAACCATTACCATAAGAAGTATTGGCAGAAGCCGTGATAGCCCAACCATTCTCCATCAGACCGGTAGAGAGATTGAAGCCGTACTTTACATAACCATCGTTACCAACCCCCATAAAGACATTACCGCCTTTTTTAGCATCAGTGTTCTTGGTTACGATATTAATAGTACCCCCCACAGAGGAGATACCGAGGCGAGAAGCTCCGAGACCGCGTTGTACTTGCACCATCGAAGATACATCCGAAAGTCCAGCCCAGTTGCTCCAATACACCTTACCGCCTTCCATATCGTTTACAGGTACCCCATTGATAAGTACCCCGAGGTTGTCGGTATCGAAACCACGCATCATGATACGAGAATCCCCAAAACCACCTCCGGAACGAGTAACGTACACAGAAGGAGTGGACTTAAGAAGCTCCGGGAACTCTGTGTTAAAGGCCTTGGATTCAATTTGTTTGAGGGAAATATTGCTCACCGGCACGGGCACTTTGCGATCCTTAGGCACCACAGAAGCAATCACTTCTACCTGACCAAGGCTCACAGCGTCGGGAGTCAATAAGATTTTCCCAAGCTCTACAGTCTTAGCTCCGGTACCTACTTTATCCAAAATAATTTGATTGTAACCAATGCTACGAATCGTAATCTTGGCACGATGAGGTACATCTATACGGAACTTACCATTGAGGTCGGTGGTCACCCCCCTGAGGGTAGATCCTTGTCCCGTAGTTACGGATGCTCCAACAATGGGAGCATTATTCTCAGCATCCAATACCTGACCGGTCACCACAACCTGGGCAAAGGACACTCCTACCCCTGCTATCATAAGCGCGACAGCGCAGAGCAAACGGAATACATTCTGTCTCATAGTTTTTCGTACTTTCTATGCGTTCATATTTTCTATACGAGTACAAAGGTACCCCATTTTTGCCATGTACCAGCCATTATCAAGAGAATGAACAAAAATCTCCCGATCAAGAGAAGAGATTTTCTTTCAAAAAAAACCTAAAACATCAGCATTTTCAAGAAAGCAAGAACACTATGACAGAGACACCCCCCCCTAGGAGAATCGTTTTAATACCCTGCCCTATAGCAACCTTCTACTGAATTTTACACATAAATTTTTCTTCATCACCCAATCATCCTATTGACCATGACAACACAAAAGCACTCCCATTTCATTCAGAAGCCAACGAAAACTCATAGGTGATTGTATTCTTATGAGAGGAATTCATAACACTTACTAACTGACAAGATTTCTATCATTTCCTCACGGCTGTTACTTTTGCTATAATTTTCCATTCGTCATTTTCACATAAAATCTCTTTTCTCCAGAGGAAAGAGGATGAGGTGATAGAGGAGAATACATATCTCATTCGCTCTGTTGTGTTTTCTGTCAGGACAATCTCTTCACCGACCTTTCGAGCGGTAAGTCGGATAGCCTCACCCATACAACCATAAAAAACATCCCACGCCAGGATCTTAGGATTATAAATACGGAGCGTTGTTCCATATTCGGCATCAGGCTGTTTGTTTCGCAAACGTTCCGTACGAGAGGGGACAATAAAAAGGTCTTGCACAGCCGTTCCATCCAACACTCGGGAGAAAATCCATTCGCCCTTTACCTTTCTAGGATTGACTTCCTCCAAATGGTCATTCCATACAATATCCCATTCCCCTATCAAAATACCAAAGAAATCATATTCTTCGGGGATTCGTCCATTTCTCACCTTGCTACACAACGCTGTTGTAAAGTCATGCATCATATATCTTTTGCTCTTCTTCTGTTTCTTATTTTCTTCACATTGCAATTCATCAGATGTCTCCCCAAATGACGATATGCCAACTTTCTAATTCCGGAGATTTCCTGTCGGTGCTCCTTTAGCAGACTATCGGGAGATTCATAAACTCCCAAGTCCTGATTGATCCCTTCGCTCTGGATGTACGTATTATTCCTATTGAAGTCTATTATGTATTATGGGATGTTCGAAGTCCGCAACGGCAATTCCATATCCACAAAAAGCCCCTCTGCAATCCACATAGATTTTCTGTAGTTGGTCAAGATAAGCCCTATCTAAAATAAAGGCTTCGAGTTCGTACCATGTCTCTTCAAAATATATTTCGACCCAACTGTGCAAGATACAATCAGGAGCCTTTCGATAGACAAACCCTGTCATCACTCCTTTTTGGAGTCTCTTATCTATCGTAAAACCATGAATCCTACATGGGATATGGCAAGCCCGAAGAAGAGCCATAAACAATATCCCCTTTGTATTGCACTGTCCATAACCATCGGACAGCACTTTGGATGCAGAGATATTGTCGTCAATATTATATCCGAATAGGATATCGTCGCGAACGAACTCGTATATGGACTTGATTCGCTCAAACTCTGGGGACTCTATCCATCTACGATCTTCCACCAATTTTTGTATTGATGAGTCCGAGAAGTTGAGCAGAGGAGTCTCCCTCAAATATTTTTCCATTTACACAATCGAATTGTCCTTCATCATCCCCGAAACCACATCACCGCTGTTTCCCCCACAAATGAAGGCTTCAAAACTATGGCTCGAAAACTTCGACCAATCAGTAACGCAACTAGCTCACTAACGAGTCTCCTCTCTTTTTTATTCCATAAAGATTTAGCATTGGTATTACATCAATCATTCCTGCTATAAATCCAATAGCAGCCCCAACTAAAAGTCCTTTCATCGCTTTTTACATCTACATATCCTCCCACTGCTCCATCTCCCGAAGTTGGAGGGTTTCACTTACGGGGGAGATCTCTTGAGTTGACAACGCAAATATACTCGTTTTAGTTACAAGGTGCTGCTCCTCAGGATGTAAAAACAAAGAAGTCGGGGTTGTGGGCAAATCCACAACCCCGACTCCGATAAAGGGAGAGAAGAGTGGCAAGGGAAGCTTCCCCAAGGGAAAAGGCAGCCCTCCCCCTCTCTCCTCTAAGTCAATAGAATTTATTTCGTAACAAGTAAAACCATCGTTGTCTTACCACTCTTCACGAAGTACTTGCCAGCTACTACGCCTGCAAGGTCGAGACGTGCTACGCCTGCTTCATCAGCTACTATACGAAGCACCTCTACGCCATCAATTGAGAAGACCTGTACCATCGCACCCGGTTCTACACCCGAGAGAGTCGTTGTTTCTTCCGTAGGATTCGGATAAAGGAGTACCTCCGTACTAGCAATATCCTCCAATGCAGTGTCTTTCTTAAAGGTAGCCTTTACCGTAGTTGCCCTCTCCACAAAAAACTTCTTCGTAGCTGTGATATCCAAACTATTTGCCGTAAGTTTGTCAAGCATATAGCCTTGATTTGGTGTCACCTCTACTGTAAGCTCCGTATTATAAGGAACATTCTTTAGATCATCATAACCTTTGATCTTAATCTTTCCATTCTGAGGGGTTTGGGCAGTTACGGCAAAGGTAGGAGCATTGCCCTTCTGAATCCTACATCTAACATCCTTAAGAGGCTCGCCATTAAGCTTGATGGTTCCATCCTTCACTACAGCACCAAAAGGCATGGCAATGTAAGCATCCTCAATCACCAACGTCTTAAATCCTTCGATCAAAACACCCTTTGTACTAAGCTCTGCATTAAGGTTTTTCAAAACCATCCTTTTGTTACTCCCAGTGGCGCAAATACAGCTTCTTGCATAGTTCTCTACCTCAAGGTCGATATCTTTGATCAAGAGATCTCCTTTTTTAGTATCATCACAAATCCCTGGCAGAAACATATTATTCATCATGGCAGGATATATCTTGAGAGAGGCTCTCTCAGTGATTCCCATAATCGTCGGGCTGGAATGGTCTTTTGTTGTGATAGCCGCATTTCCTGGGATTACACCCACCTTATTTGCTCCTTTACACTTAACTGTCAAGGGTTTAGAAGGGTGATAAGAGACAACCCCATTAGGAATAGCGGCATTGTCAAGGGTCAACGAGTGATTCTTAGCATCGTATTCCACACTTCCGGAGGTGATAACAGTGGAGTATTTTTCGGGGGTCAAAATAACTCTAGCCCTGCGTAACTTCAAGTTCCCAATCCGGATGGGATAGTAGGGGGAGAGCATAACCCAGTGTGACTTTACAGCAGTTCCGGCATCATCCCCAGAAGCATACACGATACTCCCTCTCTCATACTTCAACGGACGTTCAGGATGCAGAGCAGTCAGAGCATACGTTGTGCTCTTGTTGATATCCACCCAGTCTCCATCCTCCTCTACTTCGATGTAGTCTCCGATGGATGTAATAGAGGGTTGAGTACTCCAAACATCTATCTCACCCCCATTTTGGAGCCTTATTCCTACCTCGGAACCATCCCCTTCACCCCTGATTCCATAATAAGCAGTAGCAATCTGTACATAACAATTGTCTACATACATATCCTTCTTATTTCCAATAAGAATCCCAGTAGAACCTTCTCTCGTAATTTCGATGGTCAAATAGGCTTTCTCCCCCTTTCCCATAATCCGGAAAGGAGAGGAAGGTTTACCTAGACAGGCTATCGCAGAAAATGTCGATTCAGCCCCCTCTAACGTACAGCTTCCCTCTATTTCTATCTTAAAATCAGGGATATCCACCGCGTAGAAAGAGCGTACATCCATGTTACTTTCAAGGTTTTTAACGTGAAGGATCTTGGTTTTATGATCCCAAGACCAATATCCGTTCCAATTCTCTTCACTCTCTAGATCGTATCCAGAATGGCTCTCCGAAGCACTGTTGTTGAGCGGATTATCAATCTTCTTCCCTAACACCCAAAGATTTTGTGCCGAAGCGGTGTAGGAAATTGCTACCAGCCCTAGTACTGATAGGGCTACGGAGGCTACGTATAGCCATCCTCTGTGTACCATTTTTTTCATGTCGTTGTTCGATTTATGTCTTGATTTTCTTTCCCCTTTTGTTTCTCTTTTTCCTTTTAGTTAAAGAGAGAGGAGTAGGCAAGACTAGTTTCACTTTCCTTTTTAGGTTTACTTTTCTGTGTTACTACTAGATTCTATTGTTTGTCCATTTGATTTTGTTCTATGCAAGAAAGCAAGATGATCTCAAGCTGTAGCCAAGAAGAGAGGAGGGAGCAAGCCCAAGATTGCTCGGAGCGATTGCTCGTCGTAGCTGTGGCTTGCTTTCCCGTTGCCCCTCTTCACGCCGGGCGAACTTCGCATTGACCTTCTCATACACAATGGAGAGAAGCTCCATGCAGTTTTCATGGATTCTAAGGATTTCCGCCCGACGCTCTCCGGAACGATTTGTGCTTTTCTTTATCATATGGCCTCCTAACTTTTATTTATAAATAGGTGACTCGTTTTCTTCTATTCTGATTCGTACCCCTACGACGACGAACCCTGTTTTCTTGGAGGCAAAGGTAGGGTACTTTCACGAATAAAATCTTGCAAAATCGGTCAAAAACATTGCAAAATCTTGCATTCTTTCATTCTGACCTTTTTCACGGAATTAATCTAAAAACGCCTATCAATTTCCTGTTTAACAACCGATTAGCAGTGACAGGTTTAATGGATTTTAGACACTAAGAGAGAGCATCCCTTCCCGAGAATCAAAACTACCCTCTTGCAGAATGAAAAGAGTTTTGAGGTGTGCGAGACAAGGGAATTACCCAAGAAAAAGAGAGTAGCTATAGGGGGATTTCCCCTCCTCCCCCTTTAAGAGAAACCCCATAACAAAAAAACCTTCAGGTGAAAACTTCTCTATTACCACCTAGAACAGACTCCCGATTCCGGCTGAAAAATAAAAAAGTTTTGGGCAGCATCGGGATTATTTTCAGCTAAAAGGAGCCGGACTTGCAGGCTGGTTTTCTCACTCCTCTCCCCTCTCGGCGAAAAAAGATATCCCTATAGCGATACCTCATCAAGGGAGAGATCAGCATCATAGGGCATTCAAAAGAAGAGGCTCTTGCCCTACGATAAAACAACTTCCCCACAATAAATCCACTATAAGTCTCATCCTATAACACACCTCCATGAGTCCGTTGGGGACTATTCTTTCGAGCCCCTCACCTTTGGATACACAACAAAAAAAGAGGAAGCCACCCCCAGAAAAGGAGCGACTTCCTCTATAATGTAGGAGGAGTAAGATACTAGATCACACCTCCCCTATTCTCTACACTGAGAATATCTTAGAGTTCCCAAATTTCTTGGTCGTTGGGCACCTTGATCGCAGGGTTCAGAGGAGCGATGCGAGAGATGTTCATAAGGTGCTTGTAGGTAAAGTTCTCAGAAATTGAGTTGTTACCCCAAGAACCGCAACCCAACGTATTGGTTACGTTAAGACCATTCTGGATGTGACCACCGGCCGTTGTTGCACTAGGAGCGTTAACAACGATACGAGAAACCGTAGCCTTAGACCCTGTAAGGATGATGTGAGCTTGGTTGTTTGAGTGGATGGCACAAGAGTGACCGTTACCTTCGTTAGCAAGGTTGCGGCATGCAATATCCACACCTTCTTCAAAGTGCTTGTAGCTGAGTGCGCACATTACGGGGCACATCTTTTCGCGGCAGATTACATCTTCTTCACCAACGCCGTTAGCTTCTACGATGATTACACGAGAGCCTTCGGGTACGTTGATACCAGCCATCTTAGCGATCTTCTGAACGCCTTGACCTACAACGTCCTTGTTGATAGGACCGCCGTTTTGGAAGAGGAGGTCACGCATCTTCTTACCTTCTTCTTCTGTACAGATGTAAGCACCACGCTTGCGGAGAGCTGCGAAAACAGCATCCTTATCAGCTTCGTTATAGATAACGCTTTGCTCACCGGTGCAGATGATACCATTGTCGTAAGAACGACCATAGATAACCTTTTCTGCAGCATCTTCAAAGTCGATATCGCTGTCGAAGATAACCTGTACGTTACCGGCACCTACACCATAAGAGGGCTTACCGCTAGAGTAGGCACTCTTAACCATAGCCATACCACCGGTAGCAACTACTACGTCTACAGCACCCATAAGCTGCTGAGTCATTTCGATGCTGGGCTCTTCAATTACTTGTACCATACCTTCGGGTACGTTGAAAGGCTTAATAGCTTCGAGGATGAGATCAACGGCATGCTTAGAGCATTTCTTAGAACGGGGGTGCGGAGAGATAATGATGGCGTTGCAAGTCTTCAATGCAAAGATGATGTTACTCATAGGAGTAACGATAGGGTTGGTAGTAGGAGTAACAGCACCAACTACACCCATAGGCTTGGCAATCTCAATCATACCCGTACGTTCGTCGATATTGAGAATACCTACTGACTTCTTGTCGTGAAGATTGTACCAAACACCCTTAGACTTACCACGATTCTTAGACACCTTGTCTTCGTAAACACCCATGCCGGTTTCGTCTACAGCCTCGCGAGCAAGCATTTCTGCGTTTTCGTAAATTACCTTAGCAGCAGCACGGCAGATATTGTCTACAGATTGCTGGTTGTGAGTAGCTTGGTACTCCTTTTGGGCCTTGCGAGCAAGAGCCACCATTTCTTTGATTTCCATTGGATTTATTCTATATGTATTGTTTTATGATACGATGGATTATTCCCAATTAAAAGAGACGATTGTAGATACCTTCGATCTCATCTACGCTAAAGGGAACGTAGTTATTTTTGAGCAAACGTTGCTGAGTAACGAGTACAGACTCGGCAAAGCCACGGCATTCTTCGGGCTTCATACCATACTCCTTGAGGGGCTTACGGCTGATAAGTTGACCGAGCAAGCCATCAAGAGCATCGTACACATTCTCTACTGTAGAGCCGAGCAACTCTGCCAAGTGTGCTTCTAGAGGAGCAATTGCCCCCTTAGGATCCTTAGCGTGATAGAGCTTGAATACTTCGGTAAAGAACTGGTAGTTAGCTTCCCCATGGGGCACGTGGTAGTTACCACCCAAGGGATAAGAGAGCGCGTGTACAGCACCTACTCCGGCATTACCAAAGGCAATACCCGCCATGTTGGCAGCGATAAGCATATCGGCAGCGTACTTGTGACGCTCTTCGGGAGAGGTAGCAGCGATCTTCTTGAATACATCAATAATGGTATCCATTGCAGCAACGCTGAATACACGTGTATAGGGATTGCATTTGGGCGATACGTAAGACTCCACAGCGTGGATGAGAGCATCAATAGACGAAGCTGCATAGAAGCGGAAAGGCAACCCGGCAAGAAGCTCAGGGATAATAACAGCATCATCAGCCACAATCACGTCATCAGCAAGACCCATCTTAGTGTGGCGCGACTTGATCTCTGCAATAGAAATATTGGTTACTTCGCTACCGGTACCGCAAGTTGTAGGGATAATAACGAGCTGACGATCCTTGATCAAGGGGATCTTGTGGTCAAAAGCATCCATTACATCAGTAAGGTCTTTGATTACAAAGAGCTTAGCGATGTCGATAACCGTACCACCACCAATGGCGATTACACGGCGGAAAGAAGCACCACCGAGGTCACGGAGGATGCTATTCATCATCTCATCAGAAGGTTCTCCTTGGCCATACTTCTCCTGCATTACAAAGCGGCAGGGGAGACCAAGTTTCTCCATAAAAGGTTGATAAATGAACTCGTTAGTCAATACGAGGTCGTGCTCATTGAGCTCAAAATCCTTTGCAAACTCGGCAAAAGTTTCCGAGCGATGCAACTTAGTGCTTAGCTTAAATAATTGCATGGATTGGTTTATTTTGAAGGGAAACGTTTATTAAATTCTTCGAGGAGTTGAGGACGGAAATCGGGATGTGCAATAGAGATAAGAGCTTCGGCACGCTCGCGAAGACTCTTTCCTTTGAGCTTAGCAGCCCCAAACTCTGTCACTACATAGTCTACGTCGTTACGCGAAGTGGTAACAGCAGCTCCCTCTGCAAGTAGAGGAACAATGCGGGATACTTTACCCTTAGCAGCTGTAGAAGGCATAGCCATAATGCTGACACCGTGACCAGACATAGAGGCACCACGTACGTAGTCTACCTGACCACCTGTACCACTGAATTGCTTGTAACCGATGGTTTCGCTAGCTACCTGACCCATAAGGTCTACCTCAATACAGCTATTGATGCTGACCATACGATCAAAATTCATTACCGTAACGGGGTCGTTAACCCAGTTCACAGGCGCAAGACGTACATCGGGATTGTTATTAACAAAGTCATAGAGATCTCTGCTACCCATAAGGAAAGTAGCCGTAAGCTTACCATTGTCGATCTCTTTTTTCTTACCCGTAATCACACCGGCACGCACGAGCTCCAACACTCCATCTGAGAACATTTCGGTATGGATCCCAAGGTCTTTCTTATCCTTGAGGAAGAGCAGTACAGCATCGGGGATAGCACCAATACCCAACTGAAGAGTATCGCCATCTTGTACAAGATGTGCTACATTATCCCCAATAGCTTTCTCTACATCGCCAATCGTGGGGAGGGCTATTTCGTAGAGAGGATAGTCTGCCTCTACGATATAGTCGAGCTTAGATACATGGATAAGGTTGTCGCCATGAACAAAAGGCATCTGCTTATTCATTTCGGCAATCACGACCTTAGCGCGTTCGGCTGCCGGCTTGGTATAGTCGCAAGATACCCCATAACTGCAATATCCCTCTTCGTTGGGTTCGGAAACATGCACTACAGCCACATCTACCGGTATCGCACCATTCTCAAACATGCGAGGTACTTGATAGAAGAAAAGGGGAATAAAATCAGCACGCCCATCGGCAAGAGCTTGACGCGTATTGCCACCAACAAAGTTGGTTACATGCCTGAAGTGCCCCTCCATCTCCGGTGCGCAATAGGGAGCATCCCCTAGCACCAACATATGGAAAATCTTTACGTCTTGATAGTTTTGGTAGTTGTCTGCCAAAGCACGGCTAATAAGCTGAGGAGCTCCTGCGGCGTGCGACAAAACAACGGAATCGCCATTTTTGATGGCACGTATAGCTTCTTGAGCCGATACGACTTTACTTTTGTACTCTTCCATCGAGGTTATATCTAATGTGGGTTATTCGCTAGTAGTATATGGGGATTGTATTATTTACTTGTCGGGGATGGGGGACAAAACTATCTATCGTTGCTCTCTTTTTGATGCAACTCTCGGAGTATATTGCGAGCCTCTTGGAGCAACTCTTCATCGGTATCCCAGACTAAAATTAGATTGAAAGGAGTATCGGGGAATGCTGCACGCAGCTGACCCATGACAAGGGCATCCATTGTCTCGGTCATAGAGGGACAAGTAGCACAAGCTCCCTTGAAGGCGACACGGATGTCGCCTTCGGGGGAGATGCTACAGAGCTTGACACCACCACCGTGCAGAGCGAGCTGCGGAGCAACTCGTGTCTCTAGCACTTCTTGTACGGCATCAAAATCTAAATTCATAGGATTTACAGGGGTGCTACGGCTTACTTACCGGCAACGTGATCCTTAGAAACATCAACGTGTGCAATCTCACGAGCAAGTTGCTTCTTAGCCTCGAGGTTGCCCTGACGTTGAATCATAATACGTTGAGCCTGAGGAGAACCTGCACCGTGCATAGACTCAGTACGATAACCAACAGCTGCGGTACCAAGGGTAATGTTTTCGATCAAACGAAGCACGCGCATACGGTTTTCTACATCCGTACCTGCTGCACCTTGTAGGTATTTGCGAACAACAGGACCGAGCATATCGTCGCGAAGGTCTTGCTCAGCAGGCATTGTAACCATGATACCACCAGCGATATCTTCTGCGAGGCGAGCGATCTCGTAGGGGAGGCGAGTTACGTTTTGCTTGCAGACATTAGCAAGGAGGAGGTCGATGAGGTAGTTACCACTCTTAGTCGGCTTACCTTCTGCCGAGCAGGCAATACCGCAAGCATAGAGGGTCTCATTGAGGTGGATCATCTCAATGAGTTTATCCTTGATGTGCGAAGCCTTGGGTACGCCGTTGTAGTCAGCAGCAAGAGCTGCAGCACCGATAAGTACGTCGCCCACACCTACTTTACAACCACCATAAGACTGACGGTGATAACCGGCAAAGCGCTCAACCATCATCCCAGCATACTTGTACTCTTGGCACATAAACACGCGTTCGTTGGGGATGAATACGTTGTCGAATACAACAAGAGCTTCGTGACCACCGAAAGTATTGTTACCGAGGTCGATGTCTGCACCCTCTTCCATCTTACGAGTATCGCAGCTCTGGCGACCATAAATCATGATGATACCGGGAGCGTCACTTTCGATGGCGAAAGAAACAGCGTAAGCCTTATCTTCTTCTTTCATTGCCTGAGTAGGCATGATGAGATGTTCGTGCGAATTCACAGCACCGGTCTGGTGAGCCTTAGCACCACATACTACGATACCATCAGGACGGATCTCTGTAATATGCAAGAACATGTCGGGGTCGGGCTGTTGTGAAGGGCTAAGACTGCGGTCTCCCTTGGGGTCGGTCATAGCACCATCCACCACGAGGTCTCTCTCTTGTACCATCTCAAGGTACTTAACGAAACGCTTGTGGTATTCGGTACCGAGCTCTTGATCCATATCATAAGTAGTAGAATAGATCGCGTTGAAAGCGTCCATCCCTACACAACGTTGGAAGCAAGCGGCGGTCTTCTGACCCATAAGGCGCTGCATCTTTACCTTCTTAACGAGGTCTCCGGCGTTCTGATGGATATGGCAGAAACGGTTAATAGTCTTACCCGTAATGTTGCTGGTAGCTGTCATTAGCTCCTTATATTCATCCTTCTGTGCAAGCTCATAACTCATAGCAACAGAGTTGAGCGAGGGACGGATAATAGGGTGATCTACGGGGTTTTCAATGCGTTTACCCATGAAGTAAACCTTAAGATCGAGTTTGCGCAAGCTCTCGATGTACTCTTCTCTCGTCATCATAACTTTAATTCCTTTCCTTTTTATTGCCAAGTGCACACCGCCACAAGAAAAGGGAGGCGTACCCATCGACTTATATTGTAGTTATCTATTTCCAATCCAACACAATCCAACAAAACGATGTAGAGAGGCGGCTAACGTATACTCCTGTACTATAAAGGAGTATCATCACAATAGGAGAAGCTGCAAACTATGGTTTTAAGCCATCCTGTAAGTGGTCTTTCTCCCCTAATCTTCTTTAGGAAGAAGGAAGAGAAAACCCGTTTCCCAAAAAGAGAAAAGCCCCCTACTTTGCGTATCGAGACAAGCGCACACATTCTCTTTCTCGTCGCCAAGCGGGAGCCGTCATTAGCAGGCAGTGTTTGGTATGAGGGGAAGCACACTTCACGAAGGCACGTCAATACGCGAGTACTTATCGTGCTCCAGCACCACCCCATGTACCCTACACGGAGATCCGACTAGAGCCAAAGCACACATTTTTTTTGCACCTTGCAATGCTCGAAGGAGCTATCCATTTTGGCAAAAGCCCCTCCCTTCTTTATCACCCACCGTCTCCTATTCCCCCGGAATAAGCGGGTTTGTCTCACAAACGAGCTATGGCAGGTCTTCTGACTTCCTCTCCGAGACAGCGTCTTCCCAAGCCTTGTTTGCACTTCGCTAAGTGACCTACTGCCGCCCGGCTTCAAACCGAGGTTACAGCTGTGGGGACAGTCTCGGATTTACACCGAATTCCCTTTTCAAACGCATGACCATGAGGGAGCCTTCGCTCCACTGCTTAGTAATGCCTTCACCATAACTCCTGCAAAGTTAGCACTTCTTTTTTGTTTTGCCAAGTCCATTTGCACCCTCTTCTCCTCCTAGAGATGCTGGAGTTCATACAAAACTCTCAGAATCTCCCCGTCCTATCCTCTTATTATCCCCATTTTTGCCCGAGAGAATAAAATCTTCTTTTCCCAAATAGGGAATCGAATTGAGAGTATGATTACAAAATAAGCAGACTTGCTGCCATCACAGCCATCCCTGCAATGAGGCCATATATGGCTTGGTGGTGCTTTCCATACTCCTCTGCCGCAGGGAGCAATTCGTCCAAAGATATATACACCATGATACCGGCAATGGCGGCAAAAATAATCCCAAAAGTATTATCGGTTAGGAACGGAGCCAACAACAGATACCCAACAATGGCGCCAAGAGGTTCTGCAAGACCCGAGAGGAATGAGAGCCAAAAAGCGCGTTTTCTATTGCCCGTGGCATAAAAGATGGGCACAGAGACGGATATACCTTCGGGGATATTGTGGATAGCAATAGCAAAAGCGATGGGCAAAGCCACCCGATAATCTTGCATCCCGGAGAGGAAAGTCACCATCCCCTCGGGGAAATTATGAATCACCAATATGAGGGCGGTAAAAAGCCCAACACGCAGCAACTTACGCTCCGATACGTTGCGTTCCTTCCCGTGCGACTTGGAGGGGAGCTCCTCCATCCCGTGCATTTCGTGCGGATTCTCGCGCTGGGGGATCAATTTGTCAATAAGGGCTATAAATAGGATTCCTCCAAAAAAGGAGAGAGCTGTGTAAAGAGCGGCTAGGCGTGCCGGGTAAAGTTTTTGGAACATCTCCAGCGAAGTAGGGAACATCTCCACAAAAGAGACATACATCATCACCCCTGCCGAGAAGCCAAGAGAGACGCACAAAAAGGTAGTGTTTGTCCGCTTAGAAAAGAAAGCAATGGTACTACCAATACCGGTAGCAATACCGGCAAGGAGCGTCAGGAAAAAGGCAAAAAGGACTTGATGATCAAGCATACTCAAAACCAGGATACAAGGGCTCATCGTTAGGGCTCATCGGCACAACGCCGAGTAAGCGTACCAAAAGCATCGATCCGCCGATCGCGGAAGAAAGGCCACCAGCGGCGCACCTGCTCCGTGCGATCAAGATCGACCTCCACCAAAGCGGTCGCCTCCTCACGGCCCAGTTGTGCCAAGATCTCGCCCTGCTGCCCTGCCACAAAGCTATATCCCCAGAAGCTGATTCCGCCCGTGCGACCCGAGGGATCCGCCTCGTGGCCAACACGGTTCACAGAGACTACGGGTAGGTTGTTGGCGATGGCATGCCCTCGCTGTACGGTACACCACGCCTCACGCTGGCGCTCTTGCTCTTCGGGCGTATCGCTACTCTCTGTGCCAATGGCGGTAGGGTAAATCAAGAGATCGGCTCCACGTAGAGCCATAGCCCGAGCAGCTTCGGGATACCACTGATCCCAACAAACCAAGACCCCTAAGCGACCCACAGAGGTATCTATCGGGGTGAACCCTAAGTCCCCGGGAGTGAAATAATACTTCTCGTAATAGGCAGGATCGTCGGGGATATGCATCTTACGATATTTGCCTGCAATAGAGCCATCTTTCTCGATAACCACCGCCGTATTGTGGTACAAACCAGCCATACGACGCTCAAAAAGCGATAGCACCAATACCACACCATACTGACGAGCCACAGCCCCAAAATACTCTGTACTCTCACCGGGGATAGACTCGGCCTGATCGAAAACGGAGACCTCCTCTGTCTGGCAAAAGTAAAGCCCGTTGTGCAACTCTTGTAACACAATCAGTTGGGCGCCATTCTTCGATAGCTCCTCTATCTTCTGCGCCAAGCGTTGCTTGTTAGCGGCACGATCGGCCGTATTGGCTTGCTGTATGATTCCTATCTTTAACGTATTCACGTGATTTCTCTTTTTAGTCTTGCTCATGGGGCTTATTTGGGGAGGTACTCCGAGGCAATAAAACCACGGGGAAACTGCATTGTAGCGCAGTGCAAACTACCATGCTGACGGGTAAGGGTGCGACAATTGACCCCCACAATCTCTCGCTCGGGCAAGGCTCTTCGCAAAATCTCCAAAGCCTCTTCGTCTTGAGGTACACCGTAGGTGGGAACAAGCAGAGCTCCATTAACGAACAAAAAGTTGGCATACGTAGCAGGGAGCGGATCGCCCTCTTCGTCGCGAAGAGTACCCACATCGGGCAGGGCCAGCAGCCTATAGCCACGCTCTTTTATCTCTTCGTGCTGCAAAAGCTCCTCCTCCATCGCCTTCAACTCGTGGTAATTAATCGAATTGGGATCGGTAGGGGCAACATATACCAGTGTATCATCATTGATAAAGCGAACAAGTGTATCTACATGCCCATCCGTATCGTCTCCCTCAATTGCTCCATGCTCTATATATATGACCTTCTGCGCCCCCAAAGTGGACAAAAGCAGGCTATTCAAAGCCGCCTCTTGCTCGGGGAATATATTTCTATTAGGCTCTGTAAGGCAACGACGAGTAGTTACCATCTCGCCTCTACTATTGGCATCTATCGAACCGCCCTCCAGCACAATCATTTGCTCATCGCACCACTCCGCATCCTTGGCAAAGAAGCCCATAGCATGAAGACGTCTGGAGATCATATTATCGTAGTTTGAGGCAAACTTAAGCCCCCATCCATTGAAACGGAAGTCTACAACTCGCTTCTTCCCCTCCATAAGGCAGCAAAGTGGAGCATAATCTCTAGCCCATGTGTCGTTACTCGGGAGGTGAATCTCCACAAGTCTTGCTCTTAAATCGGAGGGAAACAAATGACCTATCTCTTGCCCCTCGGGGAGGACAACCACCAACGGTTCATAGCGAAGGATAGCTGTAGCCATAGCTAGGTAATTGGCTTCGACCTCGGGGAGGATTTCACACCAATCGCTAGCAGCATGAGGCCAAGTGATAAGTACGGCATCTTGGGGCGCCCACTCGGGGCACAATCCTTGTGATAGGGAGGCTCTGTGCATATAGCGGTCTATATCGACTTATTTTTCTAGCACGAAATTAGGCATTATAGCCCAATAATCCAGCAGACTACCTTGCTATTGCGAGGGTGGGAGATGCTGCTCTACGAAGGAAAGAATACGCTCTTTACAGGCCTTGGAGCGAGCATCGAAAGGATGATCTAGACAGCCTAATTCTACAACGGACTGCAGACGCCGAGCAAGAGAACCACACAAATCTTCCTCTTGTATCTCTTTCAAATGCCGCTCTATCCTCCCCCGGATAACTACCCACATACATTGGCGTTGCCATCGGACGCGTTGGCTCTCCTCGGCTTCGGCCTCGTAGAGTTTGTAGGCATGCTCTAGGCCGGTTATCCAATCGTTTATCTTGCGTGCTCGCTTGGTGGAGAGGTCTATCGAGCCCTCGTTGGGATAGTAGTAATAAAAAGGTAGGGAGGTGATGGTGACGCGCCCTTTGTTGCGGAGCATGAGTTCGCTTGTCCAAGGGAAATCCTCAAAAGTGATCCCCTTGATGAACTGGAAGTCGGTCAGTAGCTCTCTACGGATTAGGAACCGCCACACATAGAAGTGCTTGAGAGGCATCTTGATATTAGAGTGCGATTGCTCCGTAAAATGGGCAAAAACATCCGACGTTGTGAGCTGATTTACATTCTCAAGTTGGTAGCGTTTATAATAGCTCTTGGGCAGCTTTTTATCCACATCAAAGCCCAACTTTCTCCTCAGGATGGTGGTGAGTCGGTAGTAGGGATCTTTGTACCACGTTACAATATTGCTCCCATTGGCTTTGGCAAGAGCCAAGCTAAACTCTAAGGTCTGGGGGTGAATGAAGTCGTCCGAATCGAGGAATACCACATACTCCCCACGGGCTTGCTCTAGTCCCTTGTTACGTGCATCGGAGAGCCCTCCATTCTCTTTATCCACAATCTTAATGCGAGCATCCTTTGCTTGATACGCGCCAAGAATAGCCCTGCTGCCATCGGGACTTCCATCATTCACGCAGATAGCTTCCCAATCAGTATAGGTCTGATTGAGTACACTATCAAGGCAGCGTGCTAAATAACGCTCCACATTATACACCGGGATAATCAAGGATATAACAGCCATAGGGGTACTCTACACAATCTATTCTTGGGCACAAAGGTACACTTTACTAGTAGATGTACTCCATAAAGAATGCACAAGCAGGGCTGACGCATAATCGTCTATAGACCTTGCTTCGGGGAGCTATTCTCGAGCTCTTGGGGCAAGGTCGATTGATCGCTGTTTACCCCCTTCGATTTGCATAAAAGACGGGATGGTGGGGAATGTACACGCAATAGATTTATTGCCATCGCTCCTTAAATTAGGGGAAATTTTATTACCTTTGAAACGTTTAACCCTTATAGCTCCACTATCACACAATGGATTTAACTATAATAGAATATGCCCTCAAACCAGTAGGGTACGTCTGGCGCCAAGTCAAGAAACTCTACACCTCAGCGGTCAATGATGGCTTTGAGGAAGCCTTTCAACTCGCACTTGCTGATTGGTCTAAGCACACCCCGTCCTCTAGTGACAAACTCCGCCTAAGGGAGGCATCGAAGAAGTATCTCCAAAACCCAACGAGCTACGAAAGTCTTGATGCGGATACCCAAGCATTTATCGTCTGCTTCAAGAAAAGGTTGAGCGAGCAAGCTGCAGCACACAACTCCCTGATGATGGACAGAGCGGACAAGCAGGCAAAAATCGAGGAGCAGAATCTTCGAGAACACGGCAAGACACAAGAGTCGATACAAGGCTTGATGAGTCGAATGGAAGGACTCAACATGGCCCCACAGTACATCCGAGCGCTCCTCAAAGAACTCCCTCTAGAGCAAGGACTAGAACCTACAGAGCTGGCACTTGAGGGGATGCTCAGCAACGGACGCATCCACTCGGAGGGTGCGAAATGCCTGGTTGCAGAGTTTGTCCGATTTCTCTTCGAGCACACCAGTAAGATCACCGAAGAAATCAAGCGACTAAGGGAGGCTGGAGACAGCTATCTTGCCGACACCCTAGACGAGATCAAGAAGGTACTGACGGGAGAGAGCGAGCAGAGCCTGACAACTGTTTACGAAGAGTTCAAGACCCGAGAGCAGCAGAACGAGGTCAGAGTCCTCAAGGAACTGATTGAGGCGGCTCAAATCCAGTTCTCCTTTGGGGAGGCTCGTAGCTTCTACGAGCGTCTAATCGAGCTATCCCCGACTGTTGAGCATCACTTCGAGTATGCTTACTTACTCCAAAGCCTCAATGACTTTGAGAAAGCAAGACACCACTACGAGGAGGCGCTACAAATACGTCGAGAGTTGATGGAAAAGAATCCAGAGGCATACCTCCCAAAGGTAGCGGCATCCCTAAATAACTTGGGCGTCTTACTCAGCGATACCAACGACCTAAAGAAAGCCCAAGATTACTACGAGGAGGCGCTACAGATACACCGAGAGTTAGCCCAGCAGAATCCAGAAGCATACCTCCCAGATGTAGCGGCATCCCTAAATAACTTGGGCGTCTTACTCCGCGACACCAACGACCTAAAGAAAGCCCAAGATTACCAGGAAGAGGCGCTACAGATACGTCGAAAGTTGGCCCAGCAGAATCCGAGAGCATACCTTCCAGATGTAGCGGTGACACAACAGAACCTTACGATCCTTTATCTAAGACTAGAGAAGAAAGAGGATGCCGAGAAGACTTACCTAGAGGCACATGACATTTACCAAAAACTAGCGAATCGCCATCCCAGAGCCTACGAAATTGACCATGCTAGAATACTTGTGATGGGCTTTTACCTACTGGGAAAGCCGAAGGAGGATCTTGAGGAGGCAAAGGCGATCCTAGGTAAATACCCCGAGCATCCTAAAGCCCGAAAGCTACTAAGTGCCATAGAGAAACTCGCCAAAGGGTGATTGTCGCATAGTTTTGGACCTCATGTTTAATCACGTTGTATTTCTTCTAGAGCGTTCTCTTCTCTTACGAATTTAGATGGGAAACCCCGTATGGGGTGCAGTAGCCTAGTTTCTTTCTTGGGGTACTTGAGGGGGATGTGCAAATTTTGCGCTATTATGCGTCGGCCCCGAATGCACAAGGGGAAAGGGGGAATTAAACCTCGAGAATCGTTTTTCATCTCTAGTTCTGTAGAGGTTTTGAACGCAAATGCCTCGTAACGAAAGAGAAGAAAAAGATGATAGATAGCCCCAGAACCATAACAAACCATCTGCAACGTTTTTTCGTTGCACTAGCCACTACCCTATTCTTCAGCCTTCCCCTAGTCGCTCAGACCCAAACGTACACCCTCTCGGGCACGGTGCTCGACACCCGGCAAGAGACTATCGTAGGGGGGAATGCCGTGCTATTTACCCAGCAAGGGAAGCAGGTAACCGGTAGCACTACCGATGCCAAAGGGAATTTCCGACTCCGCAATCTCTCCCCGGGGAGTTACGCCTTACGTGTATCCTTCGTGGGCTATAAAGAATACACAACCATACTCAAGATTCCCTACTCGGGCAGTCTCCGCATTGTTCTCGAAGAGGATAGCCAGCTCCTCAATACCGTGACTGTAGAGAGGCGCGCCGCGGATATGACCATCAAGGGCGACACGGTGGTTTTCAATGCCGATGCCTACCACGTGGGGCAAGGAGCTATGCTCGAAGACCTCATCAAGCGAATCCCCGGTGCAGAGGTTAGCTCCTCAGGGAGTATTACCATCAACGGAAAGAGTGTAGACAAGATACTTGTAGAGGGCAAGGAGTTTTTCTCCGGAGACACCAAAGTAGCCACCAAGAACCTCCCTGCCGAAGTCGTAGATAAACTCGAACTACTAGACCGCTCTAGCGAGCAATCTCGCATGACGGGCTTCGATGATGGAGACGAAGAGACGGTACTAAACCTCACCTTCAAAGCTTCCCACAAAACGGGATTATTTGGCAATCTTTTCGCCGGATATGGAACGAACAACCGCTACGAAGCCAATGCCACCATCAACAACTTCTCGGGAAAGAACCGCCTCACATTCATTGCCGGGAGCAACAACACCAACGACCGCGGCTCCGGAGAACTCGACACCGACGGAGGGGGTGGATTCCGACGCCGCGGCAGACCTCAGCAGGGGATTGCCACCTCCTCTTCTGTAGCCGGAGACATTGCATGGAGTTTGCTATCTAACCTCGACCTAGAAGGCAACGGACGCTATGGCTACACAGACCGCGTTGCCCTGAGCGAAAAACTTACGGAACAATTCCGCACCAATGCGGCAAGTCTCTTCTCTCAAGAGAAGCAAGACCTCCGCTCCTTTACACATGGACTGGGCTCTCAACTACGCCTTACCTATAAGATAGACTCCCTCACAGAGCTCGTCTTCCGCCCCTCCGTCTGGTGGAATAAGAACTACGAATTGGGGTACAATACAACCTCTACGTGGGAAGATCAAGCGAACCCCATCAGCACGGCTCAGACGCAATACAACGCCTCAAGCGACTTCCTTTCGCTAGGGGGTGACCTAGATGTAAGCCGTCGCCTAAGCAGAAAAGGACGTGTCTTGAGCCTAGGCATTCGCACGAGATACAACGGCAATCAGAGCGAAGGCAACTACCTCGCCTCCTTCTCCGGGCTCGGGGCAGGCAGCGGCATCAATCAAAATAGAGACTTGCTACAACAAGACGACAGCCACACCCTCTCTACCACGCTACGCCTATCTTACGTAGAGCCTCTTACCTCTCGCCTCTTTTTGCAAGTACTAGGCGAGTGGAAGCACAATACACGTGAGGGAAACCGCCAAGTGTTCACCCCCGACGCATCGGGCCAATACACCCTACTCGACCCTCAATACTCCTCTAAATTTACCAGCAAACTCGATGCCTATAGAGGGTCTCTCAACCTGCAATTCCGCACCAGTGGCTTCGATATAACGGCAGGTCTGGGGCTCGAGCCCGGCAAGATGACCACCCAATACCTCACCCGGTCTTGGGTCAATCGGCAACTCTTTTTCGTGCCCAATCTCCGCATCAACCTCCAGCCCAACAGGCAAACGATGTGGCGACTCGATTATAGAGGGAGCACGGAGATGCCGAGTGTTTCCTATATGATCCCCACGGTAGACCCCACTGACCTACTTCGCATCACCGAGGGGAATAGCGGCCTCAAACCCTCATTCACGCACCAAATACACTCCTTCTTCCGTAGCTTCAACCCCACTACACGCGTTGCCATCAACCTCTTTATGGAAGCGAATTACGAGCTCAACGGCATAGCCTCTGTAGTTCGTTACGACAACACGACCGGGCAGCAGCACATTAGCTATCGCAATGTAGATGGCAATAGCTCCGTACGATTATTTGGGATGAGCTCCATGCCCTTTTTCTCCTCCTTGCTGACCCTCAATGCCGGGCTTCGCGGTATGTTCAATCATCAAAATAGCTATATCGTCGATGCCGCAACAAGCACGGAGCAACTCAATAAGAGTGACAACTGGAGCGTAAGCCCCTCGCTTGCTCTCTCCTTTGCCAAGGGCAATCTCTACCTTCGCCTGCGAGGCGGGCTCTCCTTCAATACGGCCCTTAACTCACTCAGCAGCCAAGCCAAACGCACGGCGTGGGACTACGAGTCGGCTCTCGAAGGCTCCTACGACCTGCCCTTCGGGCTAAAGCTTGAGAGCGACATCCTCTACCAAACCAACCAAGGCTACGGAACGGGATATAAAAAGGACTCGTGGCTATGGAATACAGCTCTCTCCTATAGCTTCCTCAAAAACAAGGCGGCAACCATCCGCCTCAAGGGCTACGACCTCCTGAATAGTGAGACCGGTATCTCTCGCGAGGTGACTGCCCTCAATGCAACCGACAGCCGTACCAATGTGCTGGGTCGGTACTTTATGGTACACTTTATCTACCGCTTCAGTAGCTTTGGTAAGGGAAGCTCTCGCAGCGACTTCGGGGAGCGTCACTTCGGCGGTCCTCCTCCACGCTAATTACACTCTACCTTTTTCCAAGTATGGAAAGCCAACTTTCCTCCTTTGGAAAACTAGCTTTCCAAACGTGGAAAGAAAGGTTTCCAAGTGTGGAAAACCACAACTTCAGGAAGGGAAACAACAGATTCCAATGTGAGTCTGATGCAGGAATAGTCAGGTTACAAGCAAAGGAGCAACGAACCCCCAGGCAGGAAGAAATCCTTCATAAAAATGTTCTTGGATGTTCGCCCCTTGCTAGTCGCCCAAAAGATACCATGCAATCTCACAATCGCTCGGTATCTTTTCCAAATAAATCAAGTACATTTGCATTGTCAGTTCAAGCAATCTCTCCTGTGAGTGAAATTCTCCGACTTCAAGAGGGAAAACAACGGAGAATACCGAATATGAAACAGGTTATACAAATAGTATTATCATCTCTTGTTTTTATTACTGCGTCCATAACTCCCGGATATGCACAGTCTATTGAGGGGAAATCCTCTTTTGTACAACTCGGAGTTTTCCCTCCAATAAGTACAAATGGATTGGAAGCTAAAGAATATACCAACACCATTTCCTTTAATACTCTGGTTGGACTTTCGATGAACGAGAGAGCTTTTACTTTTTCAGGATTGGCCAACATAATACGAAATGATGCCCAAGGAATACAGTGGGCCGGATTATGCAACTATATCGGTAATAAGGGAGCAGGGGTTTCACTTGCAGGAATGGCTAATATCTCGAAAACCCATTATGATGGTGTTCAATTCTCCGGTATCCTAAATATGGGAAACGAGGTTATCGGTTCTCAATTCTCTGGAGTAGTGAATTTTGCAAAAAAGGTTTCAGGAGTTCAATTTGCCTCTTTAATCAACATCGCGGAAGAAAGCGACTATCCGATAGGGCTTCTCAACCTTATCAAAAATGGGGAATACGCTTTAACCATACAACACGATGAAATAGGAACAACTGCTATTTCATTGCGTACAGGAAGCAGATTTACTTATGGGATTATCGGATTGGGTTATAACTACAAGGCTCATGAAAAGACCCTAACTACCATTGCCGGCTTAGGGTTACATCTCAATTGCTATTCGTGGCTGAGAATAAACAATGAAGTGACAATACAGAATATCGGGTTTTCAAGAAGTAGTACTTTCAAGGCTGGCTATGCACTACTTCCATCAATTCGAATAGGGCAACATTTGGGGCTTTCTGGTGGTCTCAGTCTCAATTATCTGCAGTCTAGGAGTGTAGGCGATGAAGGGTTGTTCTCTTCCAAATCAATATGGGAAAAGCAGACAGCATCCTTGCGACAACAGCTTTATGTGGGATATCAGGCAGGAATACAATACATTTTCTAAGGTACATATTGAAAAATCACTATGGGCCGTCAGTATTTATAATCTCGTGGAGCGGTTACCTATATCGGCAATCGCCCCGTATGTGGGAACTCCCTGACGGAATGGGATACAATAGATTGGATTGATCAGAAATCAGTTAGTTCTGATACAAAAACAGCCTAGTTTCTTCTCAGAAACTAGGCTATTTCTTTTGCATTTTAGGGCAAGAGGGAGTTTTATATAGGGCGGAGATTCTCACGCCCTAAGGGTAGATGCTTGAGTAAAACATGGGTAGACTCCTCTTGGAGGGAAGCTCTAGAGGCTAGGGTTAGCTCCCACTCTCGGGCATATTTCCGGCGATCGACTTTGAAGTTTTCGCTCCCAACGCTGTCAAGTCGCGCAATAAGAGAGCCCACGGTGAGCGTCTCAGGGTCTACCGCAGGATAGTAGTTGCCCGTTCGCGATTGCTTGGTGTACTTCACCTCCACAATAAGGTTGAGAGCCAAGAGTTGCCGTACAATCATAGTAGTAAGCTTCACGGGGATGTGGCATTGGTCCGCTAATTGCTCCACAGTATAGGGTTCTTGGCTTTTGGGATCTACAAAGCGTTGCACAATATGTGCCATGATAAGCACGGTAAGGAAGTCCGTATAGCGACGCGAGACCTTAGTTACCTCCTTTTCGTAGGTGAACTTATTCACATTCTGTATCGCGTAGCAGAGTTTGGCACAAAAGAGCGTGATAATCCAGGTCAGTTGCATCCAGAGGAGCAATAGCGGGAAGGCGGCAAATCCCCCGTAGATGGCGTTATACCTCGAGATCCACAGCATCCCTCCGATGTAAAGCATCTGGAACCCCTGAAAGGCAACTCCCGCCAAAGTACCGGAGATGAGGGCCGGCACGAAGCGCACCTTCACGTTGGGCAGCGCCATAAATATGGCCACAAACGAGAAGACGGTGAGGACAAAAGGCACCAAATTGATGAGGAACGTGGTCATACTACCGAGGAGGAAGAAATCCTTCATAAAGGTATTCTTGATGGTAGTCATGGCGATGGTAATACCCGAAGATAGCACGATCAGGACGGGCAAAAGGAAGATCATGGTAAAGTAACTCGTCACCTTGTCTTTGAAGGTTCGCCCCTTGGTGGTCTCCCAAATGCGATTGAAAGCATTCTCAATAGTGGAGAGAAGATTGAAGACCGTATAGAGCAAAAAGACAAGACCAATCCCCAAAAAGAGTCCCCCCTTTACTTGCGACAAATAATTCTCGACAAAGCCCAACGACTTGGAGATCTCTGCAGTATGAGTGGGAAGCGTCTCTATAAGGAAGTCCGAAATTGCATCTTGTACCCCAAAGCCTTTGGCAATCCCCACCAAGACGGCAAGCATCGGCACAATGGCAAGTACCGTACTATAAGTGAGCGCAGAGGCTTTGCTCGTGAGGTCGCCCTGCACAAAACCCTTTATTGCCATGTATAGGGACTTGAGCGAATTGATGTAGATACGACGGAAACCCACCACCTCAGATGTCTCAATATGCCACATGTCTCTCGACACAAAATCCATGAAGTCAACGAGAAGCACTCGACTTACGCGAACCCATCTTCTCACCTTATTTTTCTTTGCCATACAGAATACTTTTCGTCTTTAGACCGACCAAAGATAGTAATAATAGCGCAGCAAAATGCTACCTTTGTCCCGTCAAAGAGCAAACGGAATAAGGCAAGAGGCATTTGAAGAAAGTGCCTCTCCGACTTGGATTTCCGGCTCTGCCCAACTAAGATACAGGGATGAGACCCCGCTATAATGACGTTGTACAGATTATGAACCAAACTACTTTACAGAGAATATTCTTCTCACTTTTCCTCCTCGCCTCTGCGCTCAACCTACAAGCGCAAATCACCATTAGCGGTAAGGTTACCGACAAAGCTACGGGTCAGCCGATCCCCGGTGTTACCATCCGTGTAGACCACAGCCTGAAGGGAGCCACGAGTAATGCGAGAGGAGAGTTCATCCTCAAAAATCTCCCCGATGGCGAACAAACTCTTCGCTTCTCCGCCATTGGCTACCGATCTGAGCACGCCACATTTGCCCAAACTACCTCAAACGTACACATCGGTATGGTAGAAGAGAATCGGCAATTGGCGCAAGTGGTGGTAACAAGTACCGGCACACACAGACGTATGGCAGAGACTCCCATCCCCGTACAGGTGATTACCGCACGAGATCTCTCCTCAGCGCATATCTCCACCCTCGAGGAGGCTCTCTCCAAACTCTCCTCGTCCTTCTCCTTCTCCGGCAACGCCATGGGTACCGAAGTCTCGCTCAACGGACTCAAAAGCGGCTATATACTCTTCCTACTCAATGGGCAGCGGATGATCTCCGACGATGCTATACAACGCATCAATATGGCTAATGTCAAGCGTATAGAGATCTTGAATAGCTCGGCCTCTCTCCTCTATGGGAGCGATGCTGTAGGCGGCGTGGTAAACATCATTACCGACGACGATAAAAATGGAATAGAGGTATCCTCCACTACCCGAATAAGTAACCATCAGCGTATAAGCGAGGCTGTCACCCTCGATCTTAACCTCGGGAAACTCACCTCCGGTACCTCATACCTCTACCGCCAAGCCCGCAATTGGCAACTATCGCCCTTAGCAGAAATTGTGGACAAGAAGACCAAAAAGGTAAAAGAAGAACCCACGATGAAACAAGCCTCTCTAGGCTATGGGAATCATCTCGTTCAGCAACGTTTCTCCTATTCCCCCCTTACCAATCTCACCTTTAGGGCGGAGGGAAGTTTCTACGACAACATGAGTAGGCGTCCTATCGAAGGCTACGATTACAATGTAAACCACCGCGCCTATGCCTATGGTGCCGGTATGCAATACATCATCTCTCCGCGCCTTTTTGTTACGGCAAACTTTGCTGCGGACAATTACAGCTCCAGCTTCATCTACCTCAAAGACACCAAGAAAAATAAGCAAGGCGACCGCTTAGAACGCAAGAGAATACAGTACTACAAGGGGGATGTGTCCGGGGTATTCAAACTGAGTCGCAACAACAAACTCAGCACCGGTTTGGAGTACCTTAATGATGCTCTCAGCAGTGCTACCGACTCCTACGACCACAAAAGCACCTACACCGCCTCGGCTTTCGCTCAAGACGAATGGACCATCGCACCCGGGCTAGAGCTAGTGGCAGGGCTGCGCTATTCCTTCAACGAAACATTCCACAGCCACCTATCCCCCTCGCTATCCATCATGGGCGTAAGCGGAGGATTGCGTGGTAGGGTCTCCTACTCTACGGGCTTCAAGGCTCCTACGCTCCAACAGATCTATTCTTCGGAAGTGGCTCAAAGCAGCAATCGTCTAACCCTAGGAAACATCAACCTAAAGCCCGAAGAAAGCCACAACCTCTCGGTAAATCTAGAGTATCTACATCGTCGTTTTTCGCTCTCGGCAACGGCATTTTTCAATCATATCTCGCATATGATCAATTACCGTACACTCACCAAAGAAGAGGCAGCTCCCTACCTCAAAGAGTATGACGAGGTGCAAATGCGCGACAATATCGACCGAGCCAGAGTATTAGGGCTCAACCTATCTGCCCACGCCTACTTAGGGGCAGGCTTCGACTTTGCCGGCTCTCTCTCCCTACTCGATGGCAAAAACATTACACCCATGGCCACGAAAAAGAACCCTCATCCCGATCCTATCCAACTTGATAAGAGTGTGGGGATACTCGGCAATGCTCGCCTCAATTGGGGGCACTCTTGGGGGCTATACGATCTCAAACTCGGGGTCTTGGCCTATGGTCAAGGCGAACGCTACTCCGCAACCTACGACTACTACTCGCCCTCTTTCCACCTACTCGATTTTGTAACAACCCACGACTTTACGTTGGGAGACTACAAAATAACCTTGGGAGCCGGAGTAGAAAACATTTTGGACTGGCGTGATGCTCGCCCCTGGAACACCTCTAAACCCTATGCCAGCCTACAGCCGGGGCGTTCTCCCTACGTGAGTCTAACGCTCCACTATCGCCGCTAATTAGAGAGGGGCAACATGGCTTCTGTCGTAGAGTTTGTAGCCTTGGGGCCCGGGGGTACTCACCTTGTAACGGCACGTGCGCTTGCTGCGTTGCATGCCGTGCAGTACGTGTATTACCCTGAAATGGGAGGCAAAAGTCAAGCCCGAGAGTTATTAGTACAACTCGGGATCTCTAGCGAAAAGCTAAGAGGATATACCCTACCCATGAGCCACAATAGAGAAGCAGCCCTTAAGGCATACGCCCAAGTGGCCCAAGAGGTAACGGAGCTGGCGCAGCAAGAGCACTCTATTGCCGTTGTGGCAGAGGGCGATGTGAGCATTTATTCCTCCACCCACTATATTGCTACCCAACTGGAGGAGAGAGGCATCTCTATACGGCATCATGCAGGCATCCCCTCGTTTATTGCAGCAGCTTCTGCCCTCAACATTTCTCTCGTAGAGGGGAACGAAATGTTGGTTGTCTCCCCGGGCAAAGTCTCTCGGGAGCTACTACAGAGTGTAGCCGATGGGGGCGGCACCCTTATCGTTATGAAGCTATCGCAATGCGAGGCCGAGCTAAAAGCCCTTATGCCCCACTTTGCGCCCTACATCCAATACTACTATTGTGAGTTTATCGAACGCCCCAACGCCCTCTACCTCCATGAGCTAGAGGCGATACAAGCGCATCCCTTTACCTATTTTTCCCTACTTATCTGCAAATCGCATCAATCCCGTACAAACCGATGAAACGTATCAGCCACTACCTATTCATTCTCTGGGCAGGAATCTTTTTATTGCAGGCTTGTGCTTCAAAAAGAATCAGCCAAGAAAAGGAAAAACAAGCCAAGCTAGCACAAAAAATCACCTCCCTACGGCAGGGAAGTCAAGCCATCCTCCTCGTCGCTTTTGGTAGCACGTGGCAAGAGGCACACAATGCCTACAATGCCCTACAAAGAGAGTTAACTCGCACTTTTAACTCCGCCTCCACGGGGAAAAATGCTCCGCAAGACGTATACCTCGCCTTTACCTCGGGGATGTGCATCCAACGTTGCCAACAAAAGGGACTGGGCGACTTCTATTCCCCACACACTTGGCTCGCGGCTCTGGCACAAGCGGGCTACACCTCTATAGTAGTGCAATCTCTACATGTAGCCCAAGGCAAAGAATATCTCGATCTCGCACAAGAGGTAAATACTTTTACTCAAGCGCATCCATCTATAGATGTTGCACTACAAGGGCCACTACTCGACCACGCTCCCGAGGTAGCCAAGATACTCTGCAAAAGCTATGAGCGTGAACTAAAGTCTGGAGCTACTCTACTCTTTATGGGACATGGGACTCCCAAGAAATACGATATTGGAGGGCGAGAAGAGATACATCTTCTATTCGAGCAAGAATTGCAAAAACAGGCTCCACGCTGCTTTGTTGCGACCATTGACACCGAGGGGAATCTACTAGAAGATACCATCGCACGAATGCAAAAAAAGGGAATAAAAGGGGGCAGAGTGATCTGCATCCCTCTCATGACCATTGCCGGAGATCACGCCCACAACGATATGCGAGGGGGCGACGAAGATACGCCCGAGGCGAAGAGCTGGCGCGCAGAACTAGTAAAAGCAGGGTACCAATGCAGCAAAGAAGATTGCCGACTTATAGGACTTATTGAGATGCCCGAGGTCGTACAATTTTTAGAGAGACAGCTAGAGAAGCAAATCACTCGCAAGCGATAACACCTCTCTGCTATTCCCTCTCTCGTTATCAGCAAAAAGGCTTCTACTTTTCGGATAAGTAGAAGCCTTTTTTATATCCCGATGGAGGTAGGTATGAAGAAGCTCGGCCATTAGCGCACTACACTCTTGCGCTCTATCTGTTGCTGTTTACGCTCGTTGGCTTTGGCTTGTTGCTCCGCCTCTCGCTTTTTCTTGAGCTCTTCCGCCCGCTGTTTGCGCTCAGCCTCTTTGGCACGTCGCTCCTCTTCCTGCTTTTTCTTGAGCTCTTCCGCTCGTTGCTTGCGCTCTGCAGCTTTGGCACGCCGCTCCTCTTCTCGCTGCCGTTTGACCTCTTCTTCTTTCTTCTTTTTGGCCTTTGCCTCTTCGCGCTCACGCTGCTTGCGCTCACGTGCTGCCTTCTCTACATCTTCGTAGGAGATGGGAGCGGTTTCATTTACTTGGTAAATAGGCGTTTCCTCTTCTTTGGGTTCGGGTTTGGGCTCGGGTGCTTTCTCTGCTTCTACGGGTGCAGTCACTTGGGGTGTTTCGATCGCTTTGGCAGGGGCTACAGCGGCTTCTTCACGAGCCTTTGCAATCTCTTCGTAGCGACTCAGTGCCAAGGCAACCGCTGCCTGACGGGGGGCAATGCTATCGGCAAGGAAGTCGAAATAATGCCCCAAAGAAGCTCCGGAGAGAAGTGCTTTATAGCTCGTCTGATCCATGGCAAAGAGGAGGGCATCGCCCGGCAAGACAGGCATATACCCCTCGGGACTATAGGCATCGCATACGTAGTTCCAAGCATCCCGCTCGGAAGTGAAGCCGCTGATAGTCACTCTTTGGATGGGCGAAAGTCGCTCCAGAGAGACCTCTAGAGGAAGATCGGTATAGCGTGAGAAATTGAATGAAGTAAGTGCAAAAAGGAGCGAATGATACTCCACATTTGCATCGGCACAAAGCAATACCACACTATGCGGAGAGCGCAAAAGCGGCAAGCGATAGGTGTAGAGAGAATCCGGCACCGACTCACCATCCCCTGCAAACGACAACTCGTAATTGAGTCCGGAGTAGCCTCCCTTGCTAATGCTTCTACCGCCTGTCAGCTCTCGCAACATCTGCTGAGCCAGCTCCAACACCTCGTCGCGTTGGTACTCTTTCAGGAGCTGTTCCAAAGCCTGCTTAAAGGCGATTTCCTCTCCCTCTAGTACATAAGAGAGGGCTTTGAGGAAGTCCATCTTAGGCATCAAAGGCGAGAGCGGATATTCTGTATGTAGCTCCGTAGCAGAAGCTCTCACCGCCATAGGATTACCACTCAAATAGGCAGCAAAGGCCTCGTTGTAGAGCCTCTCCTCTTGCTCTTGAGCCGTGCGGAGTTGCTCAAGATAGTGCGGAGAAGCCACCGCCTTAGCCAATGGCTCTTCGGCAAACTCTGCCAATATTTTTCTTCGCCAAGCCTGAGCTTCACTTGTCAAGCCACGGCGCTCTAGTAGCATATAGAGCTGATAGTAAACGCCCAAACGCTCTTCATAATTAGGATAGCGGCGGAGCAACTCCTCTAGAGCATACGTAGCTTCGTCAAAAAGCTCCATCTCTTCTTGGAATACTTGAGCCATCCCTAGGAGTCCATTTTGGATAATAACGTCGCTGGCCGCAAGCTCCTCGGGCGTAGTAGGTAGCTGAGTCAAATAATACTCTCGCTTGGTTGGGTCTTGGCTGGGCGGTAAGTCCTGGGGAGCCCCCGAAGGAGAGGCGGTAGTATCCGAAGCTAGCGAATCGGCTTGCTCCGGAGTGGGCTGCGACTCAAAAGCAGGCGAGGAGGCCGAGGGCATCACGCTCTTCTGACGGCGGCGCCAATTGTCTTCCAACGTGCGATTGCCCCACTTCTGTTTGAATTGAGCTTTTCCACGAGCAATGAGCTGGGGATTGTAGAAATAAAATTCACCCGAAGTAGGCATCCCCTGATCCGGAGTTTTAGATACCCCTGATGGGGTGTTACTACCGAGTTGCTCGTTGATAGCATCTTGTTCTTCTTGCCGAGCAGCCATCCGCTCATCACGCTCTCGCTCTCGTTGCGCCTTCTCATAAGCGGCAATGGCACTATCTATAATGCGGAGTTTTTCCACCTCGGGGAGAGAGGCAAGATGGCGCAGACTATCCTGCTCTGCCACGGCACGCACATGGAGTGCCAAGGCATCAAGTTGCTTAGAGAGCGTGGTATATTCTTCGCTCTTTGGGTGCGACTTGGGGAGAGCTGCCACCCCGGTAGCAAAACTTTTTTGCGCCTCGTCCCAATCTCGCTTTGCCAGGTATATCTGACCGGCTGCCACGGCACATAGGGCAAAGTCTCCCCCATGCTCCGTACTCTTCTCTACCCCCAGGTTATAAGACTTTAGTGCCGAGAGAGAATCCAATTGCCTTAGGTATAAATCTCCCTGTGTAAGGTAAAGGCGATCTAATACCTCCTTGTTGTGCCCACGACGTGCCATCTTTTCCGTTGTCGTGATAGCCCTACGCACATTCCTCTCCGCCTCTATCTCTACCAAGCGGAGCTGCGTAGCAAACTCCAAAGCAAAGGGCGGAGCCTTGCTCAATAGGGAGCGGAAGACCTTTTGTGCCTCACCAGGACGCCCCGATTGCACAAGCAACTGCCCCAAGAGGTAACGCATACGCAACTTTTCTGTTCGGCTCTCTTCCTTAGCAATAGCACGCCACAGAGGCTCAATAGCTTCGTCAATTCGCTCCTTAGAGAGAGCTACCTCTGCCAAGGTCTTGTCGTAGACCTGACTTTTTCTGAGATACGAAGCGTCTGTTTGTAATGTCCTAATCATCTCCTCCGCCTCATGCAGCCAGCCCATAGCGGTATAGCTGCGCGCCTGCCAGAGACGTGCCTCGTCTCGGATGGCTGGCTCCGTGGCGTAGAGGCGAGACATGTACGAGAAGGTGGCCATGGCATCAAGGAAGTCGCCATTGTAAAACTGCGATTTCCCCACAAGGAGCCAAGCATTATGCAAAAAGGTATTGTATTCGCGACGCTTGTAAAACTCGGCTTCGCGGGCTGAGGGTCTCCCCTTTCGTTCCGGTTTTGTGCGGATGCTGTGGAGTTTAATAGCCGTCTGCCCTTTGGCCAAAGCCGGGTCAAACGCCCCTCCTTTTTGCTCCTTAAGCGCCCCCCGCTGTGCCTCTATCGGGTCAAGGAATATTTGCCGAGAATAACTCTCGGAGTAACTCGCCACAAAACTATTATAGGTCTCGTCAAAAGCATTTTTGCCATGAAAATAGACATTGTAGCGCGTAGTCAGATTATGGTAAAAGCGGGTTGAAGCATTATTGCGCCGCACCGAGCAACTCCCCAAAAAGAGGGCTAAGCACAAGCAAACTACGGAGACAAACGAAGCACGGCGCATACGAAACAACGGTATTTTAGCGAATCGGCGGTTGGGAAGTCGCCTCCATTTTTTCCGAAGCAGCTCTCAAACGCTCCTCGGCCTCGCCCAAAAGGGACTGCGGGAGGGCTATGGAGCGACGGCTAAGGCTCTGCATCCAGCCGGCCACATCCTCGGGCAAGAGTGTAACGAGTACGCTACGGAATTCTTCCACCTCCTCGGGGGTGTAATCGCCATGCGACCGAGAGGCAAAGCGGTCTAGCTCTTCGTCGTCGTAATAATCAATCTTCGGCGCCGCCTTTTCTTTGCTACAGGAGCCCTCGCCACAGGTGCAAACAGAGCACTTCTCGCCCGATTGCCCCCAAGAATCCAGCCCCTTAGCTATATCTTTTTTGTGCTCATCCATCGCGCCGTGGCGCCGCCCCCAGCGAAAGATTATCCAAATGAGCAGAGCAACCCCCAAGAGGATGCCCAATAATTTAGTTGACATCATAGAGCAAAGATAGCGATTGAGCTACGATAATAGAGACCTCTACCCCGATGTCGGGTGAGGGAAAGAATACTACTTCTCCGAGAGAGGGGCGAGATACAAATAGACGAATTACCAAATAGTCTCGATATCTTCTTCCGGCTCTAGGGCGTGCTCTAGGCGTAGCGTGATGGTTGTGGCATCACACACAGCAGAGGGGCCAAAGTACTGAATGGGGCCGGGATAACGGAAGGCAATCCCCTCTGCCCACTCCTTGCGGTGGTCGCGGAAGTAGCGGAATGGAGCCCCCTCTATATCTACCAACGCCTTGGCGATAACCGGTTTGTCCACACCATTTCGCTCCTCTATGGTCAGCATCTCAGTAAGGGGGATCCCTCTAGGTATCCACTCTTTTGGGGGATGAACCAAATTGCCCACCGTAGCCATGTATCCGGAGCAGCCCTCCTTTGCAAGAGCAACAGCGGTACGGCCAAGAGCATAACAGTAAGAGGCATCGAAATTGGAGGGCATGGAACAACGACCCTCGTACCCAAAGAAATGGGTCAGAGGAGAGGGGTTCCCCTCAAACTCGCCCTGTGAGCGACGCTTCTCCAGCTCTTGCCCCAAGAGAGTGACAATGAGAGATTCCGTCTCAATACGCGACACTTGTACATTACCATGGGGGTCTCGCTCTAGGGCAAGCTGGCGAGCCACCTCCTCGGGGAGTGAGCGCAAAGTCTCCTCGTCTTCATCCGAGAGTTTACTGGCAATGTAGTTGATAATCTGACTCTCCTTCACAAGATGGAGCTTATGCCCATTCTCTGCCAACACCCGGTTGAGCGAGGCAATGAGGCGACGTACCTTGGGCACGAACTCTATCAATCCCTCAGGGATAAGCACCACGCCAAAGTCCATACCTCGCCGTGAGCGATCCACGATAACATCCGCAAGCTGACGCACTAGGTCTCCCAGGGTAAGCCCTCGAGCGGCTACCTCTTCACTGATGATGGCCACCGTGGGTTGGGTCATAAGAGCGCACTCCAAGGTCAGGTGGGAGGCCGAGCGTCCCATGAGTTTGACAAAGTGCCAATACTTCTTCGAGGAGTAGCAATCGCGCTGGATGTTACCCACCAACTCGGCATAAACCTTAACGCAAGTATCGAAACCAAACGACGTCTCTACCCAACCATTTTTGAGGTCGCCGTCTATCGTTTTGGGGCAGCCCACCACACAGAGAGGGTCGTTTACGCTTCGGCAGTACTCGGCAAGCAAGGCAGCATTGGTATTGGAGTCGTCCCCACCGATAACCACAAGAGCATCCAAAGCCAAGCGATGAGCATGGAGGAGTACCTGCTCAAACTGTTCCTTAGTCTCAAGTTTTGTACGGTCAGAACCAATCATATCGAAGCCACCCGTATTGCGGTAGCAGTTAATAACGTCTGCCGTAAGCTCCCGAGCTTCGCCTCGGAGCAGCCCCCCGGGGCCCATGATAAAGCCATAGAGAATGGAGGCAGGATGATGCATCTTGAGGGCATCAAATATGCCGGCTATTACATTATGCCCCCCGGGAGCTTGCCCCCCTGAGAGCAAAACCCCCACCGTAAGAGGGCTGGTAGCTTCTGCCTCTGCCCCAGCTTCTGCCAAAGAGACTACGGGGAGCTGTGCCGTATGAGGGAAAAGAGCCGCAATACGCTCGTCAGGAGTCGCTGCATTGGTAGAGACATCAAGTTTAGTAGGGTGCTCTAGCACCTCGGGGAGTTGAGGCTTATAGATAGCGCGCAACTTATCAAGACGAATATAGGTCATAAGGCAAAGATTCAAAACAACGTGGGGCACCTTAGCATCATGCCGGGCACCCCACTCTTTGACTACATATTAGGCTTCAAACTCAATATCTACATCGAGATGTTCGTGCCATGGCAAACCCTGCTTGGCCACCTCTTCGAGGAATGGATCGGGATCGAACTCCTCTACGTTGTGCACCCCGGGCTTATTCCAAAGCCCTCGTGCGAACATCAAGGCTCCCACCGTGGCAGGTACCCCCGTTGTATAGCTCACGCCCTGCATCCCGGTCTCACGGAAAGCGGCTTGGTGACTACAATTGTTCCATATATAATAGGTGTGCTCCTTACCATCCTTCACTCCACGGATACGGCAACCTATTGAGGTCTCGCCCGTGTAGTTGCTCCCGAGATCCTGAGGATTGGGTAGCACGGCTTTGAGGAATTGGATGGGCACAATCTCCATACCGTTGTAATTGATCGGTTCGATGCTTCCCATACCAATGTTTTGGATTACGCGCAAATGGGTCAGATACTCCTCACCAAAGGTCATCCAAAAGCGTGCTCTCTTGATGGAGGGGAAGTTAAGCACCAAACTCTCGAGCTCTTCGTGGTAGAGCAGGTAGCTCTCACGCACACCGATACCGGGGTAATGGAGTGGACGATGAATCTCTTGAGGCTCCGTCTCTATCCACACACCATTGAGGTAGTACTTACCCTTTTGGGTAATCTCGCGGATATTGATCTCGGGATTAAAGTTCGTAGCAAATGCCTTGTGATGATCCCCTCCGTTGCAGTCCACAATATCGAGGTAGTGGATCTCGTCGAAGTGATGCTTAGCGGCATAGGCTGTAAATACGCTCGTCACCCCGGGGTCGAAACCACATCCGAGGATAGCGGTAAGGCCGGCCTTTTCGAATCGTTCGCGATAGGCCCACTGCCAGCTATACTGATACTTTGCCTCGTCAAGAGGTTCATAATTGGCGGTATCAAGGTAGTTTACTCCGCACTCCAAGCAGGCATCCATAATGGTAAGGTCTTGGTAGGGAAGAGCTACATTTATTACAAGGTCGGGCTTAAAGCTGCGAAATAGAGTACACAGCTCGGGCACCTTATCGGCATCTACCGAAGCCGTTTGTATCTTCACACCACCAAGGGTTTCTTCGATCTCCTTAGCAATCTTGTCGCATTTGCTCTTGGTACGGCTTGCCAGCATTATATCGGTAAAGACCTCGTGGTTCATAGCCACTTTCTTAGCTACGACGGTGCCAACGCCTCCGGCACCAATTATCAAGACTCTTGCCATAGTTATAGTTGTTTGCTTTCTATGCTCTGTTATTTTTATGCTCCACAAAGATAGAGAAAAAGAACTATCCTCTGAATAACATACCCCACAATACCGAGATATATTCCATACCCCAAACAGCACTTGAACAGGAAATCCCATGTCAAGTGCCGCATAATATAAAGAGATGAGATTACAGAGATACTTTGTGAATAGAAGTGCCAACTCGCACTACATAAACACCCCCTGACGGAAGCTGTAGCACGTGAGAGCCCGTGAGGTATCCCTGAGCTATCGCTTTCCCTTCCACTGTGTAGATAGAGTAGAGAATGGGGGACGAAGGCTCCTCAGGAAGCTCGATAACGAGACTGCCATCCCTTCCATATACCGTGTACTTCCCTAGCCCCTCCTCCAAAGGAGGCTCTATCCCTAAGGGAAACTTATCCGTTTCTATAATATTGGTGAAGTAGTTCCAGCCGAATGCCTGCCGGTACTTCTCCCCTGAGCCGATAGGGACGTAAACAGGAATGTCCTTGGGAGTAAAGCCATGAAATGGACCCTTCCCAGGATTCGCATGATCTTCGGTACAATGAGGAGGATTGGGAGAGAGAGAATATATCTTCTGGAGGTGATTCAAGTCTCTAAATGCCCCGCCTTCAATATACTCCACAGTAGAGGGGAAAACAATCGAATCAAGAGCACAATAATCAAAAGCATCCCAACCTACCCAAGTCAAATTTGATGGAATGTCGGTTTTAAGTTTATAGCATAACTGAAAAGCGTTCCTCTCTATCTTGGTTACAGATTCGGGAATATTAATCTTTTCTAAATTGTGGCATAATCCGCAAAGTCTTTCGGGAATTTCGTTAAGTCCTTCAGGTAGGACAACCCTCTTTAGCCGTTTGTTGTCAGCTAAGGCAGCACCTCCTATTCTCTTTACCGTACTAGGCAGAACAATCTCCGTGAGATGAGTAGCGTATATAGCGGAGAATCCAATGCTATCGAGCCCCTCAGGGAAGTTCAGCTCTTTGACCCTTGCGTAATAGAATGCAAGTAGGTCAATGGTCTTAAGGGAGGAAGGCAGAACAACCCTCTTAAGACTATCGCAGCACTGAAAACATCGAATAGGTATCTCCTTCACGCCTTCAGGAATTACCAAAGGGTCTCCTTCAAGCCATCGATTATCCTCAAAACTACTTGCCCCTAATTTTCTCAAGGAAGAGGGAATATTGATCTGCCTCAACGTCAACCCTATAAATGCACAGTAGCCAAACTCCGTAATATCATCAGGAAGAATGATGCGACGAATGTCTAGATAGTGTCCGGAAGTATACCAGTTCCAGTCAACGAATCCAGAATCTGGAATCTTATGGTTCTCAATCTGTGCATATTGTAAATTGACGATTCGCAGATTTCCATCCTTTGCGCAACGAACTATAGTTTTGAAATCGGGAGCACTGATGGGGCCATGTACGACCAACGAATCTATGGTGTTCCACTTGTCGCCCAAAACCTGCTCCAACTCGCCATATCCACTTACCCTCGCATCAAAAAAACGCTCCTGACTCCACACCTTTGGAGAACAAACGAAGATAAGAGACAACAGTAGAAGAGCTATTCTTCTTTTCATCATTTTCATATGTTTTACATCCTAAATAAATCTACAGAGCATGAGGGATTACAGAGATACTTTGTGAATAGAAGTGCCAACTCGCACTACATAAACACCCCCTGACGGGAGCTGTAGCACGTGAGAGCCCGTGAGGTATCCCTGAGCTATCGTTTTCCCTTCCACTGTGTAGATAGAGTAGAGAATGGGGGACGAAGGCTCCTCAGGAAGCTCGATAATGAGACTGTCATCCCTTCCATATACCGTGTACTTCCCAACCCCCTCCACCAATGGAGGCTCTACCCCTAAGGGAAACTTATCCGTTTCTATAATATTGGTGAAGTAGTTCCAGCCGAATGCCTGCCGGTACTTCTCCCCTGAGCCGATAGGGACGTAAACAGGAATATCATTGGGAGTAAAGCCATGAAATGGACCCATCCCAGGATTCGCATGATCTTCGGTACAATGAGGAGGATTGGGAGAGAGAGAATATATCTTCTGAAGATGATGCAGGTCTCTAAATGCCCCGCCTTCAATATACTCCACAGTAGAGGGAAAAACAATCGAATCAAGGGGACAGGAATCAAATGCGTCGTAGCCAACCCACCTCAGTTTCGGAGGAAGCTGATTGACCTTCAACTCGGAACAGCACTGGAAAGCACTACGACCAATTTTTGTAACAGTTGTGGGGATGTTCGCTTCCTCCAACATATCGCATAAAGACAAAAAACATTCTGGGATCTCGGTCAACCCTTCGGGCAGGACAATTCTCTTTAGTTTCAGGTTGTTGGAAAAAGACGAATCTCCTACCCTTTTGACGGTATTGGGTAGAACTATCTCCCTAAGATGTGTAGCATATATAGCGGACAAGCCGATGCTGTCTAACCCCTCGGGGAAATTCATCTCCTCTACCCTTACGTAATAGAATGCCAACATATTAATGGTTTTGAGGGTGGAGGGTAGAATAATCCTTTTAATACTATTACACCGGGCAAAACATCGGGTGGGAATTTCTGTCACGCCCTCAGGAATTACCAAAGGGTCTCCTTCAAGCCATCGATTACCATCAAAACAAAAGTGCCCCATCTTACGCAACGAAGAGGGAAGATTGATCTGACTCAACGTCATCCTCGTAAAAGCAAAAGCCCCAAACTCCGTAATATCATCAGGAAGAATGATGCGACGAATGTCCAAATAGTGACCGGAAGTATACCAATCTCTATCAACAAAAGCTTCGTCGGGGATCTTGTGGTTCTCAACCTGCGCATACTGCAAATTGACGATTCGCAGATTTCCATCCTTTGCGCAACGAACTATAGTTTTGAAATCGGGAGCACTGATGGGGCCATGCACCACCAACGAATCTATGGTGTTCCACTTGTCGCCCAAAACTTGCTCCAACTCACCATACCTGCTCACCCTCGCATCGAAGAAACCCTCCTGACTCCATACCTCAGGAGAACAGACCAGCCCCAAAAAGAGCAATAGAAATATCAGTCTTCTTTTCATCATTTCTCTGTGTGTTTTATTCCATAAACAAATACGGCAACAGAGGTAGAGACCTTCGCATCCTCCGCTCCATACCTACCGTTTCCTACTAGAAATCATCTTTTACATTAAGCCCATCAGGGAACAAATCGCCTTCTGCATGTCACTAATATGGTGCAAATATATACATTTATTATATATCTACAATATCCAAGGAGGGGAAATTCAGCCACTTTGCCTACCTCACACTCACCAAAAACCTCTTAGATTACAAATTATTTCCATACACACAGCCGTACCCTAAAGTCTTCTCCCAAAATGGGTATGGAGGGAGGGGGAGGAAACCACCGTGTGAAACGCGCTAAAAACGCTGCCCTAAAATTCGAGCGAAATAGGGCAAGAAAATTTCGTTCCACAGCTAATTTTACACCTCAAAACCAGCCTAAAAAGTTTGGGAAATCAGGCAGTTTTCGGAGCCGTTTTTGCCCTGCATTCCCAGGAGAATAGACCTAAAAAGAAAAGCGACCTCCCCCTTTAGCTACCTTTTCTCCTCGTCTCACCGAGATTCTCAAAACCACCCCTCTCATATACTATTCTACCCCAGACCTCTCCCCCCTTTCCTCTCTCCTCTAGCAGGTTACCCCTCCACAGGGTGATTTTTTTGCTATCTTTGCAGGGCATGATAGAATACCTCATCCTACTCGCATCGGTTATCGTATTTGCGGGTATCATCATCGGGAAAGTGGGTTCTCGGTATGGCATTCCGGCCCTTTTGCTCTTTCTCTTTACGGGAATGCTCTTCGGGAGTGATGGATTCGGGTTCCAATTTGAGGATGCACAGATAGCACAACACATTGGCATGGTGGCCTTGGCCATTATCCTCTTTACGGGAGGGATGGACACAAAGCTGCGCGAGATCCGCCCCATTATGCTACCGGGGCTATTGCTCTCTACCCTCGGGGTACTGCTTACGACCCTCTTTACCGGACTTTTTATCTACCTACTCACTAAGGACTTTGCTCTTGGGGTAACGCTGAGTCTTCCGCTCTCGCTCCTTTTGGCAGCCACCATGTCGAGTACCGACAGTGCCTCTGTCTTTGCTCTACTGCGCTCTCAACGTGTACACCTCAAGCACAATCTCAAACCCATCCTAGAGCTAGAGAGCGGGAGTAACGACCCTATGGCGTATATGCTCACCATTGCGCTCATCGGATTTTTGCAACAATCGGAACTTTCGATAGGGGCTTTACTACTACACTTCGTCCAGCAATTTGTACTAGGGGGAGCCTTGGGGCTACTTTTCGGTTGGTTGGCGGTCTGGTTGGTCAATCGCACAGAAATCCCCAACCGTACCCTCTACCCCATTATGCTGCTCTGCATTCTCTTCTTCTCTTTTGCCCTTACAAACATAATCCAAGGGAATGGATACCTTGCCGTTTATATCACGGGAATTGTATTGGGGAATGCCAAGTTGCGCCACCGGGGTAGCATCAATCACTTCTTCGACGGCATCACCTGGCTCGTGCAAATCATCCTCTTTATCATGCTAGGGCTGCTTGTCAACCCCAACGAACTACTCTCCGTGGGCGTATTGGGCGTACTCATTGCGCTCTTTATGATGGTGGTAGGTCGCCCTCTGGCTGTGCATATCACCCTCCTCCCCTTCCGCCGCTTGGGATTCAAGGGCAAGGGCTTTCTCTCTTGGGTGGGACTCCGTGGAGCTGCTCCGATCATCTTTGCTACCTATCCGGTGGTGAGTGGCGTATCGGGATCCTCTATTCTGTTCAACATCGTTTTTATCGTAACTCTTCTCTCCCTACTCATCCAGGGAATGACCATTACCCCCATGGCTCGACTACTAGGATTGGCAAAGCCGGCTCCCCCCGAGGGGAACTTTATAGGTGTAGAGATCCCCGACGAACTGGGGACGCAAATGCAGGAGAGAGAAGTACGCAAAGAGATGCTTGCCAAAGGGGATGAACTGCGTCAAATCGAACTATTAGAGACTGAACTTGTTATATTGGTACGGCGCAAAAATAGATTTATTGTGCCTAAGGGCGCGCTCAAACTTCATGTGGGAGATATTCTACTTATCGTTTCGGAGCACTCCCAGCAGTCCGCAAGCGACGACGGACACCACCAACTCATAGAGCGCATTCGAAAGAGCCTATTACAATAACAAAGTACAGATATACTACCCCTATGAACAGCAATTACATTTTCATCAGCCTTGTAGCCTTAGTTATAATTGGAGCTATCTTGGGTTGCACGCTCCCCAAAAAAGGGAACTCTCCTCAAATCGTAAATACCGATGTGCCCACTTTCAAGAAAATAATAGAGCGACCCGACATACAACTGGTAGATGCTCGCACCCCAAAAGAATACAACGAAGGGCATATCGGGAACGCCATTAACATAGATGTTTTGGCCGAAGATTTCATCCCAAAAGCTACACAACTTCTGAAAAAGGAGAAGCCCATAGCCATCTACTGCCGCTCAGGTAAACGGAGTGCCATAGCAGCTCAAAAACTCAGCGAAGCAGGCTTCTCGGGTCCCATCTACAACCTCTCCGGAGGATATCTCGCCTACTCCGCTCACGAATAAAAAAGAGCATACACTCCCCCACCAACACACCTCGATCCTCCACTATGCTACGCCTCCAACGCGCACACTACAAACCACTACTCTCGATAGGGATCCCCATCATGATCGGGCAAGTTGCTATTGTTTTAGTCAGCTTTGTCGACAACATTATGGTGGGTAATCATAGCCTAGACGAATTAGCTGCAGCAGCCTTTGTCAATAACTTTCTCAACCTATTACTCGTGTTGGGAATGGGCTTTTCGTACGGCTTGACCCCTCTCGTTGCGGAGTCGCACAAGCTTAACCGCCCGGAGCGTGCAGGCCTTTACCTCAAGGGTAGTATGCTGCTCAATACCCTACTGGCATTGGCCTTAGGGGGTATCGCTCTAGGCCTCTCGCCCTTCCTCGAATTCTTCAACTTGGAGTCTCGATTGATGCCTCTAGCTCAACCCTACTACTACCTACAGGTCATTAGTTTTGTGGTATCGATGCTCTTCAATGGGCTGAAGCAGTTCTACGATGGCATGAGTCGCACTCGCCTACCTATGTACATCACCATAGCCGGTGTAGGGATTAACATTCTACTCAATTGGGGACTTATCTACGGACGCATGGGCTTACCCGAGTGGGGGCTGTACGGAGCCGGTATCGCAACGCTTATCAGCCGTATTGCCATGGTCGTACTCCTAGGGCTGAGCTTCTTTTCCGATCGCTCTCTAGGGAAAGAGCGGAACGGATTCTTCGCAGGACGCCTAGATCGCTCCATACTCAAACCCCTTACCCTATTGGGCACCCCTGTTGCCATCCAATTGGGGCTGGAGACAGCCTCCTTTACCATCGCCGTAATCTTTGTAGCGCGCATCGGTAGTTTCGCGCTCGCTGCCCACCAAGTGGTGAATACGGTAACCGTACTCGGCTTTCTCATGTACTACGGGTTAGGCTCGGCAACCGCCATACGGGTGAGCCACTACAGAGCCATAGAAGACTACCAAGAGGCCAAAAACGTAGCTCAAGCCGCCCATCAAATTGGTATCGTTATGGCATTCGTTGCCATGATTGTGATCTTTGCCATCCGAGGCAAAGTAAGCCTGCTCTTTAACCCCGATGAGCGTCTGGCCCCCCTTGTTGCCATTACCTTGATACCGGTAGTGATCTATCAATTGGGAGATATGCTGCAAATCGTCTACGCCAATGCCCTCAGAGGTCTGGAGCATGTACGCAAGCTGGTACCTATTTCTATCCTATGCCATCTGTTGGTTGCTCCTATTTTGGGCTACCTATTTGCTTTCGTTTTGATGGCAAACTACCCTGAGTGGCAATTACTTGCCGTGTGGAGTGCATTCCCCATCAGCCTTACTCTCATAGGGATATTGCTCTATCGGGATTTTTATAAAAATTGCAACAAGGAGAGCCTTCAGCTTAAAAGCTAAGTACCCACAAGTAGGCAATACAACCCGATATTGGGCAGGAAGCTGTATCTTTGCAGCGAAAAATTTTAGGTAAACCACTGATAGGATTTTAGCTTTCAGCATATGACAGTTAATCATCTTAAACGTATTGCTCAATTCCTTGCCGACTATTCAGCTCGTCTTATTGGCTCGGGAGTGCATACGTCTCGTACCGTGCGCAATACTAAGCGTATAGGTACAGCTCTAGGCTGCGAAACGCACCTCAACCTCTCGATGAAGACCATGACCCTAACCGTACGCGACGAGGAAACAGGGGATATTATCACCGAAGTTATCGATATACCTACACTCCCAATAAAGTTTGTACTCAACTCCGATCTAAGTGCCCTCAGCTGGGAAATCCACGATCGTAAGCTCTCTATAAACGAAGCCGAGAAGCGATACCAAGAGGTACTTGCCCACTCCAATAGGCAACCCTTTTGGCAAGCATGGCTCCTTATCTCCATGTCTAATGCCTGCTTCTGTGCCCTTTTTGGTGGCGACCTCTTTGCCTGCCTCCTTGTGGCGCTCGATACGGCAGCCGGCTTCTATCTACGAAAATTCCTCATCGGTAGGGGGCTAAACCACTACGTAGCCATTACGCTAGCCGCCGCTATCTCCATCGCCATACCGGCCCTCGGGATTTATCTGGGCTGCCCTACCGAAACCGGCCCCACAGCCTTGGCTACCTCAGTGCTCTACCTCATCCCGGGAGTACCTCTAATCAATGGTATTATAGATATTGTAGAAGGGCATACCCTATCAGGGACCTCCCGACTTATCCACGGAGCCTTGATCATCCTTTCGATTGCCTCCGGTATGGCTATCACGCTCCTTGTTGCAACCGGTAGCATTGCCAAGATATAGTCTCCTCACCTCCGTTTCAATACCACTATGGATATACTACTGAGTTTGCTCCAAGATGCCTTTTTTGCAGGCATGGCTGCGGTAGGCTTTGCCGCGGTATCGGTTCCCCCTCGTAGGAGCTTCCCTCCCATCATAATACTAGCCGCCCTAGGGCATGGACTTCGTTGGTATCTGATGAATCACCTCGGAGTCGACATCGTGGGCGCATCCCTTTTGGCTTCTATATTTATCGGCTTTGGTAGTTATATTTTCGGGCGCTGGTGGGTACACATCCCCATGACGGTACTCTATATCCCTGCCCTATTGCCCATGATCCCCGGTATGTATTGCTACAATGCCGTCTTGAGCTTGGTACTCTTTGTAATACACCACAAAGAGCCCTCTCTTGCCGTGCAATACATGCAAGACTTCCAGACCAACTTTGTAATAGCCCTTACGGTTATCTTCACATTGGGAGTAGGTAGTATCTTACCCGTCTTTATCCTCTACAAAAGCTCTTACACGCTATCTCGTAGGAAGTTTAAGGACTCGTAACCCCTCGAAGCCGGCCCCTCTCGAGAGACGGCTTCGCCACCTCCCCCCAAAAAAAGATGCCCTATTCTCCCCCTTTGGTTACATTTGCAAAGTAAACGGTATAGAGTATGACAGAAGGAGATTTCGATCTATTATTGGAGGCTTGGCAAAAGAGCGGGCTTGCCGGTAAGATGAGCACCGAAGAGGTGGCTCATCTGCTCCGTCAGTGCCCCTGTAAAAAAGAGACTCTAAAGCGGGGGGAACTATACGCCATCGGGGGGGACAAACTGCGCGACCTACGCATCGTAGGCAAGGGCGGCATCAAGGCGGAAATGGTGGGCACCTCGGGCAAACAACTACTGATGGACACGCTAACACCCGGGAGAATCGTTGCTCCGGCCCTTCTTTTTGCCGAAGACAACGCCCTCCCCGTAACGCTTATGGCCAACGAGGAGAGCATACTTTTTAGGATGGGCAAGGAAGACTTCCGAGACCTTATGCACCAATCGCCCCAACTGATGACGAACTTTATCGGCATCGTTTCCAATATCAGCGTTTTCCTCATGGGCAAAATTTACCAACTCTCCCTACGGAGCTTGCAAGGGAAAATTGCGGACTACCTGCTCCAAATCTACCTAAAAGAGGGCAACAAACGACTGCAAATAGACTCGTCGTGGAAGGAGCTGGCGGATCGCTTTGGCGTGAACCGGCAATCCTTGGCACGTAGCCTCGCCCAACTCGAAGAGGAGGGATTGCTCCGCGTAGAGGGTAAGTCTATAGAAATACTCCAACCGCACCGGATGGCAGGGTTGGAGTAAGCACACATATTATATAGATATAATCGAACTATTGGCCTTCCCAATTACATGCGGGTTCGCTATCAATAGCCCAAGGGAAAAGAATATTGTTCTCCAAATGAATATGCTCGTGTAGCTGCTGCTCAAAGCGAGCAATCCGCTGAAGAACCAATTTATAACTTTCGCACGCATCCGCAGGTGGGGTATAACCATTGGTGAGAGCGGCAATCGTGCGATAGCGTTCGCCCTCGCCGTCGTGCTCCGTAAGCATCACTCCGATAGGGTGAACCACCGAACCACAGTGGAAAGAGCCCAACGTGCCTTCCCCCGCCAATGCTGCGAAGAGGTCGTATAGATAGGGGAATAGTACCTGCTCCTCTTTCTGGAGATGCTCTTCGAGGGCTAGCAAAGACTCGGCAAAGAGACTCCGCACCTCCATCAATTCGGGATGATTCTCACCATGTACGCTCGCCACCTTGTCTAGCAACTGAAGCGTTACAGGGCCCTCTCTGCGGATGAATCGGTGGTGTACCTTGAGGATATAGTCCATCAGAAGATCTTTGTCCCACTCCTTAAAAGCGTAAGAATAAGATCCTTCACTTTGCTCTTGGAGTGCTTGATCCAAGGCTGTAATCACCTCTTCTACCGAAGCCCCTGCCTTAGCACAGGCCTCTATAAAGGGCTCCTCGCCGTGGCAGCAGAAGTCGATCCCATAGCGATGAAATACGGGGACGGCGCGGTAGTCGTAAGCAGCGATAGCGCCAACCGTAGCGGTCTTATAATTCATTCCAGCCATAATTATATCTGTTAAAGGGGTTAAGCAATGAGATTTTGAATGTCCTCTTCTACGGTGCCGATACCGGCAATGCCAAAGTTATCGACGAGTACTTTAGCCACATTAGGCGAGAGGAAGGCAGGCAACGTAGGACCGAGGTGGATGTTCTTCACCCCAAGGCTCAGCAAACCTAGGAGCACAATAACCGCCTTTTGCTCATACCATGCGATATTATAGACGATGGGGAGTTTATTGATGTCGTCTAGCCCCATCACCTCTTTCAGCTTGAGAGCAATCACGGCAAGCGAGTAACTATCGTTGCACTGACCGGCATCCAATACACGAGGGATCCCTCCGATATTCCCTAGAGGCAACTTGTTGTAACGGTATTTGGCACAACCCGAAGTAAGAATCACCGTATCTTGCGGGAGAGCCTTGGCAAAGTCGGTAAAATAACTACGTCCGCTCTGTCTGCCATCGCAGCCACTCATCACAACGAACTTGCGGATAGCTCCGCTCTTTACAGCCTCCACTACTTTATCGGCTATGCTGAGAACCTGATGATGCGCGAAGCCGCCCACAATCGTACCATGCTCAATCTCCGTAGGGGGCTGGCAGGTTTTTGCCAAGGCTATGACCTCACTAAAGTCTTTATTCCCTTGCTCATCGCCTTCTATGTACTTAAAGCCGGGGTAGCCCGTTGAGTTCGTCGTGAAGACACGATCCTTGTAAGAGGCATTCGCCTTAGGTGGTACAATACAATTGGTAGTAAAGAGGATAGGGCCATTGAAGGTCTCAAACTCTTCTCTTTGTTGCCACCAAGCATTCCCATAGTTACCAACAAAGTGTTTGTATTTCTTGAACTTAGGATAGTAGTTAGCGGGAAGCATCTCGCCGTGTGTATAGACATCGACTCCGGTTCCCTCGGTCTGCTCAAGAAGCATCTCCATATCTTTGAGGTCGTGCCCGCTGATAAGAATACCGGGACGAGTGCCTACACCTATGTTTACTTCGGTTATCTCGGGATGCCCGTAGGTCTCGGTATTGGCTTTATCGAGGAGTGCCATCACTTTAACTCCGAATGCACCCGTCTCAAGTACTAGGGCAGTTAGTTCCTCTACAGAGAGGAGCCCCATTGTAACGTCGCACAAGGCTCGTTCGGTAAAGGCATTTATTTCATCGTCATTGTAGCCTAGGCGATCGGCATGCTCGGCATAGGCAGCGAGTCCCTTTAGCCCATAGATGGTAAGTTCCTTAAGCGAACGAGCATCTTCGTTCTGCTCACGGAGCACCCCAACGCCAAGGGCGAGTTGGTCGTACTCTTCGGGGGTACCCTGCATCGTAACGGCCTCGTTATCGGGCAACGCAACGCCTAGAGAGAGAGCCTCCTCACGCAATTGTCTTTTGAGATTGAAGGTGTGGGTCACACGCTTGGCGATGGAAGAGTAGTCAAAGTTGGCATTCGTTATCGTAGCAAAGAGCGACTCCATAATCGTCTTATCAGCGGTACGATAATCCAATGCTACTCCGGCTTTACGCGCCGCCGTAGTGATAATGGCAATTCCCTTGAGGTTGAAGATGAGCAAATCCATGAGGTTGGCTGTGGTAAAGTCCTTACCGCAAACTCCTTTGAGGGTGCAACCCTTATTGCCGGCCGTCTCTTGGCACTGGTAGCAAAACATTCTATTTTCCATTTCTTCGTCTTCTTTTTCTTTGTTATTTCCTTTTACGGGGGCAAAGGTAGATAGCCCCGCTTCCCTCAAAAGTCGCCTATGCGACACTTTGCCCCTTTCTCAAAAATGTAAAAGCACAGAACAATAAAATAGAACGGAAAAAATAGTTTCAGACTTATGTTTGAGAGTTCGTGAGCAATCATTTGGTTGCTAATTAGCAATTGCAAGGATGAGAGAAAAGAGAAGTATCCATGTAGT
>NZ_ACNN01000015.1 GCF_000174815.1 Porphyromonas endodontalis ATCC 35406
AAATTCAAGTACCTTAAATTTATACTTAAATTTCATTTTTATACCAAAATATACAAAATGTTTAAAATAAGTTAATAATAAAAATAGTTTATTATTAACTTACCCACAAAAATTAATTTGACTTATTTTTCTGAATTTTTCTGTACTGATACAAATCACTCTTATTAAGCCCAAACCATCATATATTCTTATTTTGAAAAACCAAATTGTATTTTAGTTGTTTTTTATGGTCATAAAATCAAAATATGTATTATTTAAACAAAAAGTTTTTTTATTTTTTATTTTTATAAAAAAGACTGGTTTTTCTAATAAAAAAAAGCCCTCTTAAACTTAATTAATAGGGACTTTTTATAATATGTTTTTTCTTTATTAAGTATAGTCTTTATCTATAGTTATTTTTTTTATCATTGAAAATGAATGTAATCATTCACTATATATTTTTTTCTATTGACTCTTTTTTTGTTATATTTGAAAACTAAATCAATGTTTTAGTTACCAAA
>NZ_ACNN01000014.1 GCF_000174815.1 Porphyromonas endodontalis ATCC 35406
CTTATCGAAGACGAGGCTGGTCGCACAATAGCTCCAAATTGTACCTTAGTGGAATTGAAATTTCGTAGTCGACTTGTCCGGGGATGATGATCTTCTTCTCTCCAAATTGTACCTTAGTGGAATTGAAATTGATCAAAAAAGATTTACTTCGTTGCTCTCTTCTACTCCAAATTGTACCCTAGTATAGTTTGAAATATGGGGGGGAGTCAAATGGGCGTTCTCTCTTGATGTCACGCTAACAAATTGCTCTCAGAGGGAGGGGGAATTGGATTGTCCTGTGGATGACATAACCATTCATGGGGCAATTTTTTGTTGAGTCGAGGGGAGAGGGCAAGAGTGGTTGAGTTGAAGATATATAATAGACAGTTCTTTTTATTGCGGCATTTCGAATAAAAATCTTACATTTGTGCCGAATAGGGTTAATGACATGGAGATATAAATTATTCCATTTCTTGAAGACCTTGATTATAATGAAGAGTATAAATGAATCAAAATGCCAGAGATGAAAAGGAATTTGTTGCTTATTGTGGGAGTCTTCTCCTTCGTTTCTCTCCTTCTTGCGGGATGTGACAATGGGACTAAACCTCCCTCTCCTCAGAAGATTTCGGAGATAAAATTTGAGAAAGAAACTGTCAATCTTTCCGTTGGCGAGAGTCTACTTCTTAGGCTCATTGCTACGCCTAAAGAGGCTACTCTTGATGGGAAAAGTATCGTTTGGACCTCTAGTGATCCAAATGTTGTCTCTGTAAAAGAGGGAACCATTACGGGAGTAGCAGAGGGAAAAGCATTCATAACGGCTAAGCTAGAGGGACTAGAAGCCAAGTGCACGGTTGAGGTGAAAGCCAAAGGGCTAGAGGTTGATTTTGAGATCGTGGCTTTGGAAAAAACATCTGCTACCATCAAGATTGTCCCCAAAGATCTTACTATGCGTTACTACTATTATGCCATGACTCGGGAGAAGTACAAGACAGAAAGCTCTCGTACTGAGGCCGGTATTTATGGTTTCGAAAAGAGCTGGTTTATGTTTTTGAGTGAGGCAAATCCCGGGAAGACTTGGCAAGAATTATTCTTAGAAGACTGCACGAAGGGAGCTGCTACACTGAAGTTGCCTAAGCCGGGCTGCCTCTTGACGTTGGACCCCGACTCTACCTACGTGGTATATGCTTACGCTCTAAATGAGAAGGCAGAGCAAGTGGGAGAAGTAAAAACCATGGAGTTTACGACAAAGTCGTCGGAGAAAAAGAACGTAACATTTGACGTTCGGATCGAGAATATTTACCTGGATGGAGTGGATGCTCTCATCAAACCCTCGACCAACGACAAGTACAGTGTAACGGTCCAGAAGAAGAAATTTGTGGACTTTTACAGGGAGAAAAATATGGAGTATAAGATGGCTAAGATGATAATAGAGGCTGATCTTTCGAATGAATTTACTCCCTATCTCGTTCAAGGAGAGTTTAAACTAACTCGGGAATATCGCAGGGCTACTATGAAAGATACGGATTATTACATTGTGGTCTTTGCCTACGACGAGGAGAATGGTGTAGGATCCGATCTTACCTACGTACCCTTCCATACAAGAACAGAATAGCTAGAAAGACGGAAAGCACTGTTATAAAAAGCCCCATCGTTTCCTATAAAGGGACGGTGGGGCTTCGTTATTTTATCTCGTCTCGGGAGTAAGAAAAAGAATCTTACGGGAGGGAGAGGGTAGACTAATTGAGAGCTCTATTTCTTAGAAAGAATAGAGAGAGCTAATAGACTCGTGGCTGCAAACGCGTTTGATAGACTCTGCAATGAGGTTGGCAACCGATATAATCTTTACTTTGGGAGAGCCCTTGATGTAAGGGATAGAGTCTGTAAAAATCATTTCGGAAAGCCCGGATTCATTTACTCGCTCGGTAGCAGGGTCGCTCATTACGGCATGGCTTGCCATCGCGCGCACGCTCTTAGCTCCGTTCTTGAGCATCAAGTCCGCACTCTTAGTAATGGTGCCGGCTGTATCTACAATATCGTCTACGAGTAGTACATCTTTGCCTTCTACATCCCCAATGATACGCATTTCGGCAACTTCGTTGGCGCGCAAACGAGTTTTGTGGCAAATAACCATGGGTACCCCCAAGTGGCGAGCGTAGCTGCTGGCACGCTTAGTTCCCCCAACGTCGGGAGTAGCGACTACGAGGTTGTCTAGAGGCATCGTCTTTTCGATATAGTCCATAAAGACAGACGAAGCATAGAGGTGATCTACGGGTACATCGAAGAATCCTTGTATCTGATCGGCATGGAGGTCCATCGTGATAAGGCGCGTAATCCCCGCCGTGCTTAGGAGGTCTGCAATAAGTTTTGCACCAATAGATACACGAGGTTTGTCTTTACGATCCTGACGAGCCCAGCCAAAGTAAGGTACTACAGCTGTGATGTAGTGGGCGGATGCTCGCTTAGCAGCATCAATCATAAGGAGCAGCTCCATGAGGTTATCTGCCGAGGGGAAGGTCGATTGAACGAGGAAGACATCTCTACCTCGGATGCTTTCTTCGTACGAAACGGCGAACTCGCCATCGGCAAAATGTTGCGTTGTCATTCGCCCCATAGAGCACCCCAAACTTTTACAAATTTGCTCAGTGAGGTATTGGGATTTAGACCCCGAAAAGACCAAATAGGGATTTTCTGAAACCATTACAATAGTAGTTAGTAGATTATTCGTTGCACCTTGGTTCGTAACAGCTACCGTCTTAGGCTCATCTTTTGCCCTCGGCAAAATAGCTCTGTTATTTGCTTCTGCAAAAGTACCCCTTTTTACCTAATGGAGCACCCCATTTAGGGGGCTTTTTTCCTAGCTCAAGCTGTTTATGATTTTTGGGGAGGATATTCTTGTGGAATCGCAAGGCGAATCGCTTTTCGGAAATCAGGTAGTAATGCTTTCCCTTTCTGCTCTATTTTTCTTTTTTTCTCACCCTAAAATGGGTTGGCATTTTGCCTTAAAAATAAAAGAATCTAGGGCAGTAGTGTGAGAGGTTTTTGCCTGGTGTTTTTCGCGTTCTATAGGGTGGGTATGAGGGGAGGGGCTTTGAGGTGTTTGAAAAGGGTTGCTTACATAGTTTAGGATTAGGTAAGAGTGAGGTTTCGTCAGATTGTCGTAAATTTACGAGCCGTACTCTTTTGGGGGCAGCTTGCTCCCTCTTTTTGGGGAGAGATATTGCCGTGAGAGTAGGGTATAAGGTAGCCGGAGCGATCGATGTGAGAGCCTTTGATTGGTGCGCCTTTTGATAGAATAAAATAGAACAATATAATGACGAACAAATGGATTTGGAAGCCTCTAACAGACGAAGAGATTTCTACCAGCAACGAACTCATTGCGGAGCTAAAGTTAGCTCCCGTAGTGGGGCGGCTGCTGGTTAAGCGTGGTATTAGAACTGCCGACGAAGCGCGTCATTTCTTCTCTCCCAAGCTCGAAGACCTCCACGATCCCTTCTTGATGAAGGATATGGATAAAGCCGTGGAGCGCATCAATAAGGCGTTGGGTAAGAAGGAGAATATCCTAGTATATGGCGATTACGACGTAGATGGCACTACGGCGGTTTCCTTGGTGTATAAATTTTTGCGCCAATCGGGCTGTAGCGATCATCAGTTGCATTACTATATCCCGGATCGCAACGACGATGGTTACGGGGTCTCGAAGCAGGGGATCGACCGCGCCCACGAGTTGGGGGTTAAGCTTATTATTGTACTCGATTGTGGCATCAAGGCGATTGAGGAGATCGCTTATGCTAAGTCTTTAGGGATTGATTTTATCGTATGCGACCACCATACGCCGGATGGGGTGTTGCCCGATGCTGTGGCGGTACTCGACCCCAAGCGGGCGGATAATACCTACCCTTTTGAGGAGCTTTCGGGGTGTGGTATTGGCTTCAAACTTATGCAAGCCTTTGCTATTAACAACAACATTCGCATGCGTCGTCTCTATTCATTGCTTGATTTGGTAGCCGTGAGCATTGCGAGCGATGTGGTCTCCACATTGGGAGAAAACCGCATATTGGCGTATTTTGGCTTGCAGCAACTCAATCGTAATCCGTCGCCGGGCTTGAGGGGTATTATCAATATCTGCAACTTGGCAAATGAGGAGATTGATATGAGTAGTATCGTCTTTAAGATTGGCCCCATGATCAATGCTTCGGGGCGTATGATGGACGGCAAAAAAACGGTCGATCTGCTTATCAGTCGGGATATAGAGGAGGCAGAAGAGAAGTGCCTTGAGATTGTACAGTACAACGAGCAGCGGCGTGAGCTTGATAAGCAAATTACCCGAGAGGCCGTGCGCTTTGTGGAGGAGTTTAAGCCCCATAAGAAGTACAAAATCATAGTGATTCACAAGCCACAATGGCACAAAGGGGTGATTGGCATTGTAGCCTCTCGCCTGGCTGAGCAGTATGCTCGTCCTGTGGTGGTTTTGAGCGGAGAAGGGGACAAAGTCTCTGGTTCTGCGCGTAGCTATGGAGGCTTTGATATGTACCATGCCATAGAGCATTGCCGTGATCTCCTGACCAACTTTGGGGGGCACCCCTATGCTGCCGGGCTCACTTTGAGCGAGGATAAGGTGGAGGAATTTACCGAGCGCATCCAGCACTATGCCGAGGAGAACGTGTACGCCAAGCAGTTTAATCCGGAAATCGAAATTGATGCCGTGCTGAGCCTTGTGGAAATAACGAAGAGTTTGCACAAAAACTTGCAGAAAATGGGTCCCTTTGGTCCCGATAATCCCAAGCCTATCTTTATGACACGTTTCCTCTTCGATACCGGTACAAGTAAGGCTGTGGGCAAGAATGGAGAGCATATCAAGCTGGAGATGACGGACTCTCCACAGATGTTCCAAGTCAAAAGCGGTATTGCTTACGGGCTTTCTTCGCATATATCCTACATCAAGAGTTACCGACCCTTTTCTATCTGTTATACGGTGGAGGAAAACGATTATTATGGCACTTCATCGATACAAATACTGGTCAAGGATATCAAGCATGAGGACAATTTCTCTGCATAGAGTCTCTTAACGTTTTACCTAGCTACGCTGTGAGTACATCTTCCGAAGGGGCAAGAGTGGAGGGTGCGCCAGCCTTTGACGACGAGGAGGAATGGCGCTCCTATTGCGATAAGTATGGCTACGAGCTAGACTCTGTTGCCGGTTTTGCTGATGAGCCGGAGACCTCTTCTTTTTCCCAAGGGGAGGGTGAGGAAATACTCGTATCGCAAGAGCTGGACGACGAGGAGGTCGGGAATAGGAAAACTCGCTTTGAGACTCCCGAGGAGGTTTTGCAGTACTATTGGGGGTATTCTGAGTTCCGACCCAAGCAGCGTGAGATTATTGATTCGATACTCGCAGGGCGTGATACCCTAGGTTTGCTCCCAACGGGGGGCGGTAAGAGCATTACATTTCAAGTCCCAGGGCTTATGATGCGAGGGGTTACACTGGTTGTAACTCCTCTCATTGCTCTTATGCGCGATCAGGTAGAGCACCTCAAAGAGCGTAACATCCCTGCCGTGGCTATCCACTCCGGTATGGCGAGTTTTGAGATCCAGCGCACGCTCGATAACGCAGTCTTGGGGGCTTACAAGTTTTTGTATCTCTCCCCCGAGCGTATCGCTTCGCCCCTATTTCGCGCCATTTTGCCGCAGCTCAGGGTGAGTATGATTGTGGTAGACGAGTGCCACTGTATTAGCCAATGGGGGTACGACTTCCGTCCCTCCTATATGCGAGTTACCGAGTTGCGTTCTTTGCTCCCGAAGGCTCCTGTATTGGCTCTTACAGCTACGGCTACCAGGGTAGTTGCGGAGGATGTGATGCGTGTTCTGCACTTCCCCGAATCCAATATTATCCAACGAAGTTTCTCTCGTCCCAACGTTGCCTATGTTGTACGGCACACAAGTGACAAGGCGGCAACGATGCTACGCATTCTCTTCGGAGTACCCGGTACCTCCATTGTCTACTGTCGTAATCGCAAACGTACCGTAGAATTAGCCGAGTATCTGAGGGAGCAGGGAATATCGGCAGACGCTTTCCATGCCGGACTTACCCATGCTGAGCGCAACGAGCGACAGCGGCGTTGGATGGCCGGTGAGGTGCGTGTGATGGTGGCAACCAATGCTTTTGGTATGGGTATTGACAAGCCCGATGTGCGTTCGGTAATCCATTGGATGCTCCCTTCGTCGCCCGAAGAGTACTTCCAAGAAGCGGGGAGAGCCGGGAGAGATGGTAAGAAGTCGTATGCCGTGGCACTCGTGGATAAGCGAGATCCCATGCTTATTCGTAGGCGTGTTAATGAGGAATTTCCTTCTCGCGAGTTTCTTTCGGATGTGTACGACCAGCTTACGAGCTATTTAGGAGTGGGTATGGGCGAAGGATTTTTGCGTACGTTCTTAGTCGATATTGAGAGATTTATCAAACTTAATAAGCTGTCTCCCATCTATACGATGAGCGCCATTCGTCTGCTTGATATCGCGGGAGTTTGGGAGTATCGAGACAAAGAAGACCAGCACTCACGCCTTTTGTTTACCATTGATCGCGAGGCTCTGTACAATAACGCAACCCTATCGCCGGCAAGTGATACCCTAATCCAATTTTTGCTTCGTCGCTATACGGGTATTTTTACCGAGTACGTTTTTATAGAAGAAGATACCATTGCAAGAGCTCTTAATTGCTCTGTGGAGGAGGTCTATTTAATGCTTGTCGACCTCTCGCGGAGCAACGTTGTACACTATGTGCCGCGCTCGTCTCTTCCCAAACTTTTCCTTTTAACCCGACGCGAAGAAGGCCGGCATCTGCTCATCTCCCAAGAGGTGTACGAGGTGCGCCGAGAGCGATTGGCAGAGCGTATTGAGGCCATAATTGCCTATGCGGGTGCGTCTGATACTTGCCGTAGTCAGCTGCTTCTCCGCTACTTTGGGGAGGAGGAGAGTGAGCCTTGTGGTATGTGTGATGTCTGTCTTTCGCATCGGAATAAATGCTCCTCTCCCTCTATGCCTCTCTCCCAAGCCGTGGCTTTACTGCAAGAAGAGGCAGAGGCTCTCGTACCCAAAGGCAAGGCGTTGCCGCTTGTTTCTTGGCGAGAGCAGAGTAGGGTGCCTTCGAGTCTTTTTTTTGAGGCCTTGCAGCAACTTTTGGCAAAGGGGCGAGTAATACTTGACGGAGATAGCTGCCGTATCCCCTAGTATTGGCAGTATTATAGTCTTTTCACGTGACAAAGTGATAGAATTTGCCCCAAGAGATATATCTTTGTGGGATGGATGGTTGGATGGACACTAACAACCCTCTTTGCTACAACAAAGCTACAGTAACGAAATATCGAATTAAAAAATAAGTATAGAACCTATGAGAAAATTTATCCTCTCTACGCTGGCGGCAGTGATCTCTCAGTTGGTGCTTCTGGCGGGGCCGGTTACTCCCGAGCAAGCACAGAAGATAGCAGAGAGCTATCTTAATGGGTCAGATCTCCGCAGTTCAACCCCTGTGGCATTGACTTATACGCACCGGGGTAGTAACGAGTTGCGCTCTGGCAATTCATCTCAACTACTCTCTTCACCAGCCTATTACTATGTATTCAATCGTGGTACTGATGAGGGCTTTGTGATTGTTTCTGCAGATGATCGTACCGCTGCCGTGCTAGGGTACTCGGAGACGGGTCACTTCGATTTGGCACAAGCTCCGGCACAAGTTCGTTACTGGATGTCTCAGTATGATGCTGAGTATCAGTATCTCTATACCCATCCCGAGGCTAATTATATTCAGCCTCGCCAGTCTCGTCTAGCATCGGTTCTGCGCCAAGAGGGTGATATTGCTCCCCTTCTCAAGGGTATTCGTTGGGATCAAGGCCATCCCTACAATAGTATGTGTCCCTCAGATATGGGAGGGCGTGCAGTAACAGGGTGTGTTGCTACAGCTATGGCTCAAATACTTCGTAGCTATCAGTGGCCTGTGCGTTCCGTTCCCGGGGACTACAGCTACAGGGATAAAGGTGTTACTCGCTCCATAACTTTTGGTCAGAAAGATTATGACTGGAGTCACATGCCGGAAAACTTCGACAATGACCGCAAGCCGACCAAAGAGGAGGCTGATGCGATTGGACTTCTGCTCAAAGAAGTTGGCTACGCTGTAGATATGAATTACTCTTCATCGGCCAGTGGTGCTTGGGAGTCTGACGCTTTGGTAGCTCTTAAGACGCGTTTCCATTTTAAGAAACAGGCTCGTCTTCACTTCCGCTCTGCACACACGGTAGAGTCTTGGACTAAGATTATTCTCGAAGAACTTAAGGCTCAGCGTCCTGTCTTCTACTGCGGTGCAGGAGAAGAGGGTGGGCACGCTTATGTGTGTGATGGCTACAAAGCTAGTGACAATACCTTCCACTTCAACTGGGGTTGGAGCGGTATGGCAAATGGGTACTATCGCCTAAATGCCCTTGAGCCTGCCGAGCTGGGTATTGGTGCCGGTATGGGTGCTTACAACATGGGACAAAGCGTTATTGTAGACCTTATCCCAGACCGCGACAATAACCCCGGAGAAGAGCCTCGCCCCTCTGCCCCCAACCTTTATACACGTGGGTATATATTCAGTAATGGGGAAACTCTTAGTGCCGATGTAATTGTATCGCAGTACTCTTATAAAAAGATGGATATCAAATCTATAGCAACCATCTACAAAAAGGGTACTACAGATGTTATTGACTCTAAGGAGAAGACTGTCTCTTTGCTGATGCTATCATCTAAAAGGGTTGATTACCTTTTTGGCATAAGTCAAGAAAAGTATCCCGATGGAGACTATGAAATACATTATACCTGGGGCGACGATGCTTTCCCCGAACAAGAGGCTTTTGCACCTACCAACGATGAGCCTCAGATCATTTATTTCTCGGTCAAAGACGGTAAGATTGTAGACAATTCTATTGCCTATGATAATACGCTATTGCCTATGCAGGCAAAACTTGTTGCCGGTCAAGCATTTTATGCTTTTGGCCCTTCTAAGATTAAGGTAGAGGTTACCAACCCCAACAAAAAGGAGTACTATGGCCCCATAGAGCTGTATCTAACCTCTGCTAATAAGGGTGAGCAATGGTATCCTAGAGAAGAAAAAGTGCGTACTACATTCGTATCAATTCCTGCAGGTCAGACGCTAGAGGTTGAGCTTGATCCTATTATCAATCTCTACGAGGGTACCCAGGTTTATCCCTATGTTCGGTTTGCTAATCTAAAGGAAACCCTCGAACAGGAGATGGTAGGTTACTTCAAGGCTCGTCTATCGGGGAGCAATGCCCTCCGTCTATCAGAGACACCTGTTACTATCGTTCGCCCCGATTCTTATAAAGAGGTTACCCTTGTTGCGTATAATACTCAGGGCTCTGCTTTCTGGTACGATATTGATCCCGAAGCACAAACCACACCTGCATTTGAGATCGAAAATCGTGGAGAAAAACCTCTTCTTGACCGCTCATCCAATAGTATTGTATTGGGCTCTTTACTCGTAGCAGTCGTTGGTGGAAGGGCGCAACTCGTTGGTATTTCTTCGAACTTTGTTGAGTCTGGTATTGGTGCTAAGGCGCGCGTCTCTTATGCTCCTAAGTTTGAAAACACAGCTTATGTGAGGAGAGCCACCGGACGCAGTGGTACTGTCGTTCTTGGTGCTTTCCGAGTGAATGAACAGGGACAGATCTCCGCATCTTCTCATACTATCTACAACAAAATAAACTATGGAGTATCTTTCTATAGTAAGAACCCCAATCAAGAGATTGATGTGACAATGGACGATGCTATGATAGCACCCAATCCGGCGGATGCTTCTACTACCATCTGTAGTGAACAGGGCATCCAATACATTGCTGTATTTAGCACGGATGGTACTCAGGTGGCCACAATCAACCTCCATGGCGAGAAGAGCTATACGCTTGATACTTCTACTCTGAGCGCAGGTAGCTATATCATAGGGGTTACTAAGGGAGATAACACCCTTACTACCTCCGTACTGGTGGTTCGCCACTAATCCATAGGGCAAAAGAGAAATCCTTTTAGCCCACTACTTTTTCGCTAGGCACTCTCTCTTTTACGAGATGGTGCCTAGCTTTCTTTTTACTTTAGGGGAGATTATTTCGTGATGTTGTGTGGAAATAAAAAATTGTTACCTTTGCCTTGAATTTTTTCGGAACAAATAATTAGAAACAGGAATGAAAACTTTCTTTAGAAATTTTGCCCTCCTTGTTGTGGGGCTTATCACCTTGGTAAGTTGTGCAAGCACCACCATTATCAATAGCGTACCACAGGGTGCTGCTGTGTATATTAATCAGTCGCGAGTGGGTACAACGCCTTACACTTACAGCGATACAAAGATTCTAGGAAGCGTAACGCCTATTACTCTTAAACTTGATGGCTACGAAGACTTCCATGTAATGCTTACTCGTAACGAAAGGGTTGATGCCGGAGCAATTGTTGGAGGACTCTTTTTTTTGGATTCCTTTCCTCTGGACTATGCAGTACAATCCTTCGCATACGTACGAATTGGTGCCCGTCAAATAGTGTGAGTACTATTATACTTTGTTAAGAGCATTCTTGCTCTTTTCCCCACAAGGGTTGGTGAAGTCTCGAGGCTTTTCCAACCCTTTTTCTATCCTGGGGGAGCTACCTATCTTAGGAGGGTGGGGTGGGGTCGTCTGCCCTTTCGCTCTAGAGAAAGAGCGGAGTGAGGGGAGGAGGAGGTCGCCCCAAACGTTCTATTTACTATCTTTGTGGTATTATATCCTATCGTAGCCGGTATAGAAAGATGAACGAAAATGCCCCTGCTCTTCCCATTGAAGAGCCTAAAGAAGAAAAACGCTCCCTTAATTTTGTGGAGCAAATTGTGGAGCAAAACCTTGCCGAAGAGCTTAATGAGGGTCGCGTGCAGACGCGCTTCCCACCCGAACCCAACGGCTATCTGCACATTGGGCATGCAAAAGCTATTTGCATAGACTTTGGTATTGCTCAGCGTTACGGAGGAGTATGCAATCTGCGCTTCGATGATACAAATCCCATTAAGGAGGATGTGGAGTATGTAGACTCTATCAAAGAGGATATCCATTGGCTCGGCTTTGAGTATGGCAATATATACTATGCCTCCGATTATTTTGAGCAGCTCTACGCTTTTGCCGAGCGGCTGATTATGGAAGGGCACGCCTACGTAGATGAGCAGAGTGCCGAGGAGATTGCCAAACAAAAGGGAACTCCTACAGAGCCCGGGGTGGCAAGTCCCTACCGAGATCGCCCTAGAGAGGAAAGTCTCGACCTCTTCCATCGCATGAATGCAGGCGAGTTTCCCGAAGGGGCAATGACCCTTCGGGCCAAGATTGATATGGCATCAAGCAATATGCACTTCCGCGATCCGATTATTTATCGGATCATAAAACATCCGCACCATCGCACGGGGAATACATGGAACGTTTACCCCATGTACGACTTTGCCCATGGGCAGAGCGACTACTTCGAGGGGGTAACGCACTCTATCTGTACACTCGAGTTTGTACCCCACCGTCCTCTATACGATTATTTTATAGACCTATTAAAGCCACAGGATAGCGACTATCGTCCACGGCAGTATGAGTTCAATCGACTCAATCTAACCCATACGATGATGAGTAAGCGCAAGCTCCTTGCCCTCGTAAAAGAGGGGCTCGTTGCAGGGTGGGACGACCCTCGTATGCCTACGATATGTGGCTACCGTCGCCGTGGTTATACTCCTCAAGCGATTCGCAATTTTGTCGATAGCATCGGGTATACCAAGTACGATGGTATGATCGATGTTGCCCTCCTCGAGCACGCTGTACGCGAAGATCTTAACCGCATTTCTACGCGAGTATCGGGGGTACTCGACCCAATCAAACTCGTCATTACCAATTACCCCGAAGGTCAAACGGAGGACTTTGAGGCCATCAACAACCCCGAAGATCCTACGGCGGGCAGCCATGTTATCACCTTCTCTCGTGAGCTGTGGATTGAGCGAGACGACTTTATGGAGGAGGCTCCTAAGAAGTATTTCCGCCTTACTCCCGGAGGAGAAGTGCGTCTGAAGAACGCCTATATCGTGCGTTGTACGGGCTGCAAAAAAGATGCTGATGGCAACATTCTCGAGGTATATGCCGAGTATGATCCTGAGACACGTAGCGGTCTCCCCGGTAGCAATCGCAAGGTAAAGGGTACGATTCATTGGCTCTCTATTGCGCATTCTATGGATGCTGAGGTGCGTCTCTACGACCATCTTTTCTTAGACGAAGATCCCTCAAGTGTGGAAGGGAAAGAGCTGGCAGAGCTACTCAACCCCGAGAGTTTGAAGGTACTATCTCATGCCAAAGTGGAGACCTTTTTGCACGATGCCGCTGTGGGTGCTCACTACCAATTCCAGCGCATTGGCTACTTTGTAGTCGATAAGGATACGGCAAAAGAGGGGCGTCTTATCCTCAATCGTACGACCTCTCTCAAGGATACTTGGGGTAAGATTGCTACTAAAAAATAGTACCTCCCAGGGATGCAAGACCTTTCTTTTATCGCTTGGTGCCTAGAGCATCTCAACTACGGAACGATCTTCCTCTTGATGACCATCGAGAGCAGTTTCATCCCGTTCCCTAGTGAGGTGGTGGTGCCTCCTGCCGGGTATCTAGCCCGAGCTGGCGAACTTTCTTCGTGGGGCGTTGTGCTGGCCTCGTCCTTGGGAGCTATAGCCGGTGCTCTTATCAATTACCTCTTAGCCCTCTGGTTGGGGCGGCCTCTTGTCTATCGCTTTGTGAATAGTCGCTTGGGGCATGCTCTTTTGCTGAGTGAGGCTAAGCTCATCAAAGCCGAGCAGTACTTTGATAAAAGAGGGGCTATCTCTACGTTTATAGGGCGTCTCTTGCCGGGGATTCGCCAGCTTATCTCTATCCCGGCAGGGTTGGCAAAAATGCCTCTTGCCACATTCCTTTTTTATACCTTGCTTGGTGCCGGGCTTTGGAATACTATACTTTTCCTTATGGGATACTTCCTTCCCTCCATGGTGCCGGGCATAGATACCAAGGAACAGCTCGTAGAACAGGTTACCAAGTATAGCCACGAGATAGGCTTTACCCTGCTCTCGCTCGTCGCTTTAGTACTAGCGATTTTAATTCTAAAACACTATCTAAAGCGCAGAAAAGTCCCCAACAACTAAATCTTTCTTTGCTATGACCCTCCAACAGCTAGAGTATTTGGTTGCCCTCGACAAGCATCGTCAGTTTGCCAAAGCTGCGGCTGCCTGTAATGTAACGCAACCCACGTTGAGTACCATGATACAACGCCTCGAAGAGGAGTTGGGGGTACAACTTTTTGATCGGCAGAGACAACCCGTGGAGCCTACAGCTATTGGCGAAAAGGTGATAGAGCAGGCGCGGCGTACTTTGGGCGCATCAGCCCTTATTGAGGAGCTTATCGCCGAAAGCCGCGATACGCTATCGGGAGATTTTACGCTAGCTGTTTTGCCTACAATAGCGCCCTATCTTATCCCCTTGGTTTTGCCCAAATGGAAAGCGAGATTCAAGGATCTTAAACTCGAAATTGTGGAGCTTAAGACGAGTCAATGCCTTGCGGCCTTGCAAGAGCGCAGTATAGATATGGCCATCATAGCAAGTGCTCCCGAGGTAGAGGGGATGCAATACCGTCTCTTGTTTTACGAGGAGTTTTTGGGCTATGTCTCTCGCAACGAAAAGATCTATTGCTCGTCGGTAGTACGCAGTAGTGAGGTGGATGCCTCTCGTCTCTGGCTACTCGATGAGGGGCATTGCTTCCGCGATCAGTTGGTGCGTTACTGCCAACTATCGGCAAGTGCCAAGCGAGCTATTCGCTATTCGGAGGGGAATCTCCTCTCCTTTATGCACCTCGTAGAAGGGGGGCAGGGGATGACTTTTATTCCCAAGTTGGCAGAGCGTTATTTGGGTACAGACCAACGCTCACTGGTACGCCCCTTTGCGATTCCTCGTCCCGTGCGTGCCATTCATTTGGCATTCAGAAGCGATTTTGTTCGCACCTCGTTGCTGGATGCTTTCGCAAGCACTATATGCTCTTCTGTACCGCAAGATATGTTGCAGATGGCTCCCAACCAGGCGTTGGCGAAGTAGTACCTATCTGTACGTAGCATAATACACACCCATGAAGTCTTTTCTTTGGCAGAAGTTCTCTCGGCATATCCCTTATTTGCCCCCCTATGTAGCTTTGGGGGTGATGGGTTTTTTGTGTTTTGCTCCGATGATTGGGATTGTTTGGGCGGACGAAGAGGTGCGGTCAAGTGGCTATAGTCTTGCCATTATACTTGTCCTTTCTGCTCTTTTGGTGGGAATGTTGGCATCTGTCGGAGGACGGAAATATGCCCCGTGGCTGGGGGCGGTGTGCCAATTATTTTTCCCGGCGGAGCTTGCCTCTCTCATTCTTGCCGGCTCTCCCGTTTCGTTTGGTTTGATACAAGCCACCTTCCAGACCAATGCCGGAGAGGCAAGCGAATTGGGGGGGATGTATCTTTTGATAGGAGCCATTGTGCTCGCCGTTTGGGCGATTTATCTATGGGCATGGCTCTCTTGGCGTAGGGGGAATAAGCCGATTTCCAAATGGGTTCGGGTGGGAATTGCAGGGGCTTTTGTACTCTATTCTGTTGGACTTTTTGCCAGAGGGATTCCCTTTTCCTCCTCCGACGAACCGGCTTTGGAGCGAATCGACTCTGCCGCTTCTTCTACGTTTGCAAAGTACGTCAAGGTCTTTCCCTACGATATATTCTACAGCACAGCTTCCTATTTGCGCGTGCGGAGGCAGGAGCTTTTCTATTCTTCTCGCATTGGGGAGGGGAACTTGGAGGTCACAACTACGCCTGCCTATGGCACGGATCGTCCTATTGTGATATTCGTAATAGGGGAGACCGGCAACGCTTCGCACTGGCAACTAATGGGCTACGAGCGAGAAACGAATCCTCTTCTTTCGAAGAGAACGCGGATCATTCTCTTTGAAGATGTGGCATCGGGAGCCGACCTAACCGCTCTCTCTATACCTATGCTGATTAGCCGCTCTACCCCCGAAGACTTTATGCGCTGGCAGCACGAGGGCTCTCTTATGCACCTATTTCGCAAGGCCGGTTTCTCCACGGCTTGGATCGGTAACCAGGCATCCGACTTCTCGGTGGTGCAGGCAGGGCTGGAGCAAACGGACTATCATTACTATTCGGGTAAGGAGGTTAATAGCCTCTCTTCTTATGATGAGATATTGCTCCCGCGCCTTGAGAGTTATCTGCGCTCCATTGTTCGGGATAATAGAGCCGCCTTTGCTGTTGTGCATACCTTGGGTAGTCACTTCCGCTATGATGCACGTTGTCCGGAGGAGTTCGACATCTACCAGCCGACGACTCGTGGGTTACGTTCGGTAGAGGCTCTCAATAGTATGTACCATGAGGAGCGTATCAATAGCTATGATAATACCATTCGCTATACGGACTATGTTTTGGACGAAATGATAACCAAAATAGACTCCCTGTCTCGTCCTGCCGTACTCGTGTACATCCCCGACCATGGCGAAGGGTTGGGAGAGATCGATCCACAGCACAAGTTACATGGTTCCGAGTTCCCATTAAAGGATGAGCTAGAAGTTCCGCTTTTCGTCTCCTACAATGAGGCTTACGCTAAGCGCAACGGACAACTCCTTGCGACCCTTGCAAAGAATCGCCAAATGCCGATAAGTGTAACAGAAGTACCGGCTCTGCTGGTGCGTTTGTCGGGGGTAGTGTCGCCACAATTCCCTGTTTCGGTAGGGGATAGCACCTTCCGGCCTCAGCCTCGTTACTATTTAAGCCCTAGCTTGCAGGTGCGCTCGGCAGACGAAGTGCTTAGGCGGTAAAAGAGAAAAGCCCCCGCATCTTTCTCCCCTTCTAGATACGATTGCGGTCCCTCTCTCCCTCGTGGATGAGAGCCTTGCCATGCATCCTAAATTATAACGAAGGCCCTCCTCCGATAGATTCGGGAGGAGGGCTTTTTCGTTTGCTGCCTGGTTTCGGATTTTTTCCTGGCTGATTTGTAAAACTTTTTCAGCTGATTTTGAACTCCCTTTCCGGCTGATTTCTTTTTTTATTTCAGGCAAGCACTTCCCGACTTTCTGGCGTGTTGTATTGCTCAACAAACTCATTTCTCTTGCTGTTGCGCCTGATTCTGGCCGTTGCACAATTTGTCTTGTGGATAATTGTTCTTACCTTTACTTCCCAAGTTAATGTTGAAGTTTATGGGTATTATTGCAACACTTATTATTGGAGCCATCGCGGGATGGTTAGGCGGAACTATCTACAAAGGCAGTGGATTAGGACTTATCGGGAATATCATTGTTGGTCTTCTCGGAAGTGGCGTGGGGTACTGGCTTTTAGGATCCGTATTTAATATCTCTCTTGGTGAAGGATGGATTGCTTCCATCTTGACAGGGGCTATCGGGGCTATTGTGATCTTGTTCTTAATAAACTTGATAGTTAAGAAGAGAAAATAGGGAAAGGCCGTATTCGCTTCTGCTATATTTGTATCCTTAGAAGAGAAAAGCCTTGAAACACAGAATGTTTCTGGCCGTCATAGCTTGCATATCCCGATTTTAGTATACTCATACGGAACAAGAGAGGGCTCTTGATAGATGCAGGAATCGGATTGTAGTTCCGATAGGTGGCATTTATCAGGGGCCTTTTTTCTTATTCCTTTTAGCCCTTTAATGTGTCCCTCCAGCGGCTAGAGAAGTTGGAGGTGCTGGGGTTGAGGGAGCTACCTCTTCGTGCAGCGGAAGGTCGCAACGGAGCAGGGTGCCTTGACTTCTACCTCGGAGCCATAGAGTGCGGTGAGTCGCTCGTGAAACTCCGTAGGGGTGAAGTAGGGCGGCATAAAGAAGCCCTTCTTTTCTAGGATATTGCGTGCGAACCAATCTGCCACGGGGCGCATCCCTTTTACATATAGGCATCCAAAGAAAATCCCTCCGGGCTTTAGTACGCGATACATTTCGCTAAGGGCACGCTCCTTATCGGGGAAGACATGGATCCCATTCATGGATAGTACGGCATCGAAGGAGGCATCCTCAAAGGGGAGGGCACCTACATCGCCTTGTACTAACTCTAGATTGTGGGGTATTTTTCCGTTGTAGCGAGCACGCGTAATCTCCAGCATCTGGGGGGAGTAGTCAAGTCCAACGATATGGGCTTGCTTGAGCAAACTATATTTTTGATGGGTGAATACGGCAGTGCCTATGGGTACGTCAAGGAGTTTCCCCGAGAAGTCGTCGGGGAGTGTAGCGAGTACTTCGCGTGCTATTTGATTGTCGTCTGTGTGCCAAATACCATGCATATAGAGCCACGACCACCAGCGTCGCCCCGTAAGGACATCGTCGTATCGATTCATCAGCTTGGCATAGGCGTTCTTTTGATTGCTCATGGATTTTCTTCCATTTATTTCTACCGCAATAGTACTTGATTTCCCACAATGCTGCAATACCCACATCGCGTTATAGGAGGCTGTTTTATATTCTTTCTTTTTATGTAGCGATAGATTTTGTCTATACGAGGAGGGGGTAGTTAGAAGTACCTTTGTTACAAATATAGGACCCATTCGATGAAGATAATTAAGCGAAATAAGCAAGTCGAATCTTTCTCTGTGGAGAAGATTAAGAATGCTCTACGTAGAGCATTCCGAGCTACCGAAACACGTGTTACCCCAGCTGAGCTTAATGCTCTGTGCGAAAGCATCCTTACGGAGATTGGCTCTCCCGAAGCTGTTGAGGTAGAAATGGTGCAAGACATTGTAGAAACACGCTTGATGGCTAGTGGCTACTATAAGGTGGCTAAGGCTTATATCCTCTATCGAACGAAGCACAGCGAAGCGCGTGAGGTGATCAATCGCTTCCGCCACTATATTGCCGATGAGGAGGTGATCTCCCTACTCAAAGAGCTGCAAGAGCAGTACACGGGGGCGGCTTATGCTTTGGACCTCCTCTATGCCAAGTTTTATGCCTTCTACAAAGAGGGGGCAGAGCCGTTGCAGATGCTCACCAAGGCTGCTGTGGAGTTGATTACCCCCGAGGCTCCCAAATGGGAGTTTATAGCGGCACGGTTCCTAGGGTTAGAGCTGCGTAAGGGCTTAGAAAAAGTGGAAGAGAAGTACCATCTATCGGGCTTTTATGCAAAAATAAAGTTCCTCACAGAAGAGGGGCTTTATGGGCGTTATATCCTAGAGCATTACACCAAAGAGGAGATTGACGAGCTCGCCAAAGTAATAGACAATAGCCGTAGCAACCTCTTAACCTATAGTAGTTTACATCTTATTGCCAAGCGATACCTAATTCACTCTAGCGACCATATTATACTAGAGAGTCCCCAAGAGATGTTTATGGGTATTGCCATGCACCTTGCCATGCCCGAGCGGCATAGAGTGCAATGGGCAACCAAGATTTACGATATTCTCTCCCAACTGAAGGTGACTATGGCAACGCCCACGATGAGCAATGCCCGTAAGCCCCTTAGTCAGCTCTCAAGTTGTTTTATTGATGTGATGCCGGATAATCTTATCGGTATCTACCGCACGATAGACAACTTTGCCCAAGTCTCTAAGTACGGAGGTGGCATGGGTATTTACCTGGGTAAAGTGCGTGCCGTAGGGAGCGATATACGTGGCTTTAAGGGTGTGGCAGGCGGAGTGCTCAAGTGGGTGAAGCTCGCCAATGATACCGCCATTGCAGTGGATCAGTTGGGCGTGCGCCAAGGCTCTGTTGCCCTCTACCTTGATATATGGCATCGAGATATGCCCGAGTTCCTCCAGATTCGTACCAATAATGGGGATGACCGCATGAAGGCACATGATGTATTCCCCGGTGTTTGTATTCCGGATCTCTTTTGGCAGCAGCTGGAAGAAGACCCCAATAGCACGTGGTACATGCTCTGCCCTCACGAGGTGCTTTCGGTTAAGGGGTATGCTCTCGAAGACTATTGGGGCGATGAGTGGACGCGCCGCTACAGGGAGTGCTTGCAAGACAGCCGATTGGCCAAACGCCCCATTGCCATCAAAGATATGCTGCGCCTTATCATCAAGAGTGCAGTAGAGACGGGTACTCCCTTCATATTCAACAGGGATACAGTGAACCGCATGAATCCCAACGGCCATTGCGGTATCGTCTATTGCTCCAATCTCTGTAGCGAGATTGCCCAATCGCAGAGCGAGATCCGCCTCAAGCAGCAAACCGTAGTGCTGGAGGAGGGCGAAGAGGTGGTTATAGAGAAGACCATTGCCGGCGATTTCGTAGTCTGCAATTTGGCGTCTCTCGTATTGGGGAATATTGATACGGAGAGTGCAACCGAGTTGCGAGACACGGTGCATACCATCGTGCGCGCGCTTGACAACGTGATCGATCTCAACTTCTACCCCATCCCCTATGCCGAGATTACCAATCTAAAGATGCGCCCTATCGGGTTGGGTAGTAGCGGCTATCACCATCTACTTGCTAAGCGCGGTATTGCTTGGGAGAGCCAAGAGCACCTCAGCTTTATGGATAAGCTATACGAGCAAATCAACTACTATGCGATAGAGGCTTCATCTCTCCTCGCTGCCGAGAAGGGGCAATATGCTCGCTTTGCGGGGAGTGATTGGCAAACGGGGCAATACTTTGCAAAGCGCAACTACACGAGCGAACGATGGCAAAAACTTGCCGCACAGGTGGCCGAGTTGGGTATGCGCAACGCCTACCTCATGGCTATTGCTCCCACAAGTTCGACCTCTATCATTGCCGGTACAACGGCTGGTATCGACCCCATTATGAACCGCTTCTTCCTCGAAGAAAAGAAGGGTTCGATTGTGCCTCGTGTGGCTCCGGATCTCTCCGACGAGACCTTCTGGCTCTACAAAACAGCACATCAGATCGATCAGAAATGGGTGGTGGATGCAGCCGGTATTCGTCAGCGCCACCTCGATCAGTCCCAGAGCGTCAATCTCTACATAACTCAAGATATTACCTTTGGGGGCATCCGCGATCTCTACCTCCGTGCGTGGCACGAGGGAGTAAAGACCCTCTACTATATCCGCAGTCTCGCTCTAGAAGTGGAGGCGTGCGAAACCTGTTCGGCTTAACAAATCCTTTCCTCTTACATAAATACACACCCTCTTATGGATCTCAAAAAGAAGGCTCTCTTTAATGAGCATGGCGATATAGAGCTCTCGAAGCGTCGGCTCATCAATGGCAATACGACCAACCTAAACGACTTCAACAACATAAAGTACCCGTGGGTATCGAATTGGTACCGCACGGCAATGAATAACTTCTGGATCCCCGAGGAGATTAACCTCAGTCAGGATGTCAAAGACTATCGTATTTTGAGCAAAGCCGAGAAGACGGCCTACGACAAGATACTCTCGTTTTTGATTTTCCTCGATAGCATCCAGACGGCCAACCTACCCAACGTAGGAGAATACATTACGGCCAATGAGGTAAACCTTTGCCTTACGATCCAAGCCTTTCAAGAGGCGGTTCACTCGCAGAGTTACAGCTATATGCTCGATACGATCTGTTCGCCTGAGGAGCGTACTTCCATCCTATACCAGTGGCGCGACGACGAGCATCTCCTGCGCAGAAATAAGTTCATAGGGGATATATACAACGACTTCCAGCTCCACAAGACTCCCGATCAACTTGCGCGTACGATGGTCGCAAACTATATCCTCGAAGGGGTCTATTTCTACTCGGGATTTATGTTCTTCTACAACCTCGGTCGCATGGGTAAGATGCCGGGTTCGGTGCAGGAGATTCGCTACATCAACCGCGATGAGAATACCCACCTGTGGCTCTTCCGCTCTATGATACTAGAGCTAAGGCGAGAGCAACCCGAGCTATTCACGCCCGAGCGTGAGGCGGAGTTCTTAGAGATGATTCGGGAGGGTGCTTTGCAAGAGATCGCTTGGGGTAAGTACGTAATTGGCGACGAGATAGAAGGGCTTACCTCGCAAATGGTGAGTGACTATATTATGTATCTAGCAAATTTGCGTAGTGCCAATTTGGGTCTTGGGGTGATATTCCCGGGGCACGAAGAGGAACCTGCGAGCATGAGTTGGGTATCGCAGTACAGCAATTCGAACCTAATTAAAACTGACTTCTTCGAGGCAAAGCCGAGTGCTTATGCCAAGAGTGCTTCCATAGAAGACGACCTCTAATCCCTGAGGCTACCGCCGGCGAGGCTCTTCCGCTCACAAAGGATCACTGCCCTCTTGCCGGCATTGTAGCTCCGAGAGACCCTATATTTCGTTTTTTATAAGTGTGTCTTGGCACACAAAAAGCCCACTAAAGGATTTCCTCTAGTGGGCTATGTTTTATAGATTCTCTCCCTACTTTATGTGGTAAAGTAGGGGAGAAAGCGGGATAGAATTACTTGCCTTGCTCCTCTTTGAGCTTCGCAAAGAACTCATTGCAAGCGCACATGGTGGGCACGAGGTTGCGGTCACCGTAGCCGTTATCTACACGAGCTACATTGATCCAGAACTTATTATCCTGCAAGAAGGGGAGGGCAAAAGCGGCCTTCTGGCGCGAATAGCTGTGCTTCCACTCGTCAGCCACAATTTCGTATTGGGGGTGAGGAGCATTCTTGAGCACGTTGTCTTCCTTATCAGCCTTACCTTGGGCGATCTCTTGAGCCTCTTGGTAGATGCAATCCATTACCTCACAGAAGCGGTCGAGTTCGGCCTTGCTTTCGCTCTCGGTAGGCTCTACCATAAGCGTACCGTGTACGGGGAAAGAGAGCGTAGGAGCGTGGTAGCCAAAGTCCATCAGGCGCTTGGCGATATCGTTTTCATCTACTCCGGTCTCTTCTTTTACCTTGCGGCACTCTAAGATGAGCTCGTGCCCAACGCGTCCCGTAGCACCGGTATAGACGATGCCGTAGGTGTCTTTGAAGCGTGATGCCATGTAGTTGGCATTGAGGATTGCTATAGCGGTAGCTTCACGAAGTCCTTCAATACCGAGGAGACGAATGTAGCTGTAGGTAATCACCTGTACCCCTGCTGAGCCGTAGGGTGCTGCGGATACTTGGTTGCTGCCATCGCCAAAGCGAACTACATGCTTGGGGAGATGAGGAGCGAGGTGGGCGCGTACGCAGATAGGACCTACACCGGGGCCACCACCACCGTGGGGGATAGCGAAGGTCTTATGTAGGTTGAGGTGGCATACGTCCGCCCCGATGAAGCCGGGATTGGTATAGCCTACCTGGGCATTCATGTTGGCTCCGTCCATATAAACCTGTCCGCCACAGTCGTGGATACGTTGGCACAAGTCTATAATATTGGTCTCGAAGATACCGTGGGTACTGGGGTAGGTAATCATCATGGCTGCGATCTGATCCTTGTGGGCTTCGGTCTGTACCATAAAGTCGTCCCAGTCCACATTACCACGCTCGTCAGTCTTTACAATTACGGTCTTATAGCCGCATTGTACGGCACTTGCAGGGTTTGTTCCGTGGGCAGATGCCGGTAAGATCACTACATCACGATGCCCCTGCCCGATGCTTTCGAGATAAGTGCGGATGGTGCGTAGTCCTGTGTACTCGCCACTTGCACCCGAGTTGGGTTGGAGAGACGTTGCGTCGAAGCCTGTGATCTTAGCGAGGTATTCGGCAAGGTTGTCGAGCATTTCGGTATATCCCTCTACCTGATCTTCGGGAGCGTAGGGGTGGATATTGGCGAAGTAGGGGTTGCTGAGGGCAAAGAGTTCGCTTGCGGCATTGAGTTTCATAGTACACGAACCGAGCGAAATCATAGAGTGTGCAAGCGAAATATCCTTGCGGTCAAGGCGTTTGATATAACGCATTAGCTCCGTTTCTGTGTGGTAGCTGTTGAATACCTCGTGCTGTAAGAAGTCGCTTGTGCGTTGCCACTTCTTATCCACATAGAGCGTATCTTGGGGTACATTGTCCACTTCGGGTGCCTCTTTGCCGGCAGCCTCTGCAAAAACGTAACCGAGCACACCCAAGTCGGAGGGTAGGGTGGTTTCGTCAATGCTGATACCTACACAAGTGCAGCACGTGAAGTAGCGAAGGTTGATGCGGCAGTCGAGAGCAACCTCACGAAGTCGCTCCATGCTTACCCCCTCGGGTAGCCCAATGATAAGGGTATCGAAGTAGTCTTTGTTGTACTGCTTGTAGCCCAACTTCTCGAGCATTGCAGCCAAATAGCCGGCATAGCTATGGATGCGGCGAGCAATGTTTCTGAGCCCTTCGGCACCATGATATACGGCATAGAATCCGCTCATCGTGGCAAGGAGAGCCTGTGCTGTACAGATATTTGAGGTCGCTTTTTCGCGTTTGATGTGTTGCTCACGGGTCTGGAGTGCCAAGCGGTAAGCGGGGTGCCCGTAAGCATCCTTAGAGATACCAATGATACGCCCGGGTATCTCGCGTTTGTATTCCATACGGCAAGCCAAGTAACCGGCAGAGGGACCGCCGAAGTACATGGGGATACCAAAGCGTTGAGCCGAGCCGAAAACAACGTCAGCGCCCCACTCTCCGGGAGGGGTGAGCATCACGAGGCTCATAAGGTCGGCAGCAACTGCAACCGTAGATCCATTGGCCTTGGCTTTGGCTACAAAGTCTTCGTAGTTGTTGATGGCTCCTACCGAGTCGGGGTATTGTATGATAACACCAAAAATATCGGGGGTGAACTCAAGAGTTTGGTAGTCTCCCACCACGAGTTTCATCCCTTGGGGTTCTACACGTGTGCGGATTACAGCTTGCGTGGTCTCAAATACGCGCTTATCCACAAAGATGGTATTTGCTCCGGCTTTTACTTGCGCACGGCTACGTTCGTTGAAAAGCAGCATGGCAGTCTCGGCTCCGGCTGTTGCTTCGTCGAGGAGCGAGCAATTGGTAAGAGGGAGTGATGTAAGTTCGCTGATAACCGTTTGGAAGTTGAAAAGCGCCTCAAGGCGTCCCTGCGAAACTTCCGCCTGATAGGGGGTGTAGGAGGTGTACCAAACGGGGTTCTCGAGCACGTTGCGCTGGATAGGAGCCGGAGTAACTGTGTCGTACCACCCCTGACCTATATAAGAAGTGAAGGGTTTGTTCTTAGAGGCAAGCTCGGCAAGATGCTCTGCAAGCTCTCGCTCCGTCATGGCTTCGGGGATATCAATCTGCTCCTTGAGAAAAATATTCTCGGGGTAGACTTGGTGCATGAGTTCGTCTACAGACTTTACGCCAACGGCCGCAAGCATCTCGGGTAAATCCTTGTCGGAAATACCCATGTGCCGCGTAGAAAACTTATTCGTATCCATACTGACTATTATGATTTAGAGTTTTTATTTTCTTGAGGACGAGTCACGGTGTACTCGGTGTTGTGGGGTGGGATATAACCTCTTCTCCATGGCTGCTTTCTAATCTATGGGCTTTATTGAATATAGCTATTCGCCCTCCGCTCAAAACCTATGGTGCTCTGAGGTCCATGCCCCGAGTAGACAATGGTATCGTCGTCAAGGGGCATCAGCTGCGTTTTTATACTATTGATAAGAGTGGTATAGCTCCCTCCCGGTAGGTCGGTACGCCCTATGTCTCCTCCGGCAAAGAGTACATCGCCGGCGAATAGGAGGTGTTGTTGGGGTTCGTAAAAGGCTACATGCCCCGGAGTGTGACCCGGTACGAAAAGGACTTCTAGGAGAGTCTCTCCCAGCTTTAGTCTATCGCCCGTCTCAAAAGGCTGGTAGGGGAGGTCGTGGCGCTCGGGCATGGGGGGCATTCCAAACGCACGCATTTGCTCCTCAAAGGGGGGCATCTTCTCTATCTCTACACGGTGAGCGCGAGGGGTGAGACCCCACTTTTGGGCAGCAAAGGGAACGCCCCAAACGTGGTCGAAATGCAGGTGAGTCGCGATGAGTAGGGTGGGGGTGGCATTGAGCTCTTCTACCTTAGAAGAGAGTATATTTTCTTCGGCAGGTACCATGCAACCGCAGTCTATAATAGCAGCTTCTCGGGTTGCTTTATCAACCAAGAGGTAGGTATTAACCTGTACGAAATTGAAGCTGAAGGTATGTACTTCTAAAGCCATAATTTTTTGAGAATATTACTGCATGGGGAGGTAGAGCACGCGCTTCTCTCGGAAGTATTCATCGGAGAAGAAAGGGTAGAGATCCTCTACTATCACTCTGTTTTTGTAGGCAGTGCACTCTCCCTCTAGGTTGCCGCCTTTGAGAGCAATGATGCCGTTGGGGAGCGCATTGTGCCCTTCTCGAGAAAAAAGGTGGCGTGTGAGTTTGACCAGTTCGCCTAAGAGCATGGTAGCACGGGTGACTACAAAGTCGCACTTTTCCCGAAGCTCCTCAATACGGATATGATGTGTTGTAACATTTTGTAAACCCAAAGAGTCGGCAACAGATTGCGCAACACGTACTTTTTTGCCAATGCTATCCACGAGCGTAAACTGCACTTCGGGGAAAAGTATTGCCAGTGGGATGCCTGGGAATCCTCCTCCCGTACCTACGTCAATTACATGACTCCCTGCCGTAAAATGCAGCATCTTTGTAACCCCGAGGGAGTGCAACACGTGGTGCATATAGAGGTTGTCTATATCCTTGCGCGAGATTACATTGATCTTGCTATTCCAGTCTGTATAAAGCTCCCAAAGAGCCGCAAACTGCTCGCGTTGTTGCTCATTTACTTCCGGAAACTTTTGGTAGAGTAATGCTAATTGCTCCTCGGGTGTCATTTTGCTGAATCTTGAAAGATTACTCAGATATCTACCGCAAATATACGCTATCTCTCGCAATTGAGACGAGTTATACAGGGCAAAGAATTACATATTCGCACCCAGTTAAGAGCCTTTGCAAAAAACTATCTTCTCCTCTCTTTTGGGGAAAGTATTTTTACCCCTTGTGCTAAGGGATTGTAATTTTTCTCTATCCGAGGCTTCGGGATGGCTTGGTCACTAAAGATTTAGTACCTTTGTGGGGAGAGCAGCAGATACTTGAGTTACAGTCCATATGATGGCTGTGGCAGATGGTTACGAGGGCATGGATTGGCGGATCCGAATGCCAGTCTTGTTGTCTAGTCTCTATGGAAAAGATATTTCATACACTAAATAGAAAGCATAATGATTAAAGTAGGTATTAACGGTTTTGGTCGAATCGGTCGTCTTGTATTCAGAGCATCTCTTCTTAGAGACGACATCGAAGTTGTAGCTATTAACGACCTCATTGAGGTAGATTACATGGCGTACATGCTCAAGTACGACTCTGTGCATGGTAAGTTTGAAGGAACTGTAAGCGCAGAAGATGGTATGCTTGTGGTGAATGGCCGCAAGATCCGCGTTACCGCCGAAAAAGAGCCCGCCCTCATCAATTGGGGTGCCGTAGGTGCTGACTATGTGGTTGAGTCTACAGGACGTTTCTTGACCAAGGAGTTGAGCGAAGGGCACATCAAGGCAGGTGCTAAGTACGTGGTAATGTCTGCTCCTTCTAAGGATGATACCCCTATGTTTGTAACGGGTGTAAACCTCGATACTTATAAGAAGGGTACTCAGTTTGTATCTAATGCTTCTTGTACAACAAACTGTCTTGCTCCTCTTGCAAAGGTGCTTAACGATAACTTCGGCATCGAAATGGGGCTTATGACTACGGTACACGCTGCTACTTCTACACAGAAAACAGTGGACGGCCCCAGCAATAAGGACTGGCGTGGTGGTCGCTCTGCATTGGGCAATATCATCCCCTCTTCTACAGGTGCTGCTAAGGCTGTGGGTAAGGTTATCCCCGAGCTTAATGGCAAACTTACGGGTATGTCATTCCGTGTTCCCACAATGGACGTATCTGTAGTGGACCTCACAGTAAGCCTCAAGAAGGGTGCTACTTATGACGAAATCTGCGCTGCCGTTAAGAAGGCTTCGGAAGGCGAACTCAAGGGCATCCTCGGTTATACCGAAGAAATGGTGGTATCTACCGACTTTACCACAGACCCCCGCACTTCTATCTTCGACGCTAAGGCCGGTATCGCCCTTACCGATAAGTTTGTAAAGGTTGTATCTTGGTACGACAACGAGTGGGGCTACTCTAATAAGGTGCTCTGCCTCATCGCTCACATGGCTAAGGTAAACGCCTAAGCGAGACAATAGGGTGTAGATGGCTTCGAGGTGCTGAATAGCCACGGAGCCATAACACCGATTTCTCAAGAAAACTCGGAGGGATCGTCTGTGGATAGTGCAGCTGTGCTCTACAGATGCTCATAGAGGGAGAGGATCCCTCCGAGTCTTTGATTTATATCGTTTGGGAGTAGGGGGTGGCAATTGTCGCGAGAGGTGAAGGTAGAGGCGAGTCGTTTATCTCGCTTTCTTTGACTGCAGTTCCATACTCTTTTGAGCCTCCTCAAATGGTATAATAGAAGGATTTCAAACTCTCTCATAATAGAAGCAAAGCACGTGTCTTTAGCAGAAAAAATCAAAGCCCTCCAAGAGGAGGTGCGCTCACAGCACGCCAAGAGCCACGAAGAAGTGGAGGCGCTACGCATTAAGTATCTCAGCAAGAAAGGGATTATCCCTTCTCTCTTTGAGGAATTTAAGAGTGTGCCCAATGAAGAAAAACGCACCTTGGGGGCACTTATCAATGAGGTAAAGACGCTGGCCACAGAGCACATCAATGCTTTGCGTGATGCCCTACAAACGGAGGAGACGGCTGAGCATCTTGATCTCTCGCGCTCGGCTTATCCTGCCAGTATCGGGGGGCGTCATCCTTTGACCCTAGTGCGTGAGGAGATCATACAGATTTTCGCAAAACTAGGTTTTAGTATCGCTTTGGGGCCGGAGGTCGAAGACGACTATCATGTTTTCTCCGCCCTCAATTTTGCTCCGGATCACCCTGCGCGCGATATGCAGGATACCTTCTTTGTAGAGCGTAATCCGGATGTTTTATTGCGTACGCACACCTCTTCGGTACAGGTGCGTGTGATGCAAACAACTAAGCCTCCTATACGTGTTATTTGTCCGGGTCGTGTGTATCGCAACGAAGCGATTTCGGCTCGTGCGCATTGTTTCTTCCATCAGATTGAGGGGCTTTATATTGATAAGAACGTCTCGTTTGCCGACCTTCGGGAAGTTCTTTTTTACTTCGCTCGTGAGCTATTTGGCCCCGATACGAAAATCCGTTTGCGCCCGAGTTACTTCCCCTTTACGGAGCCAAGTGCCGAGATGGATATAAGCTGTAATATCTGTGGAGGAGAGGGATGTGCCTTCTGTAAGCACACCGGCTGGGTAGAAATCTTGGGCTGCGGAATGGTCGATCCCAATGTCCTTCGCGAGAGTGGAATAGACCCCGAGGAGTACAGCGGTTACGCCTTTGGTTTGGGAGTGGAGCGTATTACCAACCTCAAATATCGAGCAAAAGACCTCCGTCTCTTCTCCGAAAACGACAAGCGTTTCCTCACGCAATTCCAAGGAGTGCACTAAAGAAAGAGGGGTGTGGTGGATTAATTATTTGTCACTACTTTCGCAGCGGAAAAAATCGTAAGGACGGAGTAAGCAACTATTCCCACACCTATGGAACAAGAAGACAAGCAATTAGTACTCGACAAACGCTATCTCAGGATGGCGCGTATTTGGTCGGAAAACTCCTATTGCACCCGCAGAAAAGTGGGTGCTCTTATCGTTAAAGATCAGATGATTATATCTGATGGATACAACGGTACTCCCTCAGGGTTTGAGAATGTGTGTGAGGATGAGAGCGGCCTTACCAAGCCCTATGTGCTCCACGCTGAGGCAAATGCCATTACCAAGGTAGCCTGCTCGGGCAATAATAGCGATGGCGCTACCATTTACATTACGGCATCCCCCTGTGTAGAATGTGCCAAACTCATCATCCAAAGCAAGATAAAGCGAGTGGTCTATGGTGAGGAGTATCGCCTTACCGATGGGGTAGACCTCCTGAGGAGAGCAGGCATTGAGGTGGAGTTTGTAGCTCCGGATAAAGAGAGTGTGTGACCTTAGCGAAGACTCTATATAAGGGGATATGAAAAAGAGATTCTCCTCGTTTACAATCGCGATTGTAGCCCTATTGGGGATACTTTTTGGGGGGCTGTTGAGTTGGATGATTGCCACTCGTGCCCCATTTTTCCGTTCATCTTTTATTCGTAATCTCAGCCCTATAGATCAAGTCTTGGAGCTGATTTCTGAGCATTATGTAGACTCGATAGACCTACGAGAGCTGCAGATGCGACTCCTCCCCAAGCTGGTAGAGGAGCTCGACCCACACTCGGCTTATATCCCTAGAGAGGAGAGCGATTTGGAAAATCAGCGACTCAATGGTAGCTTCTGCGGTGTGGGGATTTCTTTTAATACCTTGATTGACACTCCCGTAGTGATTGAGGTTTTGCCCGGAGGTCCCTCCGAGCGAGCCGGATTACAGGCAGGAGACCGCATCCTAAAGGCGGATAATCATCCTTTAATAGGAAAAAAAATATCCCCCGACTCTGTACGAAGCATTTTGTTGGGCGAAGAGGGTTCTGTCGTTTCTCTCCAGCTCTTGCGCAAGGGGCAGTCTCTAGCGAAGAAGGTAGTACGTGGCGAAGTACCCATCCACAGCGTGGATGTGGGCTATATGCTCGATGATTCCACCGGAGTGATCCGCATCGTTCAGTGGTCGCGCAATACGGTCGCAGAGTTCCTAGATAAGTACACACAGTTGCGTGATGAAGGGCTACGCAACCTCATTATAGACCTACGAGACAATGCCGGAGGATACCTAGAGCCGGCCATCCGTCTCTCCAACGAATTTCTCAAAGAGGGGCAGCTCATTGTCTACACTGAGGGTAAGGCTTATCCTCGGGAGGAGTACAAAGCGAATGGCAATGGCGTCCTGCAATCACTTCCCTTAACCATTCTTCTTAACGAATATTCCGCATCGAGCAGCGAGGTTTTCTCGGGTGCTATGCAGGATCACGACCGCGCGACAATCGTGGGGCGGCGATCTTTTGGTAAAGGCTTGGTGCAAACGGCTTTTTACCTCCCCGATAGTTCGCAGCTCCGTCTTACCATAGCTCGCTACCATACCCCCTCGGGTCGTTGTATCCAAAAGAGCTACACGTTGGGAGAAGGTATGGACTATCAACTCGATCTCCAGCGAAGGTTTGAGGCCGGCGAAACCTTCAGCAACCAAATGGATAGCCTAAGGCTGAGCAAAGCTCCGCGCTACAAAACGGATAAGGGACGCATAGTATATGGAGGCATTGGTATTATGCCCGACTTGTTTATTCCTGCGGATAGTGTGGGGATCAATAGTTACTATTTGCGTTGTGTGGAGAGCGGTACCATGACGGAGTTTGCCTTCCTCTATGCGGATAGCCACAGAGGCGCTTTGTCTTCTTTAGGGAGTGCGGATGCCATTGTGGGTTATTTGGACGATAATACTTCCCTAGTGGCCGATTACGCTCGCTTTGCTTCGGAAAAAGGGATTGAGCTGCGCCCGGGTATGCTCTACGAGAGCAAAGATCTGATTCGTAGCGTGCTTTATGCCCAAATCTCCCAGTATATCCTAGGCGTGGAGGCGTTTTATCGAGTCTACTATGCCTCAGACGCGATGCTGGAGGCTGCCCGCAAATCTTTCAAACTATAGTATATTTGTACCACAATCTAGACTAATGCAGGGATCCAAACAAGATATTAGGGTTGCTCTACGTCAGCTTAATAAACTGACGCTGACAGATGCTTACCGAGCCGAGGCTGCGCAAAGCATTGTTCGGTCTTTGCTGGCAACAGAGATGTGGCAGAAGGCACGTCGTATAGGCCTTTATGAGGCGTTGCCGGATGAGCCAAGCCTGCAGAGCCTTTTGGCGGTACCCGGGGATAAGGAGTTTTTCATCCCTCGAGTAGAGGATGCCGAGACTATCGCTTTCTATTCGTATAATCCGGAAAAACTGCAAGAGGGGGGAGCTTTTGGCATTAAAGAGCCTACTCAGGCTCGGGAAGATGCTGTAGACCCCACGCTCCTCGACCTAATCATCGTGCCGGGAGTGGCCTTTACTGCCCAAGGGGTGCGCCTCGGGCGTGGGAAAGCCTACTACGATCGCTTCCTACAAAAAGCCCCCCAAGCGCAGTTGATAGGGGTTACTTTCCGTTATCGTTTATTACCAAGTCTGCCGAGTGATCCTTGGGATCATCTTATGGACTTAGTCCTCACAAATTGAGTATAATTATTCTACTTTCATCATATGGAAAATCGTACAAGATCTTTTACTTTAGACGCTACGTTGCCCGCTTATCCCTCGTTTGTTGAAGGGATTCGTCGTGCTCCAGACCGTGGCTTCCGCTTGACGCCCGCACAAACACGTGTTGCCTTGCGCAACGCGCTTCGCTATGTGCCTCGTGAGTTGCACGCACAGCTGGCTCCCGAGTTCCTCGAAGAATTAAAAACTCGTGGTAAAATCTATGGTTACCGCTTCCGTCCGGAGGGTGACCTCAAGGCTACTTCTATAGACGATTACAAGGGTCGTTGTTTGGAGGGGAAGGCTTTCCAAGTCATGATTCAGAACAATCTTTCCTTCGATGTAGCTCTCTATCCCTACGAATTAGTAACCTATGGTGAGACGGGTCAGGTGTGCCAAAACTGGCTTCAGTACCGTCTCATCATCAAGTATCTAGAGCAACTAACCGAGAACGAAACCCTCGTGATTGAGAGCGGTCACCCTCTAGGTTTGTTTGCTTCTCACCCCAGTGCACCCCGCGTTATCATCACCAACTCGATGATGGTAGGGCTCTACGACAACCTCAAAGATTGGGAGATTGCCGCTCAGATGGGGGTTGCCAACTATGGTCAGATGACCGCAGGAGGTTGGATGTATATTGGCCCGCAGGGCATTGTACACGGTACCTTCAATACGCTGCTTAACGCAGGACGTATGCAGCTTCACATCCCCACAGGGGGCAACTTGGCAGGCAAGCTCTTTGTTACCAGCGGTCTCGGTGGTATGAGTGGTGCACAGCCTAAGGCTGCCGATATTGCCGGAGCTGTGAGCATTACCGCAGAGGTGGATTCGAGCCGTATCGATACACGTCACGGACAAGGCTGGGTAAAGCACCGTACCGAATGCCGCGAAGAGGCTTTCCGTATGGCACTCGAGGCGCAAAAGAAGGGCGAAGCTTGCTCTATTGCTTACCATGGTAACGTGGTAGATCTTTTGGACTACGCTATCGAAAAGAACATCCATATCGACCTCCTTTCTGACCAAACAAGCTGCCACGCTGTCTACGAAGGTGGCTACTGCCCCGTAACCCTCTCGTTTGAAGAACGCACTCGCCTTCTCAAAGAAGACCGTGCTAAGTTTGAAGAAGAGGTAGACAAAGGTTTGCACCGTCACTTCGAGGCTGTCAAGGCTCTTGTAGCCCGTGGTACCTACTTCTTCGACTATGGTAATGCCTTTATGAAGAGCTGCTTCGATGCCGGTATTACCGAGATTAGCCGCAATGGCGTAGACGATAAGGACGGCTTCATCTGGCCTAGCTATGTAGAAGACATTATGGGTCCTGAGCTATTCGACTACGGATATGGCCCCTTCCGTTGGGTATGCCTTACCAATAAGCCCGAAGATCTCCGCAAGACGGATGCCGCAGCGATGGAATGCATTAACCCCGATCGTCGTGAGCAAGACCGTGACAATTACATCTGGATCCGCGATGCAGAGAAAAACGAACTCGTGGTAGGTACACAGGCTCGTATCCTCTATCAAGATGCTGCCGGGCGTTTGGCTATTGCTTTGCGCTTCAACGAAATGGTGCGCAATGGCGAGGTAGGCCCCATCATGCTCGGTCGTGACCACCACGACGTGAGCGGTACGGACTCTCCCTTCCGCGAAACCTCCAATATCCGTGATGGTAGTAACGTAATGGCCGATATGGCTGTACAATGCTTTGCCGGTAATGCGGCTCGTGGTATGAGCCTTATTGCTTTGCACAATGGCGGTGGCGTAGGTATCGGTAAGTCTATCAATGGTGGATTTGGTATGGTACTCGATGGTAGTGAGCGCGTAGACAATATCCTCCGCTCGGCTATGACATGGGACGTAATGGGCGGTGTGGCTCGTCGCGCTTGGGCTCGCAATGAGCACGCTATGGAGACGAGTGCTGAATTTAACAAGACGCACGCCGATGGCTACCATATCACCATGCCATTCCTTGCTGATGATGAACTAATTAATTCTCTTGTTCCCCTTAAGTAAGAGGATCTTTTAGATCAAAATAGGGCTCGTAATGTGTGCCTCTTGAGGGAGAAACTTCCCTTTGTAGAGGAAGCGCATAGGTTGCGATAAACACTTCCCCCTAGAGAGTATTGAAAAGCTCTTTAGGGGGATTTCTTTTTTCTCTAGGTGAGAAAGCGATCTTTTTCTTGCTCTACAGATTTTTTGCTGTAGCCCTAGAAAAGTTTTCGTCTTGCCCAAGAAACAAAAAAATATAGGCCTAGAGTTCGCGCGTTTTAGGCCTATTTCGCTCCGCCTTTCACCTGTAGAGGGTGAAGTAACTTCAAATCAGCGACCAAACACCTCTCCTCCTTTTGTCATGCTGTTATCCTTGCTATAGGATCAGTAATCTATTGAGTATTTATTGTTTTTTGTTATATTTGCATGTAAGAAGGATTGATTTAATGTTTTGATTTGTTTTAAGAGTGTTTTTATGAATAAGAACAATGGAATTTTTCGTGAGCTCACGAGAGATGACATCTTTGGAAGGAAGCCTTTTGCACATTTTGGATGGGAAGGGGAAGATGCCTATGCATTCGAAACGATATCAGATGCATATTTTGAATGTGCAAAAATGCTATTAGATAAAATGCAGTCTAAATCTCAGTCCCCATCAGTAGTAGATGGACTTATATATCCGCTGTTCTTTAATTATCGACATTCTATAGAGATATATCTAAAGGCATTGTTTTTTAGATACGGAGAACAGACAGTGGAAGCTAGAAGGGAGTTTCTTGGATTAGGGCATGATCTTGGCCAGCTTTGGGCAAAACTGCGACCTTCCTTGAATAAAGGGAAAAAACATGTGGGAAGTTCTGTTGATCTCGATACATTGGAGAGCTACATAAGAGAGATTAATAAATTTGATTCAAAATCTATGGTAATGCGTTACCCAATTGGGAAGGATTTGGGTGCAAATAAGAAAGAATACCGCCTTGATTTTAATTGTTTAGGAGATCGGATGAATGAAATTTCCCAACTTTTAAGGCAGCTTGATAAAGACATCTCAAATCAAATGACAACTGAGGCAACATCGGACGAGTTGCGCGAGTTTTTGGGTGTTTTCGATAAATATAGGAGTGAAATAGATGATTTTTTGTCGATCTTGAAGTTGGAGGAGCAGGACAACAAGAAGCCTAAGAAAGTGACTATTAGTGCCATCATGGAGAAAATACAGAATAATGAATTATCTCGCTCTTCTAGGTTTCTTAGGGAGTGTGAAGCAGATTTGCTTATCCTTTTAGATGTTCTATTTTACGGCGGGCATGCTCAAGTCAATTGGGCGAAAGATCCAGATCAGGGGCGGAAGGAGTTTGTTAGTTGGTGTAAGAACAACATGAACTCTGATGGGCTTTCTTTTGGGCAGAGGCCTGAAGAGGAGCAAGTTAATATTTGGGATAAATCTTCCTCAGTTTTATTATTGTGCATTTCTAAGGCTGTAGAAATATTAACTCTAGGGCATGCTTAAGCACAATTAATTTAGAAGGGTAATTTAATGGTGTAACATAATACGGGACAAGAGGCAATACAAGGCAGGTACTTTTAAGTGATGGATTTGACGATCTTGAATGTATTGGTATAGGCTAATTCTCTAACTACGGTTCGGGTTTCTTGGTTTCTTTTCTTTGTGGGGAGTCGCTTCACCCTCTCGGATTTTTCCTTCCCTAAGTGTTAAAACATAGAGGTGAAGCAAGAAAAATCTTTTGCTAGAGAGGGGAGTCAATTTGTTTTATATCTTTGCGGCCAGTACCAAGCGTGGTATCTCAAAAGAAATAAATCAAAACTTGTAGTATGAAGAAATTAGTATTAGCTCTTGTCGCGAGCTTTATCTTAGGAAGTTTTGCTGTACAAAGTGTTAACGCTCAAACCAGACGAGGGCATTATTTCCTTACGGGAGCCTCTCAGCTCTCCTTCCAGTCCACATTCACCAATGGCTCAGGCGAAGAGTTCTTGTTCGCCTTTTCTCCCTCTTTTGGCGGTTTTATTGCCGATAATTTAGCACTTGGGCTTAATGGAAAGATATTGTATTCCTCTTCAGCAAGTTCGGTGTCTTATTCTGCCATGCCAACATTGACCTACTTCTTTAATCATGGAAAAGGCTTTATTCCCTACCTCGATTTCCAAGTTGGTTATGTGGGGGTCTCTGTTAGAGGCTCCAGCCTTCATGGCCTTGGTATGGGAGTCGGAGCCGGAGGCGTTTTGATGCTCAACAAGCACGTAGGTGTGGACTTAGGACTTCAATATCTCCACAGCAGATACCCCACGAGATACCGTAACGTTACGAGCAATTCGATTGCCACAACCATTGGTTTAACAACGTTCTTTTAACGCCCTAGTTTGAGACGATAGTTAGGCTATAAGCCCTCACTAGGAGACCATTTGCCTCCTAGGAATGATAGGTCTTTCTTCCCGATTTGTAGGGAAGGGGAGACCTATTTTCGTGTAGAGGAGGAGTGAGGGTGTGGAGAGGTTGTGCTTGGGCTCGCAACGAGCACGCTATGGAGACGAGTGATTAGAAACTTTTATATAGAATGAGAGGTCTATCCCTCTTCCTGTAATCAAATAAAACCTAATAGGTAAGAGTATAAGGCTTTTAGTTACAAAAGACATTATCTCTACTCTATATCAAAATTAGAGACTAGAGCTTCAACAATGGAGCGACGATTTTCAATACGAGCTCCGCTGTGATAAAAATGTTCTTGAGTTTTTATATTAAATCGCCCCCAAAAACGTTCAATCATTTTGTTCTTTCGAAACTCGTTATGATGCCATGTCGATAAAATGAAATGAGCCTGTGTTCCCTGAAGAGCAAGAAATAGCCGCTCTTCATCTTCTTCAGTCCAACCATTGTAATAATCCACATGTCTCCCAAAATATGGGGGATCACAATAAATTATATCTCCTTTATTAGCTCTATGGATGGTTTCTACAAAATCTTGGTGGCAAAACTCCCATTTCCCACCTTTTATAATTCTCTCTGCAGCTGCTATTTGATTGCATATTTTTGTTATATAAGCAGGCGAAAATCTATTAGGCTTCTTACAAAATGGAATATTCCAATAGCCCATCTTGTTAAAACGCATCATACCATTAAAACCAGCACGAGAAAGAAAAAGAAAATCAAATGGGCTTTGATCTTGATTGAAGCGATCTCGAATTTTTCTATAATGCTCATACCCGTCTTTTCCTGAATTTGACAGTAATACCCCCTCAAATTCCAAATAAGATCGCATATTGAGAGGCGTAATTTCCCCGTCTTTTAGTGCATTATAGAAGTTAATGATATGAGGATTCGTGTCTCCTACAATTCTCTTTCCCCCAACAGGGATATTTAATCCAACAACACCTGTTCCTAGAAAAGGCTCTATCCAGTTAGTCTGCTCTAAATCTAATCCAGAGCTTTCAATCAAATCAAGTATCCAAGGAACCAATTTAGTTTTAATCCCTTGAGACTTAATCGGAGGTATAATTATGGACATGAATTTAAAGCTTATCTAGAATTTGTTGTTGAGATTCCAAATATTCTTTATAGGTTTTTAGGTTTTTATAGTTGGGGGTTCCTATACCTGCTGTTCTAGCATCTACCTTGTTGAAATACCCTTTCCAATAGTCATCGAAAACTTCTTCTCCCAACTCTGAAAAAGGGCCCTTTCCCTCCAAAAGATTCTGGATGTTGGTAATACCTCCGATATTTCGTGTATTGCCACTTCCTGGAATATCATTTGCTATTTTCCATTTCGGCTGAACAAAGAATATAAAGTTCTCTATTACAGAGTGAATAGTATGTAGGTCGTCCACGGAGTACACCTCACACTCATCTACCTGAAGTTGGCTTTGTTTGTAAAGCATCCCGAGAACCAAATGAGAGCTATAAGCATTGTAGGGATAATCCATGTTTTTTATAGAGTCTCGTTCTCTAAAGTACCCCCAATAAGACCCTAACGTAAGACCATTTACATTTTCCCCATCATAATAGCTGGACTTAAAATCAACAGCAAACAAATGCTCCTCGCTGTCTTTAAATGTCAGGTCTGGATAGAAATTTTGCTTGGATGGCAATTCTAACCTCATCTCATTTCTACGAGCAAAACTGTCCAGTTTAGGAATAAGTAGAATTTCTATAATCTTTGAAACAACTTTTGTGTCATTAGTTATCGTATAAACGTTTTTATCTACGTCTATAAATCCCTTGACAATCCAGTCTTGACTATCCGTCTCGAGAAAATCTTTATACGTTTCCACTTCATCTGTGAGGAGTTGAAAGAAGGTGTCTTTTTCCATATCGGCTACAATTTACTTTGGCTACAAAGGTACAACATCAAAAGGCTTATCAACGAAAGATTTAGAGAATTATTTGACAGAAACCGTATTTTCCAGTTGTAAAGTGTATTCGATAATACATGCCCAAAGGGACTTCGTTCAAAGACATCGATGACAAACAAATATGATAAACATCAGACCTAGGAAAAGTTTGGACTTTAAATCCCCGAATGAAGTACTAGCATTACTTTTGCCATACTGTTGCATTTGATACTGGAATCTGCACCCTGGATCTAGGTGGTGGCAGTGGTGCCGAGTTTGGCACTAAAACCCTATCTTTGTAAGACATTAGTAGAGTGTAATATAGTGAGTTATTGTTGTGGCAAAGAATGTAGTTGAGACCCCTCTGATGAAGCAATTCTTGCAGATAAAAGGGAAGCATCCGGATGCAATTCTGCTCTTTAGGGTTGGCGATTTCTACGAAACCTTTCTAGAGGATGCCGTAGAGGCTTCGCGCATCTTGGGGATTACACTTACACGCCGAGCCAATGGCTCTGCACAGCATGTAGAGCTGGCAGGGTTCCCTCATCACGCCTTGGAGACGTACTTGCCACGCCTTGTGCGAGCCGGTAAGCGAGTGGCTATTTGCGACCAACTGGAGGACCCCAAGCAAACCAAAAAGCTGGTAAAGCGAGGCATTACGGAGTTGGTTACCCCGGGGGTTGCCGTTAGCGACAACGTTTTAGAGAACAAAGAAAACAACTATGTAGCTGCCATTTCGTTTGCCAAAGAGCGTATGGGAGTGGCCTTTCTAGACCTCTCTACGGGCGAGTTTGCTACAACTGAGGGGTGCGCAGCCCTTGTTGATAAATTACTCGCAGGCTACCGACCCAAAGAGATCCTTGTAGAGCGGAGTACACGCCTTCTCTACGATAGTCAACTCACCTACCGCACCTATATATTCGAGGCGGACGATTGGCTCTTTATCCCGAGCAACAATCAAGAGAGACTTCTACGCCATTTTGCCGTGCGCAACTTCAAAGGTTTCGGGCTTGAGGGTATGGAGTCCGCTCTCACTGCGGCAGGAGCCATTTTGCATTATCTAGACCTTACGCAGCACAACGAACTGGGGCACATTACCTCACTGCACCGCATTGATGAGGAGCAGTATGTGCGTATTGATGGCTTTACGGCACGTAGTTTGGAGCTTCTCTCCACGATGAATCAGGAGGGATGTAGTCTGAAAGATATTTTGGATCGCACCTATACGCCCATGGGGGCACGCCTTCTCCGTCAGTGGATTGCCTTCCCCCTCAAGAGTGTTGCAGCGATAGAGGAGCGGCAGTCGGTGGTACGTGCTTTGGTGGACGATGCCCAAGTGAGGTTCGTACTCGAGGAGCATTTGAGGGAGATGGGCGACCTAGAGCGCACCGCCTCTAAGGTATCTATGAAGCGCATTTCACCTCGCGAGATGGTGCACCTAGCCGATGCCCTCACCGCTTTAGAGCCCATCAAAAAAGTGGCAGAAGAGAGTGCTTGTCCCTCCCTTCAGGCTTTAGGGAAAGAGTTGGCACCCTGTACTGAACTAAGAGACCGCATTCGATACGAATTAAATCCGGATGCCCCTCCCCTTGTAAATAGGGGCGGAGTGATCGCTACGGGCTACAACGAAGAGTTGGACGAGCTGAGGAGCCTTGCTTTTTCCGGCAAAGACTACTTGCTCTCCCTACAGCAGCGCGAGATCGAGCGTACGGGTATCACAAGTCTAAAGGTGGGCTTTAATAACGTCTTTGGCTACTACATAGAGGTGCGTAATACCCATAAAGATAGGGTGCCGCCCGAGTGGATTCGTAAGCAAACCCTTGTGAGTGCCGAGCGTTATATCACCGAAGAGCTCAAAGAATACGAAAGCAAAATCTTGGGGGCCGAGGAGCGGATTCTTGCTCTAGAGACAATGCTTTTTGCAGAGCTGGTGGACGATGCTCAACCTCAGGTTACGGCACTTCTCCGCAATAGTCACCTCCTCGCGATGCTTGATGTGCTTCGCTCTTTTGCAGAAGTGGGGGAGGCTTACGACTATTGCTGCCCACAGGTGAATGATTCCCTCACTATAGATATAAAAGAGGGGCGCCACCCCGTAATTGAGCGTCAGCTACCTCAGGGCGAACCCTACATTGCCAACGATGTGCATTTGGACAATAACGACTGCCAAATAATGATCGTTACGGGGCCCAATATGAGTGGTAAAAGTGCCCTCCTCAGGCAGACCGCTCTTATTACCCTTATGGCACAAATTGGGAGCTTTGTACCGGCACGAGAGGCCTCTATTGGCTTGGTGGATAGTATTTTTACCCGAGTTGGGGCGAGCGATAATATCTCCATGGGAGAGTCCACTTTTATGGTGGAGATGCAGGAGGCCGCGAGCATTCTCAACAACTTAACCCCTCGGAGTTTGGTGCTTTTTGACGAGCTGGGGCGCGGTACGAGCACTTTCGACGGAGTCTCCATTGCGTGGGCTATTGTGGAGTATCTACACAATCATCCGGCGCACCACCCCAAAACCCTTTTTGCCACCCACTATCACGAGCTTAACGAGCTTGCCAAAAAGCATCCGCGTGTACGCAACTACAACGTTTCGGCTCGGGAGGTCGAGGGTACCATGATCTTCCTTCGCAAGTTGGAGGAAGGGGGCAATGAGCACAGTTTTGGTATCCAAGTGGCTAAGCTTGCGGGGATGCCTCGGCAGATTGTGGAGCGTGCCCAAGTGGTGCTGCAATGCCTAGAGAAGGAGCACGCCCAAGAGGAGTCTTGCACTTCGGCAGACGCTGAGAAAGCCATAGAGACTGCCGGCCTTAAAGCGACGCACCACTCATCCGCCCCCTCTCGTGAGGACTTGGTGCAACTCTCTTTCTTCCAATTAGAAGACCCTCTACTCGTGGAGATTCGAGACGATCTCCTCGGTATCGACCTCAATAATCTGACCCCTCTCGAAGCGCTTAATCGCCTTCACGAGATCAAGCAGAGACTATCCAAAATCTAATGTCTGAGACCTGTTCGCCTAGAAAAATCCTTGCTTTACGTGCCGAGGGGGTACCTATCGTTGATGTGCGTTCTCCCGGGGAATTTTCTCGAGCTCATCTCTTGGGTGCCTATTCTCTCCCCCTTTTTTCTAACGAAGAGCGCGCTGCCGTTGGTACCCTCTACGCTCAAGAGGGGCGAGATGCTGCCGTGGAGCTGGGGCTGGAGTACGTAGGAGGTAAAATGCGCTCCCTTGTGCAGGAGGCCAAGACGCTCGCCGGCGAGGATGGGCGAATTGGCGTCTATTGCGCCCGAGGAGGTATGCGGAGCGAGGCGGTTGCATGGCTCCTTTCTATTGCCGGGCTATCGGTGTATCGTATGGAGGGAGGCTACCGCGCCTATCACCAGGAGATGATGCAGGAGCCTCTGCAATACGCTCTTATCGTATTGGGGGGAGCTACAGGATGTGGCAAAACGGAGGTACTGAGCGAGCTTGCCTGCCTAGGTCAGCAAGTGGTAGATCTTGAGAGATTGGCACGGCACCGCGGTTCTGTCTTTGGCGGTCATCCGGATCGGCCCCAACCTTCGGGCGAGGAGTTCCTAAATCTCCTAGGCGAAGCCTTTTTGCCCCTAGACCCCAAGAGACCCGTATGGGTGGAGGGGGAGAGCGAAATGATAGGGCATTGTGCCCTCACGCCCGGCTTTTGGCAGAGGATGCAATCTGCGCCCTTTGTTGAGTATTCTACCCCAAGAGAGGCTCGTGTGGAACGCATCGTTGCCGAGTATGGAGTGCTGGGTAAGGAGGCTTTGTTGCACGCTTTTGGGGTGATTCGCAAGCGTCTGGGGGCAGAGCGTTTTACCCAAGCCCGAGAGGCTGTAGAGGCAGGAGATCTCCACACGGCGGCTAGTCTCGCCCTTGTCTACTACGACAAGGCATATGCCAAATGTAGCCAAACGGGTTCGTGGCAACACCCTGTTTGGTGTTATTTCCCAACAGAAGACAACCCTAAAATGGCAGCACAGGCTATTATTGCCCGGCTCGAATACCTGCAATAACACCTTCTATTATGGTTTTACGAAATATCTTTTTTCTACTTCTTGCGGCGCTGCCCTTAGGGCAGTTAGTTGCTCAAGGGGTTGCCCCTAATCCCCTTGCTTTGGCGCGTGTCGATAGCTTGATTCGTGCGAGCGAAGAGTCCGGAGTTGCCCGTTATTCTTTTGCGGTGCAGGATGTGAGTCAGGATACACTTTGGGCTGCCTATCGCCCCGAGGAGCTGTGTACTCCAGCCTCCATTACCAAACTGGTTACTGCGGCTACGGCACTTGAGTCGCTTGGAGCGGACTACTCTTTTTGCACCGAATTGTACATGGAGGGAGAGCTGAAGAGGGGAGTGCTCTACGGCAATCTACTAGTAATAGGGAGCGGAGACCCCTCCATCGATTCTAAGTTCTTCGAGCAAGACAAAGAGCGCTGGCAGCAGAGTGTACTCCAGACCGTACAGGCAAAAGGCATCCGCAGAATAGAGGGGAATATTGTGATAGATGCCTCTCGCTTCGAGCGCATGGGCATTCACCCCCGTTGGGCTCCCGATGATCGTGGGGACTACTACGCCGCAGGGGTGTATGGCTTCAATTTGTACGACAATTGGCTCGATCTCTATTTCGCAACCGGGGGGGTAGAAGATAGCATCCGCCTTGTAGGCACCTACCCCAAAGGGGTGCAACTCGCGCTCGACAATCGCCTAAAAGTAAACTGCAAAACGCAGGGTTGGGAGGGAGATGGTGCCAACCTTGTAGAGCATCGTACGCTACTGGGCACGCTCCCCTGCAACAGAGAGAGTGTGCGTGTGGCTATAGATCTTCCGCATCCACCTCTGCATGCAGCTCGTTTGCTTCGTGCTACGCTTGAGGGGCAGGGTGTTGAAATCTTGGGGCAAGAGGAGGCGCGTTTTGAGTCTTCCTCTCATCCTCGTACTCTGATAGGGCGTTACTACTCCCCCTCTTTGAGGGATCTTTGCCGAGAAATGAACTACCGAAGCCTCAATCACTATGCCGAAGCCCTTTTCAAAGCACTTGTAAAAGAGAATGGGGCAACAAGTAATGCCGCCTGGCTTCGGGAGCAGGAGATCTTGAGTAACTGGGGGGTGACTCTCTCTCCAAAGGCGCATCTCTACGATGGGTCGGGTCTCACTCGTGCCAATAGACTATCTGCCCAAGATATGGTAGCTTTGCTCGTAGGGGTCTCTACTAAGGCACGTGGGAATACGCTTGATGCTTTTGCGCAATCGCTCCCTAGAGTGGGGCGGGAAGGAACGGTCAAAAGTTTTATGCCGGGAACTTCTCTTAAACTCTACTGCAAAAGTGGATCTATGAGAGGGGTGCAGACCTATGCCGGGTATCTTTACTACCAAAGACGGGTCTATGCCGTAGCCCTCCTAGCCAATGGTTGTGCCAATAGAGCGAAGGTGCGCCAAGTGATGCAGCAGTATATCGAGGGGCTCTTCCCTCCCAAATTCTAAGTATAAATCCCTAACCCTTTCGCTTCTTGTGGACTATATTCAGATTATCGAACTTGTAGCAGCTGCCCTCGGGGTGCTTTATCTTGTACTTGAGGTAAAGGCAAGTATGTGGCTCTGGCGCGTGGGGGTACTGCTCCCCTTGTTCTATATTTATATCTCATGGCAGAGCAAGGTGTACGGCAATATTATTGTCAATCTTTACTACCTCATTACCTCCATTTGGGGCTGGTGGCTTTGGGCAAGGCAGGGAAAAACTACGGAAGACGAAGGGGCAATTAGGAGTTTTGTACGGCAACAGCGAAAAAATCGGGAGCTTACTCTCGCCGCACTTCTTGGGGGAGTCGTGGCTTTGTCCAGTGCTCTGTTGCCTCTTTTTGCCTACCTGACGGATAGCCCCTATCCCCTATTGGATAGCATAGCCACCTGCTGTGGCTTTGTGGGGATGTGGCTATTGGCGAAGAAGTTCCTAGAGAATTGGTATTGTTGGATTGTCTCCAATGCGCTCTATTGTACGCTCTACTTCTTGCAGGGTTTCTACATCACGGCCGCTTTTTTTGTCGTCTATACGGTTCTGGCCGTAGTGGGGCTTATTCGCTGGAGTAAGCAGGCTGTACTCTAACTTTGCAGTATGAAGCATTATAGCCTTTCCCTCAATATCTTGCTGGCTCTCTTGGCTATTGCTGTAGCTACGCTGCCTGTGGTGCTATCGCAGCAACTGCACCGCAAGATGGTGGCGGACGAGCGAGCCAAGATGGAGTTGTGGGCGGAGGCAACGGAGGGGCTTGCCAGTGATAGCGAAGAAAATGCCCTCAATCTGATGCTCCATATCATACAAAGCAATGAGACGATACCTATACTTCTCGTGACAGATAGGGATTCGATTGTCTCTTTTAACAACATTTCCATCCCGGAGGGGCGCGATACGCTAGAATACCTGAGTCGCTACCTCGCTCAGGTGCGAGGGGGCTATCCGCCCATTGCCATAGATTTAGGCGCGGAGGGGTACCAATATCTCTACTATTCGGATAGCTCTACACTGGAGAGTTTGACGCTCTTCCCTTGGCTGCAGGGCGTTGTTTTCATTCTCTTTGTCGGCATCGTGATTATCGCCGCCGTGTGGGCAAAGCGCAATGCACAAAACCGCCTTTGGGTAGGCCTCTCGAAGGAGACGGCACACCAGCTGGGTACGCCCATCTCGTCTTTGCTCGCATGGCTCGAATTGTTGCGAGCTGAAGGCTTTGCGGAAGAGTCGCTCGTGGAGATGGACAAGGATGTGGAGCGTCTACAGACCATTGCGCACCGATTCCAAAAAATAGGGTCGGAACCCCATTTCGAACGATGCGACCTTGCCGAAGAGGTCGCTACCTCCGCTCGCTATATTTCCACGCGCATTAGCCGTGGGGTCACCCTCTTTTACGACTTCCCCTCGGAGCCGCTGCCGGTTATGCTTATCCCTGCACTGTGGAGCTGGGTTATAGAGAACCTCGTGAAGAATGCCGTCGATGCCATGCAGGGTAAGGGTGAGATCACCATTGCCATAGAGCGTAGGGGCCATGTCGCCCTTATTGATATAACCGATACGGGTCGCGGTATCGCTCCTCGCCATCGTAGGCGCATCTTCAACCCCGGGTTCACAACCAAGAGTCGCGGATGGGGCTTGGGCTTGTCGCTGGCTCGCCGCATTGTCGAGACCTATCACCATGGGCGTATTACGCTCTTGCGCAGTGAGGTAGGTATTGGCACCACATTTCGTATAAAAATCCCTCTTAATGACTAGTAAAATCTCGCTCAATGCCATGCGTTTCTATGCCTACCATGGCGTACTCCCTCAGGAGAAAAAGGTGGGCAATTGGTTCTCTGTAGATTTGGAGCTATCGGTCGATCTCTCTCGTGCTGCGCTCTCCGATCAACTCCAAGATACGCTTAACTATGCCGAGGTGTATGCGGCTGTGGAGGAGGAGATGGCTATCCCTTCGGAGCTGCTGGAGCATGCCGCAGGGCGTATCTTACGGCGTATTCGTGGGCAGTTCCCCCAAGTGGAGGGGATTATGGTACGGCTGACGAAAGAGTATCCCCCTTTCAAAGGGCAAGTGGGAGGGGCTAGCGTCACGCTCTCCGAAGGTGTGTAGCTGCTCCGTTGCTCTCCTTCTCTTTTTCTTGCCTTGTGTGACTTCATGGACGAAGTCCGGTGTCTTTTGAATTTTTTCCACCCAAAAAACGAGGAAAGTATTGGGTGAAAAAATTTCCCTTTTCAGCCAAAAAAAGAGGGGCATTTCTGCCCAAGAAAATTTTTTGTTTCGGGCAGAAACGGAAAAAGTTTTACCCTGTGGTTTTTTCTCCATCCGATTGATTCGCTTTCTATCTACAATCTGTACCGCCTTCTACGTTCCCTTTGGGCAGAAAACAATTGCTATCTTTGTGGCATATAATTGTAAGAGAAGAAAGCAATGCAGAAACCCCGAAGAGTACTACTAAAGTTGAGCGGAGAGTCGCTCGCCGCCGGTTCCGGTCATGGTATAGATGATGCAAGACTGGCGGCTTATGCCCAAGAAATCGCCCAAGAGGCAGCCCGTGGTTGCCAAATAGGTATCGTGATAGGAGGGGGCAATATCTTTAGAGGAATGAGTGGCGCCGCGCGTGGATTCGATCGAACCACGGGCGACCAAATGGGGATGCTTGCCACCGTAATCAATGCCCTCGCTCTAGGCTCAGCCCTCAAGGCTATTGGCTGCAAGGCCATCGTATATACGGCTATTCGCATGGAGCCGGTGGCTCGCCTCTACAGTTCGCATGAGGCAATCGAAAAGCTAGAAGAGGGATATGTGGCTCTCTTTGCCGGTGGTACGGGCAATCCTTTCTTCACAACGGATACCGCTTCTGCCCTACGTGCGGTGGAAATCAAGGCGGACTACCTACTCAAAGGCACGCGTGTGGATGGTATCTATACTGCCGATCCCGAACGAGACCCAACAGCGACACGATTCGATAAAATTACCTTTGACGAAGTCTATACACGCAATCTCAAGGTAATGGATCTTACCGCTATGACCCTCTGCAAAGAGAACAATCTCCCGATTATGGTGTTTGATATGGATACCCCCGGCAACCTATCCAAGCTACTTGGTGGAGACCCGATAGGTACCCTTGTACATAACTAACAAATACACATTCCCCCATCAATAGACAATATGAGTGACGTAAAGCAATACCAACAGCAGGCAGAAACAGGGATGCAAAATGCCATTGAGTATCTCGACGAAAAGCTCGCACACATACGTGCCGGCAAAGCCAATCCCAAGATACTCGACGACATTATGGTGTCTTACTATGGCACGATGACTCCCCTCAATCAGGTCGGTACCGTGACCGTGCCCGATGCACGTACTATCGTTATTACTCCTTGGGAGAAGAAGATTATCAAGGATATTGAGAAGGCCATTATCGACTCACCCCTTGGGATTATGCCCGAGAATAACGGCGATCTTATCCGCATTGGCATTCCCCCTCTTACCGAAGAGCGTCGTAAGGTGCTTGTAAAGCAGGTAAAGGGCGAGGTAGAAGAGGCAAAAATAAGCGTGCGTAATGCGCGACGCGACGCTATAGATGCCGTTAAGAAGAGCGTAAAGGCAGACGGCACTCCCGAAGATGTTGCCAAGGATGCCGAGGCAGCAATTCAGAAGCTACACGATAAGTACATATCTCGTTGCGACGAACTTTTCGCTGCCAAGGAGAAGGAAATCCTTACCGTTTGATTTAGATTTAGAGATGCAACGGCGGAGCAGGGAGGCTTGGGCTCTTCTTTGTGGGAGAGTGCTTTAGCTCCCCGAGGCTTCTTCTCTAACATCTAACAACTAAAATGACAGGGCTCGTACTGCGTTGCGTTGGCAATCTGTGTCGGGTACTACTCGATGGTGACGGAGGGGAGTGTGACGCTCTCGTTAAGGGTAACTTGCGGCTCAAGGGACTCCGCTCTACCAACCCCGTGGTGGTGGGAGATAGGGTGGAGTTGCAGCCTACTCGAGAGGATTTGGAGCACCCCTACTACATTACCGCTATCTGCCCTAGGCGTAACTACATCATCCGCAAGGCTTCCAACCTCTCTAAGGAGTCGCATATACTTGCGGCCAATATAGATGTGGCTTTGCTCGTGGTTACGATGATACAACCCGAGACGAGCTTTACTTTTGTCGATCGTTTTTTGGCAACAGCGGAGGCGTATGACATCCCCGTTGTTTTGCTTTTTAATAAGATAGACCTCTACGGAGAGGAGGAGAATAGGCGGCTTGCCGAGTGGCAATTGATTTATGCTCCCTTGGGTTATCCTACACTCTCCATCTCGGCGACAGAAGGGATAGGTCTGGAGGAGGTTTGGCCGCATATCGCAGGGCGTATTGTGCTCCTCAGTGGGCACTCCGGAGTAGGTAAGAGTAGTCTTATCAACGCCCTGCTCCCAGGTTCTTCTCTGCGTACCCATAGCATTAGTTTGGCACATGGTACGGGTATGCACACCACTACTTATAGTGCTATGATTCCCCTTGCTGCCGAGCGTGGCGGTGGGTATCTTATCGACTCTCCCGGCATCAAAGGTTTTGGTACGCTGGAGATGAATGAGCACAATGCGCATCACTACTTTCGGGAGTTTTTTGCCCTGAGTGAGGGGTGTCGATTTAACAATTGTACCCATATCAATGAGCCTGGGTGTGCCGTCTTGGCAGCCCTAGAGCGAGGTGAGATTGCCCCATCGCGTTACGTGAGTTACTTGGGCATTTTGGGTGATGAAGAGGGCGGTAAGTATCGCCCCGAGCAGTGATCTTTTTTCTTTCTCCTCCCCTTTCTCTCCCTTACTCTCTGCTGAAAGGGGAGAGGAGTATGACAAAGTAATATGAAAAAGAAGTCAACAAAATCTACAACAATAACGGGGCGACGCAAAGCTACGGCGCGCAAGTCGGGTACTAAGCGGCTTGCACGGAATAAGCGTCTCTCGGGTCATAAGATTGTGGATAGCATCATAGATTATTTTACTCGCCACCCTCGCGAGGTGGTAAACTATAAGGCCGTAGCCGCAAGTCTGGGCTTTACCACCATGTCTGAGAAGCAGTTTGTGGTGCGTACGCTGGAGTCTCTGGTAGAGCAGGGTATGCTCACACAAGTGGAGATTGGGCGTTACCGCTACCAGGTGGGCGGAGAGATGCTGGAGGGCGTCTTCGAGTCTCGCCGTAATTATTGCGTGGTTGTGCCCGACGATGAGAGCGCGGAGGTTATCGTTTCTGATAGAAATAATCCGGAGCATGCCCTACCGGGAGACCGAGTGCGTGTGGCTCTTTTCCCGCTCAAGGCGCGCCGTACTCGCACGGGGCAGGTAGTGGAGGTCTTGCAGCGCCGTCGCTCTACCTATGTGGGGCGCGTTGTCGTTACGAAAGGTTTTTCCTATCTGCATACCGAAGATCGTGCCCTCGATAGTCGCATCCTGCTCCCCCGAGAGGCGTTGGCAGGGGCTAAAAACAACGACAAGGCCATTGTCCGAATTGCGCATTGGGGCGCACGAGAGCCCGAGCCTACGGGCGAAGTGGTAGAGGTCTTGGGGGCAGCCGGAGACAACAACACTGAGATGCACGCTATCCTGGCAGAGTACGATCTCCCCTATTCGTACCCCGAAGAGGCCGAAGAGGCTGCGCGTCAGATCCCCTCAGAGATCCCTAGTGAGGAGATGGCAAAGAGGGAGGATTTTAGAGAAGTCTTCACGCTTACCATAGACCCTGCCGATGCCAAAGACTTTGACGACGCCCTTTCGTGGCGTAAGTTGGAGGGCGGCCTTGTGGAGGTGGGTGTGCATATTGCGGACGTGAGCTACTATGTAACCCCGGGGAGCGTGATTGACAAGGAGGCCTACGATAGAGCTACGAGTATCTATCTTGTAGACCGTACGATCCCCATGTTGCCGGAGCGGCTTTGTAACGATTTGTGTAGTCTGCGCCCCAACGAAGCGCGCCTTGCCTTCTCGTGTGTATTCGTGCTTAACGAAGCGGCTGAGGTACAGTCGTATCGCATTGGACGTACCATTATAGAGAGCAACCGACGCTATGCCTACGAGGAGGCGCAGCAAGTGATTGACACGAAGGAGGGCGACGATGCCGAGGTTATCCTCTCGCTACATAGTCTCGCTCAGCTCCTTCGGAAGCGTCGCTTTGCCCAAGGGGCAATCAACTTCTCTAGTCAGGAGGTACAGTTTGTACTCGATGCCGAGGGGCGTCCTGTAGATGTAATGGCTCGCCCTCATGGCACAGCAAACGAACTCATTGAGGAGTTTATGCTCCTTGCCAATAGGACGGTTGCTACCGAGTTTGGCAAGAAGCAGCGCAATAGTAATGGGGACGCCAAGACCTTTATATACCGTATCCATGACCTCCCTGATGGGGACAAACTGAATCAGATGGGGGCGTTTATTCGTCGTTTTGGCTACCAGTTCAAAAACGCTACTGAGGCTAGTGCCATTAGCAAGAACCTCAATGCCGTGATTGAGGCTTCGCAAGATAAGCCTGAGGCAACACTCATCCAAACCATGGCTGTACGCACGATGGCTCGTGCTGAGTACAGTACAGAAAATATCGGTCACTACGGGCTGGCTTTTGAGTATTACACCCATTTTACTTCGCCTATCCGCCGTTATCCCGACCTTTTGGTGCATCGCCTTGTTGCCCGCTATATGGCAGGCGAGGGCAGTGTGCCGCAAGCCGAGTACGAGGCGTACGCCCAACATTGTAGCGATCAGGAGCAAGTGGCCGCCAAAGCCGAGCGAGACTCCGTACGTTACAAGCAGGTAGAATATATGAGTACACGCTTAGGCAAAGTATTTGATGGGGTTATCTCCAATGTGGCGGAGTGGGGGTTCTATGTGGAACTAACCCATTCGCATTGTGAGGGGTTGGTGCCGATGCGACTTCTTAATGACGACTTCTACGACTACGACGAGAAGAATTTTGCCCTTGTGGGTCGGCGGTATAGACGTAAGTTTACCCTTGGAGATACGGTGCGCGTGCGTGCCATCCATAGCGACTTTGAGCGTCGGCAAATCGATTTTGAATTGGTAGATTAGCCCCCTTTCACTCTGTATGATTACCCTATTAGGGATGCTACCCGAGGAGCTTACCGGCCTTGCTCTCTCCATTGGGATGCCTAAGTTCGCAGGTCGGCAGTTGGCAGATTGGATTTACAACAAACGCGTCACTTCCTTTGACGAAATGACCAATATCTCCCTTCGCCATCGGGCTCTGCTGCAAGAGAAAGCAACGATAGGGCGAAAGGCACCCGTAGCAAGAGCCGACTCCAAAGACGGTACGCGCAAGTTCCTCTTTGCCGTGGGTGATGGGGCGCAGTACGTCGAGAGTGTTTTCATCCCTGAGGGGGATCGCGCTACGCTATGCGTCTCTTCCCAGATCGGATGCAAGATGGATTGCCTCTTTTGTATGACCGGGAAGCAGGGATTCAAGGGTAATCTTACCTCTGCCGAGATTGTAAATCAGATTCTCTCCATACCCGATAGTGACAAGCTTACCAATATCGTTTATATGGGAATGGGGGAGCCGCTCGACAATGTGGAGGCCGTACTCAAGAGCATTGCTTGCTTTACGCATCCCTCGGGGTTGGCCATGAGCCCCAAGAGAATCACGTTATCGTCTATCGGATTGGAACCGGGGCTTTCTAAGTTTTTGGAGCAATGCTCTTGTCACCTTGCGATTAGTTTGCATAACGCCCTCCCCGAGGAGCGACTCTCAATGATGCCCATAGAGCGAGCCATGCCCATAGAGAAAACGATAGAGACCCTCAAGCGGTATAACTTCTCGGGGCAGCGTAGACTTACTTTTGAGTACATCGTTTTCGGGGGGCTTAACGACGATATCGCCCATGCCAAAGCACTCCTGCGGCTTATCCGTCCTCTCGAGTGTCATATCAATCTGATCCGTTACCATCGTATCCCTAATGTGGCTTTGCCCTCTTCCCAAGAGGAGCGAATGCAACGCTTTGCAGACTATCTCAACGGGGCGGGAGTGCCTACAACGATACGAGCTTCGCGAGGGGAAGACATCGCTGCCGCCTGCGGAATGCTCTCGGCGCAGCATCAGACGAAATGAGCCCTTTTGAGGAGTGTGAAAAGAGATTTTTTGTCATAAAGGCTAGCCAATATAAGGGAATTGATTAGTTTTGTTCTCACGAAATTGGCAAATGGTATCATGCACAAGGCTTTACAGCAACTAGCCCTCTCTGTGGCTTTCATCATTTTATGTCCCATGATGATGTGGGCGCAGACTGATGTTGTACGCTACTCCGCTACCGAATATCAAGACCGAGGCGTCGTATACTACTTGCCTAAGAGCCGGTTGGATATAGCTCTAAGGGTCGTAAAAACAACCGTAACTCCGGGAGAATTTTCGGATTATGCCCCACTTCTTCTCGGGCAGAAAGTGGCTACCGAATTGACCATATCGTATGAGATTGAGTCGGCAGAAGTTCGTTCGTTGGGAGTCCCTGACGAAAACTATAGTTACCTAGTGGAGTTTAAGGCAGCGCAGCCCTATAGCTATGTCGCTCTAACCAAAAATGGAATACTATCGGGTATCAACGGCTATTCTACGCCCCCACAAGAGGAGGTTACATCTCCGCCGTTTGCCCCTAGGCAAGAGGGGGTAGACCCCTTGCTCCCTCGGGAGTTTGCCTTGGCTACTTCGCGTGCTAAAAAGGCTCAAATTGCTGCCAATCACCTTTTTTCTCTTCGAGAAGATCTCATGAGTCTGCTCTCGGGTAAGGCTGAGTTTGCCCCCCGAGAGGGAGAGGCTTACACCCTTGCTGTCTCTCGTCTTGAGGGACAAATTGCGGCTGTGGAGCGTCTTTTTGTGGGGACGACTGCACGCGAACCTTTTACGCAACGCTACAAAGTGGAGCCGGAGGAGGAGATAAACCACCGCACCATCGCTCGCTTTTCTCCCGTCGTGGGGTTACTCCCGGCAACGAGCCGAGAGGGAGAAGCGATTACCCTAGACCTAAAAGCAACGCGCCGAGCCCCTTTGCTCTCCCCCGAGGAGCTGGCAAAGCAGGAGCGGAAGTTGCATGGCATCATATATAACTTGCCGGGGAGTGCCACTGTTCGCCTCCATAAAGGCTCTCGCCTCTTTGCCGAGGTGGAGTTACCCATTACTCAATTTGGCACACGAGTTTCGCTCGCCAATCAAATCCCGAAGAGCAAAGACAACTCTTTTTCCATCCTCTTTGATACGGATACGGGGGCTTTGCTTGGTATAAATCCTGTAGCAACACCCATGCCATAGGACGCTTGTAAATTCAAAATCATTAATCATATTAATTCCTAGTAACCAGTATGTTCAAAAATCATCCGAAAGGACTTGTAGCGGCAGCCCTAAGTAACATGGGGGAACGCTTTGGCTACTACATTATGAACGCAGTGCTACTGCTATTTCTCTGTTCCAAGTTTGGATTGGACGACACCACGAGTGGTGTGATCTACTCCGTCTTCTATGCATTGATTTACATCCTCAGCCTTGTTGGGGGTGTTGTTGCCGATAGAAGTCAGAACTATAAGGCAACGATCATTTCGGGTCTTGCCGTTATGACGTTGGGATATGTTTTGATTTCTATCCCCATCATGTCTACATCCGACAACATCAGCTGGCTGCTCCCCTTCACTTGCTTTGCTCTGTTGCTCATCGCTTTTGGTAACGGGCTTTTCAAGGGTAACCTGCAAGCCATTGTGGGGCAGATGTACGACGACTTGGAAACCGAGGCTGCCAAAGAAGGCGAAGAAGCTCTCCGTCTTGCTAAGGGTAAGCGCGACTCCGGGTTCCAGATCTTCTACGTTTTCATCAACATCGGTGGTCTCATTGCTCCCTTCGTTGCCCCTCTCTTGAGAAGCTGGTGGCTCGGAGTTCATAACTTGACCTACAACGCAAGTTTGCCCGAATTGTGCCATAAGTTTATCAACAACGGAGGCAACTTGGTAGGACAAGATTTGGACAATATCACCAAGTTGGTATCCGAAGTTGGTGGCTCAGAAGTGACTCTTGAATTCTGCCAAAGATACCTAGACATCTTCAATGCCGGGGTGCACTACTCGTTTATTGCTTCCGTTGTTGCCATGCTTATCTCTATGGTGATTTTTGTTGTAACAAAGAAGAAATTGCCTAACCCTGCTAAGAAAGAAGCGCACAAGGCAGTAGACTATACGCCCGAAGAAAAGGCTGCTATGGCCTCTGAGATTAAGCGTCGTTTGTATGCTCTCTTCGCAGTATTGGGTGTTGCTATCTTCTTCTGGTTCTCTTTCCACCAAAACGGACAGTCACTCTCTGTTTTTGCTCGTGACTTTATCGTAACATCCTCTATTCCCCCCGAAATTTGGCAGGCTGTGAATCCTTTCTTCGTGATTGTGCTCACTCCTATTATCATGGCTATCTTTGGGGCATTGGCACGTAGAGGAAGAAGCATTTCTACTCCTCGTAAGATTGCCATCGGTATGGCTATTGCTGCCATTGCCTATGTGTTCTTGGCAATCTTGTCAATGATCAATGGATTCCCCTCAGGCGACGAATTCCGCGCTATGGATCAAACGGCACAAAATGCCATGAAGTCCGGGGCTTGGGTGCTCATCGTTACCTATTTCTTCCTTACGGTGGCAGAGCTCTTTATCTCACCTCTAGGGTTGTCGTTTGTATCTAAGGTTGCCCCTAAGCACTTGCAGGGTTTGTGCCAAGGCTTGTGGCTCGGTGCAACTGCCATCGGTAACTTGCTAATTTGGATTGGCCCGTTGATGTACAACAAGATCCCTCTCTGGCAGTGCTGGACAGTATTTGCAATTGTCTGCATTATCTCCATGGGAATCATGTTGGCTATGGTTAAGTGGCTTGAGCGTGTAGCGCACTAATCCCGATTCGATTCCTCATAAAGAGCATAGCCCCTGTCTCTCCATCAGCGAGAGGCAGGGGTGTTTTTTTTTGTAGAGCTACCTCTTGCCTTGTTTTGAGCTACGTGATAGATGGTAGACATTCAGCCTAATCCCTCTGGGGATATAGGCTGAGTTTTATTTCGTTGCTGCCTGAGAATTCTGAAAATTCCACCCTGTAATGGGGTACGTTTTTGGGTAGGTTCTGATTTTTTATTGGCTGGACTTTTTTTTCTCCTTACAGAAAATTAGGGCAAGCGCATCAAAAATTTTGAGACAATACAAGTTGTTAATTTTCAGGTGATTGCATTCTGGAGATTATCCCCAAAACTATGATTGATAATCAGGTACCTACATTTTGATGCGGGAGCCCTGATTACTTCCTATTCTGTTTTGTATATCAAAAATGTTTCATTATATTTGTGGTGCAGGTTATTAGGTAGTACCACCCTCTGCGGGGCTGGTGTGGTAGTATTTGATAGTGTTTAACTTGTTATTTTTGAACCTTATAATATATAAGTCTATGAAACTAAAACATTTAATGGGAGTACTACTAGTATTACTATTAGGCTCCGGAATCGCAAAAGCTCAGACAAAGTATGGCTTTTATATTTGTGGAGTAGAAGTCAACTCGGGAAACGTAAAGAAGCTAAATGAAATCGAGGGCGTCACCGTCGGGGCTGGCGGATATATCTCCTACTCACCTGAGACAAACACGCTAAGCATCAAGGACGTCTCAATGCAGCCTGAAGAGGGAGAGAGTTGTCTACAGGTGTACTCAGCATACGAAAATCTGCCATTCACATTGCACCTTGAGGGAAAAATTCAGTTTAACGCCACTGATATTACAGCTTTTTGGACGAAATGTAATACACGTATTGAGGGAAGCGGTAAACTCTTCATAAGAACAACCTATCATGGGATCTTCGTAGATAACGGCGCTACTCTCGCGATCGAAGATTGCTCTCTCGAGATCGTCTCCGAGAGGGACGGAAATGGTCGTGCTGGCATCGACGGAAGATGGAATACTCAAGCCAAATTAGTGATTAAGAATGCCAGTCTCTACGCCAAAGCATCTGGAAAAGAAGAGGGTCCTTATCCCTATGCTATCGGTGGGTTTGAGAGTATCAGCATAGAGGGATCCGTAATAACTCAGCCGAGCAATGCGGAGATAGGCAGTTACACCTTCTCCTTCTATGGCGAATCTTACACAAAGCAGTTTATCATGTCTGGGGATAAACCCGCCACAGAAGTGAGAATAGAAAAAAAAGTGATTCCTTATGAATTTAGTATTTGTGGAGTAGGAGTCAACTCGGAAAACGTAAAGAAGCTAAATGAAATCGAGGGAGTCACCGTCAGGGCTGGCGGACATATCTCCTACTCACCTGAGACTAACACGCTAAGCATCAAGGACGTCTCAATGCAGGCTGAAGAGGGAGAGAGGTGTCTATACGTGCACTCAGCATACAAAAATCTGCCATTCACATTGCACCTTGAGGGAGAAAATCAGTTTAACGCCACTGATAAGACAGCTTTTTGGACGAAATGTGATACACGTATTGAGGGAAGCGGGGAACTCTTTATAAGAACAAACTATTATGGGATCTTCGTATCTAACGACGCTACTCTGACGATAGAAGATTGCTCTCTCGAGATCGTCTCCGAGACGAATGGAGAGGGTTATTCCGGAATTGACGGACTCTGGGATACTCAAGCCAAATTAGTGATTAAGAATGCCAGTATCTACGCCAAAGCATCTGGAAAAGAAGAGGGTCCTTATCCCTATGCTATCGGTGGGTTTGAGAGTATCAGCATAGAGGGATCCGTAATAACTCAGCCGAGCAATGCGGAGATAGGCAGTTACACCTTCTACTCGGATGGCGCATCTTACACAAAGCAGTTCGTCATGTCTGGGGATAAACCCGCCACAGAAGTGCGGTTAGAAAAAGTGATTCCCTATGAATTTAGTATTTGTGGAGTAGAAATAGACTCAGGGAATGCGGACAAACTCGATAAAATCGAGGGCGTCTCCGTCGGGTATAACGGGCATATAACTTATTCGCATAAGGATAAGAAGCTAAGTCTCAAGGATGTCACGATACAAACTAGTGGCAATGTTAACTGTATATACGTGGGCAATCATTCCGAAGAGAAGCCATTCATCTTGCACCTTGAGGGGGAAAATCAATTTAACTCTCCTAGCGAAACGACTCTCTATACGGCAACAAATATGAGTATTGTAGGAAGCGGAAAACTTACTACCAAAACAATAGAATCGGGAATATTTGTAGATCTTAGCACCTCTCTGACGATAGAGGATTGCTCTATCGTCACCATGCCAGAATCAGATGGGAGTGCTTATGCCGGGATTAACGCAGACTGGGGGTTTCAGTCCCGCTTGGTGATTAAGAATGCGAGTATCTATGCCAAAACTTCCGGTTCTTATAAAGATCCTGGCCCCTATGCTATCGGTGGGTTTGAGTCGATTAAATTGGAGGGTGTCACGATAACTCAGCCGCAAAACGCTGTGGTAGGCAATTACAGCTTCCAATGGGATGGCACATCTTACACAAAGAAGTTCGTCATGTCTGGGGATAAACCCACCACGGAGGTGAGAATAGAAAAAGTGATTCCCTATGAATTTAGTATTTGTGGAGTAGGAGTCAACTCGGGAAACGTGGACAAACTCGATAAAATCAAGGGCGTCACCGTCGGGGCTGGCGGACATATCTCCTACTCACCTGAGACTAACACGCTAAGCATCAAGAATGTATCGATGCAGGCTGAAGGAAAAAAGAACTCTCTACGCGTGTACTCAGCATACAAAAATCTGCCATTCACATTGCACCTTGAGGGAAAAAATCAGTTTAACTCCACTGATGAGACAGCTTTTTGGCCGGAATGTGATACACGTATTGAGGGAAGCGGTAAACTCCTTATAAGAGCAAACGATGAGTTTGGGATCTTCTCATCTAACGACGCTACTCTGACGATCGAAGATTGCTCTCTTGAGATCGTCTCCGAGACGGACGGAGAGGGTTATGCCGGCATTAGCGGAAACTGGGGTACTCAAGCCAAATTAGTGATTAAGAATGCTAGTATCTACGCCAAAGCAACGGGTAGTGATAATAGTGCTTGTCCCTATGCTATCGGTGGGTTTGAGAGTATCAGCATAGAGGGATCCGTAATAACTCAGCCGAGCAATGCGGGGATAGGTAGTTACACCTTCTACTCGGGTAGCACACCTTACACGATGCAGTTCGTCATGTCTGGGGATAAACCCACCAAAGAAGTGAAGATAATGAAGACGCTTGCTGTAGAAGAGGTAGATGTTGCCGACCTACGTGTTTATCCCAACCCTGCCACCCATTACGTACAGGTAGAGGGGGCAAAAGCAGGGGCATCCATCGCCCTATACAGCTTAGAGGGGATACGCTTGCTCGCTGCCGAGGCCAACGAAGCGGGAGCAGTAGAGCTTGACCTCACCACACTGCCCGCAGGCAACTATGTAGTAAAGGCGGGAGGGAAGCATTTGAAGCTATCTGTAAAACACTAAACCCGTACTACTCCGTCCGATGCTCCGAGAGGAGCAACAGAATATATTGAGGGGATGTGCCGTGGCATAAAGACCAGCGCATCCCCTCGCCTATTCATTGGCGGGCAAGAGAGCAACTCTTCGGCAGCAATCTCCGCTCGACAAATTGGAGATTATACTCAAAGATAAAGAACATACTCAAAACTATGATTGATAATCAGGTACTTACAGTTTGATGCGGGAACCCTGACAGAAAATGGATTCGCTTGTGCGAAAATAATAGTATCTTTGTCTCGTACTGGGAGCTACGCCATGGACACAACGGTGAAAAATACTACGCAGCCCTCGTATACAAAAGAAGAGTAGGAAGAAGAGTTTAATGCTCCAAGGATTGATGTTCTCATCCTCTTTCCCTTGTATTCTCCCCTAGAGAGAGGATGGGATAATGGGAAAAAGACAAAATAGAAATAGACAAATCACTTAAAACTACAAGCACTATGAACAAAATGAAAACATGGATGTCTCTATTGACTACCGTAGCTACGCTCGCTTTGATGAGTGTAGTTTGCTCCGGGTGTGACCCTAAGAATGGAGGTGGTAACGATCCGGATCCTAATGGCGCGACAGGAATTACCCTCAGTGCAACTGAGATGACCCTCATGGTCAATGAAACTAAACAACTCACGGCTGTACTCAATGCCGAGGCTAAGGTCAAGTTTGTTACTTGGTCTTCGGACAACGAGAGAGTTGCTACCGTTATGCCCGATGGTACTGTAGCGGGGATCGCAGAGGGAAATGCAAAGATCACAGCTTCTGCCGGATCTGCTCGTGCCGTGTGCAAGGTACAAGTAAAAGGAGTGAAGAAGCTTGAGCCTCTTGAGGTTACAATGACTGGGAAAATAGACCACGAAAAGCACACTCCCGGGCAAAGTGGCTCAGTAAGCTTCAATCGTTTCCCTGCCTCCGTTGCAGAGTTCATGCAGGTGCGTGAGAAAATAGGGAAGGAGCCTCAGGGTGCTGTAGCTTTGGAAATTATGGCGATGGAGATGTACCGTCGCAATCGCAGTGTTGGTACTGAGTGCCTTAAGTGGTGCAATACGTTTACCAATACGGGTGCCTGCCTAGATCGACTTAAAGAGATTTTTGGGACGGATATAAATTATGCTCGTCCCTATCAGATGGCTGCATTCTTAGAGGGAGCTACCCCCCAGAATGGTTATAAGCCGAACGAACCCTACACGGTAACAATTGATGTCCGTGAGAACAGACCCTACCAAGATTCGGGAATTTTCCAGACAAAGGTTCTTGCTTTTTGGATTCATTGCGGAGGTGGAAAGCCTGGTTCAAAGAAGGGGATTGAAGTACTCAAAACATTGAAAAAAGATGAAGTGAGCAAGGATCCATATTTTATTGTTTTCACTTGTCCCGATCTCTACTTCCAGGTGGAACCCATTAGTTTTTCCACTACTTTTGAAGGCCTGAAGTAAGAAATTATCACTCGAGGGGGAGGTTGAGAAAGTCTCTCCGGAGAGGGCGATTTTACTAGACGGGAAACCGAGAAGAGCGCTTCTTTTGCTCCTATCGGTTTCCTTTTTTTGTCTCTTTCTGTACTTTTGTGTCCCAAGATGAGATACAAACAATACACTTTTAGCTTGAGCCACGAGGCCCATGCTGCCGAGTGGGATGCCACGATTTATCTTCCAATTCTGAGCCAAAGTTTGGCAGATATTGGCTTCGAAACGTTTGAGGAGTATCCCGAGGAGGGGCGTCTCGTGGGCTATGTGTGTGAACGCTTTTTCTCCGCTCTCCCTAGCGAAGGCGTGTGGCATTTAGAGTATCTCCCCTTGTCTTTTACCTACACCTCTTCGGATTGTGCCAGTGAGAACTGGAATAGCCGTTGGGAAGCGGAGAGTTTCACACCACTGGCTCTGGGCGAAGATCTGTATGTGCGAGCACCCTATCACGCCCCCTCGCCTTGTGCTGCACGGGAGTTGCTGCTAGAGCCGCGCTGTGCTTTTGGTAGCGGGGCACACCATACGACGCAGATGATGCTCTCCCTCCTCCTTGAGGAGCATTCGGCTCTTGCTCACGCACGTGTGCTGGATGTAGGCTGCGGTACCGGCGTCTTAGGGATTGCCGCAGCCCTCTTGGGAGCCGAGAGGGTTAGCTTTGTTGATATAGACGCTACGGCGGTAGAGAATGCTCGGCATAATGCAGAGTTGAATGGACTTAGGGTTCCCTGCTCCTTTTACGAAGGAATACTAGAAGAATTGGCGTTGGACACAGCCTCTTTTGATTGTCTTCTTGCCAATATCCACCGCAATATCATCCTGCACGACTTGCCCCGATATAAAACATTACTATCCCCCGGAGGGCTTTTGCTCGTGAGCGGATTTTACCAAGGAGAAGACGAACAAATCATCACCTCTGCCCTAGAGCGGATGGGCTTTGCTCTCAGGATGAGAAAAGAAAGTGGCGAATGGGTGGCTCTTTCTTTCACCTCCTTGTCTAACTAATGGAAATGAAAAAGCCCCACAGCAACAGAACATTGCTATGGGGCCCAGCGATTGGATTCAGGTGAAGAATCGCTCCCTAAAGTTTATGCTTCGGGGATATTTTTTAGTACCTCTACAAGATGACGCCAGAAAAGGTCTACCGTGGCGATCTCCATCTTTTCTACGGGAGAGTGAACGTCGCGTAGCGTAGGACCAAACGAAACCATATCTAGGTAGGGGTATTTGCTGAGGAAGAGTCCGCACTCTAGCCCTGCATGGATCGCCTTAACGGCAGGTTCTTTGCCAAAGAGTTTCTTGTAGGCATCCACCGTAACCTTGAGGATGGGCGAATCTGTATTGGGGCTCCAACCGGGATAGCCGTCGCGTACTTCCACTTCGGCTCCGCTCAATTCGAATACAGCCTTCACCATATTACCAACATCCGTCTTGAGGGATTCGCTAGAGGAGCGTTGGCTCGTTTCTACGCGGATTACACCCTCCTCTTTCATCTTGATAGAGGCGAGGTTGGTAGAGGTTTCTACAAGGCCTTCGATGCTGTGGCTCATGCCCATCACGCCGTGGGGGCAGCTGTAGAGACCTAAGATAAGGCGACGAGTTGTATCGGCATCCACAACGTGTGTGGGAGCGTCGGCCGTATTTACCGTAATCTTAACGCTAGGATCTACGGCTTTTAGCTCCTGACGAACATCGCCATCAAGCTCATTGATGATCACGCTGAGAGCTTCTTTTTTATCCATAGGCACCCCGATTACAGCAGTTGCCTCGCGAGCGATGGCGTTGTGTAGGTTACCACCGTCGATGTGTGCAAGTACCATAGGCATCTTTTCGCGTACAGCGTAGAGTGCACGAGTGATGATCTTGGTAGCAGCGCCAAGCCCTACATGGATGTCACCGCCTGAGTGTCCTCCCTTGAGACCACTCACCTTGATGGTAGCATAGTAGTACTCTTGGGGAGCCTTCTCTTGGGTGTATTTGTAGTAGGCCATTGTACCCATACCTCCGGCGCAGCCGATAAACATTTCGCCTTCGTCTTCGCTATCGAGGTTTAGAAGGATGGTACCTTTTACGAATCCGGGAGCTAGGTTCATGGCTCCTGTCAATCCGGTTTCTTCGTCAACGGTGAAGAGACATTCGATAGAGCCATGCTCCAGTGTATCGTCTGTTAGTACCGCCATTTCTGCAGCAACGCCTATTCCGTTGTCGGCGCCCAGTGTTGTACCATCGGCGCGCACCCAGTCTCCGTCGATAATTGTGCGGATGGGGTCGTTGTCGAAGTCGTGGATTGTATCGTTGTTTTTCTCACAAACCATATCCACGTGGCTCTGAAGAATTACCGTCTTGCGGTTTTCATAGCCTTTGGAGGCAGGTTTGCGAATAACGATATTACCAGCGGCATCTTGGTCGTATTCTAGTTTGTGCTCCTCGGCAAATTTCTTAAGAAAAGCAAGGATCTTCTCTTCTTTTTTGCTCGGACGAGGCACTTGAGTGATTTGGTGGAAGTAGCCCCATATTGCAGAGGGCTTGAGTTCAGTGATGTTCATAGCGTTTCTCTATGTTCTATTTATACTTATCTTTGTGCTACAAATATAGAACAAAATGCCGATAATACTGATAATTGCCCTCATAATCGTGCTCTTGGCAGTGCTTCTTTTGGGGGTTCGTGTCTTTTTTGTTCGTGGGGGCAAGTTCCCTAGTACGCACATAGAAGCAAATAAAGCGCTCAGGGAGAAGGGAATCCATTGTGCCAATAGTCAAATGGAGGCTGAGGCGCGCAGGAAGAATCTTTTCGACCGTATCGATACTGCTAATAAATAGGAAAAAGATAGAATAGACAATCCTCATGCAATCATTCAAACAAGCCCTAGTGGCCTCTTTTGTAGCTCTTGCAATACTCGCATTGGGTACTGCGTGTCAAAGTACCAATAGTACTACCAACGTGTCCGATTCTTTGGCTTCTCCATCATCAAATGGACTCAAAATTGCCTATGTAGAGCTAGACTCTGTGCTCAATAACTACGAGCAGTACACCGAGATGAAGGCTACGCTTGAGAAGAAGAGCAACGATAGTCGTGCTTCGCTCTCGGCTAAGATGAATAATCTACAGCGTGCCGGAGCCAGCTTCCAGCAGAAGTTGCAAAGCAATCAATTCGCCACTCGCGAAGCTGCCGAAGCAGAGCAAGCTCGCCTGATGAAGATGCAACAGGAGTTGGAATCCCTCAACGCAAGCCTCACCGAGCAACTCATGAAGGAGCAGGAAGCTGCCGAAGAAAAGCTTTACAAGGCCATCAAAGAGGAAATCGCCAAGATGAATAAAGACTGGGGATTCGACTTGATCCTTTCTAACGTAAAGGCCGATAATATCCTCTATGCAGCCGATGGACTTGATATTACCGGACGTGTAATTGAGGAGCTTAACAAGGCCTATAAAAAGGAGGCTCCGGAGGCAACCCCCAAAAAAGAAGAGGCAAAGAAATAGGAGTTTCTTTCCTGCTCCCGAGCTCTTTGTGCATTGAGCTCCTTTTCCCTCCTCCCTCACCGAAATATCCTCTTAACTCGCATTATTAAGTATGGAACGTACCTATTACATCTTACGCAACAACCAGCAAGAGGGTCCTTTTACGCGTCAAGATATTTTGCAAATGGCTCTGCCCGATCAGACTTTGCTATGGAGTGAGGGGTGGACACGCTGGCTCCCTCTTGCCGAAGTTGATGACTTTTCTCCCACACAAGAGGGTGGTGAACTTCCGCCGGCTCTCCCGGGGGAGGAGCGAAAAGGACTTGCACGGGAGTATCATTTGGCGAATCTCCGCGAGCAAATCGGGGTATTCACCCTCGAGGAGTTACGTCGAGATCTCTCTCCTCTAAGAGGGGCAAAATGGGTTTGGTACCAAGGGCTTGCCGAGTGGATAGCACTGGATAAGGAGCCTGAGATAGCCGCATTACTCGCTGCACAAGCCCAAGAGAGTGTGCCCACTCCACCCCCTGCTGAGCCTGCCCCAGCTACCCCTCCGCCCTATCATGGGGCTTCGGCATCGTCTGAGGTGCCCCCTTCGTTCTCCGGTGCTGCAAGGGAGAGGGTAAACACTCAGAGTAGAGTATATACGCCCGAGCCTTCGCTCTGGAGCTATTTTATTGGCTGTATCACCAAGCGATTTGCGCAATTCTCCGGACGAGCCAGACGGCGTGAGTTCTGGGGATTTGTGCTCTTTTCGTTCATTTTTCGTTACCTGATTCAGTTCTTTTCGTCCTTCATACTCTTTCCTTTCATCATGTCCGATGTTTTTAAGGAGCGGATATTCGATGCTTATATGAGTGGAGGTATCATAGATATGTATGGCGAGATCTTTAGGAATCCAGGCTTTATCACTACCTACGGACTTCTTACGGTGGTGTCCTTATTTCTCATGATTCCTTCGCTTGCTGTCTCTGTGCGTCGTATGCACGACATTGGCAAGTCGGGTTGGTTCCTCTTGATTACGCTTATCCCCGTGGTGGGGTCAATTATTTTTATCATCTATGCCGCCCAGGAAGGGGTGCGTTGTCCTAATAAATATGGAGAGGATCCGAAGGCTCCTCAGACCCCTAATTAAGACGCGGTTTATAGGGGTATAGATGGATTCTTAATACCCTATGCCCCTACAACAACTATCTTTGTTCTCAGAAAATAAGAACTGAAAGAAAATAATAGAAAGAGAAAAGAATTATGAAGAAGTACATCTGTGAACTCTGCGGGTACATCTACGATCCCGAAGTGGGAGACCCCGATAGCGGCATCGCCCCCGGCACTCCTTTCGAATCCATCCCAGACGATTGGGCTTGCCCTCTCTGTGGTGCCGAAAAGTCGGACTTCGTTCCCTACAACGGCTAAAACCGACCCATCCTCCTCACGAGAGAGGGGGTATTCATAAGTAATAAGAGTCCCCTGTCTTTAGAGAGTTGGTTTATAAGCCTCCTCTCTTAGGGCAGGGGCTTTTTTTATGCTCTCTCTTACGAATGGGGCGGAGGGCACCTGTAGGATATTTGTACATTTGCATCCGGAATATAAACAACCGAAAATAGAAAAATATGCTACCTATCCATCAAACTTGTCAGCTGGAGGTAACTCTCCAAGATCACCACTCCGCCATCCATGTTGGCTCGGGAGATTTACCCGTTTTTGGCACGCCTGCCATGATTGCTCTTATGGAGAAGGCCTCGGTACAACTCGTTGCTCCCCATCTAGAGGAAGGGGCTTCTACTGTGGGGATTCACCTTGATGTACACCACACTCGTGCCACGGCAATAGGTCAGACGGTGCGTGTGATGGCAACCCTTACCGAAGTGGATGGGCGTAAACTCATCTTCGACATTCGAGCCGAAGATAGCCAAGGAGAGATTGGGCACGGCACGCTGGAGCGTTTCATTGTCTATCGGGATAAGTTCATGGCAAAGCTAGCTTAATACAGCCCTTCCACGCCCACCGGCATAACGCCCCCTTGCTTATGTCGAGAAATTAAGGTGTCTATCCGAAAAAAGATAGGCACCTCTTTTTTTGTTTTAGGCTGATTTTGGAGGTGTTTTTTATCTGATTTTTGCAGAAGAATCTCCCTGTAAATTTTCTTTTTCTCTCCAGAAAGGGGAGTCGTTATTAGGTACTACTTCTATACCTACGAATGGTTGTTTTACCCTCAAATTGCCCGTTATTGTCATTTGCTTATTGCAATATGGAAAGTATTCCCTATCTTTGTTACCGAAAAATTGGTATCAATAGAATGGAAAGTCTTTTTAGGACACACGATCATTTGTTGCGCGCGCGAGAGAATACGGTGCGGCGCACGCTGATGGATGAAATCGACCCCAAAGAACGCTTGGTAGGGATTGTGGGCGCTCGGGGAGTGGGTAAGACCACTTTCTTATTAGATTGGGCTAATGAAAAGTATGGGCCTCTTAATCGTAAGGCACTATACATCAATCTAAACCAATTCCTATTTACGACAAAAACTCTTGTGGAGTTTGCCGGGGAGTTTGTGGCGGGTGGAGGCGAGACGCTTCTGCTCGACCAAATCTTTAAGTATCCCTCTTGGCGAGAAGAATTGTTGGAGTGCTACGAAAAGTATCCCTCTCTCAAGATCATCTACTCGGGCTCTCCACTAATTGTGGGCACAGGCACGAATGGATGGGAGCCGGTTGGCAAAACGTACGAATTGCTTGGCTTCTCTTTGCGAGAGTTTATCTATTCTCAGACGGGGGTAGAGCTCCCTCTGGTGCAGTGGGACGATATTCTCCATCGTCATATCGACCTCGCTCGGGAGATTCTGACAAAGCTCAATCCGGTACATTGGCTCAACGAGTACTTTCAGCATGGTTATTACCCCTATTTCATGGAGCAGCACAGCTATTCTGAAGATATTCTTAAAAATATCAACATGACACTGGAGGTCGATGTTATGTACATTCGCAACATCGATCAGCGTCTCCTCCCTAAACTCCGTAAGCTTATCTATCTCATGGCCATGGAGGGGCCCTCTTTGCTCAATGTGTCTCGCCTTGCCAAAGGGATTGATACCTCTAGGGCAACGGTGACCAATTACGTGAATTTCTTACGCGATGCTCACCTCGTCAATTTGATACACAAGAATGGATCAGCGGAGGTCAAGGCTCCTGCTGTTTTCTATTTGCAGAATACCAACCTTCTCTATGCCCTATTGCCCCATACTCCTGTGGGGGCTCACGTGGACAACGATGTGTGCCGCACATTCTTCCTCAACCAGATAAGCCAAGGTAGAAACATCGAAGCATCGATACGAGCCAATGTCAATTTCATTATAGATGGTACGCAGGAGTTCCGTGTAGATCGCGAGATAACCGCTCGCTATCATCCTAAGCGTTTCTATGCCGTACATGGCATTAACGTAGGGAGCCGCAACGTGATCCCCTTGTGGCTTTTCGGTTTCCTCTACTAAGTCTTTTAGAAGACTTCCCTCAGACAAAAAACAAAACGAAAGAGAGAAATATCTATTATCAAACTTATACAAGCTATGGCAAAACAAAAGAAAATGATGACGTGCGACGGTAACCAAGCCGCAGCACACATCGCCTATATGTTTAGCGAAGTAGCCGCTATTTACCCCATCACTCCATCGTCTACGATGGCTGAGTTTGTAGATGAATGGGCTGCTCAGAAGCGTAAAAACATATTCGGAGAAATTGTAAACGTAGAAGAAATGCAGAGCGAGGGTGGTGCCGTTGCAGCTATGCACGGGGCACTGCAAGCCGGTGCTTTGGCTACTACCTTTACGGCATCTCAGGGGCTTTTGCTCATGCTCCCCAATATGTACAAGATTGCCGGGGAGTTGCTCCCGGGCGTTTTCCACGTATCGGCTCGTGCTATCGCAGCTCAAGCTCTTTCTATCTTTGGGGACCAACAAGACGTGATGAGTGCACGTATGACGGGTTTTGCTCAGCTCTGTACAGGTTCTGTTCAGGAGGTGATGGACCTTGCGGCCGTAGCTCATCTTACGGCCATTAAGAGCCGAGTTCCCTTTATCCACTTCTTCGACGGCTTCCGTACTTCGCACGAAATTCAGAAGATCGAAAGCCTCGACAACGAAGATATTGCACCTCTTGTAGATCGTGATGCTCTGCTCGCCTTCCGCAATCGTGCTCTTACTCCCAATAAACCTGTAACTCGTGGTACGGCTCAGAATGGGGATATTTACTTCCAAAATAGAGAGGCTGCCAATCCGTTCTACCTCGCTGTGCCCGATATGGTACAAGAGTATATGGATAAGATGGCAGAGGTTACGGGTCGTAGCTACCACCTCTTCGATTACTATGGAGCCCCCGATGCAGACCGCGTAATTATCGCCATGGGTTCGGCAACGGAAGCTATCCGCGAAACCATCGATTACCTCCAAGCTAAGGGCGAGAAGGTAGGGCTTCTTGCTGTTCACCTCTATCGTCCGTTTAGCATTAAGCACTTCTTGAAGGCGTTGCCCACCTCGGTAAAACGTATTGCCGTACTCGATCGTACCAAAGAACCCGGTGCATTGGGCGATCCCCTCTACATGGATGTGTGCAATGTATTCTATGGTAAAGAAAACGCCCCTCTCATAGTAGGCGGTCGTTACGGGCTATCTTCTAAGGATACAACTCCTGCTCAGATTGCCTCGGTTTTCGAGAATTTGAGCCTTCCCACTCCCAAGAACCATTTTACCATCGGGATTGTGGATGACGTTACCTTCTCTTCACTTCCTCAACACGAAGACCTTATCTTTGCGGATGGAACATTCGAAGCAAAGTTCTTCGGTCTTGGTGCAGATGGTACCGTAGGTGCCAATAAAAACTCGGTGAAGATCATCGGGGATAATACCAATAAATACTGCCAGGCTTACTTCGCTTACGACTCGAAAAAGTCGGGCGGTTTCACAGCTTCGCACCTCCGCTTCGGCGATAAGCCCATTCGTTCTACCTATTTGGTGGTAACTCCGGACTTCGTAGCTTGTCACGTGCCGGCCTACCTCCATATGTACGATGTGCTCAAGGGACTCAAGAAGAACGGTACATTCCTTCTCAACTCTATCTGGGCCCCCGAAGATATTGAGCAACATCTCCCCAACAAGGTAAAGCGTTATCTAGCGAAAAACAATATCCGCTTCTATACGATCAACGCAACGGCTATTGCTCAGGAGATTGGATTGGGCAATCGTACCAACACAATCTTGCAATCGGCTTTCTTTAAGATTGCCAACGTAATCCCCTACGATCTCGCTGTAGAGCAGATGAAGAAATTCATTGTTAAGAGCTACGCTAAGAAGGGCGACGACGTGGTAAACAAGAACTATGCAGCCGTAGACCGTGGTAGCGAGATTATCGAAATACCTGTGAAGGCTGAGTGGGCAAATCTCGAAGATGATGCCCCCGTTCGCCACACAGACGATACGGACTTTATCCACGATGTGGTACGCAAAGTCAATGCACAAGCCGGAGACGATCTACCCGTAAGTGCCTTTGTCGGTCGTGAAGATGGTACATGGGATAATGGTACGGCAGCCAGCGAAAAGCGTGGTGTGGCCACCTTTGTTCCCGTTTGGAAGATGGAAAACTGTATCCAATGTAACCAGTGTGCCTTTGTGTGTCCTCACGCAACGATCCGTCCTTTCCTCCTCGATGCTGCCGAAAAGAATACAACCGGCGTTGCAACGCTCGAGGCAATGGGTAAGGGGCTCAAGGAAGCCGGCTTAGGATTCCGCATACAAGTGGATGTACTCGACTGCTTGGGCTGTGGCAATTGTGTCAACGTTTGTCCGGGGAATAAGAATGGTAAGGCTCTAGAGATGGTGCCTCTTACCACCCAATACGACGAGCAGGACAACTGGGATAAGATGGTTAAGCAGGTGACCAATAAGTCTAAATTGGTAGATGTTTTGGCCAATGTGAAGAATAGTCAGTTCGCTCAACCTCTCTTCGAGTTCTCCGGAGCTTGTTCGGGGTGTGGTGAAACTCCCTATGTTAAGCTCATCTCACAACTCTTCGGTACGCGTCAGATGGTAGCCAATGCTACGGGTTGCTCGTCTATCTATTCGGCTTCGGCTCCATCTACTCCTTATACTACGGATGCTTGTGGTCACGGTCCTGCATGGGCTAACTCTCTCTTCGAAGACAATGCCGAGTTTGGCTTGGGTATGCGCATTGCTGCCAATACGATGAGAGAGCGTCTGTCGCACGTGGTAGAAAAGGCGTTGGCAGACGGAGCGGTTGCAGGTGAACTAAAGGCTCTTCTCGAAGAGTGGACTGCTAACTTCGAAAACTCTGCAGAAACACGTCGTCTCAGCGATGCTATCCTACCTTTGCTAGAGGCTGATAAGACGCCAGCTTTGGCCGAAATGCGTGAACTTAAGGACTACTTCCTCAAGCATTCACAATGGATCATCGGAGGGGACGGTTGGGCATACGACATCGGCTTCGGTGGCCTCGACCATGTACTCGCTTCCGGCAAGAACGTGAATGTACTCGTACTCGATACAGAGGTGTATTCCAATACCGGAGGACAAAGCTCAAAGAGTACGCCATTGGGTGCTATTGCCAAGTTTGCCGCCGGAGGTAAGCGAGTTCGTAAAAAAGACCTTGGGCTTATTGCCACTACATACGGCTACGTATATGTAGCTCAGATCGCTATGGGTGCTAACCAAGCTCAGACGCTTAAGGTAATCCGTGAGGCTGAAGCTTACGATGGACCTTCTCTCATTATTGCTTACGCTCCCTGTATCTCACACGGACTCAAGGGCGGTATGGGTAATGCTCAAAGCGAGGAAAAACGCGCTGTAGAGTGCGGTTACTGGCACCTCTGGCACTACGATCCTACGTTGGCCGAAGAGGGCAAGAACCCCTTCTCATTCGATAGTAAGGAACCGGATTGGAGTAAGTTTAAGGACTTCCTCAAGAGCGAAGTGCGTTACTCTTCTCTCTATAAGCAGTTCCCCGACGAAGCAGAAGAGCTTGCCGAGGCATCTCTCGAAGCTGCTAAGTATCGCTACAATAGCTATCAACGTCTCGTTAAGACAGATTGGAGTGTAGAGGAGTAACCCTCCTCTCACTACCTTTTGCTTCTCGTCTCTTTGCCCTTAATGTGGAAAAGCACGGGGCAAGAGACGACCTGTAGAATAGTAAGAGAGGCCGTGCCACAGCACCCGGTTTTGGGGAGCATGACGCAGCCTCTCTCGTTTTCCTTTAGGATGAGTGGATTCCTTTCTAAGGAAAACATTCTGAGCGAACTACCCAAAGATACAGAGCAAATCCGAGTTTACCCAGAGTATCTTTTGGTAGCCTCTCAGGTTCTTTTTATAAGGGCTTCTATTTCCTCGCTTAGGGAAGCCCATGTGTTTTTGCAGTGGTATTTCGGTTTTTATTGAATGAGTAGCTTGTGCGTTCTTCCTCCAATGGATACGATGTAAACGCCTGTTGCCAAAGACTCAATATGGAGTCGACTAGCTCCGTTGGCATCAGTTCTCCCATGAGCCATTAGCTCTCCTTCTGTAGAGTAGAGACGTACATAAGTATCGGGAGTGGCGTTGTTGATACATAGTACTTTGTTAGATGGGGTTACGTAAAGCACAGGTGCTTTCTGACCCATAGCCTCTAGAGAAGTCGGTACTCCCGGATAGGGGATCCAATCTTCTCCATCATGTTGGTTGACCTCCCAGTTTTTCTTTTTAGCAATGGCTACATCTTCTGTGGTGCATTGGTTCTGTTCGTTCTTGTCCCAGCCTGCATAGGCCCCAAAAAGTCCGGGGGTTGCTGCACCTGTTCTATCGGGTAATGCTTCCATCACACGCTTCATCGCATCGCCTCTTAGGTGGTTTACGGTAGCCGAGAGCGAGGTGAGCTGATCGACTTTCCCCAGTTTGAGTTCTGAGATTTGGTTGAGAGAGCAAATGATGTTTTCCAAATTGGGGCAGTCTGTTAGGTCTAAGGTCTGAAGTTGATTCTCGTAGCAAGTTAAGAGTGTCAGGAGAGGACAATTCTTCAGAGAGAGAGTTTTTATAAAGTTCATAGAGCAATCCAATGTGTTTAACTGAGTCTGATTGGATAGGTCTAGAGCCGTGAGGGCGTTCTCTACACAGTAAAGTTCTCGAAGATTATTGGTGTTCTTGAGGGCAATTTCTGTCAGCTCGTTTTGTCTGCAATCGAGCTTAACCAAATCGGAACAATCCTCGAGAGTGATGGATGTTGCCTTTACAGCAATAAAATTGATCTCTTGCACCTTTCCCTTTATGGTGATCGTGGGATCGGTTAATGTATAGGTAGCCCAGCCTTCTCCGTAGGGATTGGGGTTGGCTTCGGTGCCGGAAACGGTAAAATCACCAAGCGCAATGACCCTGAGATTCATCTTGTCCCCCTTGGCCTTCTTGGTCTTAATGGTGATTACTCCCTGGGCAAAGCTCTGCATAGAGAGCCCGGAGAATCCTAAAAATAGTGCAGTAAAAAGGAGTGAAAATATCCCTCTCTGCATCCCAAAAGTAAAACTAGTCTTCATAAGCATATATTACTAAGTCAATCCTATATTCCTTTCAATAGTCGCTTTGTGTAAGCTCTAAAGTTTCCAAATTAATATTCTGGCGCAAAGATATGAAACTTTTTGATTATGCAATGCCTTAAAGGGAGAAATAATATTTTGTCTAAAGTGTTTCTTTTTACTCTAAGAGGCAATCTCCTTGTACACTTTGTCTTCTTTGTTTTTCTTGCTCTCTCTCTGTAAGTGATGGTGAATCAGCCTCTAAACTCCTCTTTTTATGATGCTTTAGAGGAGATTTTAGCGTACCTTTGCAGGCGATGACATTTGACGAACTCAAACTTAGTGCACCCCTGCTGGATGCAGTTAGTGCCTTGGGATTTACAGAGGCGATGCCTGTTCAGGCTGCCGTAATCCCCTATCTATTAGAAGATAACATAGACCTTATAGCGTTGGCGCAGACGGGTACGGGCAAAACAGCCGCTTACGGTTTACCCCTTTTGGAGAAGCTCCGTCCCCAACGCGATTTCCCCCAAGCATTAGTCCTTTCTCCCACGCGAGAGCTTTGTTTGCAGATTGCAAGCGATTTGGAGTCTTTTGCCAAATTTCTACCGGAGGTACATGTTTTGGCGGTCTACGGAGGTAGCTCCATAGAGACGCAGATACGCTCCCTCAAGCGTGGTGTAGACATTGTGGTAGCCACCCCCGGGCGTTTGCTCGACTTGATGCGCCGCCGTGCTATCTCTCTTGAAAGGATCCATACGGTAGTGCTCGATGAGGCAGATGAGATGCTCAATATGGGCTTTAGCGAAGATCTTAAAGCCATCCTTTCGGAGATCCCCGAAGAGCGTAATTTGCTCCTTTTCTCGGCTACGATGTCGCGAGAGATCGCTACCATTGCACACAGTTATCTACACGATCCCAAAGAGATAACGATTGGGCGTAAGAACGAAGCCAACAGCAATATTCGCCATATCTACTACCTTGTGCCGGCTCGGCAACGCTATCTTGCTCTCAAACGGATCGTCGATTTCTTCCCCTCTATTTACGGGATTGTCTTCTGCCGTACGCGTGTGGAGACCAAGGAAATAGCCGAGCACCTGATTGCCGATGGTTATAATGCCGATGCGCTTCACGGGGATTTGAGTCAGGAGCAGCGCGATCGTGTAATGCAACGCTTCTGTAGTGGGCACTTGCAATTGCTTGTCGCTACCGATGTGGCAGCCCGAGGGTTGGATGTGGATAACCTAACGCACGTGATTCACTATGGCCTCCCCGACGACGTGGAGAACTATACGCACCGCTCGGGGCGTACGGCTCGTGCCGGCAAAACCGGGCTTTCTATCGCCCTTTGTCACCTGAGGGAGAAGAGCCGCATTCGTAGCATTGAGAAACTAATTGGTGCCAAAATGGAGGTCGGCACACTGCCCTCCGGGCGCGAGATTTGTAGCAAGCATCTCTTCCACCTTGCCGATAGATTGGAGCATGTAGACTCTAGCGCTCATGCCGAAGAGATTGCCGCTATCTTGCCGGAAGTGAGTCAAAAACTCTCGTGGCTCGACCGCGACGAACTGCTCCGCCGCCTCATGACGCTGGAGTTTGAGCGTTTCTTCGCCTACTATAGCACCGCAGAAGAGATCGAACCCGAGAGTCTGAAGCGCGAGACAAAAGAAGAGAAACGCGAGAGGCGGAATAGTGCGCCTCGTGTGGTAGAGGAGGGTATGACGCGTCTCTTTATCAACTTTGGCAAGACGGATCGCCTCTTCCCGAATAAACTTATCGAGCTGATCAATCGCTGTGTGCCGGGGCGAGTGCGCATTGGCAAGATTGACCTGATGCAAAAATTTTCTTTCTTCGAAGTGGATAGCCACGATGCCCATCGTCTGATCGAAGAGCTCTCTCAATACGAAGTGGAGGGGCGGCGCATTATTGTCGATTATGCCGACGCTGCGGATGGCTCCGACTCCAAGAGGGAAACCGCTCGTGGGAGGAAAGACTCCGCCCCTCGGGAGAAACACTTCCGCAAAGACAAAGCTCCGCGTAAGCCTTTGCCCAAACCTAAAGAAAAGAGGAAGAGACGATAGGGGGTGTTGTCCTAAGTATCCTATTTCTTGGGATATTGCTTCGCCCTTTATAGGGAGTGTCTCTAATATAACAAACCCACGATAGCCGTTTGGACTATCGTGGGTTTTCTGTTTTTGGAGAGGTTGCCTCTGGGGAACTACGTAGTGTAGTTTTGGGGAGAACAACCTTTGGAGGCTCCTTTACCAAACTTCGTACTCATCCGAGGAGAAGTGGATGCCGGGGAAGTCGGTCTTGCTATAAGGGGTAAAGTGGAGCAGGCACCATACGTTCGTCTTTTCGTTCTTGAAGATTAGGTCGCCATCGGTACGAGCATCACGATACTTATACCCCATTGTTTTGAGCCACGACCGAATCTGAGGACTTCGAACAAGAGCTGCATTTTGAGTTTTGAGTACGGCTTCATTGATCTTCATATCCCAATCCCTCATGTAACCTGTCATAAAGAACATCTCTTTTTTAGTAAAAAACGTCCAAAACCCAGGTACTGAGCGAGGATCTTTCTCGTGCCCTAAACCGGCTTCGTACGCCTCCATGGCGTCAATATCGTCTGTCTTAAGGGCAGCAATCATAGGTAAGAAGTATTGAGAGACATCGAGTAAGAGAGGATCTTTCGTTTCGCCAAAAGTCGCCTCACTGAGGTCTATTTTTTCCAACTTGCCAGCGGAGGCCATGTTGTTAAGTAGGGCGATGTCAGTCTCGTTGATCTCGCCCGTTACTTTGATGGAGGTCAAGCCCTTTGCTTCCTCGAGGGAGAGCTCTTTTGGGAGAGAGCCTGTAGTTGAGAGGTGGATCTCCTTATGGAGTGCATTTTGTGCGGCTAAACTACCCATGCTTAGGATAATGGCACTGAGTAGTGTAGGATATATCTTTTTCATTTGTCTTGAGCATGTTAGGGAATGAATACTTTGGATACCTCACCTTGGATTGCGAGTACGTAGCATCCGCTCTGAGGGAGTGTGAGGCGAATTATACTATTGCCGGGAAGCATAGTACGGGCAATGGAGTGCCCTTGGAGATCGTAGAGTGCGACCTCTTGGCTCTCTGCTGTTAGAGAAGAGAGTATAAGGGTTTCTTCTTCGAAAGCAAGTCTGTAGGCTCTATCGGCTGTAATCGTGTTATTTGACACGGGGCCATTGTCTACTACGACCTTTGTTTTTTCAAATTTCCCCATCTTTTCAAATTCGCTTTTGATGGCGTCGGTGGGCACATAGATCACGAGACCCTCTCTATCTTCAAAGGCTTTTTCTGAGAGTTTATCCACCTGGGCTGTGATCACAACGGCTTGGAGTTTGGCACAATTGCTGAAAGCTTTGTGACGGATCTCTTTTGTGTTTTTGGGGAGCTTGATCTCGATTAGATTCTTCGATTCGGCAAACGCATTTTCGTAGATGCCTTCAAATTTCGTGTCGAACTTCGATGGATCTAAAGGTCCTTCGACATGAATGCGCTTCATGGTGATGAATCCACTACGGAGCCCCTGGCTCTTTGTGTTGATCTCGGGGAATGAAGGGTTTGTCATAAGCACGAAGATTTCGACCTTTTCGCTGCCTTGGGGGAAGAGGGTATCGTTGAAGGTAAATACCCCATTTTGTTCTGTGTAGGCGGTTTGGGGCACCTCTACTTTCTCTGTCATTGTCTTCTGAATGTACCACTTGTAGGAGGTCTGCTCGGGTTGGTCGGTGATGCCTTGTACCATATACTCGGCAGAGAGGTCGATGGTATAGTCCTTGATCAATTCGCTAGGTATATCGTACCAATATTGGCTATATACATAGGAAGTCATGTTTTTGCGAGGAGGTAGCATCGAGAAGGGCAAGGTATTGTTGGCAATATCCAGTTCGGTTAATTCGCTTAGCTCTTTGAGGCCGACAACCTTTTCCAACCCATTGATATTTAGATTGATCTTTTTGAGTTTAGGACAGGGCGTCAGGTCGATTTCTTTGAGTTTGTTGCTCGGAGCACTGAGTACTTCGAGGGCACTCATCCCTTTCAGAACTAGTTCCTTTATATCGTTGGTCGATAGCTTAAGTTCCTGAATTTTTGTGCCGTCTTCGGGCAATGTAATGGCGTTGAGTTTACATCCTGCGAGGTCGATATGAGTGAGCTCATTGTTCTTGCTCAAGTCGATGGAGAGGAGGTCGTTGCCATTGGGGACAGCGAGCTTTTGCAACGTGAGGCAATGACTTACATCGAGGTAGGTTAGCCCAAGCACGTTGAAGAGAGAGGTGCTAAGGGTGGTAATGCTTTCACCATAGATCTTTACTTCGTGCTGGGGAGTACTCGTTTCAAAAGTGTGTTTGAGATTTTTCTGGAGACCCTGGGTTACGGTTGCTTTTTCAATGTGCGAGCCATCGCCCCAGTCAATAGATAGAGTCTCGTTTTTAGCACTGATTACGTTAATGCTTACGGTCTTATTCGCTGTAAAGAAAGAGATGGCTTCTTGGGTGAGGTCGGGGGTGTCTGTCCCTGTTCCCTCCATATCGGCCACCCAATTTTTACTCTTGAGAAGGCCCGTGTTAGAGGTGTCTGCACCAGGATTGTTCTTGATATAGATCTTCGCCTCATCGGCAGCATCTCGTTGGGGCAGTGCTTTGTAGATGGCATTGAGTTCGTCTGCCGAGAGGTTGTTGTCGTTGATAAAAACCTCTTTGAGATCCGGTGCGGTAGGGAAGGTTATGTGTTCGAGTTCGCACTTGGGGAGCATGATCAGTTTTATTTGTCTGAGTGCGCTGAGGTCAAGCGATTGGATCTTGGTCATGCTTAGATCTAGCTCTGTAAGCAGAGGCACCTTAGAGAGATCCCAAGTTGAGAGCTTTGTTTGTGCAGCCTTGAGTGTCGTGAGTTTGGGTGTGGCGGAGAGATCGAGATTTTGGATCTTTTCCGCAAACGAGATGTCAAGGAAGGTCAGATCGGGATTGTGAGAAAGGTCGAGAGCCTCTAGGAGTACGTTGTCGTAGATGTTGAGCTGACGAAGTTTAGGCATCTTCGTGAGATCCAAAGAGGTGATCTGGCTACCGGTAAGCCAGAGGTAGTCTAGCTCGGGGGTGTTGAAGGTGATATGCTCTATATCATTGCCATCAAGGTCGTTGATGATAAGATCTCGAAGAGCGGAAGGCATGGATAAGAGGTCTACCGTTTTCCCTCCATTGGTGCAGTCTATTTGCTTTCTACCACTACTGTATGTGCCGGGAGCTTTTTTGACGATAGAGCCATTGCCGAGGTTAAAGGTGAGGGGGAGAGTGGTGCGTATACCCACTTTGAGCCCCTTGCTTGTGCCACTCTTTTGGTGGATTGTGACAACTTTTATACCATTGTCGCCCAAAGCGAGTTCCTTAACTTGGAAATTTTTCCATTGATCGTTGGCACTATATATGGCACTTTTGCCGTTGGGGATGAGGAGTTCTACGCCACTACGGTTAATGCCTGCGAAGGCGGTTGCATCAACCATAGGTGCCGATGGGTTATCTATACGGAAAGAGGTGAGGGCTGTACAGTTTTCAAAGGCGGCAGCATCAATCTCCGTGAGTCCGCTTCCAAGCCATACTTCTTTGAGAGCGTTACATTGAGCAAACATTCCTTTGGAGAGTTTCGTGAAGTCGTAGGGGGTATTGATGTTCACGAGCTTGGGACAATTGGCAAAAATGTATTCGCCCAATGTTTCGATATTCGATTTGATGAAAATCATCGAAAGCGAGCTACAGCCATCGAAAGCGTGGTTGCCGAGGTAGGTAACAGTATTGGTAAGGTAAGCGATTTCGAGGCTTTCGCATCCTTGGAATGCGTTGTCGCCGACACGAGTTGCTCCGCCTGAAAGGGTGAACTTGAGGGCTTTACATCCCCGGAAGGCATTGTCCCCCACTTCGGTAATTTTGCTACTCTGTATGGTGGTTAGCGCACTACACCCCTCAAAGAACCCTTTAGCGACTTTGGAAAGTTTGGCATGAAGTTTTGCCTTGCTGAGGGAGATGCATTCGGCAAAGGCATGTTCGCCTACGGTGGTTACGCTTTCGGGGAGCTGTATGTAGGTAAGTCCACTTGCTCTAAAAGCACCATCGCCAATCTCTACGAGTTGGGAGGGGAGTAGGATGCGTTGGAGAGATTTTATCCCGGCAAATAGGGCTTTAGGAAGGCTATTAGGCTTTTCTACTTGTAATGTTTGACCGGGGTAATAGGTAGAGGTGTATCCATCTCCTCCGGTTTCGATTGTGGCCTCTCGCATATCTAAGCGACTCATTTGCGTGAGGGTACGTAGCACGCTAAGGTCGTTGGTGTTGAGCGAGCCTTTTAGGGTTAGGTCTTGAACCTCATTTTTGTTTGCTGGCAATTTGCTTGCCAACTCTCCGGCTTGAATCTCTAAGGAGAAACTTCCTCCATTCTGTGCGCATAGCAAGCTCGTCGATAGCGAGAAGAGGAATAGAGCGACAAAGAGTAAGTGAATCTTCTTTCTCATAAATCCTAACATCTGTAAATAATAAAACCTTATCGATCTTGTTTTGTGACAGGAGTCCTGCTTAAAACAATGTGCCAAATATACGAGTATTTTCTATGCCAAAGGTTAAAATAAGTTGTTTTTTATTGAGGATTTTATGTTGATTTGTAGCTTTGTATCCTAGGGGAGAGTCTTCTAATTCTGTCTAAATGCTTTTTTCTGTGTGCTAAAGTCTCTTTTGTCCTTATTCGCTGTACCTCTTCTGATAGGGGTTTGGGGGATTTTATTTTACCCAATAGTAGGTAGAAGAGGACAAGGAGTCTATAATATTTGTATATTTGTGCTCTATAGAAATCACAGAAAGGAGGATGTAGTATGGACGAACACAAACACATTCATCACGATTGTCACGAGCATCATCACGAGCACGCTCATGAGCATAAGCACGGCGATCACCATGGGCACCACCATGCCCTCGGGCATCATCACCACTCCGCAACAGGTAATATCAAAGTCGCTTTTTGGCTTAATATCTCCTTTGCTCTCTTCGAACTCGTAGGCGGTTTCTTCACTTCTAGTATCGCGATACTCTCCGATGCCTTACACGACTTTGGGGACGCTTTGTCGCTGGGCGTCGCTTGGTATCTGCAGAAGTTGAGCGAGCGAGGGCGCGATGCCCGTTTTAGCTATGGCTATAAACGTTTTTCACTTCTAGGTGCCCTCTTTATCTCGGTGGTACTGATTGTGGGCTCTATCTTTGTCTTGACGGCGGCAGCAAAACGCCTGATCGAACCCGGAGAGCCTAAGGCCGGATGGATGCTCGTTATCGCCGTTGTTGGATTGGTTGTAAACGGAGTTGCGGCACTGAGAGTAAGCAAAGGGCATTCGTTTAATGAGCGAGCCGTAATGCTTCACCTCCTGGAGGATGTGTTGGGATGGGCTGCTGTCTTGATCGTCAGTGTGGTAATGGTTTTCGTTCACCTCCCGATTCTCGACCCTATTCTCTCTATCGCTATCTCTTGTTGGGTGCTGTTTAATGTGGTTCGCACCCTTATTGGTACGTTCAAAGTATTCCTACAAGGTGTGCCCACGGACATAGATTTGCCGGCATTGGAGCAGGCTATTGCAGAAGTGCCTGAGGTCTTGTCTACTCACGATGTGCACCTTTGGAGTATCGATGGCGAACTACATGTGCTTACCATCCATGTGGTATTCAATCCCGAGAGCTGCGTCTCGCCTACTGAGGTGCTTGCCCTCAAAGAGCGTGTGCGTGCGATTGCCAAAGAGGCCGGAGTACAGCACGCTACCATAGAGATGGACGCTCCGGATACCCCTTGCGGTATGGAGCATTGCTGCGATTGACGCCCGTATGATCACCCCCATAACGCCTAGTGCAACACAGCCTTTGGAGGAAGAGGAGGAGCAAGTGGGCTTCGGTTCGCACAATATATACGCTCCCAACTTTTCCCTCTTTTCGGCTTTGTCTTTCTTCCCATGGCAGGAGTTCTTCGTCGCAAATGGCTTCGACGGAGAGTTCCCTGCCATTATTTATAGTGATGATCGTGCGGAGCAACTGTACCAAGAGGTGATGGGGCAACTCGACCTGCTGGCACAAGATCCTTCGCTTCACTGCGCTCTGGGTCTAACGTACCAGAGCGATGAGCAAAATATGGGGCAGGGATTAACCGGTTTGCTCGAGGTCGAATTGACGACCAAAACCCTGCCTGATTTCTTAACTTTTTCTGGGCAAAGTGGGACCTCTATTCTGCCCTATATTTTCCAAACAATCAGCCTGTGGGTGGCGAACGAAATACGTGGTTTCGGAGAGCCTTTCCCGCTAGTTTCTGCCACGTCTCTCGCTCCGCTTGAAATATCGGACGCCCAAGGCTACCGAGCTACCTACACCCTTCGGCTACCCTCTGTCCCCTCCGACGAGAGATAAAAAGGCCACTAGAAGGCTATCCTCTCCTCTTCTTCCGTGGATAAAATAACTCCAAAATAATTTTCTTTTTGCCATTTGTAGTTTCGATCTTGGGTGAAAATGTTTGCTCATTAGTCGAATTTGTTTATATTTGTGCTGTAACTAAATTTGAGAGTCTCGCTAAAAAGTGCCACTTCTGAGGCTGCTAACGTGCGAGGATTCTCAGCCTGAAGAAAAATAAATAGACTAAAAGAATATAGTTATGGCACAGAAGAAAATTAATTACGAGCTGCTCACTTGGACACTTCTCCCCTATCTTTTCATTGCCTCCTTGATTAGGTCCTGGTACGAAGCCTCCGCGGAAGGAGAACCGAATCTAATGGCGATAGTGGTAGGGCTCTCCACGCTTCCTATAGTCGCATTCTTGGTGATGAGGCTCTTTGCTCTTATTGCCAAGAAAAGGAAGAAAGAGGTGATTCTCCCTCGCTGGATAGACCTGTTTTTTGTCTATCTGTTGGGCTTTGCCGGGGCGTTGACGTGCTTGTCTCATTCCACACGTGCGTTCTGGGTTGCAGTACCTGTTCTGATGCTATTTGCTTGCATTTTCATGCTTATAAAAGCTTTTGTTGCTACTAGACCCGAGCCGAAAGAGTAACCTATTAAAAATAAGGAAGATAAAGACTCAAAAGCGATTTCTTCGTCAAGTAATAAGAATACCAAAGGAGAGTAGTAAAATAAATAGACCAAAAGAATGTAGTTATGGCACAGAAGAAAATTAATTACGAGCTGCACACTTGGACATTTCTACCCTATTTCCTTATTATTCTCTTTATCGGTTTATGGTACAAAGACTCCGCAGAAGGCGAGCCAAACCTAATGGCGATAGTGGTGGGGCTCTCCACGATTCCTATATTCATGTTCTTGGTAGTAAGGCTCTTTGCTCTCATTGATAAGAAAAGGAAGAAAGAGGTGATTCTCCCTCGTTGGAGAGACCTGTTTTTTGTCTATGTGTTGGCCTTTGCCGGGGCGTTCGTGTGCTTGTCTTATTCCACACGTGCGTTCTGGATTGCAGTACCTGTTCTGATGGTATTTGCTTCCATTTTCATGCTTATAAAAGCCTTTATTGCTACTAGGCCCGAGCCGAAAGAGTAACCTAGTAGTATATAAATCTCTGAGGGTGCAGTGCGAGGCAAAGAGAGCCTCCCTGCACCCTTTTTCTTGCCCAAAAGGGAAGGAAAGAGAGCGAGGCTTGAATACGCATAAGCGGAGGTGTGGCTTGCCGTTTAGCATCCTAGAGGCTAAAAGCTCCCCTAGAGGGGCAAAGTTTTCCACGTAGGTTTTTCGTATCTTTGCAATAAATCAGATGAGCCTATAGCTTATGGAACAGAAAAAAATACTCTACATAGCTCAGGAGATTACCCCTTACTTAGACGAAACCCCAATGGGATCTTTTGCTCGCTTGCTCCCCCAAATCGTGCAAGAAGCAGGGGATGATGTGCGCGTTTTTATGCCTAAGTATGGAACGATTAATGAGCGTCGCCATCAGTTGCATGAGGTGATTCGTCTTTCGGGTATCAATATCATTGTCAACGATACAGATTGTCAGTTACTCATCAAGGTGGCATCGGTACCTCAAACTCGCATCCAAGTTTACTTCATAGATAATAAGGAGTTTTTCCAACGTAAGAGCCAGTTTGGGATAGAGGAAAAGTATGGCAACGACACTGCAGAGCGCTCTATATTCTTCTTCCGAGGGGTATTTGAGGCTATCAAGAGATTGCGCTGGATCCCCGATATCATCCATTGTACGGGGTGGTTTGCCGCTCTTGCCCCCTTGTATCTGCACACGCTCTACAAAGACGACCCCGATATTGGCAAGGCTAAAGTGGTTTACACGCCCTTTGATACAGAGGTAACAGGAGATATTACAGAGAAGCTTTTTGATATACTGGCGTTCGATAATCTCAAAGGCGATTGGGTGGCTCCGCTGCAAGGAGCCTACGACCCCGAAGCTCTCCGCCGCATTGCGATAAATTATAGCGATGGTGTGATATTGCCTGCAGAAGAGGCCGGGAAATGGACCTCTGCCAAGTATGCAAAGCAGCTCGGTAAGCCTATTTTGTCATATCCCGGCATGCAGAAAGAGCAGGCCGATGATTATCGCCAATTCTATAATAGCCTTTTGCAGTAAGAAATATCTTATCTTAGCAGCCGAAATAGTACCCTCTCTCTGTTTCGTCCTCTCCGCTGTGGGAGAAAGTGTGGTAGGGGAGTAGGTCAGTTATCTATTATATAGATGAGGATAATAAAACAATCATTCTGGGCTGCCTTGGCAGCTTTCGCCATCGGAGCTTCTGTCTTTGCGGGTTGCAACGACAATGCCTCCAAAGTGGGTTTTACTACACAGCCGAAAGATGAAGCGCTTACGGCAAAGTCAGATACATTTCTACTGAGTGCTCAAACGGTGGAGGTGCCGAGTATCTACTCACGCTCCACTTATACGCTTTTGGGGCAGCTTAGCGATCCTCTTTTTGGGGACTTGCGTTCGTCGTATATTACGCGCTTGCGTCATGCTCCGGGCTTCAAGTTTGCACATGAGCCTGAGGGTAAGAAAATAGACTCCGTCCTAGTAGAGATTAGTTATTCCTCGTGGGCAGGCGATAGCACTTTGTGGGCAAAGGCCTCTATTTATGAGGTTACAAAGCCCCTCCCGGATAGTCACTACTCCGGAAACATTCAACCCTATCTCGAAGGGGCTAAACGTCTGGGTAGTGGGAGCTACAAGGCAGGAAATAAGATAGGAGATCATTACGCCTATATCCCTGTAGATAGGGAGATTGGTCAGCGTTTCTACGATGCCTCTGTACAGCATCCCGAGTATTTCGACAATCAGAAAGCCTTTGAAGAAAACCTCTTGAGGGGGATTTATGTGGAAGCCTCTACGGGGTCGGGCTGCATGCTTAGCGTCTATAGTACGGCATTGCTTATCTACTATACGTATACGGCTAAGGGCAAAACGGCAGATGGTAAGGCAGACTCTATACACCACAAGCGAGCTTCGTATCGCTTTGCCAATACCAATCAGCTCTATCTCTCGCAGCAATTCGATCATGCCAATAGGGATGAGCTCTTGAAGCCCAACAGCACATATAGTTTCATTACCTCGCCATTGGGGTTGGCAACGGAGCTTACGCTCACTACAGAAGACCTCAATAAGGTGGTGAAGTCCGGCTGGAACCAAAAGACCAAGAGGCTTTTTAATGAAGCCAAATTGACCCTCCCTGTAGACATCCCTGCCCATGGGCGTACCGTATTGCAGCCGCCGAAGTATCTTTTGCTGCTACCTGCCGACTCTGTAAAGAACTTCTTCGAAACAGGGCAATCGCACCTCACACAACCCGATATTGCTTTCTTGTCGTCGGAGTACAGCGTCTTGTCTAGGCAGTACAATTTCAGTAACATCAGTAAGTTGATTACCCGACATGTTTTGAATCATAAGTCGGAGACAGCTTCTTCTATAGAGATAAAGGAACCCCTTCGCTTGCTACTTGTGCCTGTAAGCCTAGAGGGAGGGAAAGCAGGCTCTTCGTCCTCCAGCGTTACAGGGGTGGCGCATTACTTATTCCCTTCCGGGGTGCGTATTAAGTTAGATAAGAGCAAGATACGTTTGGGGATTATCCATACGACCTATGAGTAAACCACCTCTTTGACGAGTCTTCCCTTGATTGCCGCTTAGGTGTCGATGGGAGACTCGTATTTTTAGAGAGGGGAGTTTTGCTTCGCATTGAGAGATGACGTTTGAATACAAAAGAGAGTAGCACTTGACAAAAACAAGAGATAGAGCACGATGAAAAACGTAAACCTTCGCCTCAAACTTATCGTTATGAATTTCCTCCAATTTGCCGTTTGGGGGGCTTATCTTATCTCTATGGGGCGTTATTTGGGTACGCATGGCTTGGGGGATAAAATCGGTATTTTTTATTCCATCCAAGGTATTGTCTCCATCTTTATGCCGGCTCTTATGGGGATTGTTGCAGACCGCTGGATCCCTGCTCAACGCCTATTGGGGCTCTGTCATGTCATCGCCGGTGGTGCCATGATTGCTCTCTCTTATGTAGCACAATCGCTGGGGGATGCTCCTACTTTTTCTGCACTTTTCCCTCTTTATACGCTCAGTGTTGCCTTTTATATGCCTACGTTGGCTCTGAGTAATTCGGTGGCTTATTCCGGTTTGGAGCAGGCCGGCGAAGATATTGTGAAGGCATTCCCTCCCATTCGTATCTTTGGTACCATCGGTTTTATCGTGAGTATGCTGGCGGTGGGCGCCCTCGGTTTCCAGGATACGCCCCTGCAGTTCCTCCTCTCGGGAGGGATAGGGATTCTCTTTTTCCTCTACTCTTTCTTCTTGCCCCACTGCCCTACAGCTCCTCGAGGCGAGAAGAAAAGTCTCTCCGAGGCTTTCGGGCTCAAGGCTTTCACGCTCTTCCGTGAGCCTAAGATGGCGCTTTTCTTCCTCTTTTCGATGCTACTCGGGATCAATTTGCAGATTACCAATGGTTTTGCCAACCCCTATCTGGGTGCCTTTGGGGAGCTTCCGCAGTATGCCGAGGCTTTTGGGGTAAAACATTCTAACATGCTTATCTCCCTCTCTCAGATCTCCGAAACTCTTTGTATCCTACTCATTCCGTTCCTCCTTCGTCGCCTCGGTATCAAGCGAGTGATGCTGATTGCCATGATTTGTTGGGTGCTTCGTTTCTCGCTCCTCGGTGCCGGGAATCCAAGCGGAGGGCTCTGGCTTTTCGTCCTCAGCATGATTGTCTACGGGATGGCATTCGACTTCTTCAACGTATCCGGCTCTCTATTTGTCGATCGTGAGACGGATAGTAGTATGCGATCGAGCGCACAGGGCCTTTTTATACTCATGACTAATGGTATTGGAGCCACCATCGGCACGTTGGGGGCGCAGTGGGTCGTTAATTATTTTGTGGAGAGTGAGCACGATGCCGTAGTGCGTCTCGAAGGGTGGGCTACCAGCTGGTATTTCTTTGCTGCCTATGCCCTTGTGATCACGATTCTTTTCTGGATATTTTTCCGCTACGAGGGCGATCGCCAAGGAGCGAAGCCCAAGAAGGTAGAACACAAATAACAGATAACAATGAATGCTGCACTTATTTGGTTTATAGCCTCTATCCTGCTTTTTGCCGCTGAGATCATCACTCCCGGCTTTGTTTTGGCTTGCTTTGGTGCCGGTGCTTTGGTGGCGTGTATCCCGGCCTTACTGGGGTTAGGGATTGTTTGGCAGGTCGTTGTCTTTGCGTTGGGTAGTTTGCTGGCTCTTTTTCTGTTGCGTCCTTTGCTCCAGAGACTATCTAAGAATAAGAAAACCCCCACTACGGGGATGGATGCGCTTATCGGCAAAAAGGCAAGAGTTGTGCGAGAGGTTTCTTCTCGGCAAGGAGGGCGCGTTGCTATTGATGGAGACGAGTGGCCCGCGGTGGTGCTCGCCGAAGATTTAGAGATTCCCCAAGATGTTTTTGTAAAGGTGGTGAGCTACGATAGTATTGTACTTGTCGTAGAACCTTTCGAGAGTTAGTTTCATATCCTAATAAATACACACATATATGAGTAGTACGCTTATAGTAGTAGGAGCTATTTTATTGCTCGTTATTTTCTTCATCTCTAAGGGGCTTACGATTGTCCAACAGAGTGAAACGGTGATTATCGAGCGACTAGGTCGCTATCACAAAACGCTCTCTTCGGGGGTTAATATCATCATGCCTTTTATTGACAAGGCGCGCCCGATGACTTGGCGTTATACGCTACAAAGCTCTAAGGGTACTCCCGTAGTACGCTTTAGCAGCATCACCCATATCGATTTGCGAGAGACCGTATACGACTTTGCCCGCCAGAGTGTGATTACACGCGACAATGTGGTAACAGAGATCAATGCCATACTCTACTTCCAAATTGTAGATCCCATGCGAGCTATGTATGAGATTAGCAATTTGCCTGTGGCTATTGAGATGCTTACGCAGACGAGTTTGCGTAATGTTATCGGAGAAATGGACCTCGACGAGACTCTTACCAGCCGAGATACGATCAATAGTAAGTTGCGCGATATTCTCGATGAGGCCACCAATAAGTGGGGCGTTAAGGTCAATCGTGTAGAGTTGCAGGATATCAATCCTCCCCGAGACATCCGCGATGCCATGGAGAAGCAGATGCGTGCCGAGCGTGATAAGCGTGCCCAAATCCTCACAGCCGAGGGGCAAAAGGAAGCGGTTATCCGTGAGTCGGAAGGTAAAATGCAGGAGTCTATCAACCATGCTGAGGGGGCTCGCCAAGCCGAGATCCTTGCTGCCGAGGCAGAAAAGCAGGCAAAGATACTCCGTGCTGAGGGAGAAGCCGAAGCCATTCGCCGTATTACGAATGCCGTAGGTGCCTCCGGAGCAGACCCCGCTCAGTACCTTATAGCCATGCGTTATCTCGAAGTTTTGGGAACGATGGGTACCAGCAAGAGCGACAAGGTTGTCTACCTACCCTTCGAGGCTACGGGCATCCTCTCTGCCATTGGGGGTATCAAAGATATTGTCGGCGGGGTAAAAAGTCCCTTGGCTCCCCTTGTTAAGGAGGTAAAGAACATGCCTCCTGCAACTCCGAAACCCACTACAATGCCAGTATCAGACCCACTAGATTTCTAAAAGAATAATCCATTTGCCCACCTCCGAGGTTCGTCTCCCGTTTTTTCCCTTTGGGAGACAATAGGCTCTAGGAGAGTGGGCAGCTTTTTGTACCATTCTATGCCTGATAAGGAATATCCTGTAGAGGTCTCTTTGGTCATTCCTCTCTACAACGAAGAGGAGTCGCTTCGCGAGTTGCATAGTCGCATCCGCCAAGCGATGATTTCTGCTCACTACAGCTACGAAGTGATTTTTGTGGATGATGGTAGCACTGATGGCTCGTGGCGCGAGATTGAGCGTCTTGCAGCCGAATACCCCGAGGTGCGTGCGCTTCGCTTTGCTCGCAACTATGGAAAGTCGCCCGGCTTGCAATGCGGTTTTGCCCGAGCGCGCGGACGGATTGTGTGTACTCTCGATGCCGATTTGCAGGACCAGCCTGAGGAGCTGCCCGAGATGTGCCGCCTCATCACCGAGGAGGGCTACGACTTGGTCAGCGGATGGAAGAAAAAACGGTACGACCCAGTGCTGAGCAAAAACCTCCCCAGCAAGTTGTTCAATGCCACGGCACGGCGCGTTTCGGGGATTCGCAACCTGCACGACTTCAATTGTGGGCTCAAGGCTTACCGCCACGAGGTGGTAAAAAGTATCGAGCTCTACAACGACATGCACCGCTATATCCCCTATTTGGCGAAAAATGCCGGCTTTACACGTATTACGGAGAAGCCCGTGGTGCATACGAAACGCAAGTACGGGGTCTCTAAGTTCGGCTGGGATCGCTATTTCAATGGCTACCTAGACCTGCTTACCCTTTGGTTTACTTCTCGTTTTGGTCGTAAGCCGATGCACTTTTTTGGTTTCTGGGGGAGCTTGGTTTTCTTAATTGGGATGATTGCACTCATTGTGGTGCTTGTGACTAAGTTTGTAGCCCTCTCGCGGGGGATTCCGGCACCTCTTGTGACCGATAGAGTCTACTTTTACATTGCCTTGGCTGCCATGATTATTGGTACACAACTCTTCTGCGCCGGCTTTTTGGGAGAGCTACTAAGCCGGCAATATAGCAACCGCAACGAATACAATATAAGGGAAGAAATTGGTAAGGAATGAAAGCGAATCATTTGCGTTTTGCACCCTTCTTGGGGCTTCTTTTATTGCTGCAATTACAGGCTTGTAAGCCTTCTCGCCCTGCCTACATCAGTGAGATGGGCGAGGTCTTTCATACACTCTACCACATGAAGTACGCAGCCGACTCCTCGGCACACCTTGAGGTGGAGCAGGCTTTGCACGAACTTAATTATACCGCCAACCCTTTCGACTCAACCTCCTTGCTCTATGCCATTAACAACAACCGTACGGAGCTTGTCAACGAGGGCTTTGTGGAACTGCTGACGGCAGCTCAGGAGTATGGTCGCCTCTCGGGAGGATTTTATGATGTGACAGTGGCTCCCCTTGTTAATGCGTGGGGCTTTGGCTTTTCTCCTTCGCCTTGGAAGGACGGTGAGGTACCGGCTTCTGCCATTGATAGCATCCTCTCTTTTGTGGGCTACGACAAGGTAACGCTCCGTGGTGATACGCTCAAGAAAGCAGACCCTAGGATGCAAATTGATTTCTCTTCCATTGCCAAAGGGATGGCGTCCGATTATGTGGCTCGTGCTCTTCGTGCTAAAGGGATCCGAGATTATATGGTAGAGATTGGGGGAGAGATTGCCTATGGAGGAGTAAATCCCGAGGGGAAACCTTGGCGTATCGGCATCAATAAACCGAGCCTTGATAGCACAGGGCTGGAGCATTACGAAGAGTATGAAATGATCATAGACCTACCGGGAGAGCGAGGCGGAGTGGCTACTTCGGGTAATTACCGTAACTTCAAAGTGCGCGAAGATGGCTCTCTCTATGCCCACACCATAGACCCACACACGGGGCGGCCTGCCGAGACCGATGTGCTGAGTGCCACCATCCTGCATCCCGATTGCTACCGGGCTGATGCTTTGGCCACAGCGGCTATGGCTCTAGGGGCAGAGCGTGCCGAGAAAATGCTTCGCGCTATCCCCTCCGTGGAGTACCTCCTGATTGTTGCCTCTCCCCGAGGAGCAAAGTCCGCTTATGAGGTGCGTCGCAGTGCCAATTTCCCTCCGGATCAACAATAATCCTTACTCAAATTTGTATCCACTATTCGTATGAAAAATAAAAAGAATCTATTGCTTCCGATGGTAGCTCTCCTCTTGGGAGTGACCTTGCTAGGGGCTTGTTCTACAAAGAAAAAGCAAGAGATGAATCAAAAGGAATCTGAGTTGCCCTCGTCTATCTATGTTGGGATGCCGGTAGAGTCCGGGGATAATAATACCCCCGGGCAGGTTGTGCCGGACAGAATCGGTGCCGGACGCCCTATTGCGGCTGCCCAAGCCCCCATTGTTATTTACAAGACTCGCGGAGACTATCGAGAGTTGGTACCTATCCAGCTATCCGCTGATGGCTCTACCGTTGTTAGTTACCCCTCTCGCTACGATTTGGGGAAACCCGGAGCTTTCCTCACACCTCTACTTTTGGATGGAGGTTACCTTGTCGATCGGCGTGGGGTAGGGCTTCACACGGCCTTCCTCAACCTCTCTTACGAAGAGTACTTCGCTCTACCCAATGACCCCTCCATTGCAGAATTGCTCGGTTGGGTGTTGGATAAGGAGCCTTTGACCTTCCTTGCGGTATGCGATCGGAGTTACTTTACCACCAAAAGTAAGGAGGAATTCGAACGCTATATTGCCGAGGGAATGCCCGGAGCAAACGTGCTTATTACAACGAAATAAATCCATTTCTTAACGATATGAATTGGCAAAACCATTACAAAGAACACCTTGTTTCTGCCGAAGAGGCAGTGCGCCGCTCGCTTTTTGAGGGCGCAAACGTAGTAATTGGGAGCGGGGCAGCTCATGTAGATCTCTACATCGAGGCCATGTACGCACAGCGCGAAACCATGCCCCATATCAATCTCTTCCACGTACTTTACTTCGGGAAGGCTCTCTATCTCTTGCCCGAGATGAAAGAGAAGGTACACCCCATGATCAACTTTATGGACAAGCAATCGCGTACTGCCTACAAAGAGGGCCTGCTCGACTTCTTGCCCTGTCACTTCCATGAGGTGCCGGCTCTGCTCAAAGAGGGATTCTACCCCGTGGACGTAGCTGTAGTACAGCTCTCTCGCCCCAATGCTGAGGGCGTTTGCTCTCTGGGGGTATCGTGCGACTACTCTCGTGCTGCCGTAGATAAGGCACAGGTGGTAGTGGGGATTCTTAATAAACAGATGCCTTTCTTGGGCGGAGATACCGCAGTGCCCGTAGAGCGTCTCGATTATATTATCGAAGAAGATGCGCCTCTCGTAACAGTGCCCGGGGGAGCCGTTGGCCCTGTGGAGGCTAAGATTGGGGAGTATTGTGCCTCTCTTATTGGCGATGGAGCTACCCTACAGCTCGGTATTGGGGCTATCCCCGACGCCGTTCTCAACAACCTGCACGACCGCAAAGACTTGGGTATTCACACCGAGATGTTTACCGATGGTGTGATGAAACTCATGCAGAAGGGCATTATCAATGGTAAGGCAAAAACGCTCTTGCCCGGCAAGGTGGTCTCTGCCTTTACCTTTGGTTCTCAAGAGTTGTACAAGTTCCTCCAAGGGAACGAAGACGTTGCCATGTATCCGGTGGATTACACCAACGACCCCTATGTTATTGGTGAAAACGATAATATCGTCTCCATCAATTCTTGTATCGAAGTGGATCTTACGGGGCAACTTACAGCGGAGAGCATTGGCTATTCTCTATTCAGTGGATCGGGAGGGCAGGTGGACTTTCTTCGCGGAGCCAAGCGTTCTAAGGGAGGTATCAGCATTATAGCCATGCCCTCAACAGCGCGCGGAGGCGAATTGTCACGCATTGTTCCCGTCCTCAAAGAGGGTTCTGTGGTAACGACCGGTCGCAACGAAGTCGATTACATCGTAACGGAGTTTGGTATCGCGCGTTTGCGTGGTAAAACGGTGGCGGAGCGCGCTCTTGCTCTTATATCCATTGCGCACCCCGACTTCCGTGAGGAGCTAGAAGAGGCTGCACGTCGCATGTTCCCCTACCTCCGTAAGTAGTCGCCCTTTTCGGCTCTTTAGGAAGATTTATTGGCATCGGGCAGGTAGATGAGATGAGCATCTTGGTAGATATGTCCGCCCTTTCTTGCTCTCGCTGATAAGTTCTTTTCCCCATAATTTATATTCTTGATTGCCCTGCGGCAGAGGCTCCTAGTGACCCTGTCGCAGGGTTCTTTTTCCCTCTCGGATACTAGACGTGGGGCGGTGGAGAGAAGTCCCGCCCCCCCCTGCCATATCCCTTTTCTTGTTAGTGTCTGGAAAAGAGTGTAAGGGTAGTCTCCTAGCATGGAGTTCCTTGTCATTACTTTTCCTTTAGATATTTTTTTGGAACACTCTGAGAGCATCCCAATCCTTGAAAAGAGGCAGCGATCTTGCATAGGAGGTTGGTTTTTCTTCCTCGCTATTCTTCCCATTAAAAACACTACTGTCTCGGTCGAGGGGAGTGCTCCTCGCTTCTTGAAAGTCTGTTTGTAGAATCTGTTCAATCGCTCAATAAATCATCCGATGAAATTGCGGCGGATTGTTCAGATAGGAGTAATAAACCAAAATCCTGCAGCAAACTTTGCGCAGTTAGCGCTCTCCTGACTGACAAAAATCCCAACCTAAACATCAACGAGGTGGAATACCAATCGGGCTTCAACTCTCGCTCCATCTTCAACCGCTGCTTCCGATCCTACTACAGCATGTCACCATCGGAATACAAGGTCATCTCCAAAGAAAAGAAGATAAGGAAGTAACTCTCAAGAGGAAAAAGAGCTGAGGTGACAACTTTTTCCTCATTCATATTCATTTGATTTAGAGTCTCTTGCAAATATGAGACACTTATGAGACACTTTTTTTCAGATATGACACGTCCCCCGAATTCCTCTTTTTTAGTTTTGCACCGTCATCAAAACGAAAAAAGAATGAAGACGAGAATGCATTGAGTATACATAACGGAAGATAGCGAGAGCGGAATAACTATCGGGGCCTCTACCGAAAAGGGATAAGATGTTCTTTGAGCTTTCCATGCGAGGGATATCCCTTTCCTATCACTGCTCTGAAGTGCCCTATTTTTCTGCGGGGAATGCTAGATATGAGATAAAGAGTCATAGCGCACATATAAGTTTAATGTAATAATATAAAGTATGGTTCAAATGAAAGCAAAAGTTTTAATGACAGGCTTGGTTTCTCTTGCCCTCTTGGCTGTTGGCTGTAAAAGTAACAAAGAGGCAGAGCCCAAGGAAAAAGGTAATGCCAAAGTTAGTATTGTAGTGGCAGGTAATGCCTCTGGGATGCGTGCTTATGGCGATGAAGATGGAGAAAAGCACATTGAGAAGCTTACTGCTATTATCTACAAGGGTGATGTACAAGAAGCAATCAAAGTTGGGGAAGCTGGGGCTCCTGAGGTGAAGGATATCGAGTGTAGTGCCGGAGAGCGCACCTTGGTTGTGCTAGCTAATGTTCCCGCCTCTATGGATCTTGTGGGGAAAACGAAGAAAGAACTAGAGAAACTTACTTATGAATTGGCAAAAGATGATGAGACGCACAACAAGCTTCTTATGACTTCTGAGTTTACTTCTATCACCCTCAAAGCAGGAAAAAACTATTATGGTTATGCCAATAGTGTAGGTAATCCTGCTGATGAGCATATCTCTGTGGGGGCTCCTCTTCAGATTAAGCGTGTGCATGCTGCCATCGCATTCGAAGGTGTAAAAGTTACCTTTAAGCCCGAGTATAAGGACTATAATGTGAAGTTTGACGATGGCATGGTATTCGCTTTGATTGCTAAGAAGAACTCCATGATCTTTGGTTCAAGCCTTTACAATGTTGCAAACCAAGATTATCTATATGGTGTACACGTTACTTCTGGTTCCCTAACACCTGCCAACTACACTGAGGCTGCTTGGCTCAAGACTGCTATTAGCCAAGCAGATATCAAAGATTCTGACATGAAGAAGGGGTTCTATGTGCTAGAAAATGCAAGTAAAGAACATCCTACGATCCTCTGTCTCAAGGGGACTCTCGTACAGAAGAATAATGATCCGTTGACCCCCGAACAAATGGCGAAGGCTTTTGCAGCAGGATGGATCGTTTCTGAAACAGATGCTACTACTTACTACCCTGTAATCATCAATGCAACATCTAACAACTATTCTTACAATGGTGGGACTGAACGAGACAAAATCGTTCGTAATACAAAGTACAACGTGGTGCTAACGATTACAGGTCCTGGTACGAATAAGCCTGAAGATAAGACCGACGAAAAAGCTAACCTCGACGTTCTATGTAAGATCGTTGATTGGGTTATCATTACTCAAAATGCTACTTGGTAAGAAAGAGATATTCTGATTACCTACGGGAGAGAGAAGAGGGGTATATGCCTCCTCTTCTCTTACCCAGCCTTTTATAAGATAGAGAGCTCCTTTGATAGCTCCCTTTATTTGTAAAACAATAGTATGCGCAACACAAAGAAATTATTACTGACTTTCTTGAGTCTCTTTTGGGGTGTGACTTTCTTGTTGACAGGTTGTATATACGACGATCTCTCAGAATGTCCTCGTCCCTTTTTCCTCAAGGTGAAAGCTATTGATGCAGATAACAAGGATATAACCTCTGGCGGGGCAGTGCAGAGTGTTGTGCTATTCTTTTTCGATGAGGCAGGCAATTGCCTCCAGACTAAAGAATTGAATGCTGCGCAAATCGTTGCTCAAAAGCCCGTTTTTGTGGAGTCGAAAGGCGCGTCGAAGATAACTTGTGTGGCTTGGGGTAACCCCTCAGAAGATGATCGAAAACAATTCTCCTCGATCACTCGTTTGAGCGACCTGTATGTACGTCTTGTATCTCAAGATGGTATTGCCCAATCCCCCACAGACCTATTTGCCGGCAGCATAGAGCACGAGATGGAGTACGATCTTAATAAGAAAAATAGTACCATCACAGTAGAGATATCACGCCGCACAGCAGAGGTTACCGTCACTGTCCTTGGGTACAAATCTTGGGCAGAACATCTTAAGACTTCTCCGCTACGCGCCTCTCAGACTATTGCAGATGCCATCACATTGGGGACTACCCCCGATACCTATATCTCCCACCAACAATTGGGAGGGCAACCTGTATCTTATCGTCCTAAGGGCGTGATAGAAGGGAATGGCAACCTAATTGTTGCTCCTTTCCGCATATTCCCGACTTTAAATGCTGCTCCATTGGTGCTCGATCTTTACGCCAATGGCAAGAAGCAGCTCTCCTTTACAGAGAGCAGTGATGGTAAGAAGTTCGTCCCAGAGGTAGGGCGAATGCTCAATATCCTAATCGATATGCGTTCGTCTTCACTCAATACTTTAGTGGTAGTTACCCCTTGGGATGTTGTACATCAATTTGCAACTTATTAGTCACCCCGTTGTATAGGATGCGAAAACCCATGCAAGAAACAAAATCTAAAAGATGAAACTAAATAGCCCTATAGCCTTCTTGAAGGTTCTGTTGTTGTTCGTCACAGTACTGATCGCCTCTTGTGCCCGAAAGGGGGAACTTAATGTTGCCGAAGACCAAGAGGCTACCATCAATTTGTCGTTGCCGGAGACTCGTCTTCGGGGCGGCTCCCTTTTCGCAGGAGATCAGGAGATTACCAAAGTGCGTATCCTTGTCTTCAAAGGAGAAGGGCTCGACGTACAGCAGCTTTTTATTGCCAATACAAGTGCATTCACCAATCCATTTTCTCTAGTTGCCCACGCCGGTCTTCGTAAGATATACGTTGTGGCAAATGAAAGCGACGCCCTCGGTACACGTCTTTCGACCATCGTTTTTGAGCGAGAGCTCAAGAAGGTATTGTCGGATGAGCTGTCCGCTTCTGCCGTGTTGCCCCTTGTCTTTACAGGCGAGGCTGAGGCAACCCTTCGACCCGATCAGTCTGTACAAGCTGTAGTCCCACTCCGGCGTATCGTTGCCAAGGTCACACTTTCTCTCAAGCATCACTCTGCATTGAGTACAGATCAAGTGCAGATCCGAAAAGTTCTTATCAACCGATTGGCAAAAACGGAGCCTCTTATTCCTCGTAGTATCGTCTTTCCATTGGGTACTCCTTGGGAATGGACCAAGGTAGAGACAATGGCTCTTGTCAATAATGATACCGAATACAAACCCTACATCAAAGAGGAGGAACCTCTCTATGTCTACGAGAACTTAGGTTCTTCGGCAGACTCTACAGGCCGTGCTCCTATCCTTATGATTGAAGCGTTGTACAATGGCATTGCCACCAATTATTACGCTTATGTCAATGACAAAAATAGCTCTGCCGATCATCATTACTCAATAAAGCGTAACCATCACTACATGCTCAAAGGGGATATTACCAAGGTGGGAGAGTCTCCCTTCTTGATGCTTACTACCGAAGTTTTGCCTTGGGATGTGGAAGAGTTAGAGCATAAAATCTTGGAGCCACAGCAGGGCAAGCTGGAACCTGGTAGTGTATTCCCCGGCCCTAATTACACATCCAAAGAGCATCCTTTCTCTGTAACAATCCGTATTAAAGCTACGGAAGGAAGTCACTGGAAGGCTACTCTTACCAATGGTTTGGAGTTTGCTCTTCAGGGGGATACCTCGGGAGATACAAATGTAGACAGGGACTATACGGTTACGATTGTCCCTTTGAAAGTCCCTGGCAATAAGCCCCGTAAGACTGAGCTTTACTTTACGGTGGATGGTAAAGAAGTCGTGCTCAAAAAAGAGGGCGGGTTACGCCTTACCCGCATTGAGATTATACAGAAATCTAAATTTTAGCTACTACTCGAAATGATGATCCGTAAATATATATTCCCTCTTGTCCTTACTACAATTGCACTTTTCTTTGCAAGCGTAGGGTGTACTAGAGAGTCTCTTGGCGATGGAGGGGCTCATGTTGGAAAAAATTCTTTGCTGCTTCAATTGCAAGTCTCACCAACAGACCTTCGCGCTACAGAGGTGGGAGAAGATGCTTACAACGAGAATACCGTATCTTCCATTACCGTCCTTTTCTACAAAGGTGGGCAACTCTTTTGGCAAAGTAAAGAGAGCGGACAAGGAGGGATCACTCCAAATGGAAGTATTACCACCCCAGGGCGTCACTACATCATACCGGTGCCCGATGATAAGAAGGCGCAACTCAATGGCGTTAATGGCTTCAACGTGTACGTTGTGTGCAACAAAGCCTCTTTTGTAGCACCTGCCACCGAAGCCGCTCTACTCAAGGAAGTGGTTGCAGATGAGCTTAATGCCACGGCTCCCGCTAGCTTTGTGATGATTGGGAGTGCGATTAATAAGAGGATTGACATGGCCACTCAAGCCGGTCGAAACTTGGGTTCTATTGGTCTCAAGCGCGTGGCTGCCAAGATACGACTACTTCGCCCCACTGTAGACGTTGCCGGCTACGTGCAAGTGGGGGATGCCCAAGTCAAGCTTCGTAACTATGCAGATCGGGGGTATTTGGCAACTGCGGAGAATCTCCCTACTGCTGAATACAAAACAACAGACTATCGGTCTGTAACTGAAGTCACCGCCGGAGGAAAAAAATCCGCACACTTCTATTCGTATTACAATGAGTGGGCTTCGTCTACAGCTTTAGACCGGCGCCCCGAGTTCTTGGTGCAGATTAAGATGAAGAAGGTGGGTGAAAGCGACAATATGGCTAAGGACCACTATTACAAAGTGCCTTTGGAACCTCAGCAAAAATCCCTACAGTCCAATAAACTCTATGAGCTATCTCTCCGAATAGAAATTATTGGCTCTCCCTCCCCCGAAAATCCGGAACTTGTAACAGGGGCTATCTCGATAGAAGAGTGGAGCAAGCACGAAGACTCCTACGGTCTACCCGCAACCCAGTTCCTCGTTGTTGCTGAGCATGATGTGGAGATGAAGAATGCGACTCAGTATAGTCTTCCTTATCAGTCGTCAAAGCACCCTATCACTATCAATATCAAAAAGGTGTATGCGACTTATGTAGATGATAAGGGGGTACTACAGACGATCTCCTACGGAAGTGGGCAGTCGGAGTATCCTACCATTACCAGTGATGCCAATTCAATTTCCATTAGCTCCTCTATCCCAGAGAATAATATCCCTAAGTATATAGAGTTTGAAGTAACAAATGGGGTTTCCGGTCTCGTCGAAAAGGTGAAGGTAACACAAGTTCCCTCAAGTTTTATAATCCATACCATGGGTACAAGCTCTAGCCTCAATCCCGATGGAAATTTGCCACCTCACCTCCATAATAAAGCAATGTATCACATTCGTATCTTAGTTCCCCCAGCGAATATGATACTCGGGTTCCCTCCTATGGAACCGGTAAAATTCTACGAAAGGAATACCTACAAAGAGTCCCATGATCTTACTAAGGATGACCTGGAAACCTCCAGGATGGTATCTCCTTCGTTTGAGTTGGCGTCTCAGTTGGGGGCAACTCTCACCTGGCCTTACTATAGATTTACTTTCTTCTATTCAGGAAAGCCGCAAATAGATACTGAAAATAAAAAGAGTGCAACTTACAATTGTGCGACTTATGTAGAGTATCGGGTTAAAGATGGCGTTACTGAGGAAGTCAAAGGCTGGAGGCTCCCGACAGAGGCAGAGATTGAACTGATTGATCAATTGCAGAATGACACCAAGAGTGCCGTAAAACGAATTATGACGGGGAGATATTATTGGGATTCTTATTCGGCGAATGGTGCGAAGCTGATGACCCATCCTGAATCTGGAGGATCCTCTTCTGATAGGGCTCATATACGCTGCGTCCGTGATGTAAAAGATAATACGATTTAGAGATGAAGGCAATGAAACAAATACTTTTATACCTAGTAGCTCTACTGGCACTCTCGGCATGTGCCTCCAAAGAGTTGCCCTCTCCCACAGGTAAGGAGCAGATACACTTCTCTATAGATATGCCCGACTTCTCGACAGCACGAGAGGGAGGGCTAGACGAGAGTGGCATCAGTAACCTTGAGTTGTGGGTCTTCGACCGCGATGGTCACTTTGTGGAAAAAGCAACGGCTACGCTCACCTCGCAAGGCTCAACGAGAGCATACACTGCCTCTATTACACCTTGTGCAGAACCTCGTATCATCCATTTTGTCGCCAATGCATCTCTTACGAATGAGAGTGAATGGATAGGGCGGGACGAAATGCAGATGCTTCCCTCCTTCAGGGCTGCTGCCCACTCAACCATCCCCATGTGGGCGCGCAAGAAGTATGATAGCGTACAGAAGAATTCCGATTTGGGAGCTATTCTGCTTCTTCGTAATATGACAAAGTGCAATCTAATTGTGGATACGGATGCCGTCAAAGAGGCTACCTATAGTATCTACAATACGCTGGCAGAAGGTACATTGGCACCTTTCGATCCCTCTGCCCCCAATCGGGACCAGGCCTTTAAGAGACCGGTTACTATCCCCACAGAGCCTGCAGGAGTTCCTTTTGCCAACAATAAGCCTTGGCACGCTACGGATGGGGTAAGCCCTTTCTACGTGTATGAGCGAGATAACACCCTCTCTCCATCTGTACCCTGTCTCATACTAAAGGCAAAATTTGGGAATGATGCCGATTTTTCGTACTACAAGATAGACTTTGTTGATAAGAATGACAAGACTAAGCGCCACCACCTCCTGCGTAATCATTATTTCAAAGTTACGATCAAGGATGTGCGTGTAAAGGGGTATGCTACCCCCGAGCTGGCTCTTGCCGGAGCAGCGGCCAACAATATCGCTCTCTCGGACGAGGTACAGATGTTTCCCTCTTTCTCTGATGGCAAAGGTCGCTTGGAGGTTGATAGAACGTACTTTTCTCTTACCAATGATGAGCGTGAGGCTACCTTCAACGCCCGCTACTTTCCCAATCAAACTTCCTCTACTCAAGATAACAGTAAACTCACGGTGAGGCCTACAGGAGACGCTGTTACAAGTGCGACTGTAGACGCTAGTGGTAAGATTACGCTCCATTTTGCGCCTCAGCCTGCGGAAGGAGAGGGAGTCCTTACCTCAGATGTGGTTGTAGGGGTGAGTGATAATGATGACCTCAAACGCCTTGTACGCGTAGAGGTTCGTAGGCATTACGAGTATAAGAGCTTTAAGGCAAATGATCAAACGAACCTCTCAAACGTAAGGGTCACTAAGACGCAAGGAGCTAGCCTAAAGATTGAGTTCGTTCTCCCGGATGAGTTTAGCGAAGCATTGCTCCCCATTACTTTTAGAGTCTTTACAGAACATTTCTATCCATCCAATGGGCAAGGCTTTTCTTTCCAACGAGTAGAAGGAAGGACTTGCTATGAGTATACTCTCTCCAAACCTATGCCTGCAGGGCGACGTATAGAGTGCAATCTCAAGTCGAATAGGTCAGGCTCAGCAGAGACTATAGAGGTACGTTCCGTTGAGGTATTTTGCTCCTAAAGAAATTCATATTACGAATTAATGTTGTTCATTTTAAGAGTGCTTCTGAAGTCCCCCTCCCTTTTTGTTCGAAAAAAGGAGGGGGCTTCTTTTTGGGGGAGTGCCTTTCTCCACTCCCCTTTTTGCCTGATTTTCACTCCTATTACAGGGTATAAAATATTTTTTTGCTGCCTGAAAAAGAAAAACTTTCTGACCTGTATACCTACTGGATATTAGCCTGTTTTATTTTCTCTTTCCCATGAAGAGATTTTTTGCTTTTCTTGTCATTTTGCACACAAACGCACTCTACGTAAAATCTTTTTGTAACTTTGGCTGGGATAAGAAGCCTCTGCTTAGCAGTATTCTTCTTATTTGAAAACTCTCCTCTTATAGTCGTTTTGAATTGAAAGAAGTTATTAGAACCCTATGAAAAGAAGAACTACAATTATGAGCCTCGTGGTTGTGATGATGGCTCTTTTTTCTTCTGCTTTTGGGCAGCCGCTTGCCCAGCAGTCTAAAGCCAAAATCCCATTTCTTGTTTCCCTCAGGACGAAACATCTTCTCCCCATGGGGGATAAAGATAAGAATGTAGAGTCTAGGAGGTCGCCTCTACGTGCCTCGGAGCCAGGGGTTATTACAATGGAACACAACAAGCCTAAGGGGCAGACTGTTGTTATTGCCACATCTATCCCCGATGGGCAGATGGACGGAGTAGAATTTGACCACAGCGAGTGGGATGAGTATCATGTTAATGAAACTCGTTACTACAAATTTACCTCCGACAAGGTTACCTTTAAGGGATTGGATACGTACCCTCTCACCATGCTCTCTGTGGAGAATTGTGCTATCACGAAAATTGACCTTACGAAGTGTCCTGAGTTAGCGGAGCTTTACATCAATAACAATCCGGAACTGAAGGAACTCGATTTCAGTAAAAATACCGAGATTAAGACCATTGGAGCCGGATTTACGGGGCTTACTTCCGTAAACATTGCCAACCTAAAGAACCTGTCGGTAGCCTCTTTTGCTCCGGCTGCTCTAGAGGGAATTGATGTTACGGGTTGCGAAGGATTGCGATTTCTTCTCCTCTTCGGAAATAAAATTAAGGGAGAGAAAATGACCAAGTTGATGAATGATCTCCCCGATCGTAACAAAGATGGAATGGAAGAGGGATGGCTCTTTATCACAGGTGATAATCCCAAGTATACTGAAGGGAATGTATGTCTCGTGAGCGATGTGAAGATTGCACGAAAGAAGCACTGGAGAACAAAGACAGAAGATCGCAAAGACTATAAGGGGCAAGACTATGTGCCATCTTATACAGAAGATAAGATCACCTTTACCACAGAGATCCCCGTCCGTAAGGAGATCCATATGCGTATTGAGGGCGTAGATGATGCCGATTTCAACGTCGAAGGTGCCGAGTTTTGGCAATATCATTATAGGCGTGATGAGTATGTCTTGACGAGCCAAACTGTTACCATAACAGGTAAGGTAGGCTACCTCGATCTCACTGAGTGCCAGATTTCCTCTCTCAACATTTCCGGCAACAAGGAGCTGGAAGTGCTTATTTGTGCGGATAATCCAAAGATCAATTCTCTCGACCTCTCTCAGCACGTCAAGCTAAAGCGAGTGGACGTATCTCGCTGTCCTGTTACGGAATTGGATCTAAAGAATGCAAAAGACCTCGAAGCCTTTGTTGCTCTCTCAACCAAAATCAACAAAATAGATGTTGCTCCCTCGGATAAGCTTATAGAGTTACAATGTAGCAATACTTCGCTTTCCGGCGTAGACCCTTCTAAGTGGAAAAATCTTGAAAACTTGACCTTGGCAGGGTGCAACTTGTCTCAAATCAATCTTTCTGAGAATAAGAAACTTGAGATGGTGCAGCTACATGCCAATGAACTTGATAAGGTTGTTTTTGCAAGTCCTATGCTGTATAGTGCCACCGTTTTCCTGAACAAGATAAAGGGAGCAGATATGACTCGCTTGATGGAGTCTCTCCCTCGTCGTTATGAAGGCGCTAATCCCCAAGCTGCTATTGTAGTGTATGGTACGGGGCTAGAAGATGAGAAAAATGAATGCTTAGACACCGATGTAAAGATCGCTCTAGATGCATTCTGGAAAGTCTATCAGGTAGATGCAGACTTCAAAGAATCCCCTTACGACGGCATTCCCACCGCCAATGCTCCTAAGATTTCAGGAGAGAACCCCATTGCAGTGTACCCCAATCCTACGAGTGATTTCATTTTCATTTCGGGGTTAACTGTCCAAGAGCCTATCCAATTGTACGGTTTGGATGGGCAGATATTGCTCCAAACCCGGGCTATAGAGGGTTTTGCTCGCTTAGATGTACGAGCCCTTCCCTCGGGAGCCTACATTGTACGTTGTGGTAAAAATGCCTATTCGGTACAAATCTCTCATCGCTAATGGTCTTGGTGTAGCAAGATAAATTTGATAGAGAGAGGGGGATGCTCTGTTGTGGAGTGTCCCCCTTTCCTGTAAGAAGGAGATATACAGAGCTTCTCGTTCGGCCTAATCACAATAGGCAGAGCCCCTCATGCGTTATATTTATATGATTGCCTATATAGAAGGAAAAATAGATCGACTCTCCCCAACAAATGCCCTGCTTGATGTGGGAGGAGTGGGGTACGATATAAACATAACACTCACGGATTACACCGCTTTGCAGGGGAAACCCTCTGCTCGTCTGTGGATAACCGAGATCATTCGAGAGGATGCCCATCTCCTCTATGGCTTTGTGCGGGAGGAGAGTAGAGCTTTTTTTGAGAAACTCTGTTCTGTTTCGGGGGTGGGGCCTAGTACCGCTCGCCTTATTCTCTCCTCGTATACGCCCAACGATTTGGCAAGTATTATCGGTAACGGAGCCGTGGATTTGCTCAAGAATGTAAAAGGGATTGGGCTTAAAACAGCGCAACGTATTGTGGTGGATCTCAAAGGAAAGATCGACCTGAGTGCCTACGACCTCTCGGAGGGAATGCCCGAGGGTGGAAATGCTCCCGAGGTAGCGGCTGTGAGCGACGAGGCTCAACGCGCCCTCAAGATGCTGGGATTCCCCGAGGCAGCTATCCGCAAGGCGGTAAAGGCAGTGCTTGGGGCGGATGCTCATCTCCCTGTGGAGGAGGTGATCAAGCAGGCTCTAAAGCGTCTTTGATTACCCTTTTTGCTAGCCGGTTCCCCATATGTCGCAGCAACAGAGACGTTGGTTTTTGGCTGTTCTAGCCCTAGCTTTTCTCGCTTTCTCTTCGTGGTGGGGAGGGGGAGCCTTGGTGCGTTCTCCTAGAGTGCCCTACCGCATTGCCTCTGTTGCAGACACTACCCATCGTCCCAAAGTACAGAAGACGCATCCCCAAACTGCCGAAGATATTGCTCGGAAGCATCCCATGGATTTGCGCAATCCATCCCAGCTAAAGAGCGAATTTATCTACGATGGAGCCACGGGCTGCTACCTATACGTGACCACCCTCAATGGAAAGCGCATCGGCACTCCCATTATTTACACCACAGAACAGTACCTCGCCTACCTCAAGCGACGCGACGCCACAAGTTACTTTGCACAGCGCGATCGTGAGGGTGCCAAGGAAGAGGGCAAGCAGCAGTTCAACCCCTTCGATTTCGGTTTTGAGCTAGGACCTGCCGAAAAAATATTTGGTCCCGGAGGGGTGAAATTGCGAACCCAAGGATCGGCAGAGCTACTATTTGGTGTAAAAACCAACGCAACGGACAATCCCTCCCTGCCTCAGAATGCTCGCAGTCATACCTTCTTCGACTTTGACGAGAAGATACAAGCCAATGTACAAGCCTCGGTAGGAACGAAGCTCAATTTTGGTTTGAATTACAACACAGAAACGACCTTCGATACCGATGCTCGTAAGCTCAAACTTGCTTACGAGGGAGAAGAAGACGATATTATTAAGCTTGTGGAGGCCGGGAGCGTTTCGCTACAACCCAAAAACTCGCTCATCCAAGGCGGAGCCTCTCTCTTCGGGATTCACACCAAAATGCAGTTTGGCAAGCTCCAACTTAGCATGGTGGTGAGCCAGCAAGAGGCAGAGACCAAGCGGGTGAGTTCGGAGCGTGGAGCACAAACCACACCATTTGAGTTTTCTGCAAACAATTACGACGAAAACCGCCACTTCTTCCTCGGGCATTACTTCCGCGATGGCTATGATCACGCCCTCTCCGCCCTTCCGTTTGTTTCGTCGGGGGTGGTGATCAATCGTGTAGAAGTGTGGATTACCAACAAACGCGCACGCTTTGAGGAGGCGCGCAATATTGTTGCCTTTACGGATTTAGGGGAGCCTGAGAAGCTCACGGCGCCCGGGGTAATTGCCACGCATAAGACGGGAGGTGCGCCCGACAATAGTGCCAATTCGCTCTACGAGGAGTTGCTCTCTAAGCCGGATCTCCGCCGCATCGATCGCGTGGGGCAGCTATTGCAGGGGCATTTTGTGGGAGGAACCGATTACGAGAAGCTCGAGAGTGCTCGCCGTTTGACGCCCAATGAGTATTCTCTCAATGCTTCGCTCGGTTACATCTCACTCAATACGCGCTTGAATGCAGACGAAGTGCTCGGTATCGCTTACGAGTATACCTATAAAGGGAAGGTCTACCAAGTGGGCGAGTTCAGTACAGACCGAAGTGAAAACAGCAGCGACAATCTTTATGTAAAGCTTATCAAAGGATCGGCCATGACCCCATCGGCTCCCTATTGGTACTTTATGATGCGCAACGTCTACACCCTAGGTTCCAATGTAAGTGACCTACAACAAGATCGCTTCAAACTCGATATATACTATCGTAACGACGAGGCTGGGACGGCTCTTCCCTATCTTGATGAAGGGAATGCAAAGGGCAAACTCCTCCTACAATACCTCGGTATGGATCGCCTCGATAGCCGAGGAGAAGCCTATCCCGATGGGGTTTTCGACTTTGTGGAGGGCTACACCGTGCAGGCACGCCGCGGATTGATTTTCTTTACCACGGTAGAGCCTTTTGGTAAGGCACTGCGGAAGCGACTCGGGGATGACGCCATTGCCGATAAGTATGTATACCAAGAGATCTACGACAATACCTCTGTGGTGGCGCGGCAGGCTGCCGAGCGCGATAAGTTTATCCTGCGAGGGGAGTACAAGGCGGCATCTTCGGGGCAGATTAGTCTTGGTGCCGGTATTGCCAACGTAACGCCCGGTTCGGTGCGAGTTACAGCTGGGGGGGCACTCCTTACGGAGAATGTAGATTACACCGTCAACTACGCCATGGGTACCGTGACTATCATCAACGAATCGATCTTGAATAGTGGTACACGCATTGATGTTTCCCTCGAAAATAAGGGACTCATGAACATGCAACGCAAAACAGTGGTGGGCTTCGATGCCAATTATAGCTTCAGCAAAGACCTCACCATTGGAGCCTCTTTTATGCACCTCTCGGAGCTGCCTCTTACCACCAAGAGCGCAATAGGGGCGGAATCGATGAGCAACACCCTCTGGGGGGCCAACCTGAGCTATCGCACCGAGTGGCAGGGCCTTACCAATTTGATAGACAAATTACCCTTCCTCGATCTCACAAAACCGAGTGAATTGAAGCTAAATGCCGAGTTCGCCCACCTCATCCCGGGGCATTACGAAGGGCGATACGCCAAGGGCTACAGCTATATTGATGACTTCGAATCCTCCCAAGGGTATATAGATTTGATGAATCCCTATGCTTGGATGCTGGCCTCTACTCCGTATCAGGACGGAGCTTCGGCTTTGTTCCCCGAGGCGGCTCTTAGCAACGACCTTCGCTACGGCAATAGGCGCGCTAGGTTGTCGTGGTTTTATATCGACCCCATGTTCAATCGGGCCAATTCGTCTTTAACCCCCAGCTACATCCGCAATAATCCGGAGTTCCTCAGCAATCACTATGTGCGAGAGGTAAGTATGCAAGAGCTCTTCCCCTACCGCGATTACGGCCAGAGTTATTTGAGTTATTTGCAGACTTTTAGCCTATCGTACTATCCCCAAGAGCGTGGCCCCTACAACCTAAACGCCAATGCCCTATTGCCCGATGGCACACTCTCTAACCCGCAAGACAACTGGGGTGGAATTATGCGTAAGGTAGACCAGAGCGACTTTGAGGCTGCAAACATAGAGTATGTAGAGTTTTGGTTGCTCGATCCCTTTATCTACAATCGTGATGGGCAAGGGGGAGATTTGTACATCAACCTAGGAGAAGTGAGCGAAGAGGTACTCAAGGACGAAAAGAAATTCTTTGAGAATGGGATGCCCATCAACGACGATCCGCAAGCGACGGAGAGTACCATCTGGGGTAAAGTACCCCTAAGGCAGGGAGCTGGTTATGCCTTCGACAATTCGCCCGGAGCGCGTACAAAGCAGGATGTCGGCTTCAACGGACTTAACGACGATGAGGAGAAGACCTGGCCGGCTTACGTAGATTACCTCAATGCAATCCGCAGCAAGGTAGGAGGAGCCGTGCTGTCTCAGTGGGAGAGAGACCCCATGAGCCCCCTATCCGACCCCGCAGGGGATAACTTTATGCACTTCCGCAATACGGCCTTTGATGCGGCTCAAGCTCCTATCCTCGACCGCTACAAGTACTACAATGGCGTGCAGGGCAATAGTGCCGAGGCAACCGACAACAACGACCCCTACAGCACAGCCAGCCGCTCCGTACCCGATGCCGAAGATATAAATCAAGACAATACTCTCAACGAAAATGAGAAGTATTTTGAGTATAAAATCTCGCTCAAACCTGCCGATATGGTGGTGGGCAAAAATCATATCGTAGACGTGCGTCCGGCCACGGTCTCCTTAGCGAATGGCACGAGAGAGACGGTCAATTGGTATCAGTTTAAGGTGCCGGTGCGAGGGTTTGATCGCAAGATTGGGGGTATTGCAGACTTCAAGACGGTTCGCTTTATGCGTATGTACCTAACGGGTTTCCGCGAAGCTACGTTCCTTCGCTTCGGTACACTCAAATTGGTACGCGGGGATTGGCGGCAATACGATAGGGAGTTGCACGACCCCTCGCTACTGCCTGCCACCAAAGCGACAATGGAAGTCAGCGCTGTTAATATCGAAGAAAATGGAGACCGTCAGCCCATTAACTACGTGCTCCCCCCCGGTGTGCTGCGCAGTATCGACCCCTCACAGTCGCAGGCTACGCAGCAGAATGAGCAATCGCTAAGCATGAAAATCCGAGATCTAGCCCCCGGAGATGCGCGCGCTGTGTACCGCAATACAGGGCTGGATCTGCGTCGATATAAAAAGCTAGAGCTCTTTACGCATGCCGAGCGCATACAGGATGCCGCTGACGCTGTTGGGGATGGAGACCTCTCCGTTTTCATTCGTTTGGGAAGCGATTATCGCAATAATTACTACGAGTATTCCGTACCTCTCAAGCTCTCTCCCTATGGGCTTTATAGTTCCGATGTAGCCGCAGACAGGCGTACCGTGTGGCCGGACGAAAATAAAATGACCATCCTCTTTTCGCACCTTACCGACCTTAAGGGCGAGCGAAATATGGAGAAAAGCAAGGGTAATCCCAAGGCAGACTTCTCTCTGCGCTATGCAGCTCCCGACCCCGAGAACCCCCGTAATACCATCACCGTAGTGGGTAATCCCTCGCTCTCCAACGTGAAAACCATCATGATAGGGGTGCGCAACGGAGGGCAAGGTAGCAAGAGTGCGGAGGTATGGGTCAACGAATTGCGTTTGAGCGACTACCTCGAACAGGGCGGTTGGGCAGCCAATGCCGATATGCAGTTGCAGGTAAGTGACTGGGGGAGTGTGACGGCAAGAGGGATGATACAAACCGCCGGATTTGGCGCATTAGACCAGTCTCTCTCTCAGCGTCGGCTCGAAGATTTACAGCAAATCAACGTCTCCTCTAATTTCGAAATGGGGCGTTTCTTCCCCGAGAAGGCACACGTATCGATCCCCCTCTACTATGCATACAGCAATGAGGTGATAACTCCGCGCTATAATCCTCTCGACCAAGACGTCTTACTCTCGGAGGCTCTCAAAGCCACCACAAACAAGTCGCAGAGAGACTCAATACGGCGCATGGCGATAACAGAGACACGTACGCACTCTCTTTCTCTGAACAACATACGGGTGGATGTAAAGAGCAAAACTCCGATGCCCTACGACCCTGCCAACTTCTCCTTTAGCTATAGTTACAATCAACGCAATCACCAGACGCCCGACCTCGTCTACGACTCAAGGCGCGATTGGCAAGCGGGGCTTACCTATGACTATTCGCCCATAGTCCCCCCTCTCAAACCCTTTGGTTGGATCAAATCGGGGAGCAATCTCGTCTCCTCGCTCAAGAGCTATCAGATCAATTGGTTGCCTTCGAAGATTGCTTTGTCTTCTCAGATGGTGCGCAACTACAGCGAGCAACAAGTGCGCAATTATATCCCGGGGGTAGCCAATGCACCCTCTTTGCCGGCTACATTTGTGCAAAACTTCCTGTGGAACCGAGCTCTCACACTCAATTGGGCACTGACTTCGGACCTTCAGTTTTCTTTCCGCTCAGGTACCAATGCACGCATCGAAGAGCCCCATGTACAGGTCAATCGTCAGTTGGAGCCCGACCTCTACAAGATTTGGCGCGACTCGGTTAGTCGCAGTATTGCCGAGCTGGGGCGTCCTCTAAAGTACGATCAAACGGCAACCCTTACCTGGAAGCTCCCCTTTGCTCTCATCCCATACATGAGTTGGATTAACGGCTCTTTAAGTTATACCGGTACTTACAATTGGGATTTGGGAGCGAAGCGAGCCGATGGCGTTTCTTTTGGTAATATTATCCGCAATGAGGCACGTATCGACGGATCTTTGGCTCTCGGCTTTATGCAACTCTACAGACAAATTCCCTTCTTAGCCCAAGCCGAGAAGGCTTTGAACGCTACCCCGTCCAATACAACAATCCGTAGACGGCAGCTCGAAGCTCAAAAACCCGAAAAAGCCTCGGCTCCTCTCCGATATACTCAGGACATTACGCTCCGTGCCGATAGCGCCATTGTGGTACGTCACAACCTGGGGAGCCGTAACCTAAAGGTCTCTGCTCGCACCGCTTCCGGAAAAATGTACAAACTCAAGACGCGCACGATAGACAACAATTCGCTGGAAATCCAAAACCTCGATACGGTACAGATTGCCCTCTCAATAGAGAACGAAAAGGCGCGCAAGAAGGCAACCCAACCGGACGAACCCTCTCGCTTTGTGCAGCATCTTGCCTACATTCTTATGATGGTGCGCGACATAAACATTACCTACAACCACACCAATAATCTCAACCTACCGGGCTTCATGCCACAGATAGGCAGCGTAGGAGGGCAATCGCGGCAGGGTGATCTCCTTGCTCCGGGGCTTGCTTTTGCCTTTGGGCTCACGGACAATAGTTTTGTAGAGGAGGCGGCTCGTCGTGGATGGCTTACGCAGTTGCAGGAGAATGTAAGGCCCTCCGCCTATTCGCAGACCGACAACCTTGGGATACGTGTTACGCTGGAACCGATCAAAGATCTCCGTATTACCCTCAATGCCAACCGCAACAGTACGCAACGCGAGGAGACTCAATTTGTTTTTGAAGGCATGCCACGCACTTGGGGCGGCTCCTTTATGATGACCACCATCGGGCTCGGAGACTTTTTTGCTACAGCTCAGGCGAGTGACGGATACGCCTCTGCAGCCTTTAGCCAATTCCTCGCGTTCCGCTCCATTATTGCGGAGCGACTGCGAGAGCGTTACGAGGCTCATGCTCCTTCTTCCTCCTTTACGGTACGAGAGAATAGTGCAGATGTACTGATACCGGCCTTCCTTGCCGCCTATACGGCGAGCGCACCGGGCTCTGTCTCTCTCTCTCCCTTCCCCTCCCTCAAGAGTCTGCTCCCTAACTGGAGTATCACCTATACAGGATTGAATAAATCCCCTCTCTTCTCGGAGCTCTTCCGCAACTTCTCCCTCTCGCATACCTATACTTCTACCTACACCGTGGGTAACTATGCTTCCCTCCTAGGTTGGAATGCGATTGGTGAGGACGAAACTCCTCTCGGCTTTTTGAGGAAAACTGCAGCCGATGACCTCTCTTCTGGCTCCTCAACTGCGGGACAACGTATTGCAGCTATGCCCTACGATATTCCCTCGGTGGCCCTACAAGAGGGTTTTAATCCTCTCATCGGGTTGGAGATTACTTTCAAGAGTGGGATGACGCTCTCCTCTCGATGGAATAAACGTCGCGCCCTTAACCTCAATATCACAGCATCCCAGTTGATTGAGTCGTCGTCTAACGAGATTTCTGCCGGGATTGGTTACAAGGTCGATGACTTCTTTAAGTGGCTAGGGATTAAGCGCAAGAGGCCCTCTGGTCGCAAAGCTAAAGATGCCCTCTTGACTTCGGGCGGCTCCATGACGTTGCGTCTGGACTACAGTTACAGCCGCACCTCTATGCTGATTCGTAAGATACAAGAGAACTTCTCGCAAGCTACCAATGGCAATATCGCTCACACCCTAAAGTTTAGTGCGGACTATGCCCTCAGCCGTATGCTTACCCTGCGCGCCTTCTATGATTGGAACATGAATTATCCGCTCGTAAGTACAGCCTCGTTCCCCACACGTAACAGGAACTTTGGTGTCTCCCTCCGCATCAATCTAACGCAATAGCTTGGTTATAACCTCCTCTTCTCCTCGGAGAAGTCCTAAAAGAAAGATCGCCAATGAACCCTACCTTTACCGGCAAAAGACTTTTTCTTCTTGATGCTAGTATGCTCATTTATCGAGCTTACTTTGCCTTTATTCATACCCCCCGATTCGATAGCAAGGGAAACAATACAAGTGCCCTTTTGGGCTTTGCCAATAGCCTCATAGAGATTATTAAAAAGGAGAAGCCCGATTATTTGGCAGTGATCTTCGACCCCGAGGGAGGCTCTTTTCGCCACCGAGAGTATACCGCTTATAAGGCGCAACGCGATGCCACACCGGAGGGAATCCTCTGGGCATTCCCCCAAGTGAAACGTTTGCTCGAAGCCCTACGAATCCCTGCTATAGAGGTGCCGGACTACGAGGCAGACGACGTGGTAGGTACCCTCTCTCAGCGTGCCGAGAAAGAGGGCTTTGAGGTCTACATGGTTACTGCGGACAAGGATTACGGCCAACTCGTTACCGAGCATGCTCTCATGTATCGCCCGGGGACTAAAGGGGCTGAGGTATGGGGCGAGGCCGAAGTTTGTGAGAAGTTTGGCCTTGTGCACTGCTCGCAAATGGTCGATTACCTTGCCTTGGTGGGGGATGCTAGCGACAATATCCCCGGATGTAAGGGTATCGGTCCGAAAAAAGCTTCGGAGCTACTCACCCAGTTTGGAAGTATTGATGCCATTTACGAGCACCTAGACGAACTATCCCCTTCCCTCAAAAAGAAACTCGAGGAGGGGCGGGAGAATACGCTTTTATCACGCTATTTGGCCAAGATTTGTACCGAGGTACCCATGGAGGTGGAGTGGGAGACCTTCCGCCATTTAGAGCCGAATGTGCCCCAGCTCCGGGCTCTGCTCGCAGAGTTTGAGATGCACACGCTAGCCAAGCGTTTGCTCCCAAACGAGGGTGAGGCAGCCGATTGGGGAGGGGGGCTCTTCTCCTCTAGCTCTACCAGTCAAGACGAGGGGAAGGAGCCATCAGAGGCTAATTCTCTTTTCTCTCCTGAGCGAACAGCCTCTCTACAAGGGCTTACGACATTGAAAGATACAGCGCACACCTACCACGTGGTACGCACAAAGGAGGAGCAGAAGCAGCTTTGGGCGCGCCTTGCCGAGAGCAAACAATTTGCCTTCGATACCGAGACGGATGGGCTCAATCCGCTCACTGCCTCTATTGTGGTAGCCTCATTTGCTCCCGAAGAGGGCGAAGCCTACTATCTTCCCCTTCCCCAAGACTTTGATGAGGCTTGCGCCATCCTCCAGCCGCTTGATGCCCTCATGCGTAACTCTGAGATACTCAAGATGGCTCAGAATGCGAAGTTCGACCAAAAACTTTTGGCTCGCTATGGAGTTTCGTCCGCCACTCCGCTCTTCGATACGCTTGTGGCGCATTATCTCATCGCTCCCGACCAGAGGCATAATCTAGATACCCTAGCGGAGCAATACCTAGGTTATCGTACTATTGCTTATAGTGACCTATCGGAGAAAAAGAACTTCGACTTGCGCCGAGATGTTGCAGAAGAGCTTTTGGTGGATTATGCCGCCGAAGATGCCGATGTGGTACGCAGGCTCTACCCCCTTCTTCGGGAGAAGCTAGAGCAAGAGCAGCAAGAAAAACTCTTTTGGGAGGTAGAGATGCCCCTCGTCGGAGTGCTGGAGCGCATGGAGCGTGAGGGCGTACAATTGGATGTACAGCGATTGCATGAGGTCTCCGAGAAGCTCACGAATGACCTCCGCGAGACGGAAGACGCGATATTCCACTGGGCTGGTCACTCTTTCAATGTTAGTAGCCCTAAGCAGGTGGGAGTAGTCTTATTTGAGGAGCTTGGCTTGCATGCCAAGGGTAAGAAAACAAAGACAAACACCTACTCTACAAGCGAAGAAGTGCTCTCCAAATGTGTAGATCAGCACCCTATTGTGCAGAAAATCTTGGATTACAGAGGGCTGAAAAAGCTTATCGGCACCTATACGGAGGCTCTTCCCGAATTGGTCTATCCTGATGGCCGCTTGCGTACATCGTACAACCAAGCCGTGACCGTAACGGGGCGCCTCTCCTCGAGTGATCCTAATCTCCAAAACATCCCCATTCGCTCCGCTATGGGGCAAGAAATTCGCTCTGCTTTCGTGCCTCGCAGCTCGGAGTTTACTTTTTTGAGTGCCGATTATTCGCAAATAGAACTTCGCCTCATGGCTCACTTTAGTCAAGACGAGCATTTGATAAAGGCTTTTGTGGAGGGGGAAGATGTACACCGCTCTACCGCCGCACGGATCTACAACGTGGCTCCCGAGGAGGTTACGCCCCTGCAGCGATCCCATGCCAAGACCGCCAATTTTGGTATTATCTACGGCATATCTGCCTATGGATTGAGTCAGCGTCTCAATATCGATCCTTCCGAGGCTTCTTCCCTTATCTCCAGCTACTTCGAGAACTATCCCGCTGTGCGTGCCTATATGGATGAGTGCGTGCAGAAGGCGAGGAAGCTGGGTTATACCGAAACACTTTTGGGGCGCAGACGTTACCTGCCCGACATCAATAGTCGCTCGGCCACTGTGCGTCAATTTGCTGAGCGCAACGCTGTAAACGCACCTATTCAAGGGACGGCTGCCGATCTTATCAAGGTGGCTATGATACGTATAGACGCTAAAATGCGTGAGCGAAACATGAAGAGTAGAATGATAATGCAGGTACACGACGAACTCAACTTCGATGCCTATTTGCCCGAAGTAGACGAGTTGCGAGCCTTAGTGCACCAAGAGATGTGCCAAGCCATCCCCAATCTTAGAGTGCCCCTTGAGGTGGAAATCGGGGTAGGAAGTAGTTGGCTCGAAGCTCATTAAAGACTTGTTTTTATATCAGAAAATAGGGAGGGGAGTACCGAAAGAGTGCTCTCCTCTTTTTCTTTTTGTGCCTATCAGATTACAGAGAAGCAGGTGGAATAGAGAAAATGCTTAGGGTGAAAATCCGGTCGCTCTAGGGCAAGAAACTTTCTTCCGCTGCCTGAAAAATGAAAAAAATTAGGCTGCCATTCTTTTTATTTCTAGGCAGCCTTTTTACGAGGGTTTCACAGAAAAAAAGACCCTTCTGCTCTGGGTAGAAAGGAATCTATGGTGTGTAAGGAAAGAAATTTTTTAGCGGTCGAAGATGGTGAGGTAGGCAGTACGCAAAAGAATCTTGACGTCGCCTATAAAAGAATGGTGCTTGACGTACTCGAGGTTGAGCTCAATTTTCTTGGGCATAATCACCTCCTTAAAATAGACTTCCGGGCACTCTTGCTCTCCGAGGAGCGCGTTTTCGTGGCGGAAGTAAATGGAGGCCGGGCTTGTGATGCCGGGGCGTACGGCTAGGATGGGGAGGTATAGATCGGGGTACAACTCCACCTGCTGGCGAACGAGAGGCCGAGGACCCACAAGGCTCATATCTCCCTTTAGTACATTGATTAACTGGGGTATCTCGTCTATCTTTAGCTGACGAAGCCACCGCCCCAACCGCGTGATGCGAGGGTCGTTGTCTCCCACGGTAAGAAGCTGGTCTTTGCCCCAGTCTTGGTGGTGCATGGAGCGGAATTTATAGAGAACGAAGTCTTTGTTGTTGCGTCCTACACGCGCTTGGCGAAAAAATACTGACCCTCGAGAGTCGCATTTAATGAGGATGGCTACAACGATAAAAAGGGGAGATAAAAGAATTATCCCAATCAAACTTACTAATACATCGAGTAGCCTCTTTATCATGCGTGTGGTGTGTGTATTACTGCATGTTGCCTATTTATGTCTTTGCAAAGGTAATAAACCCGTGTGATATTTTGCCTTAAATGGTAATCTCTTATACCATTTGGGCTAGAGAATCCTATCCAACGAAGGGATGGAGTGGCGGAGAGGGCATTTTAGTACCTCAGTAAAGAACATCTTAATGCATGGCTTTGTATGTATTTTTGTTGAGTATCAGATAATAATCAAAACAAATTGTTATATTTGCAGAGTACATAGAAACAAATGACCGGATCCCTCTCCCCTGTGTAGTCATGTAGGCACAGGTTAGATGATGTTACCAAGGAAAGAAAAGAGGAAAAGGAGGGAGGAAACATGAAGAAGAGTTCTTATAAATTCATAACAAAATACGTATTGAGATGAAAAAACAAACTGTATTATGGATGGCTGTGCTCCTCCTCGCGACATGGGTAGCCCACGGGCAAACTACCTACCCAATGTCTTTGGTGGTAGAGGGGCAGGCTCCGGCAGAGCGTGAAGTAGTTGAGCTATCTAAAATCTCCAAGGTCACCTTTTCCGAAGGTAAGATGCTGCTCCTCGCAAAAGACAATGCGGAACTCCCCAAGGGAGGCGTGTTCCCCCTTAAAGAGATCACCAAGTGCCTATTCTCCACGCAGTATGCTCCTACGGGCATTCTCTCTCCTTTAGTAGCGCCCGGGCTTATTACATGGCGTGATACTGAGGAGGCTCTCTACCTCGAAGGGCTTGACGCAGACCTTCTCCATAGTGTAGCCGTTTACGCTGCCAATGGAGCTACTATTGCTTCTTACCCCAGATTTAAGGCCGGCTCCCCCATCTCTACAGTACAGTGGGCGCCCGGTGTTTACCTTATTCTTATCAACAATCAAACCATTAAATACATAAAGAAATGAATAGACTCTATACTTTTTTTGTAGGTGCATGTGTTGCTGCCGCTTCTTGCTTTAGCTCTCATGCCCAAGTGCGTGAGCGCATGGTGGTTTACCCCAAGGGAGGATCTCCTGTTGGTTACTGGGTAGATCATACAGATAGTGTTATGTTCCTGACTGATATGCCCGACCTTAATGCAACCCTTAAAGTAACGGAGCCTGCTACCCCTACGGTGGGTGGGATGCACCTTGAGTTTGACTTCGGGCTTGATGTTAAGAAGGCAAGAGTGGCATTCCCCGAGCAGTTTCAGTTCCGTGGAGGTATTGATGGAATGACACAGGATCAGCTTATGGATGCCTTCTCAAGGATGGAGTCGCACTGGGTTACTCCCAATGGCCCTAAGATGAAATTTGACCTCACGGGTCTACAGCAAGGTTACTCTTACTACGCCATCTTCTATGGTCAAGATGAGTATGGTTGCCCGGGAGAAGTGAAGTATGTTCCTTTCGAAGTCCCTAAAGCGGCTCTTGTAGGAAATCCTAAGGTAAAGGTTGAGTTTACCCATATCGGTAGTACGAGTTTGAAGATTAAGTTTACCCCTAATGACGATGTCTTAGGCTACTTTTACCTCGTAATGCCCGTGGATGATCCCAATCGAGAAATGCTGATGCAGATGATGGGTATCCCTGATCTAAAACATTATGTGACTATATTTGGTGTTGATTTTGATACTAAAAAGCAACATGTTGGCGAGGAAGAAAAAGAGATAAAGGACCTTGCTAGTGGTACAGAACATGGTGTGTACCTTGTAGTTGTGGACAAAAATGGTCAGTATAGTGAGGTCTCTGACAGCGACAGAGCTACGACCAAAGTGTTAGGTACAGACAAAAAAGCGCACATTACACTCACCCTCAAAGAAAAGACGGCTAACTCGGCTAAGTTTGTCTGCAAGCCCGATGAAAACACAACTGTGTATCGTGTAGCTGTGCTAGAGAAGGCTAAGTATAATCGAGAAGTGATTGAAAATGCATTCAAAGAAACTCCGGATGAAGACATGAACTTGCCGCTCTTTGCTGAGGAAAAGACTTTGAACGCTAATGGGCTCACCCCTAATACAGACCATATAGTGGTAGCTATGCCCCGTAACCTCAAGAAGGAATGGGGAGATCTTGTTACTCTTGAGTTTAAGACGGACGAAGGTGCTGCACCGGGATCTGCCCTCAAACTTGAGGTCGTAGGTGGAGGTAAAACCTTTGTTGCTCCTACGGCAACTCCTCTTGAGATGACCTCTGCTAAAGTTTCTCTAGAGCTTACAAAGTAATCTTCCGTTTTTAGAATTTATCGACGATGCTCCCGGGGCTACGGCTCTTGGGAGCATCTTTTTTATAGGGTTATTCGTACCTTTGCACCGTATTATTTTTTGTATCTCTAGAGAAGGATTCGCTCCATGCAAGAAGCTCCTACCCCTATATCTGCCACCCAAAAGCGTGGTGCAATAGTCTACTATTTTGTGCTTTTGCTCCTCTTTGTCGGGGCTATTTGGGCTACGGCAGCTGTGGCTACGCCTATCCTATCTTCGGGAGAGTTGACAGGCTCTACTTCAGGTGGATTGCGAGGGGCTTTCACGGCCTTTGGCGAAGGGGTCCAGCACCATGTGGCTACCACTATTGGGCGCTTGTTGCTCCAAATCGTGGTTATCCTGTCGGTAGCTCGTGGGGTCGGGTGGCTTTTTGCTCGGCTTGGGCAGCCTACGGTTATTGGGGAGATTATTGCGGGTATCCTATTGGGGCCGAGTCTTTTGGGGATGGTGGCTCCGGATGTTTCGGCGTGGCTTTTCCCTGAGGAGAGCATTGTCAATATTGAGCTTCTGAGCCAATTCGGGCTTATCCTCTTTATGTTTACCATTGGGATGGAGCTGCGTATTGCCGATATTAAAGCCCAAGCACGCAACTCGATCATAATCAGTCAGTCGGGTATTTTTATCCCATTTATTCTGGGATTGCTACTGAGCATCGTGACTTATGAGCGCTATGCTGCCGAAGTTGCCTTCTTCCCCTTGGCTCTTTTTATCGGTATCTCGATGAGTATTACAGCCTTCCCCGTGTTGGCGCGCATCGTGCAAGAGCGCAATATGAGCCGTACCTATCTTGGGAAGCTGACTCTTAATACCGCCGCTGCCGGGGATATTATGGCATGGCTCATGCTGGCCGCCATTATGGCAATAACCCAAAGTGGAAGCGTTGCCAGTGCGTTCTTCAATTTCCTTTTCCTGCTTCTCTATATGGGATTGGCCTTTGGTGTCTTGCGTCCTCTCTTCTCTCTCATTGGGCGTATGTACAACAAAGAAGAGCTGCTGGGCAAGGGGCTGGTCGGTATTATCTTCATCTTATTACTTTTGAGTGCTTATCTCACGGAAATCCTGAGTATGCACGCTCTTTTCGGAGCCTTTATCTTTGGGTTGATTATGCCGGAGGACGTGAAGTTCCGGCACGTGATGACCGAGAAGGTGGAGGATGTGTCACTCAATATTTTCTTGCCGTTGTTTTTTGTTTCCTCAGGGCTTCGTACCGAACTTGGGCTTATCAATTCGGGCGAACTCTGGTTGCTTTTGCTCCTCTTTGTGCTCGTGGCTGTTGTGGGGAAAGCAGGGGGAACCTACGTTGCGGCACGCGTGTGTGGTATCGATCAGAAGGATAGCCTTTACCTTGGGGCTTACATGAATACCCGAGGGCTCATGGAGCTTGTGGTGCTCAAGATAGGACTGGATATGGGGGTATTACCTCCCGTCTTCTTCGCGATTTTGGTATTGATGACGCTCGTCACAACGGTGATGACCACCCCTATAATTCATCTTATAGATTACCTCTTTTTACACTTCCATCGCCCGACCAAGGAGGCTGTGGCTCGCCTTTCGCACCGCATCCTTATCGCTTTTGGTCGCCCCGAAACGGGGGCACTTCTCCTGCGTTTGGCTCGGCAGTTGTTCCCCGACGAAAAACTCTCATCCGGGGTTTCGTTATTGCATGTTACCATGAGCAACAATGTGAATGTAATCAACGAAGAGACTTTTTTTGCCGATAACTTCCATCCCGCCTTGCGCGAAGCTCGCCACCTTGGTTTCTCTGTAGAGCCTATCTACAGGGTAAGCGACCAAGTGACAAGTGAGATCATTGATCAAGCGAATCTGCCCCATCATAGTTTCTTGCTCGTTGGGGCTGGGTTAAGTCTTTCCAGCGAAGAGCGGGACCGCAATGTGGTCTCTTACCGAATGCTTTTGCAGAAGCGTTGGCGTAAATTTTCGATAACTTCTCCCGAGGTACTCCTCAATGCTCGTACCCTCTTCAATGATAAAATGACTCGATTTGCAGAGGAAACGAATTGCTCGTTGGGCGTTTTTGTCGATAGACACTTCGGTTCTCTCAAACGGGTTTTGCTTCTCGCAAAAGACGCGACCGACAGGGAGGTGCTTCTCCCCCTTGCTCGCCATCTCTCCAAAGCGCACAACGCTTCTATTGCCATCTTGCCTTTGTCGCTCGGAGAAAATGCCCCTGCCCTCGATTTGGGTCCCGTACCGGAGGAGGCGAATCTGCTCACTTCCGGAGATGGAGTAGGGGTGCTGCGTGGTTATGACTTCCTCTTCATTTCTTACGATACGTGGGGGCTTCTCACGGAGGTGCGCCCCGAGATCCTGCAGGAGCTGCCTAGTACCCTCATCGTTCGCTCCCTCGAGAGGAGTGCCGATCCGCTGGCCATCCCTGCAACAAAGAATATGTTTGAATGACTCTTCTCACAAGTAAATAAAATGTTATTTATGTCCTTTTTATCTCGTCTTGCTACACGCTTTTATCGGAATTCTTGGGTTGGAGTTTTCATCATTCTCCTTGTTCTCTGCTCCAATTTCCGCTACTCTTTTATCAATACAGACCCGGGGGGCGACTCGACACTCCTCTCCCTCCCCGAAACTTTTGGGTGGGGATTTTTCATCCCTCTCCTTATTGCCTTCGTGCCCGATAGGTACCGAGTGTTGCGCCGTTGCCTTATCGGCTTTTCCCTCTTCCTTGCCTCGCTACTTTTTTTCGGGGAGCAAATTCTTATCTCCGGCTATAAAACGATTTTTACGGACAGTATTGCACTTAATATCTTGGCGACGAATCCTCGTGAAGCCGCAGAGTTTATGGCGGGAGCCAGCCTCGTAAAATATCTCTTTTTACCGCTCCTGTTATTTATTGCCAGCCTTGTTATTGCCTATGTCGTTTACCGTCTTTCTCGTACGAAAAAGGGGGAGATAAGTGCCTATTGGTTGGCTGTCCCTCTCGTGGTTTTATTGGGAGGTGGTTTCTTTTCCTCCTATCTCATTATTACGAGTTACCGCAATAATTACCCCAACTATAAAGTGATGACTCCACTCTCTCGACTTATAACGGGGGTGATGAAGTGCGCCGAGGAAATGTCTTCTGTAGAGGAGACTCTGGAGGCTTTACGCCGAGTAGACTGTGGAGAGGTGCATCAAGACCCCTCTTTTTCGGCGCATTCGCTGGTGCTTGTTGTGGGGGAATCTGCTACGCGTGCCTACCATCATTGCTATGGCTTTCCCTTGGCAAATACTCCTTTTTTGGATAGTCTAATTGCAAGCAAAGAGGTGATTCTGTTCGATAATGCGGTGGCTCCGGCTCCCTATACGGCGGCTTCTTTGTCCCAAGTGCTCACCTTTTTCCAAAGAACGGATACGCTCTCTACGTGGGATGCTACGCCTACCCTGCCGCTCGTTTTGCAGAAAGCGGGCTACTATACCTACTGGTTGAGCAACCAAGAGAAGCAGGGTTTGTTTATCCAACCTGTGGCAGCAATTGCCTCCACTTCGGATAGTTTGTACTACGCCAATGTGCGTTCTTCTCGCGATTGGTGGGCTCAGGAGTTGAAGCTGGATGGGGATGTCCTGCCCCATTTGCTGACGAGTAAAACGCCCTCTCTTCCCAAGAACAAACTCTTTGAACTCGTGCATTTGATGGGTTCGCACCCCTGTTGCAAAGAGCGTTACCCGAGTAATTTTGCCCGATTTAAGCCAGAAGATCTCCCTTCTCCTCTCAAGGATCGGAGCCAAAACGAGGCAATTTGCGAGTATGCCAATAGTATCCTCTACACGGACTATATGCTCCATGAGATCATTCAACGCTATGCGCAAGAGCCCTCTGTGGTAGTCTATGTGGCAGATCATGGTATCCTTACGTACGACCCCGAAGCCGGCGAAATGAGCGATGTCTTTGGGCATGCTCCGCACTGGAAGTCAATCTCAGTGCCCTTTATGGTGTACGTAAGTCCCAAAATGCGTCAGCTCCATCCCGAACTGGTTTCGCGTCTGGAGGCGGTGAAGCATCAGCTCTTTACTACCGATGTATTGCCCTACTTCCTTTGCTCCCTTATGGGGATCCGTGTGGCGAAGTACCCCGCCTCTTCGCAAGATCCCCTCTCTTCTAAATATGTTGCGGCAGACTCCGTGGTTGTGACTTGGCAAGATGAGCCCATCGTTGTACGTGCAACGTAGTCTCCCTATTGTGCGTGGCAATCCGCTTTTTATATATCTTTGCTTAGGAGTTGGTAGCTTGGTTTCAGGCACTTCTCCGAGGGAGGCTGAGTGTGCACATCCCTGCCCAATGAAAGGGCCGGAGACGCTACTTCCCATGGTGTGACAATGATAATAAAAAGAATATCGCTATGAATTATCTAACAAACGATAAGTTAACGCTCATTGGAGCTGCCGGTATGATCGGCTCCAACATGGCACAAACGGCAGCCATGATGCGCCTTACTCCAAACATTTGTCTCTACGACCCATTCGCCCAAGGGCTGGAGGGCGTAGCAGAAGAGATGCGCCATTGTGCTTTTGAGGGGCTCAATCTTACATTTACTTCGAGTATAGAAGAGGCTCTCCGTGGTGCTAAATATATTATCTCTGCAGGGGGTGCTCCGCGCAAAGAGGGGATGACCCGTGAGGATCTTCTCCGTGGTAATAGCCAAATCGCGGCGGAATTGGGCGACAACATTAAGCGTTATTGTCCCGATGTACAGCACGTGGTGATCATATTCAACCCTGCTGATATTACAGGGTTGGTTACGCTCATCCATTCCGGTTTGAAGCCTTCTCAAGTAACCACGTTGGCGGCCCTCGACTCCAATCGTCTGCAAAGCGAGCTTGCAAAGCACTTCGGAGTACTCCAGAGCAAGGTGACTTGCTGCCGCACCTATGGCGGTCATGGTGAGTCTATGGCAGTCTTTGCCTCTACGGCTTCTGTGGAAGGAACTCCCCTGCTCTCGCTTATTGGTACAGAGAAGCTCTCGCACGAGGAGTGGGCGGCTCTCAAGGAGCGCGTTGTAAAAGGGGGGGCCAATATCATTAAGTTGCGGGGGCGTAGTAGCTTCCAAAGTCCCTCTTATGTAGCTGTGGAGATGATTGCCGCTGCCATGGGAGGCGAGCCTTTTACCCTACCCTCGGGGTGCTATGTGTCTCATGCTGATTACGGCAAGGTGATGATGGCGATGGAGACGCGCATCGACAAAGATGGGGTGCATTGCCTCGAAACGAAGGGGACCGACGAAGAAATGGCCGCCCTCAAACAGAGTGCAGAACACTTGGCCGCCATGATTGCTCAGGTGGCTGAGATGGGGATAATCCCCGCTGTTGCAGATTGGGCTACGCTCAATCCGAATCTCTAAACCTATTCCTTATCCCAATAAAAGAAGTCCCCTTGCTCAAGCTGTTTGGGCAAGGGGATTTTTTCGTTTAGTGGCAGTCGTGATGGAGGCAGGCCACACCCGAGTCGGATAA
>NZ_ACNN01000013.1 GCF_000174815.1 Porphyromonas endodontalis ATCC 35406
GAGAGAGGGGAAGACTACTTCTCTTGCTCGTATTCGCTTGTCCAGCTTGCTTCGTCGTCCCCTTTCGTTCCATCCAATTTGATAACAAAACTCTTGGCCGGGAAGTAGGGGGTGATATGAATATCCAGATAGATGCGGTCTTTTTGGTGAGGATCTCTTTCCAATCGCACAATCTTAGAGCGTTCTATCAAGCGATCCGGACCCTGTATGTCATCCAAGAACTTCACGATCTGAGAGCGGAGATCTCGCTCCGTCTTTCCGCTCCAATTTTCAAAAGAGCGACGATTCAGGAAGTCAAATAAAACCTTGGTAATGTAGTCGAATACTCGGACAACGGAGTAGGTTTGCAAGCCAAGATTGTCCCCATTAAAGAGGGTCTTGGCAGAAAATGCCATCACTTTCCCGTACTCATTGACCATGGGAACCAACCCCATGGAGTCCAATTGGGATATTTCACTTTTCTTCAGGGGGAATACCACAGAATCCACTTCATTGATGCCTCCATATTTCTTCCCTGCGGTAACTTGCGACATCAGGGTACGGTAGACTTTCCCGGCCAAAGCAGATGCAGGCGAGACGTGCAAGTCTTCGGTTTCTCCTATTTCCTTATAGGCGCCACGTCCTACAAGCCAATTACAACACATGACCGTATTGCACTTGAAGGTATCCCCTCCGGCGAGATTGGAGGTGAAAAACATATCCACCACATCATCCGGTTTCTCCAAGTCGGCAAAGTCCGTGAAGAGCATGACCTTATTGTTGTTGGCGATCTTAGCCCACTTTTCCACCACTTTGTTTGATCCAAGATAACCGGGAAGCACGAGC
>NZ_ACNN01000012.1 GCF_000174815.1 Porphyromonas endodontalis ATCC 35406
AAGCTAAAGACTTGTGACGGTATTTTAGATGGTGCCTCGTGTGGCGATAGAGATCCCCACCGCTCTCTTTGTCCCTATGGAGAAAGGTGTATAGGGTAGTTTTGCCCACAATGGGAATTCCCTTCAATCGAAAGCGACCTACAATTTGCTCGGGCGACCATTGTTGCTGCCGAATAATTTGTTCGACATCGTGTCGCATCTTCGGGGTGAATTTGCGCGGATAATAACGCCAATCCTTGCGTTCTGAGGCATATGTCTCCGCCTGCCGACAGGAATATTTTCCGCGTGGGGTTTGATTCCTACGGATCTCTCTAGAGATAGTACTAGTGGCCACTCCAATGGTTTCTGCAATGAAAGAATAGGACTTACCTTGCTTTTGAGAAGTCGATCAATTGTGTATCTTTGCTCTCGGCTCAAATGGTTGTAGGTTTTCATAATAACGCAAATGTAAACTTTTTGAGTTCAACCACCCTGGGGCTAGCCCCAGGGTGGTTTTTGTTTATCTAAGCGTTGCACTTACAACTGGAAAATACAATCTCCAAAAAAACAGGGGGAAATTTGCGGAAGTAAAATTATTTATATATATTTGTGGCGAGAGGTCTTAGATTGACAGACTTAGTAAAGCATATAGATTGTAAATATTTCATCTCAAAGCCATAGTTATAGAAAGGAGGACACGTTGATTATGGAATCTATTTTTTTCACTCTTAAAAACACAATGGTTATGAAAAAGAATTACATTTTTTTGACTTTCGTCTTTATCTTTGCCTGTGTTTTGAATATGCAAGCACAGAGTTTTGAAACGGATATCACGAAGGTTTTGTCTCAGGATGAAACTGTCTTATCATTCAACAAAAATGAGGCAAGGAACATTTCCGGCATCCTCGCAAGTGGAAATATAAAGTTTACCTCCTCCAATGGATATGTTAGGATATTGGTGGCAGATCAGTACGGGTATGAGAAACTCGTCTATGAATCGTTTCCCCTCCTTGCCTTCAAAGAAGGTAAGGACAGTTTTGAACTTATGGGGTTTGAAACAGGGGAAATAAAGGATTTTGTTCCTGAGAAAATCCATATTCTCATTTCTGATGCTATAGTGGAGCATCTTAAAATCACCGTTTCAGGCATCTCGGTCCCTCAACAGGCACCTGCTGCATCCCTTCAGGCTCGTACAAGGACTGTCCCCTTGCCACCTACTTTCATTGATGAAGACACTCGAATTAAGTTTTTGATCTATCGGCTCAATTTGAAACTAGAGGCATCTGGTGCACTGTGGAGGGCAGGCGACACGCCGTTCGGGCGGCTTTCATACGAAGAGAAGAAAGCGATGTATGGAGGAGTGGTTCCCAATTTCAAGGGGGCGGAATACTATATCGGCGGTATCCTTGATATTGATGCTCCGAATGTCAACTCTAAAAAATCCTCTTATGTTCCTGATTTCGACTGGAGGACACGGCACAGTGCTACCGTCAAGGGCTCTCCCTATTTCCAGAATGAGATTACAGGATGGATTACTCCGGTAAAAGATCAAAAGAGCTGTGGTTCATGCTGGGCTTTCTCTGCCATAGGAGCTATGGAAGCCGTTGCAAAACTCTACAAGAATGCGGACTGCAATTTTGACCTTTCCGAACAAGAATTGGTGTCTTGTTCCAATGCAGGAAGTTGCAACGGAGGATGGCCGTCTTCTGCATTGGACTACACCAGCCGCAAGTGGATTCAGGATGAGATGTCGTTCCGATACAAAGCGCAGGATCGTCCCTGTTCCGAAAAAGGTAAACCTCTGTATACGATAAAAAATGCGGGGAAAGAATTATTCAGCCCTATCAAAGGCAATGATTTCGCCTCAATTGAGAAATTGAAATCCATGCTGATTAAGAGCCCACTTGCCGGATGTATCAGTTCTTGGTCTCATGCCATGACTTTGGTAGGTTACAAGACGATAAAGGCGGGAGACATCGTTTATGAGCACTATAACACACGGATTGTGATTAAACCTGGCGACCCTCACATAGGTCAGACTGTTTGGATTTTCAAAAACAGTTGGGGAGAGAACTGGGGAGACCATGGGTTCTTGTATGCGTTTGTGAATATCAACAATATGGCTTCTTCTGCGGCTCCCACACTTCCCTTTGAATACAAGTACAATTACGATTGGCCCAGCTATCTTCCTATCTATAGTCAGTTGATTTCGGCAATTTCCAAACCGACACCGGCCTATGATAAGGATAACGATGGATACTATTGGTGGGGAATCGGACCGCGTCCCAAAAACCTCCCAGCAAGTGCTAAATTGGAGGAGGACAGCGACGACAGTGATGCTTCCATTGGGCCGATGAACCAGTATGGCTTCCCCACACTTTTGAAAGATTACGACCTATACATCAAGGACAATACTGAAGATATGGGTTTTGAGCCTAATACGACTATTAAGGAAAAAAATTTTTGGAGCGCACCTCAGGTTTGGGTCAGACATCAAAAAGATGGTATAGAAGAACATCAGAACCCTTTGGGAGGTAAGGATAATTACATTTACGTAAGGGTCTGGAACAGGGGGCAGAAAAAATCTCCAGAATCAAGAGTGTCCGCTTTTTGGGCAAAAGCAGGGACAAACCTACAATGGCCCGAGGCTTGGACTGGTCAAATGATGATAGAGAATATTCCTGTAGGAGGCACCGTTCCCAGCCTAGGCATTGTGCCTCCGTTGGAACCAGGACAGTCTGCAAAAGTTGTTATTAAATGGCCTACTCCAAATCCAGAAGACTTCTCAATCATAACTAATGAGGCCGTTGGAGGAAGGAACCTTTGGCATTTCTGCCTATTGCTGATGATTTCTGACAGGAATGACAGTCTCACGTATCCCAAACTCCCTGATATTTACAGACATGTTACATACAATAATAATGTAGTACAAAAGAATGTGACGATAGTGAATATTGGTACTGGTTCTTCCTATGAAGGAGCTGTTTCCGTCATAAATCATCTTAAGACCAAGGAGGCTTACAGTCTTGATGTGATAGAGTTGCCGAATGCAATTAATGGAAGTTCAAACACCCTCTTTGATAATGCAAGAGTGCAGCTTCGTATGGCTCCTAAAATCCTCGCTGCTTGGAACGAAGGAGGCAATAAGGGCGTAAAAATAAAATCCACAGGCAATCCTTACATACAGGAGCTTATCTCATCGAACGGCTCCCTGGACAGTATTAAACTTGCACCCAGGGATATTGATCTCGTCAAGCTGAGTGTGAACTTCAAGACCGTTCTTCCTTTCGGAAGCAGTCCGGAAAAGTATACCATACTCCTACGCCAGAAGGACAAAAATGGAGAAGTTGTCGGAGGAGAGACTTTCGAGATCATCCGCGAGCCGAGACTGGTAATACATCCGCAAATAATCAAGAATGAGAACGAAGGAAAGGTAAAACTTTCTGTAACGGGGGTGGACGAGGAGGCCACTTACCAATGGTTTGACTCCAATGGAAAAATGATTGCCGAAGGGGCGGAAATGACCTGCGCTCCCACTCGAGATGAGACCTATAGGGTTGAAGTGACGGCAAAGAAAGATGGCTATCTCACTTCCTCTGAACTCTTCGTGAAAGCAGGGAAAGGAAAAATGAAGGTTTCTCCTATTCCCGTCAAATCAGAATTGACAGTTTCGTATGATCTTCCGAATGGACAATACGAACTGTGCATTACCGGTGCCCAAAATTGGTTAAATTACGGGAAGTACAGTATTGACAGTACGAAGAAAGAAGTGCGAATCAATGTTTCCCACCTGCCACAGGGTATCTATATTGCCACAATTACCGAACGAAATGGCCAGATCAAAGAATCTGTAAAGTTTGTAAAGGAATAAATTCTACTGGAGGAGAGAGGTGCTTTATGTCACTTCCTCTCCTCTTTTTATATTAATCATAAATTCAATAAATCATGACATCAAGACTTTACTCAATGCTATTGTTGCTGATATGCACAATAACAGCCCAAGCACAGGAGTATCATGTGGAAACCCCGGGAACGTTGCGGGAGGTGATAGGACCGGGAGCCGAAGAACTCACCCGCATTCGGGTGACGGGGACACTTAACGACAGAGACATCGCATTCCTTCATTACCTGTGTTGGCCCATTGCTCCAAAGCCCACAGACATGAAAGATGAGAGTTATCTGAAAATAGCGATGGAGAAAGAGGATATCCGCAAGACATGTCTGAGACATCTGGACATGGAAGATGCCCGTATGGTGAACGATGCATTGCCTAATAGGGCTTTTGCGGGAAGCTATCTAGAAGACTGTAAACTACCCAAAATGCTTAAGAAAATAGGCAATGAAGCCTTTAGTTACAATGTACTTCTTAAAGAGTTAATTGTACCTGAAAGCGTAGAAGAGATTGGGAGAAATTTTCTTTTTTTTAGCGTACAAATAGAAAAAGTAAGACTCCCTGACAATCTTGAAGTAATGAATGATTTGTTATTTGCAGAATGCAGAAAGCTCAAAGAGGTGAATATCCCTTCCAAACTTCGGGAAATGTATGATTGTATTTTTTATAACTGCCTTGACGTCTCTCCTTCTGTGGCAATCTTGCCCGAAACAGTTGAAATTTTAGATGGTGCAGCGTATTATGGGCTTAATACGATTGAAGAAGTGGTAGTTCCCAAGAATGTGAGAGTATTGAGGGAGGCTTTCGAAGGTATGGCAGGATTGCGCAAGGCAACGATACTTACCGACAAACTGACGGAGATAGGAGATGATGCTTTTTATTGGTGCAGTGCTCTAGAAGAGGTGAATATTCCGGACAAAATCACACGAATTGGCGAAGGAGCTTTCTTCTGGAACCTCAGGCTCCGTAAAATAAACATTCCTTCCACGGTCACGCGCATTGAAAAAAATGCTTTCGATAGTGCACCTTTGGATTCTATTGATATTCCTGCAGGTGTGACCTTTATTGGCAGGAATGCGTTTTGGAATAATCGCAATCTGAAAAAGGTTTACTCGCGCCCTGTTATGCCTCCGATAACCAATGAGTGGACAGACGAATCTTCATACCTCCCTTTCCTCAATTCTGCAGACGAAGCCACCCTCTATGTTCCCAAAGGCTCTGCCGATGCCTATCGTGCATCCGAGGTCTTCGCAGGGTTCAAGGAGATTGTTGAGTTGGAGGCTTGGCAATGGCCCACTTCCATCAGCACGCCAACCATGCCGACCGATGCATACAAAGTGTACGGAAAGGCTGGCACGCTGCATATTGAGACAACAGGTGGTGCCCATGAACCTGCATTCGTCAATGTATATAGTATCAATGGACAGGCTGTTTGGGAAGGTCAGGTGACTAATCGTATGGAAGTTCCCTTGCCCCAAGGGGTCTATGTTGTGCAGATAGGAAAAAGAAGCTACAAGGTTTCATTATAACGTTCAATGTAAACAACCATGACATCAAAACTTTACTCAATACTATTGTTGCTGATATGCACAATGACAGCCCAAGCGCAGGAATATCATGTAGAAACCCCGGGAACGTTACAGGAAGTCATTGGACCGGGAGCCGAAGAACTCACCCGCATTCGGGTGACGGGAATACTTAACGACAGAGACATCGCATTCCTTCACTACCTGTGTTGGCCCATTGCTCCAAAGCCCGCAGGCATGAAAGATGAGAGTTATCTGAAAATAGCGATGGAGAAAGAGGATACCCTCAAGACATGCCTGAGGCATCTGGACATGGAGGATGCACGCATGGTGAATGATGCTCTACCCGACAGGGCTTTTTATGGGAGTTATATCAAAGACTATAAACTACCCAAGACACTCAAGAAAATAGGCAATGAGGCCTTTAGTTACAATGTGCTTCTTAAAGAGTTAATTGTACCTGAAAGCGTGGAAGAGATCGGGAGAAATTTTCTTTTTTTCAGTATAGGAATAGAAAAAGTGAGACTTCCGGACAATCTTGAGGTAATGAATGATTTGTTTTTTGCAGAATGCAGAAAGCTCAAAGAGGTGAATATCCCTTCCCATCTTCGGAAAATGTATGATTGTATTTTTTATAACTGTCTTGAAGTCTCTCCTTCTGTGGCAATCTTGCCCGAAACCGTTGAAATCTTGGATGGTGCAGCGTATTATGGGCTTAGTACGATTGAAGAAGTGGTAGTTCCCAAGAATGTGAGAGTATTGAGGGGTGCTTTCGAAGGTATGGCAGGATTGCGCAAGGCAACGATCCTCACCGATAAATTAACGGAGATTGGAGATGATGCTTTTTTTTGGTGCAGTGCTTTGGAGGAGGTCAATATCCCGGACGGAATTACGCGAATTGGCGTAGGAGCTTTCTTCTGGAACCTCAGGCTCCGTAAAATAAACATTCCTTCCACGGTTACGCGTATTGAGAAACACGCTTTCGATAGTGCCCCCTTGGATTCCATCGATATACCGGCAGGTGTGACTTTTATAGGTAGGAACGCATTTTGGAATAATAGTAAATTGCAAAAGGTTTACGCACGGCCTATAATTCCACCAGTGACTACAGAATGGACAAATGGCGATGGCCCATATCTGCCATTCCACTCTTGTCCGATGGAAACTGCTATTCTTTATGTTCCAAAGGGTTCTGCCGATGCCTACCGCACGTCCATGGTGTTTTCGGAGTTCAAGAATATTGTAGAGTTGGAGGCTTGGCAATGGCCGACTTCCATCAGTACGCCAACCATGCCGACCGATGCATACAAAGTGTACGGAAAGGCTGGCACGCTGCATATCGAGACAACAGGTGGTGCCCAAGGACCTGTATTCGTCAATGTATATGGCATCAATGGACAGGTTGTTTGGAAAGGTCAGGTGACTAATCGCATGGAAGTTCCCTTGCCCCAAGGGCTCTATGTTGTGCAGATAGGAAAAAGAAGCTACAAGGTTTCATTATAATGTTTAATGTAAACAACCATGACTTCAAAACTTTACTCAATACTATTGTTGCTGATATTCACACTAACCGCCCAAGCGCAGGAATATCATGTGGAAACTCCGGGGACGTTACAGGATGTGATAGGACCGGGAGCCGAAGAACTCACCCGCATTCGGGTGACGGGAATACTTAACGACAGAGACATCGCATTCCTTCATTACCTGTGTTGGCCCATTGCTCCAAAGCCCGCAGGCATGAAAGATGAGAGTTATCTGAAAATGCCAAGGAGAGATAGACCCAGTTTTATCCAATGCACAACACTCACGCAATTGGTCGCGATTGACTTTCTGTCCGTAATGCTCAGCCAGCATCACTAAACATGATGGACCACGGTCTATTGCATCGCGTTGTTGTTCGAAGTGTATCATCTAATCGAAAATATTTCACAAAATGGGTTTGTCAAGGGAGATTGTCGCCGCACTTTCGGTACGAGCTCTCTTGATTTGATCTCCCAGGGAGAATGCATAGGAGAGGGTGAGTTTCAGGCGAGTACGTGGGGATAGATTATAACGTACTAATTCTGCGTTCGGGTGTTGAATGGTAAGAGACTCCCTCCCATAAACTATATTACTAGCCAAAAGACTCACCTGTAATTTATCAGTAAGGAGGGAAAGATAACAACCTGCATCAAGTGCAAAGGTTGCTCCTAAGCGATACCCTAACTTTTGTTGCGCCGTTTGTCCCGAAAAAGCTATCGTTACGCCCCAATTATTAGATAGAGAGAGTTGGTGTGTGGATGTCCCCCCGAGCAAAAAATTACGAACAGAACGCTCGGGCATTTCTTCTTGATTGTGACGGAGGTAGAGAACGTTGTTGGTGTGCCAAAATGAGAACAATCTCTTGTTAAACGAGAATGAAAGATAATGATACAGAAGACTGCCTACATTCTCAGGTTGGGTGTAAAATAGATTGGGACGGCTCTCATCAAGATGTGTCATAATCTGCACAATATCCCTTCCATAACGCATTCGATAGGTTACATTCCAATCCCTATTGATGTAATAGGTTAGCTCTGCCTCATCAAAGGTTTCTTGCTTCAACTTTTGATTCCCAATACTATATAGATTTTCTGTCTGATAGGTAGCTATAGGGGAATAGTAGCCGTAGTTAGGCAAAGAAAAAAAGCGTCGATACGCAAGAGCAATACCTGAGCTACGTTCTGTGCTAATCATATATTGAAGTAGAATATTAGGGTAAAAACCTCGATTGGAAACCCTATAACTGCGGTCGGGTAATAGTAAATCTTGGTACTGCATTACGGTGTTTTGATAATGTAGCCCAGCCTGAAGAAAAAGCCTCTCACCAAACATTTTACTATACTCCACAAAGGGCGCAAAATCGAAACCTGATATTGAAAATTGTCTCTTAGAGAGTGCTTTTAATTTCTCATTTTCAATTCCTCCTGTTCTATTTTGGTCTAAAGCATAAGCATAGTTAATGCCACTAATAAAAGAATGTGCACCTGCAAATTGTACAGAGACTCTAGGGTTTATTTGTAGGTAATGTGTATTATTATCAGCTAGAGCAATATCTTCCTTATCCAAAATATAATGGTTCTCTGAGTTGTTTTGCATTCGACTATAACTCATTGTAGAAGATATATTCGCCCCTTCAAAAATGTTGATTCGGGCATTATAGCTCAAGCCTCCATTCAGATTCAACGATTGGTATTTATTTCGTTGCTTCAATGTATTATCTTTTCCCACAACGTTGTCTTCCGTTGTGCTATTGGGGGTATCATAGCTCACGCCTCCGAAGAGACCTATGCGATGTTGGGCATTGATTTGGTATTGCACCCCGAAGTTATCGACGACAGCATAATCTTTCTGTTGAGTTTCTGTAATAGTTTGTATTGTGTGAGGCGAGGAGCCCATATACTTATCTTGCCGTTCATACTTTGTTGTATAGCGTCCAGCACCTCCTCGTAGCGTATTGTAAAAAGTCACACTACCTCTCTGATGCTGGAAAAATAGCGTCGGAATAACATCTACTAAGCCTAATCGGTCAAACTGGAGAGGTAAACTTATAGATCCTAGAGTGCCCTCCTGTACACGCAGTGTAACAAGAATTATTCCTCCTTTTATGTTACTCCCCATCGATACTCCGGGATTAGGAATAACATCAATATGGTCAATCATAGAAGTGGGAATAGTATTCAGCTGTTGCAATGTAATAGTTTGCCCATTTAGTATAATCTGATTGTCCTCTTTCCCATTTATAAACAAGTTATTTCCATTTACTTCTACTCCTTGCACAAAGCGAAGCGCCTCTGCCATTGATTTCCCACGAGTAATAGGATTTCCCTTAAACTCAACTCGAATAGTACCATTGGGTTTCAATCTAGTATGTTTGGCTATTACTACGACCTCTGAAAGTTCCTCAACATTCTCCGACAGCACAAAATCATACTGGGTAAGGGGTCGGTCTATTATGAGACTTTGATGCAAAGTTTTATAGCCTATGCAACGGATTTCTACGAAATAGATTCCTGGTTTTTCCACTTCTAGAGTATAACTCCCGTCGGCTTGGCTGATAGCTCCTGTAAAAGCACGATCTGTAGTATCTCGCTGTAATGTAATAGTTGCCGCTGGTACAGAAATTTGATCTTTAGTAGAAATGGAGCCCTTCAATTCATAGCGCCCCTCTTGCGCTGACATTTGTATAGTAAAAAGGAATGCGAGAAAAGTAAGAATACAAAAATATTTCATCTCTTTTTTGATCTGCATTTTGACATTTAGAAGTGATAAAAACGCTCTCGAGGTTCTCATCCTTTGCACCACGATATTATGGACACTGCTATCCATTTCTCTTGGTTCGACAACAAAGTTAGGAAATATAAAAGTAAAATGCGAGGCTTTGAGGAGGGCGTATTCTGAAGCGAGGGGCATGCGAGGGGGGGCTCTAGTGGGAGGGGGAAAATCTGCCGGCTAAGATTTCGGGGGATTTAGGCCTAAATTCGAAAGAAATTCAGGCAGAATGTTCCCCCATTATCAGCCTAAAAATAAAAAAATTCCAGCCTCAAATCCGGGAGGAAATCAGCCAAGGGAAAGAAGAGAATAGGGTTTTGTCCCTTTTTAGGTAGAGAACAAGGCTTGGGATAAGCTCTTGAATCATCGCATAAGCCCCTCTCGAAGCTAGCCACAACCGCAGCGCCCATTTTGAGCATGGGTCTACACAGTCACGACTACTCTATGGATTGTTTATTAGCCGCAATCCCTTACATTTGCGTTAGATATAGTAAGGGCGTACAAGAGCAATCATCTACCAACCTCAAAATAAAAGGATTATGAAAGCATTAGACCCACAACCTCAAGAAGTAAAAGAGAACCTTGAGGAGCTACTTAGGGACTTGGACGAAAAGGTTCCACCCAAACAACTCGACCGCAACCTACTCATCGCCACATGGAATATCCGAGGCTTTGGCGACCTAACACGTAGCTGGATGAGTAAAGAGGGCGATAGCCCCCGACGCGACCTTCATTCGGTGCATTGTATTGCCGAGATTCTAAGACGATTCGACGTTATCGCTATACAAGAGGTCAAATCCAATATCAGAGCCTTGAGAGACACACTCAAGATACTAGGGGACGAATGGTCTATGATTCTAACCGACGTAAACCAAGGAAGTGCCGGCAATGGCGAACGCATGGCCTATCTATTCGATACGCGCCGAGTCAATCTCTCGGGGCTAGCAGGGGAGCTAGTCGTGCCGGACGAATGGCGCAGCGGAGTATCCAAGAACGTAATGCAGGAGCAATTCGTTCGCTCGCCTTATGCCGTGAGCTTCCGATCTAAACATCAGACCTTCATTCTCGTCACACTTCACGTGCTCTACGGCAAGAAGTCGAGCGACCGCATAAAAGAACTCAAGGGAATTGCTCAATGGCTATCGTCTTGGGCGAAAGACATCAACGCCTATCACCAAAATCTGATTATCCTTGGCGACTTCAACATTGAGGCACGAGGAGACCTACTGGCTGAGACCTTCCTCTCTGAGGGGCTATACATTCCTGAGGGTTTGCAAAGCAAAGAAGTGAGTCGCTCCATCTTCAACGATACAAAGTTCTACGATCAGATTGCGTGGTTCAACGGCTCGAATGGCCAGCCCAAACTCTCCCTGGAGTTTGTACGTGGAGGCAGCTACGACTTTGTTGCTACCGCACTCAAAAACAGAGGTCTGACAAAGCAAAAACTCTCCTTTATGCTATCCGACCACTATCCCCTATGGGCGGAGTTTAAGCTCTAACCCACCCTCTCAAACAAAAAGAAAGACAGTGTAGAAGTTTCCTCTGCACTGCCTTTTTCGTTAGCGTTGTATCGCCCTATTTCTTGGGAGTCTGAGCACCATACCCGGGTACTGCGCCAAAGAGTTTGCGCGCTTTTTCCCAGGGGTATTTATTGGCAAACATGGTCACGCGGGTAGTCTGCGTAGCCTGCTGATTTTGTCCGAGGTAGCGATTGACCTGATTCGCCGTTGAGTTGCGGTCGTAGTCCTCCGAAGATACAATCTTGAGACTCATGAAGCCCTTAAGGTAGGGAGCATCAATGGCTCCGATAAAGCGTTTATCAAGGGGCATCTCCTTATTTCCTTCGTACTTGGGCCCGATCTCTTCGGCTTCTTCAATGCGAGAGGCGGGTACGTTAAGGGGGTTGGACTTGGTACAGATCTCTAGGTCGTACTTATTACCAATGAAATAATTATCATAGAGATTGCTTTGCTTTAGCTTCTCATACTCCTGCCTTGCCTCATAGCGACAACGCTCTACACCACAGCGAGAATTGAAGCCGAATATATTCTTGTAAACATTGATGGTACGGATACCATTCATGAAGCGGAAGCCCTGCCCCATCGACTCAAACTCCTTGGTGATAGGCCAAGTGAATAGCACGGTATTATGGTGAAAGTCTAACGAAATCTCACCCTCACGCCCTGCGGATAGGGTACCCCAGACCTCACAAGCGGCATAGCGATTAGCCACAAATACATTGTTGCTGACCTCAATATGCCCGGCACCCATGGCCGCCTGCAATCCAAAGAAGCGACAATTGACGAAAACACAGTTGGAGACACGCACCTTCCCCTCAACCGTTAGGTGTAGCGCACGCCAATCAGCCTTAGAGTAGCCAGAGGGCTGTATGGGGCTACCATCGGGGTGTACCAACATACCCGTGAGCACCTCCGTATTAGGCGTACCCGTGCGTAGGTCTTTCACGTCGGCCTTGTTGTAGATGATAAGCTCCCCTCCATCGAAAGTAAAACCATCCACCACTACTTCTCCGGCAGGAGTTTTATCCCCATAAGCACGGCGTGCCGTAATGTGAAAGAGTGCCGAACCGAGAACGCGGGGCGACTTCTCATTGGGCTGAATCTTGGTGATGTACTTAAGAGGGTTGCGCTCTGAGAAGTCGGACGAGTAGCCGCCATAGAACTTGAGGAACTTGCCGTTATCTGCGCCATTTCCGAAGCGTCCGCACTCAATATATCCTCGATCCATATTACCTAGATAGTTACCTTCTGCCACGAGGATTGTTGAGCCATCCTCTGCGAGATCAATGGCTTTCTGTAGGTCCTTTAGGGGCGATTCTTTGCTCAAACCATCAGCACGAGTCTTTCCGTTGGCGCTAACATAGTAGGTTTTAGCCGCAGAGGTAGGGTTACTCGTGGTTTTTCCCTCTCTGTCGGAGGTGTCCTCAGAGTCGTTTGTTCCCTCGTAGATCATTCGGCTGAGAGCGTTTTGGGTGGAGGCGTTAAGCTGCCGAGCCTGTGCCGGTAAGCATACACTTAGCCCTAGCACAATGGAAAGATAATAGATGTTCTTCTTCATATTTGATTTCTTCAGTAGTTTGTACTATTACACAGTTAAACCTATGGGCAGGTTGTCAGAGCATTACCGCAAAGCCATTCTTCCTCTATCCAGCCCTGATGCTTTTTGTCAAGAGTCTGTACCTTGACCCACTCACCCCGCTTGTCTAGAGGGCGCAAAGTGATCTCTTTTGAGAAAGTGTAGACAGCCCGAGCCTGCCCAGAGGGTTGCTCTCTAAGCTTGAGAGTTTGCTCTCCATAGTTACGTGTGCCTACGGCCACGACTGAGTAGTGTATCCAACTCTCTCCGTCTTGACGAATAGGCAATTCGCCCTCGTAAACTTCGCCATAGGAAGCGACAAAATTACCACAGATACGCCACCATCCATCCTTATTATTGCCGAGATTGAGCATATGCGAGCCATCCTTATCTAGCTTATGCACCACAGTACCCTTGGGCGCATTACGGATGTTGGTATCCCCTTTTGTCTCATCGTAAACATAAACAAAGAGAGTATTCTCAAAGTTATCGAGCAGGAGCTTACGGGTCTTACCCTTGATCGTGAGGGTGAGCTCTAGCTGCTGAGGATCCTTCTCAGAGCTAGCCGGGAGAGTGGCAAAGCTATCGGTCTGTTTACTCTTGAATTCATACCGAGCTCGTTGCTTATCAAAAGTGGTACAGAATAATGTATCTGTGAAGTTTTCGGGATACTCGAGATGCACATCAAAAGGCTCACGATGTTCTGCATCATAGTACAAGACAACATTGATTTCCCCAATCCGATAGACATAGCAAACTGCGGGTAGGTCTTGTGCAAACCCGGTAGATACACCGGAAAATAGGCACAGTAGTGCCAATAAAATTCGCTTTAGTTTCATGGAGATTATTAATGCTTATTGTGTATCCAACTTATTGTATCATCCTAGAAGTGTTTAGTCTAGTCCTCTCGGGGAATACGCTTGACCTCTTTGACCCATCGCTCATTGACCCAACGGAAAACAACATACTTAGTATCAACAAGATCCCCTAGACCAAGATCGTCAAACATCGTATCGTACTCCGCATCCTGCTCTCTTGCGCCAACATACATCTCTATTGAAGTACCCTTTTGTGGCAATTTGAAAAGAAAGACAAGACGGTGCTTAAAAGCATCAGTCAGATTGGCTCGTTGCTTAGGAGAGAGCTGCGAAGTTTCGTAGAAATCCTCAACCTTCACCTCAGAGACCTTCGGTGCCAACGATCGATCTTCACGCAAGCGACCTCGGTCGTAGATGTAAAATTTGAGATCACTATACCCAAATGCATTATTGACACCGACCAACTTACGCCCATCTTTGAGGTTCCAATAGCAAACCTCTAGCGTAGGATCCGGATAGGAAAGATAAGCTCGTAGATAGCCATTGCGCTCGTCGCAGACCTCCACATAGGGCTCTATCCACTCCTGCCCTTCGGCGGGCACCCCAACATGCGTGAGAAGTTTTTTGCGCTCCTCTACGGACCAGCGATTATCTACAGCCTTCTCGGGGAGCATCAAGAAGATATCTCGTATATTGATCTTCTTGGCCCCTTGGTTATTCTTCTGTGCCTCTAGACTAAAAAGCGAGAGGGAACATAGCATGATAAGAATAAGTCTTCTCATAGGATTGATGTACTTAAGCTATACTTTTGGGAGCTACTCAATAGGGCTCCATTTATACTCCGAAAGAGGATTGACCAACCGCTCATTGATCTTGACCTCTACCATCTGCAAAGCTCTCAAAGTGAAGCCGTCGAAAATGTACTCCTTGACCTTCTCTTGCATCTCCTTGAGCTGATTGTTGCGGAGGAAGTCGTAGACATCGTTCTGATCTACCCACACACCTTTTCGCTCATTCCAACTCATCGTAGGGAACTCGGAGTCGTTGGTGTAGAAGAAAAACATATTGTCGTCTGCAACCTCAACCCCTAAGCTAGAGTCGAAAGGCAGGTCAATAGGCATCACCTCTTTGCCCGTAGTCAAGTCGTGTAGATAGAGTGCCCCCACTACATCTGTACCTTCACTCGTGAGCAATGTATGCCCCACCACTCCCTCAAAGTCGAGCACAGTCCCTTCGACCTTAAAGTTCTTGATATCCGAACGCTTGGGTTGTACCTCAATGATATTGTAGACTCCACCCTCTGTCTCGATGGTCTCGCCCTTGACGATGCGCATGTCTTCGTTTTCGAAAACCACTTCATCCCCTTCTGCCAACTCAGGCAGGGCAATAGCCCCCATTTGAGTACTATCGCTTGAGCCTGCTTGGTCGTTTTTCTGTCCTCCGCACGCTGTGCATAGGAGAGTAAATGCTAGGGCAATGCCTAGGCTTAGTGTCTTAGATTTCATAGCATACATAAAGTGATGCCTCTATTTACTCAATGTAGCTCCATTTGTACTCTTGGAGAGGGGTGACTTTACGCTCCTTAATATCAATCTTTACTTTCTGCAAAGCCATTAGTGTGAGGCCCTCAAAGAGGTGCTCTTTGACCTCTTGCTGAGCCTCCTTTAGTTGATCATTGCGTAGTAAGTCGGGGACTTCATTAGCATCCACCCATGCCCCTTTTTTCTCATTCCATTGCACTCTTGGGAGATTATCCTCTTGGGAATAAAAGAAAACAGCATCCTCTCCTTGGATCTCTAGAGTACCGGACAAGAATGCCATATCTACCGGTACTAGAACCTCCCCCGTAGTCATATCGTATAACCAAAGAGTACTCACCACGCCCGTACCTTCACTAGTAATTAAAACGTTACCGACTACCCCCTCAAAATCCAGCACACTACCCGATATCTCGAAGCCTTCGATGCCGGTGTGCTTAGGTTGGATCTCAAAGTTATTGTACATGGGAATATCGTCTGTGGAGATGTCTCTCTCGACAATACGCACATCGTCATTCTCGAAAACCACTTCCTCCCCTTCTGCGAGTTCAGGAAGAGGAATAGCCTCTATTTGCGCGCTATCGTTTGAGGTCGTTTGGTCGTTTTTCTTCCCTCCGCACGCCGTGCATAGGAGGCTAAATGCTAGGGCAACGCCTAGGCTTAAAGTCTTATATTTCATAATGTGTACAGTAATCAATGGTAATCTTAATTATAGGAATGAGGAAGCCGAGAGCAAGGGATAATTCGAAGCCTTCTGAACTTCTTCGACCCGCTCTTGCATGGCATTTAGATCGCTATAGTTCTTTCGTTGGAGGAATTCCTTGATAAGCTCTGTGGTTAGGCTATTGGGATAAGCCTTCATAAACCGCTGCCACTCGCCCTTGAGATCGGGATCTATCGACCCGGATTCGTCTGCGATAGGTGTATTGTCCGTACCGGTCATATAGACCATCTGAAGGTATTGATAGTTATCACTAAGTCTAACGAATAGCTCTTTCTGCTCAGGGTTGGACTCGGCATAGGCCTCGTATCGCGCGATTAAATCCCCCAGTTCACGCCAAGTTAGCACGAGGCAAGCATCCGGAGCAATGTTTTCACTATCCCTTAAAAGCTGCCAGTACTCTTGATAGTAGGCAGGTAGCTGGCTGAGGTATTTGGCAAACAGAGTGGGGGCTGGGGCTAGCAGAACAATCCCCTCTCCTACCTCATCAAACTGTAGCCCTCGCTGTATGTAGCCCTGTTCTTTCTGTTTGATGGAATCATGGGGCTCTATTGGATTGGCATCATCATCGTAACGATACTCGTAGTAATGCTCTAGATAGTCGCTCTCACGCTGATTGAGCATACCCACCTCTTCTTCCACTAGAGTAGCGAACTCCTCAAATATTCGGCATCGCTCTTCCGGCGTTGCAGTTTCCATCGTGAGGTCTAGGATCTGACGTTTGAGGTCAATACGCTCTAGGGGATCGGTCGATTGGGCAAGAGCTTGTTCCAAGCTATCGATGTTGGGGGCTGCTCCTTCAGATTGTTTTGAGGATTGGCAGGCTGTCAATAGTACAACTCCTAACAGCAATAGAGAAAGGATTGGCTTCATAGAATTGAAGTATGAATTCATTTGTCTTTATATGATTATGAAATCTTGATTACTTAGCAGGCTGCTTGATATCGAAGCGTCTAACTCTATCGAACATACGCGTGCGTTTATTGGTCGAGGGATCGATGGTGAATAGAGAAAATCCACAGTCTCCATCGTTTTCAGAAGTAAGCTCATCATCCACATCAATGAAGAACAAGCGATTACCAATCCAGAGTGTCGGCTGCTCGTCCGAGACGCCGTCTTCAACAAGGATCTGTTGCTGTGAACCATCGGCATTGGCAATGCAGAGCGGACCATGGGCAATGTCGCCAAACATTAGCATAGCTCCAAAAGCCACCTTACTACGGTCAGGACTAATGCTGTATTGCATATATTCGATTGATTCCTCTTCCTTCTGCTCCTCAAGATTGAGTTTATCGGTCACACACACGAGTTTACCCCCATTGCGGTAATACAATTGATCCGACTTTGTGCTAAAGAGGTGGGAGTTCCGTTCTTCCCCTAGCCCCATAAGAGAGACGTACTTATCCCAATCTGCATCCTGGAGCTTACGACTTGCAATCGTATAGATACGGAAGGAGGTGAAACAGTAGGCCTCCCAACTGAACCCATTAGGGATGAGTAGCTTGCCATCCTTGTACATTAGGCGGCTATGCTCCACACTGGTTTCTGAGATAGAGGATTCCTTGGGAATATTGAGATTCACCAAATCCTCAAGTTGGGGCTCCTCTCCCCCAAAGGTCGCTTGACGTAACCAGAGCATCCCATTACGCACCACGGTATAGTATAGGGCCTTGCCATCGGGATCAAAAACAAAATTAAAAATCTCATCCGGCTCCAGTAGATGGAATGGGATGGTCATATCCTCATCTACATTATAGAAGAAGAGGAGACTATCCTGATAAGCAATCACATTCGAGGAAGTGAAATTAGTATAATTATATGATGGTGCTCCCACTTCAAGAGAATCCTTCTCCTGATTATTCTCTTTGTTCTTTCCCGCACTGCATGCGAAAAACGCACACATGACCATGACGGAGAATACTCTCGTTAATACGGTTTTCATAGTCTTTTATCTTCTTTCATGTTACTAACAGAGCACGAAGTTAAGGTAAAAAGTTTACATCGCCCCTAAATGCAGATTGATACCCCAACTAAAAGACCAAGATACGCTAAGTCGGTGTACCCATAGTAAGCTCATCTAGCTTCCGAATAAAGACTTTGGCTCAGAGCCATGAGATAACACCGATCCTATCGCACAGATTCTCTCCAAGAAGTAAGCTCTAAACAGATTAAAAAGGACTCTCCTTCCCCCTTACAAATAACAGAAAGACTGAAAGAACGAAGATAGTCCTACTCTTTCTCCTCGCCTAAGGGGGAGACTTTTTTTAATTCAGAAAGAAGCTCTTTCATCCTTTCCTTTGATTCAATATCCAAAGAGTTGTAGACAGAAAAAGCTGCTCTTACGAACTCCTTTCTATATTTATCCTCAGCAGAGTTGAGGATTTGAATGAGATCAGAACCTCTCTCAATCAAAATATTACGTGTCTCTTCTTCTATTAAGAGGTTTGTCGGTAGTATAGTTCGGATAGCATCTTGATTCCTTGAGAGATCTGCACTCTCGAATAACTCTTTTCCATAGCGGACAAATAATGCTTTTGTTATATTCCTTCCTGAAGTCCCATACATATTTCGCACGTTTTGAAAAGTGGATCCCCAAGTCTTTCCCTGACTTTCGAAGAGAGCCACTAAACGACTATAAATTTCATCGTGAAGTTTCAGCTCTTGGTATTCAAATTCTGTCTCAACAACCCGTTTGAAAGCCTCAAAAGCATTAGGACAATCACACCTCAAACACATTAAAAGCTGGTATTCTTGACTCTCTTCCATAAGGAAAGCTTTCCAATCAGAACACGAAATAGATTGTAGATATCTCTCTGCGATGAGATGACAATGAGATACAATTTTCAAGTTTTTCATCTCTGAGGTCTCCTCAAAAAAGTCTACTGGCAGAGAGGGTATTGTCTCTTCTATGACAGAGTTCTCAACCCCCATTCTGTCCCAGTCTTTCAGTAAATCATCCACCCTGATGTTCAAAGTTCTAGAAATCTCCCTATAATGAGGTAGGACCTCATGTATTGATAAATCTTCCCCTAGATTATTAGATACAAGGTAACGAAGCAATTTTCCATAAAGGGGATAATCAGTCATATCTTGACACATTAAGAGGAGCTCTGTATATGTAGCAAACAGATTGATATATCTTGCTAAATTCTCAAGAAGTTCTTCATCCCCATCTTCAGGTATACGATTCGAATAAGAAGAAAATGAACCACCACGGGAAAAACGCATACAGATGAGACAATAATATAAAAGAGTCCCTTCGTTTGCAGAGTTCAGAAGATAGCTAATACTCTCATCATCCATCAATTCTTTTTCCATTATTCCCAACTCTACCCATCGACACAGTAAAATCTCTGCTACTTCAATACTCCGAGTATTGCTTATCTTCTCCTTCAATGCATCTTGATACAGAGAAAGGGATCTTCGAGTATCTTCTGGGAGATAATTCACTGCCCCCCCCATCTCTAAATAATTTTGGATCTCAACAGACAAACTCTCCAGATAAGAATCCAGATTACTTATCGAACATTCTATTTTATATTTAGAATACGAGTCCTTTGCAAGTTGCACAAATAGCACAAATAGCTTAGGTGTTGTTTTAACGTTATGCAATAGAGACAAAGGGTTTAGATAATTGTACTCAGTAAGTTTATCCTCAATACTTTTGATGGATTGATAGAATTGAGGAGCGTTGAACTCTGCTGGTCTAGAAGAACTTTCATTTATATATCCACATTGGGCATAAAGAGATTGTACTATCTTCTGCAAGTATTTTTTTGAGTGATCCTCGCTTGCATGTTTAAGGAGATCTATCTGATACTGCTTAGGATTCTCCTTCTCTTCTGAGGCCTTTGATACCAACTGATTCCAAAATATAGGTTTAATTGGAGCAACTTCTTCCACCTTTGCGAATGCAAGGACAGTCCCCTCTACATTACTTACATCTACGATAACATGCTCTAAGAGATCTGAAAACACAGATTGTGTTACGAGGCTTTGGAGCAATTTAGTCTCTCCTTTTTCGAGTTCACGTCTAAGCTGGTCCGCATAAACTATATCTAAGGTCTCATCCGGAGAAAGCTGACAATATAGTGCTGATAAATACTTAGAGGTTTCTTCATTACGATACTTATATGCCAAAGCTTCTAAAAAAGTTAACTCCAAAAGTTCCTTCTGTGGGGAGTCGCTAATTTTATGCTTTCCAACAACAAATAGGGCAACATATTCATCAGGAATAGACTCTCCACACGTTTTTCTTATTGTGACACATTCATTAATGAAAGCAATGATTTCTCTAGGAGTTTTACTTTCCGTTAGTAAGTCATAAATCTGTTTAATAGAATGTTCTGACGACAACTGTGCCCCAAAAGCAGTCTGCCATTGGCTAGAAAAATACCCCTTCCAATTCGATAATGTTGGAGGAGCGATACGATAAACGATGTCAAAAGTTTTGTCTATAAAATCATTTCCGTAACTGCGATTATCTTCAGAGTTTTCACCCTTGAATGCTGATATGATATGTTTCCTATCAAAGGGAATAATTACCTTAATCTTTTCATACTTCACTTCTGAAAAGAAGGAATGAATAGCAGCCCAAAATTCTTGGACCTTCAAGGTTGGTAGCCTATCCATATTGTCAAAGACAAGAATTAACGGAGACTGAAGGCTGGCGTCCAACTCGTTCATCCACTGTTTAAATTGCGTAGAGGATGGTTCTTTCGAAAAAACAGTCTCATAAGATGATTCTCTTCTTGTCCGCTCTTGATATAAGCATACAAACTCACTCAGAAGTGTTTCGAAATTTCTCTCTTTCAAACGAAAGAATCTGTATAGCGAATAAAACAGTATGATGATTACAGGTAGACTAGTTATAGCGATTTTCCACCTCCATACAGAGCTTGACAGTGACTCAGCTATACTAGAAAATATAGGAGTTAGGATCATAACTAAAGATAATAAGATAATCCCAGTACTAAGTTTTGGGATAGTTTCAGTACTGATCTCCCTCCTCTGAGACATCAATAAATTCAGTTTATCTTCCCATTCTGTCTTATCTTTTTTAGAGAGAGCATTAGACCGTGTTATCTTACTTGTAAGCTCCTCAAGTATAGAGCGACGAGGCATATCATTTTGGTGTCCCCATGCATCATAAGTAAAAAAGATAGCTTGTCCATCAACTTTTTTTTCTACCATCTGGATAAGATTCGACTTTCCTGCACCCCATCCCCCATCAATCCCTATTATTAAAGATCCTTCGGTTCTCAACAAAGAGGCAATATGATCTGCAGTTCTTTCATGAACTTTCCCCGCAAAAAGATCTTCGCCACAAGGGTCTTTAGAAATGTAATTATAACTACTCATTATTGTATATATTCCTACTTCTATCTATATCGTCTAAAACGACAAAATCATCTCCTCAAAACAATGGTAATGTGACCACAAAGGTACAACTTTCGGGGAGGCAAGAGGAGGAGATTTAGTGGAAAGAGGGGGAAGTCTCGCTGTGAAACAGCGAAAAAAACCTGCCCTAGACTTTTTTCCTTATAGGGTGGAAAAATAAAGTTTCATGGGCAGGAACAAAAAATTTTTAGGGCAACAACCCGAGCAGAAATTAGGCAACAGAGAAACGAAAATAGGACGGCTCCTTTTTCGGCCTTTGCTAAGAGGCTAAAAGGGCTTGGACTTAGGTTAGTTTTAAGGGCGATAATTCAAGAGGGGACCTCTCCTACATGCGCGGTCCTCAATCTTATCTCGAGTAGGACATAACGAGTCTTAGCAACAACGAGCCGAGGCGGTATTCCCTCGAGGTTTCGTAGCAGGAGGCAGAGGCTTACGAGTGAAGGAGGGAGAGGATGGTGGGGGAGCTTAGTTCTCCGATAGGGGCATAATGCAGACGAAGGTAATCGAGAAGATAGGTTAGGATTCGCTGCCTCTCTTCCCGATGGAAGCGGAAGAGGTGCATATTTTGGTAGTTAATGCGGCGGAAGTAACGCAGAGCCTTTGTCTCATGAATCGGAATGACGTGACTATTGCGCAAGGGGTGCATTGTATAGGAGGCCTCTACTAGATCGAAGTAACCTTTAGGCTCCTGCTCCAGTACATCAGGGGGAAGAACTCCCAGGGGTTCCAATAGTCCAAATAAGAAGGTAATGGGGAAGTTGGCACAACTCTTCTCGCTCTCCTCTAGGGTCTCTATACTACGACTTATGTAACGATACACCTCGGGATCGGGAGGAGCACTGCGCAAAATATGATAGAGAGCCTCGGCTAAGAAGTACGCAATATTTACCTTGATTTGGTCATACAGCATGAGATTCAGACTCAGCCGGTAGTACTCAGCATCGTCTATCTGTTGCAGACCTCTTTGGAGGCGATGATCTGCCACAATGGAGAGTTCGGAAAGCGGGTGTACCATCCGCTGTAGCCGAGCCGTAGCCGAAGATCGACGATTAGAGGGAGAGGGTTTAGGTATCTTATAAGCTACCATCCCCTCCTCTTCTGTGAGGAGGTGTGCGATGGCAAACTTATCGTTGTACGCCCTTGTGGTAAGTACGATAGCGCGGGTGGATATGAGCATGAAAGCGACTCACACCAGAAGGATTCCTCAGGCTTGTTGCTCCAACCAGAGGGCAATAGCGTTGACTAGTTGATTGTTGCTCGCCTCGTCTAGTGAGGTGATACGAGCGTAGCTAGCGTCTAGTCCTGCAAAATTACTCGCATCCCGTATGAGCATATTGTGTTCCGTGGCTAGATACTCCTTGAGTGCAGCCGCTGTACCTTTCTTCAGTTTGATGAGGAAGAATGTAGTAGTGCTGGGGAGTACATCAATCTCGTTGAAGGCGCTAAGTTTGGTCATAAGCTCTTGGGCAGAGCGTTGCCACTTACGGATGGGGAGCGTGAATTGCGCCGGATGGATGAGGATGTACTTGGCAGCTTCTATGGCAATGCTATTGACAGACCAGGGGACTACCAACCTACGAATCGCCTCCGAGTACTGACTGGGAGCCACGATATAGCCAATACGCAACCCCGGAATACCATAGGCATGACTGAAACTCCAGAAGGAGATCAAATTGGGATGCGACTTGCTATCGCTTGGTTTTATCTTGTTTACCGTTGTGTAATTGGCATAACACTGGTCAAGTATAAAGGTGACCTTGGGGTACTTATCAATGATGAGCATAAGCTCGGCATGCGATATAATATGCCCATCGGGGTTATTAGGAGTGGCTATATAGCAGACATCCACCTCGTCCAAAGGCCATTCGGAGATAGGCGTATTACCGGCAATCAGTCGCACCTCCGAGCGGTATAGACGAGCCGCATCCTCGTACTCGGCGAAGGCCGGAGAGGGAATCAAGATGCGCTTCTCGGCAAAAGCTTCTGCAAGCAAATAGATAGCTTGAGTGGGGCCGTTGGTTACGATGATAGACTCCTCATTCAGCCCATGGCGCCGAGCGATCATTTTACGCAGCGTAGTCGCATCCGGCTCGGGGTAATGTCTCATACAATCTACCAACGAGCGGGATAGATGCTCGCCAAGCAGTGTGTGATCCGCACCGTACCATACGGTGTTGCTAAAGTTGAGGAAGGGCTTTTTGCCGTCGTTTAGGCGTTCGTCTCCGTGTCCGTTGATCATCTTATTTCTCGATCTAAAAGGGGAAAATAGGTATCTACTATGCTATGTGGTAGGGATGCTTTGGGCATCGATGGTGTTGATGGCAGCCTCTAGTAAGCGAGGGCGCACCTTGAGCGAAATTAACTTCTTATTGAGCCGAGTGGGATAGGTGCGGTTGGATAGGAATACACACACCATCTCTCGTTTGGGATCTATCCATACAGAGCAACCCGTAAAGCCGGTATGACCATAGGTACCGGCAGAGGCATTGGAGGGGATTTGTGCGTTATTTTTTGTATTGTGGTCGAAGCCGAGAGCTCGTCTCCCCTGCCGCCCTAGAGTGGTTACAAACTGCTGTACCACTTTGTGAGGAAGTATCTCTTTACCCCGATAGGAGCCATTGCAGCGAATCATCTCTGCCACTTGAGCAAGATCTGTGGCGGTGGCGAATACCCCGGCATTGCCCGCAATCCCCCCTAATACGGCTGCGGACTCGTCGTCTACACTACCGCGCACAACGCCTCTAAGGGGGCATTTGGCTTGTGTGGGCGCAATCTCTTGTATATCCACCCCATGCGCAAGAGGGTCGTAGGTGTAGTGCTCTAGGTGCATCGGTTGCGCTATCAATTGGAAAAGGTAACTATCGAGCGAAGAGCCCGATACTCTCTCAGCAATCATCCCAAGTAGGATAAAACTCACATCGGAGTAGCGATATACCCCGGGCGTCTTGAGGGGTGTTTGGGCAATTTTTTGCAGTACCGTATCGCGAAACGATTGATGTATAAACTGACGCCCAAAGCGCAGAGTAAATCCATTCCCCTTCTCATCACGTACAAGGTTATCACGCCATTTGGCATTTGGATCTACCCATATATTTTCGTCAATCTGCACCCAATCCGGGCGATAAGCGTAGGAAAAATAGGAACCCGTGGTGAGGCTACTTGGCTCAATAAGCTGGAGATAAAAGTTGATGGTAGGGGTCAGCCCAGCTTGGTGGAGCAATAGATCTTTGATGGAAATGGAGCCGACACGAGAATCTGCCATCTCCGGGAGATGCTTATCTACCCTATCTGTCAGCTTTATTTTTCCTTTGCCCACGAGATCTATAATGACCGGCGTAGTACCAAAAGCCTTGGTTACGGAGGCTATATCGAAGAGTGTATTCTCGGTAACACGAGGGGAACGAGCCGACCCGTCTAGGGTACCAAAAGCGCGATTGTATACTGTCTCTCCCTTATGAAGCACCACAACCTGACAACCGGGGAAGGCTTTTCGCCTAAGGGCATCTTCCACAATACTATCGAGCGACGCAAAAGTACGAATGGGCTTTACGACCTCCGCATTTGAAGCGATCTGCCCCTCTTTCTTTCCTCTAGGAGGGCGACAAATCTCCAAATCGTCGGGCTCTATATTATGGTACCGAGCCACCACGGCGCGCAGAGCTTCGTCGTTCGACTCATAGGCTACGGCTACCACCTTGGCTTTTTTGAGAGCGGAGTGCCAAGAGGGGAGCTGATAGGGAGAAGCAAAAAGAGTAAAAACGACGCGCGTCTTTGCGGAGAGTTGCTCCACAAGTTGAGCCAACGTGCTACTATGTTTTGTATAGCAATTGACATAGACCAAAGAGCACTTGGAGAGAGCTTCCAGAGCCTCAGAGTACGTTTTTCCGTTCTTATCTGCCAGCGTATAGTGAGCCTTCAGGGTGATGCCCATCTTGCGGAGTGCTGAAACAAATGCCGGTTTGGAGGAGCTGTTAAGATCCAGCACCCCTATGGAAATATCACCTTTACGACTCTGTGGGATTAGCTGCTCATCATCTCGCTCAATAGATATGGATTGATACCATAATTCATTAGCAAGATGGAGGGCTTTTGGGGTATTGAGGGAGGCATAAAAGGCGTCTCGGGATAGTTTAGGAAACTGAGGTTGCTGTAGAGACTGCCCCATCAGTGCCCACTTATAAAGGAGTACTTTGCGGCAATGCTGCTCTATTTGCTTGCGAGAAAGCACACCTTGCTGCACGGCTGCCAGTATTTCCGCATGAGCCTTTACGGGGTCGGTGGGTCCCAATAGGAGGTCATTGCCGGCAAGTAGGGCGCGTACACTAATCGGGGTTGCCCCACGTTGCTGCATCCCCTGCATCTGCATTCCGTCAGTAAAAATAAGCCCCGAGAAGCCCATCTCTTGCTGCAAGAGTTGGGTTGTAATGGCGTAGCTAAGAGAAGCCGGAGTACCCGACTTATCGAGGGCAGGGACATTGAGATGCCCTACCATTATTCCGCCCAAACCGGCACGAAAATAAGCAGCAAAGGGGGCTAGCTCAGTCTTCTCAAGCTCCGAGCGAGAGCCTTTGATCGTGGGGAGCGTCTTATGGGAGTCAAGAGCCGTATTGCCGTGCCCCGGGAAGTGCTTTGCCACGGAGAGCACCCTCCCCTCCTCTAGCCCACGAGAGTAGGCGAGGCTGTAGTCAATTACATCTTGAGTCTTTTCTCCAAAACTTCGAGTGCCAATAACGGGATTTTTAGGATTGTTATTGACATCCACCACGGGAGCAAAGTTTACGTGTATACCTACAGTTTTGCATTGCTCTGCCATACTCCGCCCCCACTCTGTGATGAGACCGAGATCTCGTACATTGGCAAGAGCGCGATTGCGTGGGTAGCGAATGGTATTGGATAGGCGCATGGCAAGCCCCCACTCAGCGTCTGCCGTGATGAGCAAAGGGAGCTTAGAGGTCTTGTTGAGGTGCTGAGTCATTAACCATTGGTCATACACTTCGCCCTTTTGGAAGAGTATCCCCCCGGCGTGGCACCGAGCAACAACGCGCGCGGCATCCGCCATCTGTGAAGCTCCACTAGAGGGGTATATAATGGGGATAATAAGCTGCCCTATCTGCTCTTCTAGGCTCATGCTGCGCATCCTCTCCTCTACTTCCCGCTCCCCGCCCCCTTGTGCGACATCGGATAATAGCGAAGGAGAATAAGCTACACGCTGAGCAAGCGAGGTGCTCTTTCCTACAATCAGGGCAAGAGCAAATGCCAAGACAGTAATGATTCGTTGCCAGTTCATAGGTACAAAATTAGGCTGATTTTCCGACCTAGGCAAGAGCCTCTGTTCCGAAGGCTTGTAAGTTGCTACTTCTCCTAGTCCTAGATTTAAAGGGAACGCCGTATCAGAGGCTCGGGCGTTTGGGTTATCAATTCAATGTCTCATACTCTATGCCTTCTTTCGTCCTCTCCCTGATCGACAAAAAAACGCACGAATACACTCCCATAATGTGGGCTTTCGCAATAATTTGGGAGGCTGTTTCTCGGGACGAAGGCAATCCCTCTGGCTCTGATCGCGGCGGTCGAATTCGGCATCTATCATCTCACGCACCATATCAAGCAACTGCATACGATCTTCCATATGCTGCAAGCCCTCTTGTTGTCGCCGACTAAGGTTGTCATCCGATTGCTGTTTCATCTTTCTTTTCTCTTCCTTACGTCAACCGACGCTCAAAGAAAAGAAAGCTGCCGACCGACTTGTGTTTTATCATCATATCTCTGTCCACAAAGTTACATATTTGACAAAGAAGAAACATTGCAAAATCAATCAAAAATCTTGCGATATCGTGCATTCTTCATTTTTTTGATTCTTGCAATATCATTCATGACACATACATTAATCACCTGTATACAAAAGAGTTAGAAGTGACATATTTACAAACCTCAACGGATAGCTATTTTTGAGTTGTTCATGGAAAGACTCTTCCCTAAAAAGGAGAAAACAAGAAAGGTATAAAGCATCATCTTCAGGCTAATAAAAATGCATAAAACGTTTTGCCATTCGACATTAAACCTGCATCTTTGCAGAAGATTTTAATCCCACAGAGGCATCTATGGAAAGAGAAAGACTCGATGAACCCGGCTATGAAAAAATGCAATTCTCCCTCTGCAATACACTCAAAATCATAAAGGGAGAAAAGAAGATCAACCAATTGGTACTAAGCGTACTAGGATTACTTATTCTCATTTCTTTCTCGATTGTCTCCTGTAAAAAGGAAGCTATATCTTTTACTCCTGAGGAACGAGAGGAGGTAGACAAGCTCGTTCTCTCTACGCATAGTGTTGATTCCCTCATCCTTCTACAGAAAAAACTAGAAAGCGAAGGCAACCGGCTCGGTAGCATCGTTGCTCTTAGGGAGTTGGGCAAGGCTCTACGTAGAGAAAGTCGTTTTGACGAGGCCCTAAGTGCCCATAGCGAGGGACTACGCCAAGCGGAGGCTATCGGGGACACACTAGAGTGGATACAAGCTCTAAACAATACCGGTACGGACTACCGAAGAATGGGCATACTTGACGCAGCACAAGAATACCATTACAGCGCGTGGATACTAAGCAAGGAATGCTCAGATACCTCCTTTACTGCTAAGAAAAACCAAGTAGTATCCCTCAATGGGCTGGGCAATATCTACATGACCTTAGGCAATTACGATCGTGCCGATAGTGTACTACGCCTGGCATTAGCGGGGGAACGAGCATTGCAGAGTGCGGTAGGGCAAGCCATTAACTACTCCAATCTCGGCTCCATCTTCGAGCGCCGCGGAGAGACTGACTCTGCCTTACTCTACTACCAAAAGTCAATGGCTCTCAACAAAGAGGTGAACAACGAACTCGGGATATCGCTCTGCCACACCTACTTCGGATCACTTTACGAAAAAACACAGCAGTACGACGAGGCCATGAAAGAGTACGAAGCTGCCTACGAACTGATGAAAGACTCGAAGGACGAGTGGCATGCAATCAACTCTCTCATAGCCCTTGCCGGACTTTGTTATGCCACCGGCAAGGAAGAAAAAGAGATGGAGTTCCTCAGCAAAGCTAAGGCAATGGCCGATCGCATCAAGTCTCCGGAGCATCAAGCAAGGATACATACCCTATACTATAAGCACTACAAACATGCCGGAGACTACCGATCTGCACTAACATCCTACGAACAGGCCGTTGCTATGCAAGACAGCGTATTGGATATGGAGAAGATGAACCGAATCCAAAACACAAGTCTAAAGATCGAGCGCAACCGCCAAACGAGGCAGATGGGCGAGGCACGGCAGAAGTTGGAGCAGGAACGCACCATGCGTTACGTTGGCTTCGCCATCCTAGGGCTTATACTACTTATCTTAACAGGACTGCTGGCGATGCTACTTTACACCAACCGACTACGCCGTCGCAACCACCTGACTTTGAAAAGGATATCCGCATTGCGTGAGGTATTCTTCACTAATATCACCCATGAGTTTCGTACTCCACTCACCGTCATACTTGGTCTAAGCCACGATCTCCAAGAGTGTGCAGATTCTCCCACAGAGATTACTGAAAAGGCAAAAGTTATTGAGCGACAAGGCAACGGATTGCTCACACTTATCAATCAACTCCTCGACATCTCCAAGATCAAATCGTCGGTAGGCAATCCCGACTGGCGCTGTGGCAATATCTCGGCCTTCCTCAGTATGATTGCGGAAAGCTACCACGACTTCGCCCTCAGCCGCAACATTGATCTACAATTTTTCTCAAAAGACGATGTAGAGATGGACTTTGTCCCCGACTATGTGGTGAAGGTTATGAACAATCTTCTGTCCAATGCCTTCAAATTCACACCCGAATATGGGAAGGTGAGTGTGGTCGTATGGCGCGAAGGAGATCTGTTGCAAATCGAAGTATCGGATACAGGGAAAGGAATCGACCCGGAGGCTTTGGCTTACATCTTCGAGCCATTTTACCAAGCAGAAAGCGACGTATATCATATAGGCACAGGCGTAGGATTAGCCCTTGTCAAGCAGATAATGGATGCCATAGATGGCAAGATAAGGGTAGAAAGCGCACAGGGGAAGGGTACTACTTTCTATATCAGTGTGCCCATTCACAACTATTGCCAGCAGCCACTATCTGACGAGATGGAATATAATCAGCCCTTTCTGCCCGAAGGCACAGAACCCCTTGAGGATAGCGCTCCAGAGGATAGCCGCTGCCATCTACTCATCGTTGAAGACAACCGCGATATCGCCGCCTACATCGGCTCTCAGCTTGCAAACCATTATGCCATATCCTATGCCGCCAATGGGTTAGAAGGCTTAGAAAAGGCACAAGAACTGGTGCCCGACCTAATCATTACCGACCTAATGATGCCCGAAATGGATGGGCTGGAGCTATGCCGGCAAGTGCGCAAAAATGAAATTATTAGCCACATACCTATCATTGTAGTAACGGCTAAGATATCAGAAGAGGAGCGTATCAAAGGGATAGAAGCCGGAGCAGATGCCTACCTCGCTAAGCCATTCAACAGCGACGAACTGCGCACTCGAGTGGAAAAACTACTCGAAGGACGACGTCTCTTGCAGGAAAAATTCATGCAAACTGTGATAGAATCTAAGGAAAATAGAGAGGAGAAGGCTACCCAACCCGATGAATCCGACCTCCGATTCCTTACTAAGATAACAGATACTGTCTACCTGCAACTCAACCGTCACAAGGAAGTCAATGTTTCGCTAATTGCTTCAAACATGTGCATGAGTAGCAGTCAGTTCTATCGTAAACTAGTGGCTCTTACCGGCTATACACCCGCCGCTTATATCCAACGTATCAAGATCAAAAAAGCGAAGATCCTACTAGATGGAGATCCGAACATAAGTTTTTCGGAAGTGGCAGATCAATGTGGATTCAATAACTATTCCAACTTTGTACGAGCCTTCAAGAATGTCTGTGGTATTACCCCTACCGACTACAAAAAGGATGTGAATTCTAGTCTGTAGACGATTGTTTTCGACACCCCTACTTTTATCTACGACCCCAAGGAGGCAAGAGAAGATAAGGGGGGTGAAAGGAGGAAGTCGTGCAGCCTAAGGTGTTTTTCTCTCCCGGCAACGTAAAAAGCATTGCCTAATTTCTAAAAAAGTACAGGGTGGAAACGTACTCCATTTTCAGGCAAAAATCTATCATTTAGGTCTAAGTAATTGGCTATGAACAGCCTTATGAGTTATGAAATGCAGTAGGTAATGATTTAGCGACCTATCTTCAACAGTGATATACAACGCTTTGCATAACTCGAATAACCTATTGCAAAGATAAAGGTATATCGTGAGAAAAAAGAATTTTCTCCAAATTATTTTCATAGAGCCGTCCGTTGGGGCGGCTTTTTGTTTTCCGTGTATTCCGTTTTTATGATAAGATGCAGTCTCGAAAACTGCGTTTTTTGTTTTCGCCCCGCTTCTCCGTCTGCACATCCTCCACTTATGCCCGTGTATTATGTCGGGATCGGTTGTTCGTTGTCAGCGGCAAAGGTAGTTCCGGGCTTCCACGGACAAAAAAGGTCGGGGCGGCAAGCCGTTTAGACGACAATCTCCACACTTCCATTTCATTGCAGGTAGTATTCTCGCCATAAAACCTTGTTTGTCCTAAGCCCTACCTTTTTACGCCACTGAAACGAAAACGACCGACCCGACGGAAAGACGCATAAAAAAATGTCGGATATGCGAGAAGCAGGGAAAAAGAAAATGGGAACTCAACTCCCTCACCTCTAAAATCCGCATAAAATCAAAAAAATCAGACAAGATGAAACTGAGATACAAAATATCAATTTGGGTGGTACTTGCACTCGCAGGCTCTCTCCTTTGTGGCGGAAGCGTCTGGCTTTGGCTGGCATGGATATGTGTGGGAAAACTCCTCATTCGGCTACTCCTTACCATTGCTTTGGCAATCGCCGCATACATTTTGGCTCATGCCCTCATCATCGGGACAATACTTTGGATACTCATTTCTTAAACAGACAGATATATGAAAAGAAGAAGCAAGACAATCGCACAGCAATGCAGATACTACGAAGTGGACAACATCTTCGAGTATATGGTATCGGTTTACCTCAACGGAAACATATCCACCTTTGGGGAACTATACAAGGAACTCTATCGGAAGGACAGAAAGGAATTTATACTCTATCTCTTTTCAGAAGTTGAACCTATTCATATCCAAGAAATCATTTTAGAAACCATCTAACTATATAAGACAATGAAAGGAACAGAACATTTCAAGGACGTTATCCAAAACTATTTGGAAACGAGAGCATCATACGATGAACTCTTTGCCGAGAATTTTCGCAAAGAGAACAAGAACATAGACGAGTGCATTACCTACATCTTGACAGAAGTCCAAAGAATGGGGTGTGCAGGTCTGTCCGATGAGGAGGTATATTCCCTCGCCGTCCACTATTATGATGAAGATAACATCGAGGTGGGCAAGTACATCAACTGCCAAGTCGTGGTAAACCATACTATCGAACTCACGGAGGAGGAAAAGGCAGAAGCACGGAAAAAGGCTATTGAGCGATACCAAGCGGAGGAATACCGCAAACTTACCGCCAAGAAACCAAAAGCGGAGAAGCAGGTGGAACAGCAGATAGCCCAACCTTCATTATTCGAGTTTTAACCCTAAAACAACAAAAGAAAATGGAAGCAACGGATTTGAACGAAGCACGCATCTATGTAGGCACTTATGCCAAGTACAACAACGGCTCATTGCAGGGCGAATGGGTGGAACTTTCGGACTTCTACGATTTGGATGGCTTTATGGAGCGTTGTGCCGAGATACACGAGGACGAGGAAGCCCCCGAATATATGTTCCAAGCGTGGGAGGAAATCCCCGATGGACTGATAGACGAGGGGCATTTGGAGGAAACCTTCTTTGAACTTCGGGACGAATTGGACAGACTGAACGACAAGGAGAAAGGAGCCTTTTGGGTATGGGCAGACGGCAACAGCTCTCAACTCACACAAGACGCTTACAGCCTTGTGAAGTCTTTCCAATCTGACTACATCGGAAGTTATGCAAGCAGGGAGGATTTTGCGGAGGAACTTGCAAAAATGGAGAATGCGTTATCCGATTTTGCACTGAATTACTTCGACTTCTCCAAATATGCCGATGACCTTTTCGATATGGACTTTTGGTACAATGACGGTTATGTATTTCGCAATAACTGATTAAGGAGGACAGATTATGAAACCGAGAAACAAGTTCGAGAAAGCAGTACTTGCCGAGAGCAAGCACCTGCGACCGATAACCAAGACACAGAGCAAATGGGCATTCCGTGAGTGTATAGACCATTTCGCCTACCGACTTCCCAAAGGTCGTACCACGTGTATGGATTGTGGGCATAGTTGGACAATGGAGAAGACAACCGAACATGGCACTTGCCCTCATTGTAGAGCAAAGTTGCAAGTCCGAACAACTTTTGAACGTAAGATAAGACAGAGGCAATACTTTACGATACTTACTACTTGTGGAGAGTACCAAGTATTAAGAATGTTCCTCCTCTCCGCAGAAATCGAGAAAGGATGCAAACCAACGTCCTACGTTATTGAAATCGGTCAGTATTGGTGGAACGCACAAGGACGGAAAGCCGTGATAGCCGTTCAGAGAGTATTGGGCAGATACATCGACACCTTTTCCTATTGCTCGCCTATGGCAGTGAGAAACGATAACGAAGCCTACCGCCATATATCGTACTCTCCGATATATCCGAAGTTCAAGGCAACGGAAGCATTCCGCAGGAATGGATTTAAGAATGATTTTCACGACATCGCACCAACTGTTCTCATTCCAGCCCTATTGTCCGACAGCCGTGCGGAAACATTGATTAAAGCAGGTAGAACCGAGCATCTGAAATACTTTCTTGACAATTCGAGGGCATTTGACGCTTGTTGGCAATCCTATAAAGTCGCCACTCGCAACGGCTATGACATAGAGGACATTTCAATTTGGTGCGACTATGTGGATATGCTCCGCAGATTGGGCAAGGACATACACAGCCCCAAGTATGTTTGCCCCACCGACCTGCATAGGGAACACGACCTAAGACAAAACGAACTCCGCAGACAAAGGGAAAAGGAAGAAAAGGAGAAGAAACGCAAAAAGGCAATGGAGGATGAAAAGCGTTTCCACGAACTCAAATCAAAGTTCTTCGGTATCTCATTCACGGATGGCACAATCCAAGTCCACGTTTTGGAGAGCGTGCAGGAACATTTGGATGAGGGTGTGGCAATGCACCATTGTGTGTTCGACAATGCCTACTATCTCAAAGAGAACTCGCTTATCCTTTCGGCGACCATTGAGGGTAGACGGATAGAAACGATTGAGGTCAATCTGGACACGCTCAAAGTGGTGCAAAGTCGTGGTGTATGCAACCAAAATACGGAATATCACGACCAAATCGTGAGCCTTGTCAATGCCAACAAACGGCTAATCCGTCAGCGAATGAGACAAACAGCATAAAGTATAAACCATAAAACTATCACAGCAATGAAAGCAGAAATAGAAAGCATCGTATGCAATTGGGCGGACGAGATACCCCATATCTTTATAAGGGTAATCAATGCCATTACTCTATCCGCCAATGAAGAGGAACTAAGGACTGCCGTCAAGCGGATAGCCGAAGAAACGGAACTTGACAAGTTCTTTGCATACGGCTATGGCGCACACCATTTTTGGCTTACCCATCGCAGGTTATCCAATGGAGAGCCAAAGGAATACAGATTATTAAAGGTTGAATTTTGAGAATATGAAGAAGAAAGTTTACAGAGTACGGACGCAATACGTCTTCGAGGGAGTTTTTGAGGTGGTTGCCGAGAGCAGAGAGGACGCACGGCAGAAAGTCATTCAGGATTGCGGAATGGTGATGGGCGGAAACGTTCACAGCACCCTGCCCGATGAGGAAATCAATTGGGCTTTCTCCACGCACCCCGAAGTAAGGACGGGACGGATAACCGTTCAAGAAAAGCAGACAGAGTAATGCGGTCGGCAGATTTGCCGACCGCTCCTTTCTTTCGTGAGCTTCGGGCGGACAAAGAAAGGAGCAAAGAAACCCCGATGAAAAAACACCTCGTTACTTTTGACGGTGAGTTGAGACGGCTCAAAAGTAACAAAAAGCCACTATAAAAACAGTCTTGCATCTAATTCATGAAATGTATTGTAAGAAATTATATATACATCTTAAAGTCCTCAATAAATTCCCGTTCTATACTTGAAAATTTGTATTGAGATGGAATAAATCTGCGTAGTTGCTCCAATGCATCGTCTATATTTGAAGAAATTTCAGTTATTTCTCCGACCTTATTTGATATTTGTATCGGCAAGCCATACTCATCCATTGGTATTACATAAGGAGACATAAAATAACATTCAACCAAACTGGCAAAGTAGGAGTAATCACACAAAGGTAGGTTGTTCTTTCTGAAAATATCATTTGCAATATCTCCTAAACTCATCAGATAACGAGGAAATTGAAAATTTATCCAATGGCGCTGAATATCAAAAGCCAACTCTATAGCATTGTTAATAGAGTCTGGAGTTTGGGCATTTTCTGCTTCTATAATTGTAGCAATAAAGTTCTTAATGTTTTTTGCTCCTCTAAATTGATTAAGTCTAAAATGCAATTGCTCTCCAGAACTTACTCCATATATTCGTTTCCTTGAAGAAACAAAATAATTCCAAATCAACCTACATGCTGATTTTAACTGTTCATTGGTTGGATATTGCTCCCATTTCATTAAGTTGTGAATTCTATTCAGCTTGCTTTGAATGAAACTTGCCAATTCCAACTGCTTGTCTAAATCTATATATGAATTTTTCCTTAATGTCTCTTGAGACAAAACGTCTTGTTCAAAATACTTGTTTAATTTACGCTTAGAGGATTCGTTTAAATCTTCAATATCAACATTAATCAGTAGTTTTTCTGGAACATCATTAGCTTGTGAGAAAATCGGGAAATCTACTAAAGGCAACTCGGCGACAGGAGGTTCGTGAAAAAGATAAATATGTCCAATGAAATGAGAAAACATTCTGCCAGAGCGACCGCATATATTATTAAATGTAAAATAGTCAATTTTTGTTTTTGCAATTTTGTTGTCGTACACGATTACGTTCTTTGCCTTTGTATTTACACCCTCTATTAAAGTGGATGTACAAATAAGGTATCTGATTTTCCCCTCATTAAACAGCTTGATACATTTTTGGGCTATTGCTCGTGGAATTTTCCCGTGATGTATGCCTATCCCATATTCCAAACAATCTGGTAGAATCCATTGGGAATGATAATTACTTCTTAACCAATCAGCCAAATCCTTATTTTCATCTGTCCTTTCAAACTTATTGCTATTGAAAAATGCTTTGGCTACTTTATTGGCACTTGCCGGAGATTGACAAAAAATTAAAGTCGGATCTTCCAAAGAAGAACTCAGTTCAATAAGCCGTTCAATAGAGTCTTCTCCATTTTTCAGATTTACCTGATGGCGTTCTGAGACGACAGTCTTGTAATCGGTTTTTATAAATTTAAATTTAACGTTATCCAATAAGGAGGTTGTCACTTGTTCTATATTGGGTCCTAAAAGATAGAATTGGGCGTCTTTCTTTACCAACATATAGAACACTTGATTTAAAACGTGGCATCTTTCCTCATCAGTTTTTTGAGGACTTAACTTGTAGAACTCATCTATTACAAAGAAGTCTACATTTACATCGGGGATTATTTCTATTGCCCTTTCCTGCGTTAAAATAAAAATATTGCGTTGAGAAAAAGACTGGCTTGGATGAGTGATTATTTTATATGAGTCTTTAAATTTAGATAATCGTTTTCGGGTTTCATCAATCAATGCGATTGTTGGAACTATAATGAAGATATTTGAATGCTGTTGTGAGGCTATGATGGAATCAATAATAAGGCTTTTCCCAAAACTTGTAGGAGCACTTAGAACAACATTTTCCCCTCTTAAAAGAGTGTAATAGACTTCTGCTTGTGCATGATGAAAAACAATGTTTTCTTTGAATCCAGAGGGACGATGTACTTCATAGGCTATAGTATCTTTTAAAGATAAATTTTCTTCTTCCAGATAGGGAAAAAGTCCTACCTGACGAACCAAACTATGAATCATAGTCTCCATCCCTTGAAAATCCTCAATCCTTGACAATAATCGAAGAACAAACTCCTGCCCTACAGATTCTTCTGTAACAATGAGAATTGCGACCTCTTTTATGATTTGAAATCTATCTGTATTAGCAGGAAACTTTCTTCTTAATATATTTCGCAACTCTTTTATTATCATAAGCTTTGCCAGATTTTAAGTTTAGACTCAAGGGAGTTTATTAGTTCCGCTTTCGTATTTAGCGGGAACAAAAATAGATGTATCGTCAAAGGGAATTCACCCAACTTATCACAGAATTTTTTATGGAATCTCTGAAACTCTTCGGATATTTCCTGAATATATTCATCGCACTTATTATCATATCTTGTAAGTACGGAAGAATCATATGTTAGCAGTACTGGAATACATGTATTTGAGAATACATCATCTAATGAGGTGTTGGGATGAAGTAAAGTTTTTAATATGTTTGCATGAGGCCATTTAGTGTCTATCTTATTTGTAATGGCAATAAATTCATTTCTTACATACCTTGTCTTTATATGTTGATTTAATTCTTCAATCACATCAGATATGGCATTGGATATGTTATTGTAGAACTTAACCTCACCTAACCACAGTTCTAATGCTTTATCTGTAACTATCACATGTACTGCATCGAATCCTTTTACCGTTTCATTTGGACCATCTTTGTAATATATCTTACTGATAGCAGGAATCGTATCATACATTTCTCGGATTATAGCGTGTAATAACAATTCTCCGAATTCACCTCTATTTTTGAATTTTTCTGATTGATAGATACTTGCGGCTACTTGTCGCATTTTAGCAACCATGTTCTCGCTTGTAAGGTTGCCTAATTCAGAATATGTCAAAGCAAATTCTGGTAAATATTCAAAAAGATAATTTACCAACTGGTCTTTTCTCCACTGACGACTTTCAAATCCTGCGCACAATCCATGTAAATCAGGGAAAGTGTCGTCTTTATGAATTATAATATTGAAGAAGGGAGGCTTCATAAATTTCACTTTACAGCATTTTCTGCAAAGTTACTCATTCATAGCGAGAAGCACGAATAAACCGGCAGGAAAACGCCTCTTGCGGAGCATAAAAATGTCGCAAGAGGCGTATTTGGTAATCAGGGTACATAAAATAGGGCAAACTCCACTTTTCGTCGTTTAACCAGTCCTCTGAGGACTTTGCCCTTGTATCGGCAGAAAGAGACAAATTCGCAGTAGAAATTCCTGTCTCCCGACTCTATCTTCCGCAGCAATCGGCTCTTGGGATGTCTGCCATAACCGAGCAACCTGCCTGTCCCGACATTATAAGACAGGACGGCAAGCAGCAAGGCATCCTTTCCGTAGTCCTTGAACATCATCAGACGCTTCATCAGGTCTGCCCGAAGTAGCGAGTCCGCCTGTCGTTCCGTCATCGCTGCCGTAAAGCGTTCTCCCTTTTGCAACTGATGACCATATCCGACATAGGGTGCGTCCTTGAACCCGTGTAAGCTCTCGAAGTGCTTGATACAGACCACGCCACGCTCGAAAGGGGGCAACGAAAGCAGAGCATTCCTACCGTCCTGAGCGGAAAGCCGCAAGCAGGGAAGGCAGACAAGGCACAAGACGACAAGTTTACTTCCTATCCTCATCCTTCTTCTCCTTTTCCTCGTCCTTCTGACTGTTGAACTCAAACGAGAGTTTCACCGTCTGTCCGAAATTGTCCTCCACATACACGTCTATCGTCTGCTGTTCAGAGGAAGCGGATGTGTAGTAGAGCCTGAACTCCTCTTTCGTAAGCGGATAACGGTCATTGGGCTTGAAGACCGTACCGTTATCCATCTTCAATCTCCCCCTGCCATCGGGTTGGAAATAACGGATGGTGTAGCGTGCCTCTTCAAACCGTCCCTGCCGTTTGAGCGTGCAGCGTATCTCTGCCGTCTGCCCTTTTGTGATGTGCTTCTGTACTGGCATTGTCTCTACCGTGAACGGGTATGCCTGCTGAATATCCAACTCATTATCACAAGCAGATAGACAAAACACGGCAATGGAGAGTACCTCCATTACCCAAATCGTATTCAATATATTCTTCTTCATTGTTCGTTACATTTTAATATTATACACTCACACCTGCCTTTGAGACAGCAGATAGTCATTCAAATCCTCATGGTCGGCATACAGGGAGGAACGGTCGATGACCCTCTCTCCGAAACAGTTGTGCAGGCTTTGGAAAGTCCTTCTCCCCGCCTCGTCATTGTCGAGGAAGCATTCTATCCTCTCATAGCCCTGCAAGACTTTCACCGCCTTCTCCACGTTGGAAACGGAATTAAGGACAAGCCAATCCGAAAAGATGATGCCGAGTTGCATAGCCGAGAGGTAATCCATAAAGCCCTCGAATACGGCACATACGTCCGAGCTGTTACACTTTAAGGAAATGTCCTTTGGCGGTATGCAGCCCTTGAAAAAGCGGTTGCGCAATTCCAATCCTCCGGCATCGTTGCGAAAGCCGATGGCATAGTACCGTTTGTCATGCACCCGGTATCGAACCTCCTCGCAGTTTGGGATGGCAACATGGGCATTGATGCCTCTTTCTTTCAAGTAGCCCAGCAGTCTGGCATCTTGTAACGGGCGTACCCATATATCCTCGAAGATGGGTTCTTTCTCTTCATTCCTTTGTGGGCGTTCTATAACGGGAAACGGACACGTGCCGCTCTTGGCGATGAAAGTCGCCCGCAGGAGGAAATCCTCGCTTCCAATAAACTCTCCTGCCAAGTCGAAGATGTCTCCGACTTTGCCCGTCCCAAAATCGAACCAAACATTCTTGGCGGTATCGACCTTGAACGAGGGCGTCCGCTCCGTGCGGTACGGAGCGGAATACCACAAGGCATTTCCTTTCTGTTTAGTCGGATGAATCCCCATTGCGCTGAGGAAGTCCGCAATGGGAATCTCTCTCATCTGTCGTGCATCCATCAGTCCAGCATGATTTTCAGTCCGACACCGTATTGTGTATGAAAACGCTCCGTAGAGCCTCCCCACAGGCAACGCTCCCTGCCATAGAGCAGTAGCACCAACCTGTCCGACAGAAAGGTCTCCGCCTGTAAGGTAATAGCCCCTCCATAGATAAAGCCGTCCTTATTGCGTAATGTAGCACCATCAAAGAGCCGTTTCTCTCCGCCATTGACCGTCTCATATCCCGCCAAGGCGGAAACGCCTGCGGAAAGGAAGAAGGTCTTGCTCCCGTCCGAAAGCAAGTAACAGAAGAAACCTCCCTCGCCCGTGAACTGCTCCACAGGTATACGCCTTTCTCGATAGGGGTGGTATCTTCGGAGATACTCCGCCCCAAGCACCCATTGATGCCCGCCTTTGGTGTAGGTGGCAAGCGAAGCCCCGAACGTATAGCCCGTTTCATTCTTGGAAGAGGGAGAATAAAAACCGTCCGCCATGCCTGCGGTCAGGCGTATACCTTTCATCTTGGGCAGACAACGCTGGGCGTGCGCCTGCCCTGCAAAGAGGGCAAGCGACACGACAAACAGGAAAAACAAAGACTTTCTCATACTACTTCACTTTGAGTTCGTTGATTTCCCTCGCACGCACAAGATCTTCATTCTCCACAATGAAAGACTGGTGTCTTCCGCCGTTCTTCTCGTGTATCTCCACAATGAGATGCTTGTCATCGGGGATGGTGAACTTTTGCAGGGTGAATACCGTGCGTTCGCTCTTCTGCCCCGCCACGCAGGTGGTGTAGTTGTAGGCACGCAGCGGAAGCAGTACCTGCTCCTGCATGGCCGTCTGTTTGGCGACCTTCTTGTCCACAATCTTGAACGTAATGAAGTCGATGTCGAACGGCACGTTGGACTTGTTGCGCAGTTCCGTATGGAAGTACAGCAGTCCGTTGTGCGAGTACAACCCTCTGAGCAGGTACTGGATACCGAAAGACTTGCTGCCGATGTGCTTCACCGTCCGCTTGTCCTCCTTGTGAATGGATTTCATGATGAGCCTTACCAGCATCGGGCTTTCGCTTCCGAGTTCCTTGAGATAGACCTCCATTGCGTTGTTCGGACGGTTTACGCTCTCCCCATCGTGGATGAAGTCCGCCATCTCCACATTCAAAAGCAACGGTTCGTCGGCATACTTGACATTAAAACAATAGAATGCACCGTCCTCCGTGATGACACTCATGTTCGTTTCCTCCCGGAAGTTCTTGACCGTCGCTTTCACACGGATAACGTTTTCTGCCCCGTCCGCCTTTCCCGCAATGAGGTTGGGCGAACCCAAATCCACATAGCGTACGGCAGAGGGGAAGATGATGTGCACCGTCTTATCGTAGGTGATTTCCAAGCCGTGAGGCGGTATCATCCGCTCAAAGGCAATTTTGCGGGTCAGCCCCTCATAGAGGTCTCCCGTTGAAGTTGTTTCCTGTGCGTTGGCACAGACTGCGCCCAGCATCAGGGCGATGGCTAAAACTGTTCTTTTCATTTTTACTTTGGATTAAAGTGGTGAATAATAACTGTGAATTACTTGTTGTCCGGTTGGTAGAGCAATACCTTGTAACCAGCCTTCAGATGCACCTTGACGGTACGCATTTTCTTAGAGAAATACTGCGATGTTCCCTGTATCAGTCCCTTCCCCAAATCATCGGCAAGCTGTGCGCCCGCATTGGTAGAGAAGTTCATACTACTGCCTGCGGAAGTACCCATTCCTGCGACAATCTCCTTGGCGGCACTGCGCTCCATCGAGCCGGGGATGAATATCCCAGCTTGTCCGTCCGTATCGTACACCGCCAACTCCACGGGGATGATGTTCCCGTGATATTCCAGCGAAGAGATGAGTATGTTCAGGCGTTCACCCTGTATCTTCGCCACGCCGACCACCGAGGTGTTCCGAGGGATTTCCTTGCCGGATACCAGCATCGGTTCCAAGAGACGGAAACGTACCGTCTGCCCGTCCGTAACCGTCTGCCGGGTATGTACACAGGCGGAGATGGTATTCTTCTCCGTCAGCGGGGCTGTTCCGATGGCGGTATGGAATATGTAGTTCCTCTCCTTGACATATTCGGAACGGAAAGTCGAGTCGCTCATCGGCTGTGCCAGAGCCGACACCACTTGTTCGCTCACGGGGGAAACGGGAAAGGCTACCGCCTTCCCTTCGGAAGCCGTCTCCCCGTCCGATGCCAATGCCATATTGGAAGAGGACTGTCCACCACCCGACGGCATATATTTTGCCGCCAACTGATAGGACTTTTCAAGTAGTGCCATCTGGTCGTTCACGGTTATGGCGGGCGAGTGCTGTTCGCTGCTCATACGGTTTTCCAACTCTGCCAATCGGGCACGCAGTTCTTCCTTTTCAGGGTCTTCCCTCGGTGCTTCATAGAAACTGCCGAGCGTGCGGTTGATGTCCTGATAGGCTGATGCAGAGGCGTGAAAGCCGTCTTGCGGAGCAGCAGTGCGAGAGCCAAAGCCGTTATCTCTTTCCGACAAATCCGTCTTTAATGCCAACTCTTCGGAACTCTGCTTCGGTTGTCCTCCTGTCATCTCCCCGAACATGGAACTCAGACTCTGCATCGCGCGGCTGCGCTCCTGCTCTTTCTCCTCCATCATCTCCTTCTCGTAGGCTTTCTTCTTATCACCGATCAGTTCGGCTGCTGTCGGGTCGGGCACTTCCGTGTTGAAGCCCTTTGTCTGTTTCTGCCCTTCTTTCTCCGAAGGAGCGAAGATGAGCCACATAGAGCCTGCAAAAAGCAGAAACATCAGGGGGTAAATGATAAACTTCTTTCGCCTTTGTCTCTCTTCCTCCGTCAGCTCAGGCGAGGTGCTCGTATCGGAGGCTGTCTTTCTTTTGAATGGGAACATAATCGTAATACTTTAATAGGTTGATACTGTCGTTGGGATAGAGCCGCCTTACTTCAGGGGCTTCTATATGCTCGATTGCCGGTAACGTTTCCTCTTCAGAGTCTCCGTCTGAGAAGATACGGTACAAACCGTTGAAGAAAACATAGTTGGCAAGTATGGCGAAAAAGAGAAGCATCGTCAGGACGACATACAGCCTCAGATGAGTGGGGATGCGTCCGCACAGGCGGCGGAGTCTTGCCTCTGCTCCCTCCCGCATCATTCGGAACAGACTTTTCTTTTTCATCGCTTACGGGTACTGATGTCCTTGTTCTCCACAATCTCGAATCCCTCGATATTGAACCCGTTTGGATTGTCATCGCTGCGGCTCGTATTGAGCAGACGGCATACGGTCACGAGACTGCGCTCGGTCACGTTGGTGGCACGGATAATCAGTTGTCGGGCATACGTCCGTACCGCATAGGGATAGCGGTCGAAGTCGCAGAGTACGCTGTCCACCTGCACGACCTGATTGATATTTCCCGCCACGATACGGTTGTAGTACCCTTTCTCAGAGAAATCCCGATAGTAATTGTAGGCACTCTTGTCCGCCAAGAGTAGTGCACGGGAGATATTCCCCTCAATGGCACTCTTGTCGGGCGAAAGGGTGAAGAACAGCTCGTGGAAGCGGCGCACATGCTCCTTGGCTTCCGCGGGTCTGTTCTGCGACAGATCCTGCGACAGGGCGAGCATCAGCGACTTACCGCCGTCCAACACATAGATTTTCTGCCTCTGGGCTTCGGCAAAGGAGTAGGCACTCCATATCGAATACCCCGCAAGAAGAGCGCACAGGCAGACGACGACCAAGGTAAAGAGGCGTATCTGCTTGAAACTCGTTTCGATATTCTTTAATGACTTAAATTCCATAGCTTTTCATTCTTGTTTATTATTCGTGGGAATTGCCGCCCTTGTGGAACAGTCGTCCTGCCACATCTTTGGCTTTTTGTCCGGTACTGCGCAATACTTGTTTTCCGTGTCCGCCTGCAAAACCTCCTGCGGCCCCGGCAACAGCACCCGTGATGCCTGCGCCCTTGGTGGTGGCATAATTCACATTCTTTCCGAAGTTTCCTGCTCCTCCAGCTTGTATCACCCAGCCCGCAACTGTCGGAATGGTGAAGTAGCCGATGATACCGATAATCATAAAGACGAGGTACACCCCATTCGAAGCATCTATCGTATAGGTGGGATCATTCTGTAACTGCGTGATGTCGTGTTTGAGCATCAGTTCCTGAATCTTTGCCAGCATCGAACTGAACAAGTCCGCCACAGGTAGCCACAGATAGATGGAGATATACCTCGTGAACCACTGTGTTAGGGTACTTTGGAAACCGTCCCACACAGAGATGGCAAAGGCTATCGGTCCCAAGATGGAGAGGACAATCAGGAAGAATGTCCGAAGCGTGTCGATGAGCAGGGCGGCAGCGGCGAAAAGCAGTTCCAAGAGCTCCCGCACCATATTGCGGAACCATTTCTTGAGGTTGTACATGCTGCGTTCCACGTACATTCCCGCCATTGTCGCCATATCCGAGGGAGAGATACCGAGTTCATCCAGTTTCTTGTCAAACTCTTCGTTACTCACCAGATAGGCTGTTTCGGGATTCTTTACCATCGCCTCGTATTCCAGCTTGTCCCGCAACTTGCGGTATTCGTCCATGCTGAAAGTCTGCTTTTCGAGCATCTTGTGCGTACCCTGCACGACGGGACTAAGCACGCCGTTGATGGTCTCCAGCACCATCGGAAAGAAGAGGATGCAGAGACCGAGAGCGAACGGACGGAGCAAAGGATAGACGTCGATGGGTTCGGCACGAGCAAGTGTCTGCCATACCCTGAGTGCCACATAGAAGAGTGCGCCCAAGCCCGCAATGCCTTTGGCGACGCCAATCATGTCACCGCACATCGGCATCATCTCCGTGTAAAGCGAACGGAGCACCTGATGCAGGTTGTCAAATTCCGCTCCCATACCTACCAATACCTTTCGTTATCCGTTCCATAAAGCGAGAGTACTCGGTCAGTGTCCTGCTGCTTCTTGGCTCTGAGATAGCTCACGGAGATGTTCTTGTTCGTGTAGTAACGCACAAGGTTGCGGTAGTCCCTGATTTCCTTGTAGCAGCGATCTACCACGTCCATACGCTCCTTGTCGGTCATCTTCAGCGTGGTGATGTTCACCACCTGCTTCAGTTCCTTGAGTAGGTTGTTGCTTTCTCCGAGCAGTTTGGTGTAGCCGTTGGCAATGGCGACCAGCTCTTCCGGTCGAAAGTTCGGGTCGGAGAGCATCTTCTTGTAGTTCTTCACATAGATATCGGAGATTTCTCCGACCATCAAAATTGTCTCCTTTACCCGTTGGGCGTCCCGCACGAGGTTGTTCACCTTTTTCAGGGCATCGTAGTACTTTTTACTCTCATTGTAGAGCTTCTCGACCTCCTTGAAGTTGTCAAGCGTGTTCTTGACCGTCTTGGAGGTCTGCACGATTTCCTTGGTCGTGTTGATGATACTCTGTGCAAGATTGGTGGGGTCTGTGACCACCCACTGGGCGTGTGCGCTGCCTGCCAAGAGGCAACCGCACGCCATAAGCATTAAAATTCTCTTTCTCATTTTACGAATTGATTTTGCGTGGATACAATGCCGTTCGAGCCACTCGGAAAAATCAGTCGAGTAAATCTGAAAATCAGTCGACTGTTTTCTTGAAATATGACGTCATATTTTTCGGACTTGTTGTATTACGCGGTTAAACATTCATTGATTACTCTTCTTCGGCGAGCTGCCTGACGGCAAGCTCCATATTCCCGCCGAGTTGCTCGGCACGGGCAAGTACGCGCATTTTCTCGGTCTCCTCCGTCGTGTAGGTGAGGTATTCGGCTTTCGACACTTCGGTGGCATAGACAGCAGACTGCACACCTCCCAGTCCGATCCACACCTCCTTGTACGACCGTGTGGCATCGTTGCTCTGGTTGATGGAGAGTATCTGCCCCCGCTCCTTGTCCGTCAGTCCCAAGAGTGCCTGAATCTGGTCGAACTTGTTCATGTACTTGCGCTGGTCAAGCAGTATCTTGCAGTCGGAGTTGTTGATGATGGACTCCTTGACAATGTCTGAGGAGATGATGTCATCCACCTCCTGCGTCACCACGACCGCCTCACCGAAGAATTTTCTTACCGTCTTGTAGAGATACTTGATATATCCCGCCATATTCGCGGACGCAATCGCTTTCCAAGCCTCCTCAATAAGGATGACTTTCCGTATCCCCTTCAGACGTCGCATCTTGTTGATGAAGAGTTCCATAATGATGATGGTGGTAATGGGGAAAAGGATGGGATGATCCTTTATGGAATCGATTTCGAAGACGATAAAGCGGGCGTTCAACAGGTCGAGCTGCTTGTCCGAGTTCAGCAGGTAGTCGTATTCGCCACCTTTGTAGTACGGCTCCAGCACGTTGAGAAAATTGGCCAAGTCAAAATCCTTTTCCCTGACCTTTTTCTCACGGAGCAATGCCGAGTAGTCGGTGGTGAGATACTCGTAAAAGCTGTTGAACGAGGGTACGATACCATCGTCCGCCTTGATACGCTCAATAAAGAGCGACACGGCATTGGAAAGGGCGACCTCCTCCGAACGGGTGGCAGGCTCGTTGTCTTTCTTCCACAGCGTGAGCAGCAGTGTCTTGATGCTCTCCCGCTTTTCCACGTCGAATACCTTATCCGTCGTGTAGAAGGGGTTGAAGCTGATGGGACTCTCGTCCGAGTAGGTAAAGTAGACCCCGTCCTCACCCCGTGTCTTGTGGCGTATCATCTCACACAAGCCCTGATAGCTGTTTCCCGTGTCCACTAAGACAATATGGGTGTTCTGTTCCCAATACTGCCTCAAGAGGTGGTTGGTGAAGAACGATTTTCCTGACCCCGAAGGACCCAAGATGAACTTGTTTCGGTTCGTGATGATGCCTTGCTTCATCGGCAGGTCGGAGATGTCGAGATGGATGGGCTTGCCGCTGCGGTCTGCCATCTTGATGCCGAACGGCGAGAGCGAATCGCGGTAGTTGGTCTCTTCGTTGAAGAGGCAGACCGCCTGTTCGATGAACGTGTAAAAGCTTTCTTCTGCGGGGAAGTCTGCTTCATTACCGGGAATGCCCGCCCAGAAGAGCGTCGGCACATCCACCGTGTTGTGTCGTGGCTTACACTCCATCAGTGCGAGTTGGCTGCCCACGTCGTTGCGGATACGGCGGAGTTCCTCCTCGTCCTCGCTCCACGCCAAGACGTTGCAATGACAGCGGACGGAGGTAAGCCCGAAGCTGTGTGCCTCGTTCAGGTATTCGTCAATCCATTGCTTGTTGATTTGATTGGAGCGACTGTAACGGGAGAGCGAGTGCATGTTCCGTGCGTTCTTCTCGAAGCGTTGCAGATTCTCCGCACTGTCGTCAATCAGCACATACTGGTTGTAGATATGGCTGCACGGCAGCAACAGCCCCACGGGAGCGGCAAAGGAGAGGCGGCAGTCGCTGCGGTCGGTGGACAGGCGTTCATAGCGCATATCCGTACCGACCAGTCCGGGCAGGTCTTCCGTATCGGAGAGGGTATGCAGGCAGAGCCGCTTGTCGCCGATACGCATCCGGTTGGCTCTCAGATCAATGTCCTCCAAGACCGTCGTGTCGGAGAGAGACAGCGAGAAATACTTCTCTATCAGTCCCGGTTTTTCTTCCGTGCCGACAATCTCTTCATCGCTCAATCGGGTAAGGCGAACAAAGCCGCACTCGTTCATAATCCTCTCGAATTGCCCGGTGGCTTCGAGGAACTTGCGGGCGGTATCCTTGTCCCGTACCTCCTTGGGGATGATATGTCCCCGGCAGAGGGTGGAGAAGTTGCTCTGTTGCCGGTTGCGGTTCTTGGTCGTCTTGGTCAGGAACAGGTAGCAGGCGTGATTCAGGAAGGGTCGCTCGTTGAAGTGTCGCTCGAAACTGCGGGAGAGGAAACTCATATCCTCCTTTTGCAAGTCCGGACGGTAGCCCTCCTTGACGAACCAATCCTGCTTGTGCACGACACTGTAGGTCGGCAACACCTTGATTGCCTTTACCCAAGAAGAATGGATGGCGGCATACTCCGCACTTGTCACTGTATAGAGTTCGGGAAGCTCGACCCGAAAGGCGACCGTAATGTCGGCGTCTTTCGAGAGGATGCAGCCCTCTTCGACGGCAAGCAGCGGAAAGCGGTTCTCCAGCGTGGTGACTTTCAATAGGTTTCTCATTGCTTTTCCTCCTTTCTGTTTTGCAGATTCTTCATCGGTCGGGTTACCGCTCTTTTCCGCTCTCGATGGCGGAAGAGACGGGGGATGCGTCGTCGGTTGATGAGGTAGCGGGGATGGCTGTGCAGCGCGGAACGCTTCATCAGCCCGTGTTCCCCGTACTTTCTGTTTAGGGAGAAGGTCTGCCATACCAGAACGGATGCGGCGGTCCCTCCGAAGCCTATACAGATCCATTGGTTGACACCCACCATATAGAGGATGACAAACAGCACGAAAAGGGCAAGCAGCCCTCCGGCGAAAATGAACAGATACTGGCTTTTGAGTCCCTGAAACTCTACCGAGCGACCGATTCCCTTGTTGATGGGATAGGTCTCCATAGGCTTAGAGGAAGAAACTTCTTAAAATGGTGGCTGCCACAATAAGGAAAATACAGGCTCCGAACCAGCTTGCGGCGGTCTTCGAGGTGTCGGGATCTCCGGACGAGAACTTTGAATAGACCTTTACCCCACCGATAAGTCCCACGACCGCACCGATGGCGTAGATGAGTTTCGTGGCAGGGTCGAAATAGGACGTTACCATGTTGGTGGCTTGGTTGATGCCCGACAAGCCGTTGCCTTGGGCAAAGGCAGAGGAAATGGAAAGCAGCAGAACGGCTGCGATAAGAAAATGTCTTTTGGTCATAAGTCTTTGTTTTGTGCCGAGAGGATTGGATAGGGCCTCCCGACGGATGAATACTGTTGTTACTTTCGGATGTTAGTGGTGGCTCTCTTGGGGTCAGCCGTACTCTTTTTCTTTCATTGCTTGTTGCATTAAAGGGTTCATACTATTGGGACAAAACCATTCGGAAGGGGCGTTACGCCTTTTCGCCGCTGTAAAGCTCCTCGAAACGGGCACGGACGATTTCATCGATCGTGGCTGAGCGTTTCCATCAGGCGGGTTCCTTCCAACGCTCTCAGCGTATCGCCGGTACTCTGTCGCTCTGCTTCGGTGTGGGCGTGGCGGTGAATGACCGACAAGGCTTCCAGCACCCGTTCAAAATCAATTCCCGTGGCATATTCGCTTTCTCCCTGTATGGGAAGTTCCTCGTCCTCCTCTTCAAAGGGTGGAGAATCGGAGGACTCATACGTTAAAGGAATCTCATCTATGTCGGGCTGTTCATCCGGATCTTCCGATGGATCTTGTCCGTTTTCAGCAGCAAATGTAGAAGCCTTTTTTGCTTCTGCCTCGCCTTTTGGATAACTGCGTACTTGTGGCTTCGAATGGCTGAGTTTGAAGTGACTTTTACCGATGATTTCAGCTTCGGAGACCGTTTGGCAAGGCTTTTTTTCTATTGCCTTGTTCTTCCTTTTTCTTCGTTCATACGAGAGAAAAAGAAATAGCCACAGGAGATAGAGCAAGAGAGCGGCAAGGACTATTCGGTACATAGGCGTTGCAGGATTTCGTGAAGTTCATCACCTAACTGATTACAGAGCCAGCTCAACTTCCCTCCATAGGGCGGAAGGAGGGTACAGACCCCTCTCCTATGCTCGGAAAGCAGCGGACGATACAAACGGGAGTGGCTCAATGAGGTCTGCATCAGCAATGCTCCCGTTTCATCGGCAAGGGTTCGACAGCGTTCATCGGCATCCTCGCGTTCCCAAGCCTGTATCATATTGCGGAGCAGGTAAAGCTCACGGATATTGCCCTTGCCCATCGTCTGTATCTGCTCTCCCAAGATGTCGATGAAATGTCGGACGGCTTCCATATCCATCGGACTGCCCGTAACGGGAAAGACGATGGCATCCATTGCTGAAAGCAGCTCCACCGTCCCTTCGGTACGCATCAATGGAGGGAGGTCGAAGAGGATGCAGCGAGGGGGATTGTCCGCACAATGTCGCTCCACCCTGTTCAGGGCTTCCCGCACCGGAGTGCAGATAATCGGATAAGGGGCATAGGCTGTCCGATGTTTCAGGCGCATCAGCCTTTGATGATTCAGATCTTCCGACTCTTGCTGTCGCAGACGGGCGATGGTATAGACGGGATGGTTGCAATCCACGACAGCGACATTGCATCCTCTGTGGTAATGCAGAATGCTTGCGGAAAGTACCGTAAGCGAGGTTTTGCCGACACCTCCCTTGGGGGAAGCGATGGCAAGATAAATGGGTTTACTCATATTTTCTCTTTGCTTTGAGTGGGTGAATACTATGTCTTGATAAATCGTTTGTAATCGAAACTGCCTGAGTGAACCTCTTTCGGAGCTTCTTCGGCAACGCGCTCCAGCAGCTCGCGGACACGTTCCCCGGCTGCTTTCTTAATCGCTTGGAACATCGGGGAGTCGTGTATCTTATAGATGGTTTCGGCAGCTTTTGCAGCTTCTTCTATCGGAGCATTCTTGCAGGAGAGGACATTGCCCATTTGTTGTAGTTCTTCCACGGTGATACTTTCCGAAAGGGAGTGGCTTTCACCTTGGACTTCCACCAATACATAATCCTCTTCTTCGGGGATGAAAGGAGAGGTTTCTTCCGACATTCCCGTTTCAGGCGTCTGTTCCTGTTGCTCTTCTTCGATGGGCAACTCGGCTAAAAGGATATTCTCCTCTTGGGAGGATCCCTTTTTGGGGATGCGGATGGTAACGACGAATTTCCCCTTGCCCCGTTCCCGGAAAAAGAGCCGCAAGTCACGATAGAGTTTCACGGCACTCCGATAGCGTCCGTACAGGAAGCGGGTGACCTGCACGCTGCCGAGATAGGCTAAGCCGACCGACAGCAGAATGACAATCACCTGCTTCATCGCTCGAAACGTTTACGGAACTGTTGCTCGAACAAGGCGTCTATCTCATCGCGATGGGTGTCAAGATGATGACGGATGATGTTGTCGATGTAGGCGGAGAGAGGCAGGCTGTTGCCTGTGATTGTGCCCACGATGCAGGCTATCTCATCTTTGATCTGTTGGGAAACATATACGGACACTCCCTTTTCCATGATATGCCGTTTCAGAAAGGTCTCCTCGTAATCGTTTGTTTCCGGTTTCTGCTTTTCCTTTCCTGTCTCCGAACGCTCTATCAGCGTGGTGGAATTACGGATGGTCACCTTGGAGGATACACTCTTGTTTTCCATGCGGGCTGTCTGCCCTGCATTCTGTCTTACGTTTTGCTTTTTCATCTTACAATAGTTTTTTGAATTTGAGTTCATTTAATCTGTTTATTTCGTCCTTATAGACTTCAAAGTGGTGGAGGATGATGTTCTCGACATAGATTCCGATGGTCATCTCCCTGTTTTTCATCGACATGACTATCTCTGCCAGCTTTTCCTGCAATTCTCTGGCGACATAGATGGTCTTACGGTCTTTCAGGTCGTTGCGGTAGATGAACAAGGATTCATAGTCCCCCTTCGGTATTCTGCGACGTGTACGGGAAAGAGGCCGTTTCACCTCCTCGGAAAGTTCTCTCTCTTCCTCCTGAGTTTCCTCGACTGACTCCTTTTCCTCGCAAGAAGCAGAGGGAGAACTATCTTTTCGTCTCATGGGAATGCCTTGCGAGATCAGCTCCCTGATAGCATCAGGATTTATTTTTTCTTTATGCTTCTCTGCCATACGCTTCAGATTTTACAATGGACAGGATTTCTTCCACAAGTTCTTTCAGGCGGCTGCCTCTGAGCAACGTTCGGGATGCGGGGAAGATAGTTGAACGGAAGAGGGTCGTACCCTCATCCATGATCTCCTTTTTGTAGCGGGTCGTGTTGGGGACTGCCGTCTTTAGGATGGGAAGTCCCAACTCAGCAATGACTTTCTCATACATTGCATAGAGGGGTGTTTTCTCTCTGCCGTCCACCATGTTCCAGAAGAGGTAAATCCCCTTGTTGTCCGTGTCCGCATTGTCAGTGACCGCCTGCTTGATAACGGCGGAGAAACTCAGCGTGCTTTCCAAGGAGATACGGTCGGAAGAGATAGGTGTGAAGATGTAGTCCATACCGGCAAGCGTGTCGATGACGCCTCTCGTGTTGATGGTGCCCGGCAAATCGAAAAACACGAAATCTGTTTCCGATTCATTGTGTTCCAGATAATCCTGTACGACGCCTATGGCTTCGTCCGAGGTCGTACAAAGAATGTTGTAGGTAGGCTTTTGAAGCCGGGAGAATTGAGCGACCGCCAATTCCTGTAGCGAGCTGTTCGTTTCCAAGCCTTTGGCATCTCGTTTTCTCATCTCGTTGATGCTGAACTGCGGGTAGTCGCAATCCACAACAAGCACATTGTATCCGCAGACATAGTGCAGATAGCTTGCCGTCAGGACCGTAAAGGTCGTTTTGCCGACGCCTCCCTTCTGGGTGGAGAAGGCGATAAAAACAGGTTTCTTTTTCATTGTCTTTTAGAGTTTTGTTCTACATATGCTTCATCACGGGAATCTGCCCGTGTCAGTTGATTCTTTCCAATACCGGCTTCCTCATCTGTTCGGATGTCCCGACGTTCGGGGAACTCCGTTTGTGCAGAGGGATATATGCCGATGATGACGGCTGTCCTCGCCTGCATAAAAAGTGGAGTTGTCCATCCCTTCATTCAGGAATCCCATCGCGGATTTCCCTCTGCCTGCGTCAGGACAATTGTACCGTCGTTCGCAGATACATCCCTTCGATTGCATTGTCGAAGTTCCATACGTATTCGCTATACATACCCTCGAAAAGGAACGCATCCCAATCAGGGATTTTTGCGATGGCGGACATCTTCGATTTGCTCTTCGACGGAGCAAATATAGATGCCTTCAAAGCTCTTTTCCCACCCTTTTTGCTAACTGCGTACTTGTGGCTCTGATTTGCGTATTTGTGGCTCCGTAAGAGGTAAGTGATTTAGGCACAAGGCTTAGTAACTTTGCACCCAAGCGGTAAGCCGAAGTTTTCGAGGCATGAAGCGTTCTTTTTTGAGAGACTCGACTTCCGTCCTTCGCAGACGGATTTATTTGCGCCGGAGCAAATAGCAAGGTATGTTTTATGCAGCACGACTCCGTTTTTGCAGCATAAAACCCTTGCTCTCCGAGAGGGCTGAAAAAACTCCGAAGTCGTTTTTTCTTGGAAGAGAGAAAGCCTTGTCTCGAATGCCAGTGATGCCGTGAAACACTAAAATCCAAAGTAGAAAATGAAACAAAAGAAAATGCGGGGCATAAGCTCCAAAGTGAAGACCGAGAAACGGGTTTCAGTCAATTTTACGGCGATGGAATTTGCCGAATTTCTCTCCATGAAAGAAACGGCGGGCGTACAAAGTCAGTCGGCTTTCATCAAAGCAAGAATCTTTAATGAGACATTCCGAGTGATAAAAGTCGATCGTTCGTTGCTCGATTACTATCAAAAACTGACGACTTTGTACGGACAGTTTCGCAGCGTAGGGGTCAATTACAACCAAGTCGTGGTTGCCTTAAAGAGCAATTTCACCGAGAAAAAAGCCTTCGCCATGCTTGCCCAATTGGAGAAACTGACACTCGAATTGGCGACTATCGGAGGTGAAATCGTACAACTCACCCGTGAATTTCAAGAGAAATGGTCGCAAAGATAAGCTATGGGAGTTCCCTTTTCGGGGCGTTGGCGTACAATGGAGAGAAGGTAAACGAGGGTGTTGCGAAGATTTTGGAGACCAACAAAGTGTTTTGTTCTGCTGATGGCTCACACGATATTGCGGCTTGTATGCAGGACTTTCTGGCATATATGCCGAGTCTGATTCATACCAAAAAGCCTATTATACACATCTCTCTGAATCCGCATCCCGATGATAAAATCACCGATGAGCAGTTCTCTGCCATCGTACAGGAGTATATCGAAAAGATGGGCTATGGCAACCAGCCCTTTGTCGTGTATAAACACGAGGACATAGACAGGCATCACCTGCATATTGTCACCTTAGCCGTCGATGAACAAGGAAAGAAGATTAACGATGGCAACAACTTCTACAGGAGTAAGCATATCACACGGGAGATAGAGCAGAAATACGGCTTGTTGCCTGCCGAGAGGCAACGGGCAAAGGAGGCTTTTCGACTGCAAAAAGTCCAACCCCAAGAGGGAAATATCAAAAAACAATTGGCTTCGGTTATCAAACCGGCAGCGAAATTCTACCACTGTCCGAGTTTTAAGGAATACCGTGCTTTGCTCTCCACCTATAATATATGTGTGGAGGAACTCAAGGGGGAAATGTATGGAAAGCCCTATAACGGATTGGTCTATTTTGCTACCGATGATAAAGGTAAGAAGGTGGGTAATCCTTTCAAGGCTTCCCTTTTCGGGAAGGCTGTCGGATATGAAGCCTTGCAAAAAAGCTTCAAGGCTTCAAAGGAGAAACTGAAAGAAAAGCATCTTGCCCCCAAGACCAAAGCGGTCGTAGCCGAAGCATTGAGGCGTTCTGCCACAAAAGAGGATTTCAGTGGGAACCTTCATCGCAGGGGTATTGATGTCATCTTCCGAGAGAACGAGGAAGGGCGGCTCTATGGTGTCACCTTTATAGACCATAACAACGGCTGTGTCGTCAATGGCTCACGATTGGGCAAGGAACTTTCGGCAAACGCCGTTGCCGAGTGGTTCGACCGCCCGCATCCCGAACTGTCTGCTCCTATACAGCAGAGTGAGAAAGGCAGTATTCCCCAAACTCAGACTTCGGACGGAGATTCCGTCTTGGGCGGTTTACTTGACCTGCCCTTGGAGACACACGGAACGGATTGGGAGGAAGAGCAGTTCCGCAGACGGATGCAGCGCAAGAAAAGAAAACAACGTAAACTCTAAAAACAGAAAGATCATGTCACAACAAGAAGACGATTTGAGAGCACTGGCGAAAATCATGGATTTTCTGCGTGCCGTAAGTATCATACTGGTGGTTGTCCATCTCTATTGGTATTGCTATGAAACGATACGGCTATGGGGCGTGAATATCGGAGTGGTAGATAGGATACTGATGAATTTCCATCGCACGGCGGGACTATTTGGAAATATGCTTTACACCAAACTCTTTGCGCTGGTACTGATGGGGCTTTCATGTCTGGGTACGAAAGGTGTGAAAGAGGAGCATATCACTTGGTCGAAGATATGGGCATTCATGGGCGCCGGCTTTGTCTTTTTCTTCCTCAATTGGTGGATACTCGCCTTGCCTCTGCCCATAGAGGCGAACGCGGCTCTCTATACTTTTACGATAACCGTAGGCTATGTTTGTCTGCTGATGGCGGGACTCTATATGAGCCGACTCTTGAAGAACAACCTGATGGAGGATGTCTTCAATCAGGAGAACGAATCCTTTATGCAAGAAACAAGACTTTTGGAAAACGAGTACTCGGTCAATCTGCCGACCCGATTCTATTACCGCAAGAAATGGAACAGGGGCTGGATAAACGTGGTCAATCCTTTCCGAGCTGTCTCCGTATTGGGAACGCCGGGTAGCGGTAAGTCTTATGCTATCATCAATAATTTCATCAAACAGCAAATCGAGAAAGGATTTGCCATCTACTGTTACGACTTCAAGTATCCCGACCTCTCCACGATTGTTTACAACCATCTGCTGCATCATTCGGAAGGATATAGGGTTAAGCCGAAGTTTTACGTGATCAACTTCGATGACCCTCGTCGGTCGCATCGCTGTAACCCGATACACCCCGACTTTATGAGCGACATATCGGATGCCTATGAATCGGCTTATACGATTATGCTCAACCTAAACAAGACATGGGTACAGAAGCAGGGTGATTTCTTCGTAGAATCTCCCATCGTCCTTTTTGCCGCCATCATTTGGTATCTCCGCATTTTCGAGGGAGGGAAATACTGCACCTTTCCGCATGCCATAGAGTTTCTATGCCGCAAGTACGAGGATATTTTTCCGATACTCACCTCATATCCTGAATTGGAGAACTATCTTTCTCCTTTCATGGATGCTTGGCTCGGAGGGGCGGCTGACCAGTTGCAGGGACAGATAGCCTCCGCCAAGATACCCTTGTCAAGGATGATAAGTCCGCAGCTCTATTGGATTATGACAGGAGATGATTTTACACTGGATATCAATAATTCCCAAGAGCCTAAAATCCTGTGTGTAGGGAATAACCCTGACAGACAGAATATCTACGGAGCAGCATTGGGGTTGTATAATTCGCGCATTGTCAAGCTCATCAATAAGAAAGGAATGCTGAAAAGTTCCGTGCTCATCGACGAGCTGCCCACCATATACTTCAAGGGATTGGACAACTTGATAGCCACCGCACGAAGCAACAAGGTGGCGGTATGCTTGGGCTTTCAGGACTTCTCACAGTTGAAGCGGGATTATGGAGACAAAGAAGCTGCCGTGGTGATGAACACTGTCGGAAACATTTTCTCCGGTCAGGTGGTCGGCGAAACGGCAAAGACGCTCTCGGAGAGGTTTGGCAAGGTGCTTCAGAAACGACAGAGCATGAGCATCACCCGTAGCGATAAGACCACTTCCATCTCCACACAGATGGACAGCCTGATTCCGCAGAGCAAGATTTCCACGCTCACACAGGGTATGTTCGTGGGAGCAGTTGCCGACAACTTCTCCGAACGTATCGAGCAGAAGATATTCCACTGTGAGATTGTAGTGGACAATGCGAAAGTTGCAAAGGAAACGGCTGCTTACCGCCCGATACCCATTCTGACAGACTTCACGAATGAAAACGGAGAGGATATGATGGAGCAGGAAATCAAGGCGAACTATGACCATGTCAAGACGGAGGTGCGGGAAATCGTGGAACGGGAGTTGCAGCGGATTGCCGATGATCCGGAACTTTCCAAACTACTCAATACCAAGAAATAACGGTTGTTTTTCTTGGCTCTAAGGCAGGATTTTTGTATTTTTGAACACGCTAATTGATTACACTATGAATTGTTTTAATCATACCCAAGAACCGGCAGTTGCCCAATGCTCAGATTGCGGGAAAGGACTATGCTCAGAATGTGCGGAAAGGTATCAGCCGATACTCTGTACACCTTGTTTTCAGAAAAGAAAACGTAGTGAGATTTGGCGAAGCATCTTCAGTCTGTTGTTTCTCATCGCCTTGTTTGTCATAGGTTTCAGATGGAATTTCTTAGCGACCAAAGGTTTTGAGGATATGAGATGGATGTCCGGATATGTGCTGATGGCGATATGGTCAGGCTATCTCTTCGCTGAGAAGTTCATTCCCTATAAAATGATTGCAGGAACAAACTGGCAATGGGTATTTTACTATATCTTCAAACTCCTCCTCTTTGTCATCATCGGTGTTTTCACCGCTCCTTTTACTTGTTTGTGGGCTGTTATACGGGTTATTAAAGCCTTCCGTTGATATAAACTATATAGAATAACACGGGAAACTTCCTTCCATTGTGAGGAAAGTTTCCCGTGTTTGTTATCTCTTTTTGTATTTCCCTCCTTTCAGATCGCTTTCGACCATTCGCCTATTCAATTTCTCTCGAAGTTCATCGAGGAAATAGGTACGGCTGTCAGCCTTGCGGCGTTTCATATCAATATAAGCACTGAAGCAGTTTTTGATTTCCACTCCGAAGATTTTGGAAAGAGCTTCTGCCAATTCCTCCACACCGATTTCCCCATTATTGATGCAGTTGCAAGTATCAAGGGCATAGAGTAATTCTACTAAGTCTACAATTTTTCCGGTCCAACAGATTGACGATCTCGCCTGAACAGGAGGTCTGAAAAAATCTTTTTTTCTCAAACCTTTCTCTAAAATCTCCAACTCAGTGGAAAGGACTTGCTGCAATTCATGGAAGCAGTCTTGGACAAAAGAATTTCCGGGATGATTTTTTTTGGAGAACTTGGAGTATGAATCGCGTGTAGCTTATAGTGCGAAAGAGGAAAGTTGCATCAATTCCCGAATCGCTCAATTCAATTGTTTTTTCAATCAACTCATCAGTTGCCTTACGTATCTGTGAGGCAGTGGACTCTTTCTTCGAAAGAGTCTTAAACGAATGTGTTTGGGTTAGTCTTTTCATATCATTAATGTATTTGAGATTTGCCCTGAGTTGAAGGTTATATAAGATAGTTATTTCCCCGTGAATTCAGAGAAAAAACGACTTAATAAGTTGCCCGATTGGAGTGTCAATATAAAATCAACTTCACTATGCTCCATCTTTTGCATAGCTTGTAAGGGTACACGACAAAAAGCCTTTTGCCGACCAAGTGTATCACGCTCCATCGAAAGAGATAGAATGCTTCCATTTGCTACTTCTACAGCCGATTGAAAATCAATGGATACTTCCTCAGTAAGTATATTGGGACGCTTTTCTCCAAATTTTAGCAGTACATTTATTTCCGTAGTGTCCGTTTTCTGTTCACAAGCAATGTCATGTATAACTGCTGTCCCGGAATAGACCTGTTTATAAGGCAGGAAATAGGCTACAGCAAAAAGAAAAAGCAGTACCACCCCGATAGCGGTAATGCCGTAGCGAACCAATGAGGAGGGAATTTCTCCGACAATGCTACGAACTTTTTCGCTACGAAGCTCAAAATTTCGTTCTTGTTTCTTTTCTTTTTCCATATCAGTTGCCCAATTCCAATTGATTCTTCACTAAGGAGAAATATTTACCTCGTTTTGCTGTCAGTTCTTCGTGTGTTCCCACCTCTACAATTTTTCCTTCATCCAAAACCACGATCTGGCCGGCATTTCGGACGGTGGAAAGGCGGTGTGCCACGACAACTACGGTTTTCCCTTCATAGAAATCTGACAGATTTTCGGTGATGGCTCGCTCATTGTTGGCATCAAGGGCATTAGTCGCTTCGTCCAAGAAAACGAACATCGAGTTCTTGTAAACGACTCTCGCAATGAGGATGCGTTGTCGTTGTCCCTGACTGATACCCTGTCCGTCTTGCCCTATCATAGTATTGTAAGCTAAAGGTAGGGCTTCGATGTAATCTGCTATGTTTGCTACACGAGCTGCATGGCGGATGCGTTCGATGTCGGGTTCGTCGTCTGATATGGCGATGTTTCTTGCGATGGTATCCGAGAAGAGATACCCCTCCTGCATCACTGCTCCGCATTGGCTTCTCCACCAGCCGAGATTGAATTCATTCAGATTGGTAGTACCTATTTGAATACTCCCATTCAATGGTTCATAGAATCCCAATAGGAGTTTTATGAGAGTGGTTTTTCCACTTCCACTAGCCCCAACGATAGCTGTAACCTTGCCGTTGGGAATGGAAAGATTGATGTTCGAAAGAATATCTTTAGGGCTATATATGTCATATTTGAAAGAGAGGTCTTTGATGGCGATCGAATGCCCATCTGTAGACTCTTCGGTATAGTTATTCCGTGTCCTCTCTGCATTTTCCTCGTTGGTCTCGGTATGTATTTCATTCATACGGTCCAAACTGATACTCACATCCTGCCAAGAATAGATGAATTGAATAAGTTGTTCTACAGGGCTATTAAGCTGCCCGATAATGTATTGCACTGCCAACATCATACCAAGGGTCATATTGCCTTGTATAACAGACGTAGCTGCCAAAACAGTGATAAGAATATTTTTTACTTCGTTGATAGTAATACTCCCCACCTGCTGAATCTGTTGCAGGTTAAGGGTTTGCAGATTGACCTTAAATAGGTCTGCTTGTACGTCTTCCCACTCCCATCTTTTACGTTGTTCACATCCTTGCAGTTTGATTTCTTGCATTCCATTGATGAGCTGATAGGTGATGTTTCGATTGCGTCCTGATTGCTCAAAGTATTTATAGTCCAGCTGTCTACGCTTTTTGAGAAAGAGAATAATCCAACCTGCATACAGTGATGTTCCCAAGAGGAAGACGAAGAAGATACCGAGATTATAGACGGTAAGAACTACTCCAAAAACAAGGAAAGTAAAGAAAGAAAAAAGTAAGCTCAGACTACTTGAAGTCAAAAACTGCTCCACCCGATGGTGGTCTTCGATGCGTTGCAAAAGATCGCCCATCAGTTTAGTGTCAAAGAACTTCATCGGTAGCTTCATCAGCTTGATAAAGAAATCCGAAATAAGGGAGATGTTAATTCGAGTTGAAATATGCAGGAGTATCTTAGATCGAATAAAGTCAATGGCAGTACGGCTGAATAGTAACATCATTTCGGCCAGCAGCACGAGCCACACGAAGCCTATATCCTTTCCTCCAATACCTGTATCTACTATAGCCTGTGTAAGGAATGGAAAAATGAGTTGCAGGAGCGAGCCAAGCAATAAGCCCAATATCAATTGGAGGAAGAAGCGTTTGTATTTTTTGAGGTAACTCCACAGATACTTTGCTCGATTCTGTATTGAAGCCTTTTCTGTATCTGTATGAGCATAGAACTGCTCTGTTGGTTCAAGAAGAAGGGCAACACCTTTTTCCTCGCCTTCAGTTTTGGTACTTATCCAATGCCCGCAAAACTCTTCTTTACTGTATGTTACAAGTCCTTTCCCTGGGTCTGCTACATAGATTGTATAATGTCCTTTCCGATGTTTCTTGACCTTATAGACAACAACAAAGTGGTTTTGGTTCCAATGAACGACACAAGGCAAAAGAACTTTTTGAGCAAGAGTATCAAAATCTAATCGACCTCCAATAGTTTTGAAGCCGATTTCTTCCGCAGCCTTGCTTATACCAAGAAGAGATACACCATCCTTCCCTAATGCACAAGTATGCCGTATTGTCTCAATATTCTTTTGAACCCCATAATACTTGGCAATCATTACCAAACAAGAAGGTCCACAATCCATAGCATCTTGTTGTTGGGTTATACGCATAGTTCTATGATTTTAATAATTCCAGTAGTACTTTGTTTTTCTCTTCTATGTCGTCATTGTATAAACAATAATGTCGTCCACTTGTCTCAAATAATATTCTCCTACATCCACCACCACAAATAGGAACAAGGAAACATTTTAGACAAATTGGATCATCTAACTTGCTTGCCATCCATACAGACTCTTTTTCATTCCATAGTATACTCCCATCGGGCATCAATTTTCCCAACTGCCTTTCTTTTGTAAAATCACGAGCATTGCATTTGAAAACATTACCATCATAATTAATGAGACTCTCATTCTTTTTATCTGCATAGCAAGAATTTACAAACGCTATCCCTAATTCTTTAGGGACATCTTGCATCCCTAATTCTATAATGCTTCTTTTTATTCGGTCTATTTCATCATCTATTTTCTTCTTTTGGGATATGCTGCATTTTTCATCTTCATCTTGCCAAACTCGATTGATGGCAATAGTAATCCTTTCTTTATTTGAGAAAGAAGATAATATTTCTAGCACAGAATGAATTCCCCAAATATTCTCTTTAGTGAAATTAAACCGTGCAATAACATCTATATTGTTGTTTATCGCTAGTTGGATATTTGACATAATTCTATCAAATGAGCCTCCAGAATTTCCATAACGAGTTTTGTCATGATGTGCTTTATCTCCATCAAGAGTAATTTGTAAACTCGAAACACCCAACAATTTCATCTGTGTAATTATTTTCTCTGACAATAAAAAACCGTTTGTTGTAAAATGAATATTTGCAATGACGTCTTTTTTGTGTTTGTTCAATTCTTGGATTAAGGGAAAAGCCACTCGTTTATAGTACAGCAAAGGCTCTCCCCCGAAAAAAGACAGAGTAAACTTTTTTAAGTCCTGCTCTTTAAGAATCCTCCTAATATGTGCACAAACATTTGTCAAAACAGATTCAGACATAACGGACCCCTTATGTTTGTTTTCGAAACAATACCAACACTTGAAATTACAATCAAGAGTTGGATTGATAATTAAGTGATAAGAGTCCTTGCTAAAGTCCGCACTATTCTCAATCTCTCTTAGTTTTAAGTGCTCATCTACAGAATCTTCTATAATAATTCCTTTGTCGATAAAAGCTACATACAATGAATTATGCATTTTCTGCAATTCTTCCACTTGCAATTCTACAATAAGATTATGTAAATCTTGGGTTAGCACAATATATCCTAATGTGATAGTATTGCATATGACTATGTGCTGCTTATAGGGAAAATGCGTATTGTATAAACTGTATTTCATAATCTATTGTTGTTTTTTCTAAAGGACGGTCTGTCAAACCGTTATAACGAAATCTGACAGACCATCCAAGTTCTTTTTAGGACATGATCAACCTTTTACTACTACAGTTTGACCATTTTCTTTACATGCACAGCGACAGCGAGAGCCATTGCTAACATTCACGTTAACATTGAGGTTCTGCTCAAAAGAACCTAATGTTGTTGTGCCTGAAGCAAAACCACCATGCATTTGTCCCATTTCATCCGAAGACAAAACAGACATTTGTTCAATTGCTTGATCCAATGCGTTCATAGTCATCTTATTTTTGATTATACCTACTCATTGCTGGCTTTTCGGTTTCCGCCATTAGAGTCTATCTCTATTCTCTGTTGTTATTTTCTTTACAGGTGTTCCTGTTTTATTTTGTGTTTGAAAACGATATGAAATGCGAAATAATAGGCTCGGTATTGCTACTTGAGACCTCTCAGTATTGACAATATAGGGACTTATTGTTTTGGTCGAACTAGAATGCTTGGCAAACAAATTTTCTATTTTGCAACCCAAATTCCATCGCTTATTAGAAGTGGTATAGTTCACTTCTATCCCAGAAGTGAATCGTCCACTTACTCTACGTGTTTGCATGATCCAAGGTGACGCCATGTCGAGATTTATATTCACTTGCCATTTTGGAGTTATTGTCAGCGTATTGTACAGAGAGGCGTATCCTTGTATAATATTTTTTTGAACATATCCATTGGGAATCCACATATATTGCAGGCCTCCATTTAGTGCAATATGCCAAAATGGATATAATTTCCCATTGTATCCTCCACCGAACCTGACCTCATGCCTTGTATCCATATTGTCATTAGTTAAATATACAATGTTATCCTTCGTGAAAAACATCTCTTCTATGACATCTCTATGTGATTGATAATCAGTGAAAATTGAAAAATTAGAAGTAGTATACGATAAGGTAAATTGATCTGTTTGTTGTGCTTTCAACAAAGGGTTTCCTACAAAGTAAAGGAAGTCATTGACTTTAATCTTGTAATTGCTCAACAACTCAAACGATGGACGAAGTAAATAGCGAGAATAGAAGAATGAAAGATCATTAAGCTTATCGGTAGTATAACTTATGGACAAGGAGGGTAGCCAATTTATATAACCCTGTGAAACACCTTTATTTTTGCTCTGCAAATAGGTGTGTTCTATACGTATTCCTCCTGAGATAAAGAACTTGTCCCAAGATTTTGATAGTGACACAAATGCAGCACCAAGTAATTCTCGATAACGATAATACTCTATGGCATCGTTTATACTCTCTGTCCTATGTTTATAATCATTTGTTCGCGAAGTTAGATTCAACTCAACTCCAGCATTTAAATCTATTGCTTCATTAAAAACAGAACTCCATTCACTCTTGAGAAACAGAAGGTTATTGAAAGCCTTGCTGATACCTTCTTCTTTTCTCAATTGACTTCTTTTTTCAAATTTGGTGTCAATCAATGATATTTCTTTGTCCTTGTAAAAGATATACGCCATTGATGTTTGCAACTTTTTCTTTTTAAGTTCTTTTGATTCCCACAGATGGGTTACAGTGATAGAACCTAAATCAGAATTCTTGCTTCGTAAAGATTGTGTGTAATAATGTAGATACTCGTCTTTTCGATTGGGTTGATTAAATTCGTCGTTTTGTTTTTTTTGTCTTGAAAAACAAAATCGCCTTCAATCTCTGCTAACAAGCGATGTTGACCTAAAATACTAGATACTCCTATAATTCCTACACATGAATTATTCTCAGAGTTTTTCCCCTCTGTATTTTTGTTAATTCTCTCGGAATTGCCCAATATATGATAAGAAGATTCATAATTTATTCCCGTGTAAGCACCATTCTGAGTAGAGAATCGTGAATACAATTGCCATTTATCGGTTCCGTACAATAGAGAAAAATTCCCATCTTGCATTAAAGCAGTAGTAGATGGATTAAGAGGCTTACCAGTAAGTGATAAAGAGTTCTTGATAGTAGAAGAAAATCCTCGTTGTTCTTTTAGTGAAATCTTCACGACACCTCCTGACGTTTGTCCTGACGTTGAGGCATTTCTGCCAAATTGTACTTCGATCTTTTTGATATCATCTGCACTTATCATAGACAACAATTCTTGAGCATTTATTCTTTTGACGCCATCAACATGTACCTCAGCAGGTTTCCCGTCAATTAATACCTGATTGCCCACGACTTGAATCCGAGGAGTTCGAGTTAGTATGTCATAAGTACTGTATGCTGCAAGAGAATTGCCCAATCCCGCAGTTTGTACTTGAAATGTCATCTTTCCTTTTGCTGCACTAATTGGCTTAGGCTGAACTACAATCTCGCCCAAGTTTTTTGTGGAAGATATTAGTACTTTTCGCTCTATCTGTAATTGGTTGTTGTTTATTATGAAGTCTTCTTTATAGACAACATCACCCCAAAGGGTTGCTATAACTCGATAACTATGCTCTTTTTTGACGCTGAAATATACTTCTCCTAAATAGTTGGAGTAAGCATACGTAATGGGTGTTATAGAATCATTGCTGTCAAAAAGCAATGTAGTTGCATTTTCAACAGTCTGAGAAGTTAGACTATCTACATATACTATCTTGATTTTTGAGATATCTTTTGTACTTTGAGCGTTAGCTGTTGTGCTGATAACACTCATTAGCATACAAACAAAACCGAGAAAAGAACTATGTTTCATAATAGTCATTATTATGTTTTTACTTATCCTTGCTTCTTAGAATACATTTCAGCATCTGCATGAGAGCTGTTTCTATCTCTCCTTCTGGAATACTCGTAAAATCTATTCCACAAAAAGTAGATATATTTTTATGCAGTGCCAAGTACTGTATCCCTGCTGTAAGAATAGCTAATTGTATCTTCAGTGTATTCGGAGATTCTGATGCTTGAGTAAAGAAATCAACTAAATCTTCTGTTTGGATTTCCCTCACCTTTGCTATTTCAACAGCAGCGTCTAATGGAGAATCTTGAAGTTCTAAGCGAAGCAAAGAACTTAATAGTCCGTCTTCTGCGATTTGCTTCCATAAATAGAGTAAAATCTGTGTCAAATTTTCCGGACTTCTGTTCAGCTTTTCGACTGGGAATTCCTCATAATGAGAGAGCCAAAAATCATGGTCTCGGATAAATTTCTCTACATAAAAGGCAAAGCCCTCGGGATAACGCCTGTAAAACAATGCAGGTTCTATTTCAGCTTGGTCACAAACTTCCTGAATAGAAAGTCCCCCAAATCCTTTTTCTCGTACAATATCCTCTGTTGCTTTATCTATCAAGTGAGCAATCTCGGCAGAAGAGCGTCTCTTTCTTGGCATGTATTTATAATCCTTTTTTGTTACTGTAAGTAATTTTGAAATCAAAAAGTCTATATCCCTATATGAGTGCAAGTTGGAAAGGGCTAAGCGTAATCTGGGACAACGCTTTGAAACAGCCGGATATCCGATAGGAACGATGTAAACATCGTGTTGGAGTAAACGTTCCGCCCACAAAATAGCTTCATCATAACTCGGGGTCAGTATTCCAACGATAGGAGTGGTGGAATCTGTCGTAGAGAAACCTGCTTCTTGTAGCTTCTCTTTTGCATATTGAGCTTTTGCCAACAACTCTTTTCGCTCAGAGGTCGCTTTAGGGATTAGCTCCAAAGACTTCAAAGCAGCAGCTAAACAGGGAGGAGGAAGAGAAACAGAAAAACAGCAACTTCCAGCATAGTAACGGATGTAATTAATTAAATCCTTGCGCCCGGAAACATACCCTCCTATACTTCCAAATGCTTTACTCAGTGTACCCGTAACAAGAGGAACCTGTCCCAATAAATTCAATTCTTCCAAAAGACCGGCACCACTTTCCCCTAATACCCCTATACCATGGGCATCATCCACGATAAGCAAGGCTCCATGCTTTTGAGAAATCTCTAAATATTCTCGAACCAAACCTTGGTCTCCGTCTTGGGAATAAACCCCATCTATCACAACATACAAATTGCACCCTTCAACTTTGTAACGTTGTAAGGCTGAGTCTAGAGCTTCAGGATCATTATGAGGTAGTATCTTACAAGTACAATGTCTCACTCCTTCAAATACACTCCGGTGAACCCCCTTGTCAAGGAATACAATATCATTAGGCTTTGCCAAAGCAGAAAAGAGTCCAATATTAGCTGAAAAGCCCGAGTTAAAAACCAAAGTATCCTCCGTCTTCAATAGGGCTGAGATTCCGTCTTCCAATCTCTTCTGCAATGAAGAGTAGCCTCCGATACTAGGAGCGGCACAGAACCCTGTTCCAAACTGATTAATAGCTCTGATAGCATCACTTTGCACGAGAGGATGTTGGGAAAGCCCCAAATAATCATTGGAAACAAAACTGACCATACGAGAATTGGGGCGGTTCTTCAAAGACATTTTGGAAGATACCGCAGAATCAGATTCTTTCCAATAAACTTGCCCGACTTCGTCTCTATAATTTCCTTTATACTGAAAGAACTCTTTTGTAAGCTCTTCAATAGACTGAGAAGACTGTGCTACATTGTATTTATCCAACTTCATACATAGAGTGTTATGTCACGTGCCTGCAAATATAAGCAAATAAATTTGTTCACGCAAAAAAAAAGCAGTTTTTTTTGTCTATACGGGAAAACAACATAAGGTTATGTGCGACAATCGGAAATACAATCCTACCATAATCAGTGATGCTCTTCTCACTAGAGAACCCTTATGAGAGGCCACTTCTATCCATATCGAAGCCACAAGTACGCAGTTATCCAATACCTCTAACATACACGGTTTCTTTGGTTTACTTTTGTCCGTGCACCGCTGTTGGTGTCATTAAATACATTATAATATGGACGAAAAAATCAAAGACCAAGAAGTCCTTTTGGTCAAGGATCAAAAGGGCGAAAACCTCAAAGCCGTCACAGGAACGGACGAGAAAGGCGAGCTGAAAACCGTTCCGCCCACCGCCGAGCATGAACAGAGCTTCCTGAAGTTCGACAAGCACAGCAATGCGCTGGAAAACTTCCTTTCTAACTTCATGCGGCAGTTCAAGAATCCCACACCGCTGACTTTCTTCAAAGTCCCCTTCGAGAGTGCCGTTGCCAGTGCACGTGTACTCTCGGAGATGCTCAAAGCTCCGGATGTCCCCTCCAATAAGGAGATGCTGGACTCTGCCCGTATCAATCCTGCGGACTATGCAGGGGAGCAGAAACAGTCCTTCCAAGGCATTGACCCCGACAAGGTGAAGTGGGAGCAGTTCGAGCAGATGGGTGTAAGCCGTGAGAGTCTCGAAAAGGGCAAGCATCTTGATGACCTACTTCAATACAGAAAGACTCCACTTGTTCCCATCAGTATCAAAATTGGGGAAGTTTCCCTCTACACCGATGCCCGTCTTTCCCTGAAAGCCTCCGGAGACGGTACGTTTATCCCCGTTGTCCACGCCATCCGCAAGGAGCCTCAATTGGAGCGTGAATTCTTCGGGCATACCTTCACCGACGAGGACAAGAAAGCCCTCAAGGAAACGGGCAACCTCGGTCGTACCGTGGAGCTGACCTTCCCCGGCAAAGATGAACCGACCCGCAGTTTCGTGAGCATCGACCGCCTGACGAATGACATCATTGCCCTGAGTGCAGATAGGGTACGCATCCCCGATGAAATCAAGGGCGTGAAGCTGAGCGACGAGCAGAAAAAGGAACTCTCGGAAGGCAGAAGCATCTATGTGGAGGGGATGACCTCCAAAACGGGAAAGCATTTCAATGCCAACCTTCAATTCAATGCCGACAAGCGGTCGATTGAATTTCGTTTCGGCTCTCCCAAGCAGGAACAACGCCAAAGACAAGCCCCCGAAGGACAGGAACAGGCAGAGCAGAAAGAATTGCGTGTCCCCAAGAAGATGCTGGGACGCGACATCTCTCCCGAAGAGCAGGCAAAGCTCAAATCAGGTCAGACGGTCTATATGACCGGGCTTATCGACAAGAAGGGAGAGTCTTTCAATGCCTATGTACGTCCAAACTTCGAGAAGAACAAGTTTGACTTCCTCAAATGGAATCCCGAATCCCAAGCCAAAGAAGTTACTCCAGACAATGCTTCCCGCACGCAAGTCGCCGTCAATTCCGAAGGCAAGACCAACGAGGCTACCAAGCATGTGAAAGAGCCACTCAAACAGGGGCAGACAGAACCTACCGCCCAGCAGGAACAAAAGGAAGAAGAGAAGAAGCGTTCCAAGGGAATGAAAATGTAATCCGCCACCACTAACATCCAAAAAGTAAGAACAAATGAAAGTCATCATAGCAGAAAAGCCGAGCGTAGCTCGTGAAATCGCCCGTGTCGTTCGGGCAACCAACAAGAAAGAGGGTTATATCGAAGGAGGCGGCTATGCCGTCACTTGGGCACTGGGACACCTGATAACGGCAGCCATGCCCGAAGCCTACGGCATCAAGGGTTTCCACAAAGAGAACCTGCCGATTCTTCCTCCCGTCTTTACCCTTATTCCCCGTCAAATCAAAGAGGGTAAAGGCTATAAAGCCGACGCTGGGGCAGTCGCACAATTGAAAGTTATCGAAAAACTATTCCGAGCGTGCGAAGGCATTATCGTAGCCACCGATGCCGGAAGGGAAGGTGAGTTGATCTTCAGGTTGTGCGCCCATAAGGCTGTATAATAAAATCTCCTTAGCAAGAGATTAGGTTCGTGTTCTTTGAAATAACCTACTACCAACCGACTTATCCAAAGGGGAAACCCAATGGGGAGTGTAGCATGTCGGTAAAGGCATAAGTCCACAAATTGCCATGTGGCGACTGAATGACGAGGTAGAAAGACAAGCACAAGGATGAAGCCTGAATTGGTTGAACGATAGTCCAGTGGCTGTTAAATGAGCAGTGACGGAAGGCAATTACAAACGTCACGCCGTAGTACTCTTCCGATGTAGCCGGACGGATTGAGCAAAAGGACAGACTACGGCACAGCCGCAATATGCGGAGAAAAGGTCGAACGTCGCATCCGACAGCTTGTCGCGCTAATAGTTATTATGCAAGCTAAATGGGGATTGCCTAAGTCGGGGAGCCGAAAGGCTATGAGGTATAGTCTCTGAAAACCCGATATGGCAACGGAGCTTCCGTAGTAGTCCGAGCAGGATAACGTCCTGTACATGGCGAAGGGAAGCAGTTGGAAACTTTAATACAAACAAAGAAAGACGTGTGAGACGTATGAGAAATTCAGAGAATGTATTAAACATTTTAAGTAAACACAGCACTGATTCGGACTACAAGTACGAAAGGCTGTACCGTAATCTATTTAATGAGCAGGTGTTTTATACTGCTTACCAGCGCATTTACGCTAAGCAGGGCAATATGACATCAGGAACAGATGGCAAAACAATTGACCAGATGAGTATTCAGAGAATAGATGACCTTATCGTGAGTCTCAAAAATGAGACTTATAAACCACATCCTGCCAAGAGGGTGTATATTCCAAAGAAGAACGGCAAGAAAAGACCACTCGGAATTCCCTCTTTTGAAGACAAGTTGGTACAAGAGGTAACACGAATGATTCTTGAAGCCATTTATGAAGGGTATTTTGAGTACACCTCTCATGGTTTCAGACCCAATAAGAGTTGCCATACTGCACTGACCCACATTCAAAAATCGTTCAGTGGGACAAAGTGGTTCGTTGAAGGAGATATTAAAGGCTTCTTCGACAACATCAACCACGAAGTCCTTATAAAGACCTTGAAAGAACGAATAGCCGATGAAAGGTTTATACGTTTAATCAGGAAGTTTCTGAACGCAGGATACATGGAAGATTGGAAATTCCACAAAACATATAGCGGAACACCTCAAGGAGGATTGATAAGCCCAATTTTGGCAAACATCTACCTTGACAAGTTCGATAAGTATATGAAGGAGTATGCCAAATCTTTCGATATAGGCAAGGAAAGACGGAGCAGCACGGAGTATAAACGTCTTGAAAATAAAAGAAGCAGGCTGGTAGCAAAAAACAAATCCGAACAGAATGAATCTGTCAGAGAACAACTGATGGATGAGATTCGTAAAGTCGAGAAAGAGATGATTAATACGCCCTATGGCTTAAATATGGACGAAACATTCAAGAGATTGAAATATGTGAGATATGCTGATGATTTCCTTGTTGGAGTTATTGGCAGCAAGGCTGAATGCATGCAAATCAAAGCGAACATCGCTCAATACATGAGTGAGCAACTCAAATTGGAGTTGTCAGAAGAGAAAACGCTAATAACGCATGCACAAAATCCTGCCAAGTTTCTCGGTTATGAAATCTATGTTCGCAAATCCCAAGCTCTAAGGCGTAATAGAAATGGAGTTTTAAGAAGACCCTTCAATGGTAGAATTGTCCTAAACGTATCCAACGAGACGGTCAGACGAAAATTACTGGACTATGATGCTGTATGCATCAAGCAAGTTAAGGGTAAAGAAGTCTGGAAACCGAAAACTCGTTCATACATGATAGGAATGAAGCCTGAAGATATTCTTGCACAATACAATGCGGAAATAAGAGGATTCTACAACTACTATTCTATTGCCAATAACATCTCATATCTCGGCAATTCATTCGGATTCAATATGAAGTACAGTATGTTCAAAACTATTGCTCAAAAACAAAACATGACTATGGCGCAGATGATAAAGAAACTCCGCAAAGGCAAAGACTTTATCATACACTACATAGACAAGAGAGGGCAAAAGAAAATCAGAGTGCTTTATAATGAAGGTTTTAGACGAAAGACAGCTAAAGATTATGCCCAATGCGACAACATTCCGAACACAAACATCAGTCCTTATCCGAGTCTTGTTGAGAGATTGAAGGCTGAAAGGTGTGAATTATGTGGAGCAGAAGGTAAAACGGTGATGCATCACGTGCGTACACTCAAAGACCTCAAGGGAGAGAACGAGTGGGAACAACAGATGCTCAAAAAATACCGTAAAACTTTGGCAGTTTGTGAAACCTGTAATGCTAAAATTCATGTTCGCTAAAATGAGAAAAACCAACGGAGAGCCGTATACAAGGAGACTTGTACGTACGGTTCGGGGGCAGGCTCTCGGAAACCTACCGTCGCAAGACGGCATGGCGCCGAGTGCCGAGCCTACCATCTATGAGTATCTCGGCATCGCCAAACCCTTCGACCGTCTGTGGATCAGTTCCTTGACGGACAAAGCCATCAAAGAGGGGCTTGCCCGTCTACAAAACGGAGCGGCGTATGACAATCTCTATTATGCCGCCCGTGCCCGCAGCGAAGCCGACTGGTTAGTGGGCATCAATGCCACCCAAGCCATATCCATTGCGGCAGGACGAGGCACTTATTCATTGGGCAGGGTACAGACTCCGACTCTCTGTATGGTCTGTTCCCGTTTCTTGGAGAACAAGAAGTTCGAGCCGCAGCCATTCTGGCAACTCAGCCTTGCCGTAAAGGAAGGTGATGAGAGTTTCCGTTTCTCTTCTGCCGACCGCTGGTTTGATAAGACGGAAGCCTCCGCCCTGTATGAAAAGCTCAAACAAGCTTCTGTTGCCACCGTGGAAACGATTGTGCGCAAGGAGACCAGACAGGAGCCACCGCTTCTGTACGACTTGACCACCCTACAGAAAGAAGCGAACAGCCGGTTCGGCTATTCGGCGGAACAGACCCTTTCCTTGGCGCAGAAACTCTACGAAAAGGCATACATCACCTATCCTCGCACGGGCAGCCGATATATTCCCGAAGATGTCTTTGCCGAAATACCTGCCCTGATAGCCTTTTTACACGACCATCCCGTCTGGGGTGTCCATGCCCGCCGACTGACCGAACTTAATGCGCATTCGGTGGACGGCAAGAAAGTGACCGACCACCACGCCCTGCTCATTACGGGCAAGAAACCGATAGACATGTTTGGAGAGGAAGCGGTCATCTATGATATGATAGCCGGACGTATGCTCGAAGCCTTTTCCGCCCGTTGTGTGAAAGATGTCAGTACGGTTACTGCCATTTGTGAAGGCGTGAAGTTCATCCTCAAAGGTGAAATCATCAAGGAAGAGGGTTGGCGTGCCGTCCTCAAAAACAGCAGGAAGAAAGACAAGGAGCAGGCAGAAGCCGAAGAACGGGAAAGTCGGGAGAATGGAGAAGGCATCATCATCCCTCAATGGGAGGAGGGTAAGCAACTTCCGCTCTGCGCCTGTTCGTTGGCACAGGGAACGACCAAGCCCAAGCCCCTGCACACGGAAAGTTCGCTGTTGGCTGCTATGGAGACGGCGGGCAAGGAGTTGGAGGACGAGGAATTGCGTGCGCAGCTCAAAGATTGCGGTATCGGCACACCTGCAACCCGTGCCGCCATCATCGAAACCCTCTTTGCCCGTGAATACATGGTGCGCCAAAAGAAGTCGCTCGTCCCCACGGAGAAAGGACTTGCCGTCTATTCCATCGTCAAGGGGATGAAAATCGGCAATGCTGAGATGACCGGACAGTGGGAAGCGGACTTGGCGAAAATCGAACGGGGAGAATTGAAAGAGCGGGACTTCCGCAAGGGCATCGAAAGCTATGCCACACAGATTACGGACGAATTGCTCTCGTCCAAAATCCTCTTCCCTCAAAAGAGAAGCGACATCAACTGCCCCAAATGCGGCAAAGGCTCACTGGTCTTCTATCCCCGATGTGCCAAGTGCTCGGATGCCGATTGCGGTCTGACCCTTTTCCGCAGCGTGGCAGGCAAGAGCCTCACGGACGAACAACTGACGCAGTTGGCGGTAAACGGAGAGACTGGCATCATCAAGGGCTTTACCTCCAAAACGGGCAAGAGCTTCGAGGCTTCTCTCTCCTTGGACGGAGAGTTCAAGACGGTCTTTGTCTTCCCCGAACGTAAGAAACCGGGCAAATCCCGAAAGTAACTCCCCATAATTTGCTAATTTTGCCACTGAATGAAGCGGTCATAAACAATCCTGTTGTTTTTACTGCGGATTTTAGTGGTGGCACTCGGCGGGGACGTCGAGTGCCTTTGCATTATATACCCATTAAAATCACAGATATGACAGCCATTCGATTTTCCTATTACGAGCTATCCCTGCTCTCTTTTCTTCGGGAAAGCCATCCCGAAAAAGCCGATGACATTCCCTTCGTCAAAGAGCGTGCGGCAGCCGCTTCCGAAGTCTATGCCGAAGCCTTCAATGCCGGACTTCCCATAGCCGAATGTATCGGTGTCGCCAATAAGACGCTCTATGCGGGTCTGCACTTTTCCCACCACGATACCATCTCCTCTGTTCTTTGGAACGAGTTCTCTGCTGAAGTGCCGCTTGAAGCTGTCAGGGAGACCGCTATCCGCCTGCGCCCGCTCTTAGAAAGCATCTTCGCCAAGTATCCTATTTCGGACGAGTTCGCCTATATGCCCGAATACAACTCCCTCTATACGGAGATTACGGGTTTTGTTCAACTAAAACTCGAAGAAGATGGCAAGTTATAACAAGAAGGAGCATCTAAGGGCGAACATAGAAGCCATCAAGACGGTCTTTGCCCTGCATCGGGAACAACGCACGGCAACGGAGGAGGAAATGGAGGTGTTGCGAGCTTATACGGGCTTCGGGGCTTTGAAGTGTATCCTCTCTCCCGCCAACACGATGGAGGACATCGCCCGGTGGAACAAGTCGGAGTTGGAGCTATTTTCCTTGGTGATGGAACTGCATCGCACCATTCGGGATAACACCACCTCCGAATCGCAATACAAGAGCTATATGCAGAGCCTGAAAAATTCCGTGATGACCGCTTTCTATACTCCTGCACCCGTAGTACGGGAGATTGCCGCTTCCTTACGGGAGGCAGGCATCGTCCCTCAACGCATCCTCGACCCTTCGGCAGGAATGGGCGAGTTCATCCGCTCTTTTGACGGCATTGCAGCCGAAGGGCATACGACCTTCGGTTTTGAGAAAGACATCCTTACGGGACAGATGCTCTCCGCTCTGCATCCCGAAGACAAGATACGCATCCGAGGCTTCGAGGAAATCGAATCCAAGCTCGGAGGTTATTTCGATGTGGTCAGCAGCAACATTCCTTTTGGAGATGTGGCCGTCTTCGACCCTGTTTTCAGCAAGACGGACGAACCTGCCCGAAAGATCGCCCGCATGTCCCTGCACAATTACTTTTTCGTCAAGGGGGTGGATATGCTCCGTGAGGGTGGCGTGCTGGCGTTCATCACCTCGCAAGGAGTTATGAACGCTCCAACGAACGAGCCTGTACGGGAGTGGCTGATGAGCCATACCCGCCTTGTCTCGGCAGTCCGTCTGCCCAACAATCTCTTCTCGGAGAATGCAGGGACGGAAGTGGGCAGTGACCTGATTGTCCTGCAAAAGCAGAGCGGCAAGACAAGTTTGACCGAAGAGGAACAGCGTTTCATCAAGAGCGAGAAACGCCCCAGTGGAGTGCTGTTCAACACCTATCTGCGAAGTATGTCGCAAATCGTGCATACCGAGTGGAAGCAGGATACCGACCCTTACGGCAAGCCCGCCATCCTGTTCCATCACGAGGGCGGAGCGGAAGGCATCGCCACCGATATGGGAAAAATCCTGCGGGCGGATTTAGCCAAACGCTTGGACATGGCATTGTACCAAAAGCATATCTCCATTCAGGAGCAGCCCAAAGTTGCCGTTTCTCCCGAAGTCAAGCAGGAAGAAGCTACGCTTACGCCTGCCGCTTCGACAGAGGAGCAACCGCACCAAAAGGAGGTGCAACCGAAAGAGGAACAGCCTGTGGAGCAAGCCCGAAGCAGTGTCACACCGCAGGTACAACTGCTCGACCTTTTCGGCAATGTTATCCCGGAGGAAAAGCCCAAACGTAAAGCTGCTGCAAAACTGAAATCTGTCGTATCACCCTCCATCTTTTCCGAGACTTCACAAAGCAATGATACGGCACTGGGGCTGAAAGACACGGGAGAGCTGTGGTGGCAGCAGGACAAGGAGAAAGGGATGCAGCAGCGCCTCTATGAGGGGGAATGGCACGAACACCTCAGAGAGGGGTCTTTGCTGGCTTCGGACTTTCAAGTCGGAATGCTTGTCCGTGATATGGAGGACAACCGAATGTTCCAGCCCATAGACCTCCCGTCCCAAGAACGACAGAAAATGTTGCTCTACATAGACCTACGGGATGCCTACCACGCCCTCTATGATTATGAGGCGGAACGCAAGGTGGCGAATGAATCCTTGCGAGAGAACCTCAATGAACTGTACGACCGTTTCGTGCGGCTGTACGGGCATTTGAATGACCGCAAGAACCACGAGCAGATCCTGATGGATGCTGGTGGCAGGGAAATCCTCTTCTTGGAACGGAAGGTGGATAAAGAAACGCTCAAAGCCGACATTTTCCGTCAGCCCGTTTCGTTCAGCCTGCACGAAGTGACAGAGGTGAGCAATGCCCAAGAGGCTCTCTCGGCGTCACTCAATAAGTTCGGAGCGGTGGACACCGAGTATATGCTCTCTTTGCTCCCCGACACCTCCGAGGAAGAGATGCTCTTCGAGCTGCACGACAGGATTTACTACAATCCCTTGGAGGGAGAGTATGAAATCGCCGAGAAGTTCATATCGGGCAATGTGGTTGCCGCTTCGGAGCGTATCGGACAATATCTTTTGGAGCATCCGGAAGACACAAGGGCGCAAGCCTCCTTGCAGGCACTGAAAGATGCCATTCCCGAACCGATACCCTTCGTGGACTTGGATTTCAACTTCGGGGAACGATGGATTCCCGTAAATCTCTACTCAGACTATGCCTCGTACCTCTTCGACACGGAGGTGATGATACGCTACAATTCAAGTGCGGACGAATACTCTGTGGAGGCACGGATGCACAATGCCAATATCTGGGACAGGTTCTGTGTGCGGGGACAGCATCGTCGCTACGATGGTATTACCCTGATGAAGCACGCCTTGCTGAATACAACGCCCGACATCACCAAGAAAATCATGGTCGGCGACAAGGAGGTCAAGGTACGGGACACGGAAGCCATACAGATGGCAAACGCTAAAATCGATGAGATACGAAACGGCTTTACTGATTGGCTGAACGAGCAGAGCGATGAGTTCAAGCAGCGGTTGGAGAAACTCTACAATGACACTTTCAATTGTTTTGTTCGTCCCCAGTATGATGGTTCCCACCAGACATTCCCCAACCTTAATCTGAAAGGCTTGGGTATCGAAAGCCTGTACGATAGTCAGAAAGATGCTGTGTGGATGCTCAAACTCAATGGAGGAGGGATCTGCGACCATCAGGTGGGAGCGGGAAAAACGCTCATCATGTGTACGGCAGCTTATGAGATGAAGCGGCTCGGCTTGGCGAACAAGCCGATGATACTCGCTCTAAAAGCCAACGTACAGGAGATAGCACAGACTTTCCAAACGGCTTACCCGAATGCCAAGCTGCTCTATCCGGGCAAGAACGACTTCACGCCCGATAAGCGGCAGCGGATTTTCCACGACATCAAGAACAACAACTGGGATTGCATTGTACTCACGCACGACCAGTTCGGCATGATACCGCAGTCGGACGAGATACAGCAGAAAATCCTTCAGGACGAACTGGACAGCGTGGAAGAGAACTTGGAAGTTCTGCGCCGACAAGGGCATAGTATTTCCCGTGCAATGGAGAAAGGACTTGTCAAGCGACAGATGAACTTGCAGGCGAAGCTGGATGAAATCAAGTTCAAGATAGAGAACCGAAAGGACGATGTGGTGGATTTCAAGACAATGGGTATAGACCATTTGTTCGTGGACGAGTCGCATACGTTCAAGAATCTGATGTTCAACACCCGCCACGACAGAGTGGCAGGGCTTGGCAACAGTGAGGGGAGCCAAAGAGCCTTGAATATGCTTTTTGCCATCCGCACAATACAGGAGCGGACGGGAAAAGACTTGGGAGCCACTTTCCTTTCGGGTACGACCATATCGAACTCCCTCACGGAGTTGTATCTGCTGTTCAAGTACCTGCGTCCCCAAGCTCTCGAAGCCCAGCATATCAAGACCTTTGACGCGTGGGCTGCCATCTTCGCCAAGAAGTCTGTGGACTATGAGTTCTCCGTCACCAATGAAATCGTGCAGAAGGAGCGTTTCCGCTATTTTATCAAAGTACCGGAGCTGGCGGCGTTCTACGCTCAAATCACTGATTACAGGACGGCGCAGGACATCGGCATAGACCGACCGGAAAAGAATGAGATTATGCACAACATACCGCCCACTCCCGAACAGGAGGAATTCATCACCAAGTTGGTGGAATTTGCCAAGACGGGCAACGCGGAACTGCTGGGACGTCCCAAACTCTCCGAACGGGAGGAAAAAGCCAAGATGCTCATTGCCACAGATATGGCGAGGAAGATGAGCTTGGATCTGAGGCTCATTGACCCGAACAGGTACGGAGATCATGTGGACAACAAGGCTTCCCACTGTGCCGCCAAGATAGCGGAGTACTACCGGAAGTTCAATGAGCAGAAAGGAACGCAGTTTGTGTTCAGCGACCTCGGTACTTATAAGCCCGGTGAATGGAATCCTTACAGCGAAATCAAACGAAAGTTGGTGGAAGATCACGGCATTCCTGCTCAGGAGATACGCTTCATTCAGGAAGCTAAGACCGACAAGGCTCGAAAGACGCTCATCGCGGGAATGAATGAAGGTTCAATTCGAGTGCTTTTCGGTTCTACGAGTATGCTCGGCACGGGTGTGAACGCCCAGAAGCGTGCCGTTGCCATCCATCATCTGGACACACCGTGGCGTCCTTCCGACTTGGAGCAGAGGGACGGGAGAGCCGTGCGTAAGGGGAACGAGGTCGCCAAATTTCATGCGGACAATAAGGTGGATGTCATCATCTACGCCGTGGAGAAGTCGCTCGATAGCTATAAATTCAATCTGTTGCACAACAAGCAACTCTTCATCGAACAGCTTAAAAACAACCGTATGGGTAGCCGTACCATTGATGAGGGAAGTATGGACGAGAAGTCGGGAATGAATTTCTCCGAATATGTAGCCATCCTCTCGGGGAATACCGACTTGCTGGAAAAGGCAAAGTTGGAAAAGAAGATTGCCGGCTTGGACAGCGAACGGCAGGCGTTCATTCGCAGTAAGTCATCCTCCCGAAGCCGATTGGATGAAGTTATGCGGACGGTGGGCGGCAACAAGGAGCTGATTGCCCGTTTCCAAAGTGACTGGGATTTGTACCAAAGCCGTGTGCAAAAGGATAAGGACGGCAATATTCTCAATCCGATAACGCTCAAAGGGGTGGAAGGAAGCGACCCGAAACGCATTGCTGCCAAACTCGCGGAAATCAACGAGAAAGCCTGCACACGGGGAGAGTATTTCAATATCGGAACACTCTACGGATTTAACCTCGTGGTCAAGACGGAGTCTTCCTCCAAAGACCTTTTCGATTTTTCGCAGAACAAGTTCTTCGTGATGGGAGAAAGCGGAATGAAGTACAGCTACAACAACGGCAGGATTGCGGCAGACCCGCAACTCGCCTGCATGAACTTCCTGAACGCCTTGGAGAAGATACCCGGCTTGATTGAGAAGTTTAAGGCGGACACGGAAAAGATAGCCAAGGATATTCCGGTTTTGCAGGAGGTCGTGAACGGCTCTTGGAAGAAGGAAGAGCAACTCAAAGACCTCAAAACGGAACTCGCCGCCCTTGACCGCAAGATACAGCTATCTCTAAAACCGATTGAGCAGGGAGAGAGTGAGCAAGAAGGAACGGAGGTGATGCAGGACGGCGAAGGAAAGACGGAAGAATTGGAACGGCCACGTCCGATTGAGCCGACTGTCACCGCTCCCTTCGTCAGCACCTCTGCGGCTCAAACCGACAGACCGTTGGAAAGCAGCGGGCAGAGTATCTCCGCTACACAGCCCTCTATGGACGGACTGCCGCCGTCTCTGGCAGAAAAGGTGTTCGTTGTCAGACCGAAAATATAATCTGTAATGTTATCATCACATTCAAACGGCAGCCCCCGACTTGTCATTACGACAAAACGGGGGCTTTGCTGTTGCGTACAATCCGAAATTACGTGTCTTTGGGCGGTCTCTTCCTCTTGCGTTTGAGGTTCTCCGTAAAGTGGGTTTGCATAAAGGCAAGGATTTCCGATTCCAAATACCACGTCTTGTGGTAAACAATGTGGAAAGGAAGTGTACCCGATGCCCGATAACGTTGCAAGGTGCGCTTGCTGATTTGGAGCATCAGACAGACCTCTTGGTTATCCAGCAGCGGTTCTCCATCTATCATCGGACGTTGGGGGATGTCGGCAGTCGTCTGCTTCAAGTCATCGAAGCGCTTCATGATGCGTTCCATCCATTCAAGGAAGGTCTCTCTATCCAATAGTTCCATCCTTAATCCTCCTGCTTTTGAGTTTGAAATTGTGTCGTAGCTCTTCCATATTTTTCGGGTTACAATAGAGGCTTCTGTTATGTATCGCTTCCTCAATGTCATGCAGGTCGTAGTAGCAACGCCCATAAATCAGCTTGTAATTGATTCTATCTGCGCTGCGTAACCGCTGAAGCGTGCGCTTACTGATACCGAGTATCTCGGCTAACTCATCGTTGGTAACGAGGCAGTTCTCGTACGCTGCCTTTGCCTTTTCTTCCTTCTCTATATACCGGAGAATCTTCTCTATTTTGCCCATCAGTTCGTAGTAGGCTTTGCTTTCGATTGTAATAACATCCATAGCTCTTTGAATTTGATTATGATGCAAAGTTCGGGAGATACTTTTGCTCTTTTTCACTGGTTGTTAATAACATGTGAAAGATTTTTATGTAACGATAGACCTATGAATTGACAAAAGCCTCCATATCGAAGCCACAAGTACGCAGTAAGGGAAAAGCGGCTTTTGAGTACCTACTCCATAAGTACATTTGCACAAAGTGTAAAATCAAAAACAGACAAGAATATGGAAGTTGTAACAATCGAGAAGAAAACGTATGAAGCCATAATGGAACGTTTTCGCATTTTGACCGCCAAAGTGGATGCTTTGTGTCGGGAATGCGACGAAAGGCGTATGGGCAGATGGTTGGACAATCAGGATGTCTGCCAAATCCTGAACATCAGTTTGCGCACCCTGCAAACCTATCGGGATAACCACACTTTACCCTATACGCAAATAGGCTATAAGATGTACTATAAACCGGAAGATATAGAGCGGTTGATAGAACAATCCGCCTCTCCATAATCAAAGAATTTATCACCACTAAATCCAATGTAAGCAGATGAGCAATGACGTAAAAACAAAGAACAACGAAGAAATCAGGCTCTTTTTCAGTGCCATCGACCGTATGATGAAAGGGATAGATGCTCTAAGGAAAAAGAACAGACCCTTATTGGGCGGGCATCGTTACCTGACGGATGGCGAACTCTCCCGCCTGTTGCATATTAACCGACGCACGTTACAAGACTATCGGAATGTAGGGAGAATCCCTTTTATTAAACTGGGTGGGAAAGTTCTCTACAGAGAAGAAGATGTGGAAAAGCTATTGCAGGAGAATTACCGTCCTCGGTTTGAGAAGCCTTGACGGAGAAACAGGCAGTAAGAAACATTTTTTTTACTGCCTGTTCTCATATTCAGTTGTACCATCCACCTTTGCCGTAACACACAAGTAATGAAGGACTTGTCCTCTTCTTTTCGGTCAGTCTTCCGATTATCCATTGACGGAAATTCTTGGTTTGTGGAGAGGCAAATCGAAACGATAGCATCGTTACCATTTCAATATTGTATAAATCCACCGCACCGCCCTTGAACAATAGGGTTTGCATCGCCTCATCTTCTCTGAGTAAACCCTCTTTGAAGACAGATTTGATGTGACTGTTTACCTTACCAGAGAATACCCCGAACAAGGCGGCTATTTCGCAAGCCGACATCCAAATGGAAGCCGTAGGAACGTGTACATTCCCATTCTCCTCAATGGTTATGATTTCTCTTTTCATCGTTCGTCCTCCTTATTATATAGTGATCCCATTGAACTGCTCTATCTTACTCAGTTTATCGGAAAGTGCCGCCATGTCCCGACTTTCCTTTTCGTGGGTGATTTTGGCATAAATCTGCGTGGTTCGGATATTCGTGTGTCCGAGCATCTTGGAAAGGGTTTCGATGGGCACGCCGTTGGTCAGGCAGATTTCCGTTGCCATAGTATGGCGGCTGGTGTGCCACGTAATCTCCTTTTCAATACCGCAGAGTCCGATGATTTTCTTGATGTTCTTACAAGCAGTTATATACGTCGGAACGGGCAGAAGCAAGTTGTCTTTTGCCATACCATCGTATTTATCGATAATCTGCTTCGGAATATCCAAGAGCATGATATTGGACTCCACACCCGTCTTTTGCCGCTTGGTCATAATCCAGAGTTTCCCGTCAAAGGAAGTTTGAAGGTTGTCCTTGGTCAGGTTCTTCATATCTGTAAAGGACAAGCCTGTAAAGCAACAGAAAACATACAAATCCCGAGCAAGTTCCATTGACTTGCGTCGGAATTTCAAATCCAATAATTGGCGGATTTCATCTTTCGTCAGATAGTCCCTGTCGGTACTTTCGGCGGATATGCTGTAATCCACAAAAGGATCGCGGACTATCCAGCCGTGATTTTGGGCAATGGTAATCATACGGCGCAGGGGCATCATGTAAATCCATACCGTGTTGTTACAGCATTGCTTTTCGGTGCGCAGGAAGATGTCGAAGTCGGTGATGAAAGCCGGAGTGAGTTCTTTTAGCGCAATGTCGCTGACACGGTAGCGGGTCTTGATGAACTCCTCCAAATGTTTATAGACCGTGCAATACTTGTTGTAGGTGGATGGGCATCGCAAGCCTGCATCGACCTGTTTGAAAAAATCTTCATTATGCTGGGCAAAGACTTTCAGCAAGGTTTCGTGTCGCATTTCCAAGCCCAAGAAGGCGTTTTTCACTTTCTCGGCAGTGACATAGTTATCCCGCTCGGCTATCTCCTTGTATTTGGCATTGATGCCGACACGGATCTTGTCCAAGAAACGGTTCGTTTCCAATGCTACAGTACTTTTGCCCGATGCTCGGTTGCTTTTGATGTTCCACAAGTCGGGATGAATATCACATTTGCAACTAAACTGGGCTATCGTACCATCAATGGTGATGCGACACATCACGGGAACGGAACCGTTCTTCTTGGGAGCGTTCTTTTTGAGGTAGAACAAAACCTTAAACGTACTACGCATAACTCTGACCTTTTATGGGTTACAAAACTATTTATTGTCAGGTTATTTGTTGCTACGCAAAACATTGTCGTTCAATGGTAAAGAAACTGTGTGCAATTTATTTGCTTCTTTCCTGCCATCAAAGTATCTTTGCCGAAGATAATCCTATGGGTTCAGATCGGATTTTGCTCTATTCGTTACCACTTTTCCTAATCCCTGTTTTCAGAAGGGGAGGTAATGTTTTGGTAACGCTGCTCTGTCCGAAGTTGGCATAAACCTGTCTTTTCAAGGTTTTCCGCCAAATGGCTTAAAAATCAGAATTGACTGACTCACAATTCATTTGCACTGTTCTGCCATTTTTTGGACCTTTGGGATAGATTTTCAGCAAAAAAGAAATAATTCTAGGGCAGAAACATTTTTATTTCTGCCCTATTTATTTTTCATTTCTCCCTACATTTTTCTATTCCTCTAACCTCCTCGTCTGCACAGCAAGGATAAATTCCTATCCATCAACGGACTAGAGAAATATCAATAAAGAATGAAAAAGGGAAAACAGACTCAACTAAAAGGAGAAAAGAAGGCTCATTGCTCAGTGATTAGTATCTTTGCCAAATCGTATAGGAAACTAGAGTAAACTAGATATGAAAACAACCCTACTGAGAGGTGTCAGGCAGTCACTTTTCCTCCTAACCTTCTTTGTGACACTTTCTTTTTCGTACACGTGGCTTTCTGCTCAAACAGCAAAAACATACGTCCATATAGTACAAGAAAAAGAGACGGTATACTCAATCTCTCGCCGATATAAAGTATCCGAAGAGGATATATATAGGCTCAACCCCGGTTCTGAGTATGGTATTCGTATCGGAGAACGCTTACAAATACCTTCTCCACAAAAGACCGAATCGGAGAAAACACAAAAGCAATCCTCTACCACCTCCGGCGCACAAGCAAACCAACATGTAGTGCAGAGTGGGGACACTCTTTACGCTATTGCTCGCCGGTATGGCACTACAGTACCTGCCCTCCTAAAACTAAATCCGGGATTGGAAGCAGATCAAATTGCCGTGGGTAGTGTAATCAATATTGCCCCTTCTCCCTCTGGGAATAAAACAATTCAAAAGCAAACTACTCCTACAAAAACCCAGGAGCAAACCCAAACTAACAAGGCTCATATTGCCCTGTTGTTACCTGTGGGCAAAAATGGACCAGCGCGTTATATCCACTTCTACGAAGGCTTTTTGATGGGGCTTTTGAAGCTCAAAGAGGGGGGGTATCTCTGCTCACATCGATACATATCATGCCGAAAATGAGCAAACCGTCCAGCAGCTTATCAACGAGGGGAAGCTCGACCCCTGCAATATCATCATAGGAGGACACACCGATGGTACCACTCGGATTTTGAGTCGGTATGTAAGAGGAAAAGAAGTCATTTACGTCTCCCCCTTTATTGCTCAAAGCCATTCTAACCAATACTCCAATACGGTATATCAACTCAATCCCGACCAGAAAGATCTCTACCCCTACCTATCCCTTGCCTTTGCCGACAAGGCTCATGGCCGTAGGATTGTATTTGTAGAGCACCCATCGGGCAACCATATCCCTGTTATCAACGCCCTCAAAAAACGTCTAGACAAAGAGGGAGTCTCATACAAAGTATGCAGTTTCTACGATGCCAAAACAGGCAATTGGAACTTTGAAAAAGACAATAAAGAGACCATCATTATGCTCAATGATGGTCGTCTAGAGCCAACTCAGATGGTGCTCAAATCCATTGAGAAAGCCTTTGGGGGCTCGTCTCATATTCATCTTTTCGGTTACCCAGAGTGGCAATCGTACGGATCTGACTTCCTGAAAAAAATAGGAGCCCTAGAGAGCACTATTTACTCCTCTTTCTACTTCGACGAGACCCAAACAGAAAACATTCAGTTTGCCAAAGAATATAGCAAATGGTTCAATGGGACTCGCCTCGACGGCTACCCAAAGTATGCCGTTTTGGGCTATGATGTAGCACGGTACTTTGTACAAGCTTGGACTTGGCATGGCATACAGATACCTCAAGCCTTCGGAGAAATCCCTCATGATGGCTTGCAGAGTGACTTTGTATTCCGCAAAGCCGATGGAGAAAATCACTTCACGAGCGTGGGGCTTTTCTTCATCAATTACTCTGCCAATGGCGTAGGTACACGACATAAGGTCATATTCTAGCCTCGTAGTAAGCGCCGAGATATGTCTCTATTTCGCACAATTCGCATCGGGGTCATTACCCTTGGTACGTTTTTTTCTCTCTCAGCTCAAACTCAAACCCCGAGCATTGTAGATCCCTCTCTACATCTTGGCGGCTCTATAGGCATGACCTTCTCTCAGGTTGCTTTTATGCCTAATGTGCTACAAGACATCTGCATGGGACCAACGATAGGGGCCTCTGTTTCGATAGAGAATAGTCCCTATACAGCCCTATCTCTTGAGCTTAACTATGCACAGAGAGGCTGGACGGAACGTTACTCGGCATCACGCGCAGGTACTGCCTATACACGCCGTTTACACTTTGTCGAGATGCCTCTACTATGTCAGCTTTTTTACCCCATAGGCAGGGTACGTCTAGGGCTTAAAGTGGGGCCACAAATCGGGTATATGCTGGGGGAGAAAAGTCATGCCCAAGGAGACTCATTCACCGAAGGCGAAACATTACGACACTCTATAGCAACCTCCCACCGCTTTGCTTGGGGGGTGATAGGAGGGCCTCTTGTTGCTCTCACTATCGGTCAGCACCGCATCGAACTAGAGGGGCGTTTTTACTACGGATTCAATGATATCTTCAACACCACCGTATCCGATCCCTACAGCAAAGCCAGCGAAATGGCAGGTGTTGCCAAGGTTTCTTACTTATTCAGACTACTCTAGAAAGGAAAAATTTCTCACCCAATGAAACGAAATATATTGCGCTCGTTGCTCCTTTGTACTATGGTTTTTGGGACAACGATACTGACCTTCACCACTCCCTCCTTTGCTTATGCACAAAAGCCTGTAACATCAGATTCTCTCTATCAACGTCCGGAGCAATCACCACAAATAGAGGAAGATACAAAAGATAGTAGGGTCATACCCGTTCCGAAATCGCCCTACAGGTCCTGGCTTGCAGGCTGGTTTTCCATGTCTCCCTCCACACGTCCGGCACAGCTCCGGCATGAGTACGCGACACACCTACAGCCCATCCCTCTTACCCATCTCTCTGTAGCCAATCCCCTCAAACAACCCAGAGGGATAGAGTCTATGGTCGAGGGGTATAAGCTTGATGAAGAGCTCTTTCAACAGATCCAATCTCGCTACCCTCGGATCTTTCGTGAAACTCATACCGATCTAGAGGCACACCGCATAACAGCAGAGAAGATTGCGCTAACAAGTGTAGCCATTGGAGAAACTCCCAGCGTAGGAGTATTAGACAAAGGTCCCCTATCCGGTCTGAGACGTTTTATGGCTCCGCGCAAATATTGGACCCCGGGATGGAATAGTGTTATTCAGTTCTCTCAAAACTATATCTCCAGCAATTGGCACAAAGGGGGGAGCAGCAATCTCAATCTCTATAGCCGTCAATTCTTCAAACTCGACTACAAGAAGGAAAAACTCTCTTGGAATAATGAACTTGAGTGGCGGCTGAGTATTTTCACGAGTCCCTCGGATACAGTGGGACGCTACCGCATAGCAGACGATCTTATCCGCCTCCATAGCAACCTAGGTATCCAAGCCGTAAAGAATCTTTTCTATACCCTAGATGCCGAGATACGCACGCAAGCATTTAACATGCGAGAGGAAAATAAAACATTGGCTCTGAGCGGCCCCCTCTCTCCCATCGTTGCCACAGTGGGGCTTGGTCTCAAGTATGCCTATAACTACAAGTCGAGTACTCACTATGGCCGTAAGGCTCACTTCGAAGTCAATCTAGCCCCTATTGCCTACGACTTCCGCTGGACACAACGTCGTGATATAGACCTAGCTCGCCACGGCTTTAAGGACGGAAAGACGCTCTACTCCGCGATTGGTTCGATGCTTCGAGCCGACCTCACCTGGGACTTTTCGCAGAGCCTCCGTTGGCAATCTCGCTTCTACTACAATACAAGTTACAAGCGTGTAGAAACAGAATGGGAGAATGCCCTCATCTTTGCCTTCTCCAAATTTTTCTCAACACGAGTGAATCTACATCTTCGCTTCGATGATGCTGCATCTCACGGAGCGGATTTAATGTCGCGCATACAGGTTAATCAGCTCTTGAGTTTTGGGTTTGAGATGAATATCTAACCCCCATACCACACCTCAAGACTATGGTTCTTAGAAACATACGACAGTGAGGGATGGTCAGCATTTATTGTACTTTTGTAGGACGTATTGGAATTAGTACAAGATGAAGATAGCCCCTCCCAAGCGGATGTACACGTACATAATCCAGCAGTTCATGCCCTTGCTGGTTATGACTTTTGTGATCTGCTGGTTTGTCGTACTGATGCAAATGCTTTGGTCTCGTGCCGATGAAATCGTGGGGCGAGGGCTTGATACTTGGGTTCTTATCCAGTTGCTTTTCCATGCTGCCGTAATGGCACTCCCTACGGCAACTCCGCTGGGCATTTTGCTCGCCTCCGTAATGACCTTTGGGGGGTTGGGCGAACGTCTCGAGTTGCTTGCCATGAAAAGCGCAGGCGTTCCCCTATATCGTATCATGTCTCCCCTCTTTGTTGTGGGTATTACTATTGGGTTAGCTCTTTTTGTCTACCTCAATACAGCCATGATGGACGCCCAAGTAAAGTTCTTTCAGATCATCTTTTCGGCACAACAATCACGCCCCGATTTGGAAATTCCCCAAGGAGTTTTCTACAATCAGATACCCGGATATAGCCTATTTGTCAAGAAAAAAGATCATGAAAATCGCACCCTACACGAACTCATGATCTATGATTTCTCCAGGGGGAGCAGCCAACCACGGATCGTACTAGCAGACTCGGGAAAACTACAAATGGATGCCTCCAAAACATTCCTTACCCTCGATCTCTACCAGGGCGAGAGCTTTGAGCAACTCTCTCAGGGCTCATTCTTCGAGGGCTCCAGCAATGCCTCCTCCTACGATAGAGACCTGCCTGCCTCCTACCTCAAGGAGCATTTTTCGCATAAACGCATTGTTATTTGGTTCGATACGAACTTCAAAATGATCGACGATGAGGGGCTACGTAGCCAATTCGTAGGAAAAAACCTTTTGCAACTCAATCGCTATATCCGAGATACTGCCATATACAACCTCGATAGTGTAGGCCGCAGCAATGCCCGAGAGGCACTCTCCGGTTCGTTGGCCGATAGGTACACCCAAACAAGTATACGCCCCTTAGATCCCTCTCCGGAGGCGAAGCAACATTTGCAAGCTTTGGAGCAAGGGGCAAAACGGCAGCAGATAACGCTCGATAGTCTCTACCGCATGGCAAGCCCCGAGCAGCTAGAGACGGCTCTCAAAAACGCCTCCGAAAAGCTGCACAACATGACAGAACTTGCCACCTTCTGGGATGGAGCCTATCAAGCCGAGGCGTACAACTTCCGTTCACACAGCCAAGAGCGACACCGCAAGTTCACGTTCCCTGTGGCGTGTATTGTGTTCTTTTTCATTGGAGTTCCCCTAGGAGCTCTCATTCGCAAAGGGGGCATTGGGATGCCTATGGTCGCTAGCATCCTGCTCTTTGTTGTCTATTATATGATAGACACTCTGGGCTTCAACCTGAGCTACAACGGCACTTGGCCCACGTGGTTGGGGATGTGGTTTTCGACCTTTATACTCCTCCCCATTGGAGCCTTCCTCACCTACGAAGCCTCCCGAGACTCCGTGGCTCTCAACCTTGACGAGCTGATGTTCCGACTCAAAAAGTTCCTGCGTCCGGAGCGTATCCGCAATATAATTCCCAAAGAACTTATCCTCAACTACGTCTCCACCGAGGAGGCAAAAAAACTTATCTCGACGGCTCAAGAGAAAATGCAAGAGGTGGCAAAGAATCCGTTCTTTACCCATCGCCGTATCGGGTTTTCGACCCTGTCTCAACTCAATAGAGACTATGGTCAGACCTCACGAAGCCTAGATCGCTTGGTAGATCGCCTTGTAGACACAGACAATAGATTGGTCTTGGCCAAACTAATGGATCTACCCCAATTGCCCCGCCTTTTCGCCCCTCTACTCCCCAAGAAAAAAGCAATATATATTGTTTTATTGGGCATCTTACCCTTATCTTTGCCTTACGTTTGGTATTTATTAAGGCGACGCAAAGTGCTTTTGGAGCAATGGGAGCTATGCAGGCGTACCCTAGACGAACTTGCCAATATATACGAAACCACAAATAAAGAAGAATAATAAACCACATCTATGGATAGCTATAAATTGAATACAATTGAGGAGGCTCTAGCAGACTTTAAGGAAGGAAAGTTTGTGATTGTAGTGGATGACGAAGATCGCGAAAACGAAGGCGACTTCATCACTGCGGCCGAAACCATAACCCCCGAAAAGGTAAACTTTATGATGCGTTATGGGCGGGGGGTACTCTGCACACCTATCAGCGAAGAAGTAGCCTCACGTCTCGAGCTCGATATGCAAGTACACGACAATACAAGCCTACATGAGACCCCCTTTACCGTTACAGTAGACCTTATCGGGCATGGTTGCACTACGGGCGTTTCGATGTACGACAGGGCACAAACTATCTTAGCTCTAGCCGACCCCAAAACGCAACCTACGGATTTGGCTCGCCCCGGGCATGTGAATCCTCTTCGTGCGCGCTCTCGTGGGGTGCTCCGCCGTGCCGGGCATACCGAGGCTGCCATAGACCTCGCTCGCCTCTCGGGCATGCAACCTGTAGCAGCCCTCATAGAAATCATTAACGAAGATGGGACAATGGCTCGTCTCCCTCAGCTCGTAGAGGTAGCAAAGCAATGGGATATGAAGATCATCACCATCAAAGATCTCATCGCCTACCGACTACAAAAGGAGTCGCTAGTGGAGCGTGGAGTGGAAGTACATATGCCCACGGAGTATGGCGACTTCCGTCTCATCCCATTCCGTCAGAAGTCCAATGGCATGGAGCACGTTGCCCTATTCAAAGGCGAGTGGAGCAAAGACGAACCGATACTTGTACGTATGCACTCCTCGTGCGCTACGGGCGATATATTTGGGTCTAAGCGTTGCGACTGTGGAGAGCAGCTCCATCGTGCCATGCAACTCATAGAGAAAGAGGGGAAAGGTATGGTCGTGTATCTCAACCAGGAGGGGCGTGGCATTGGTCTCATGGAGAAGATGAAAGCCTACAAACTACAGGAGAATGGGATGGATACCGTTGATGCCAATCTGCACCTCGGGCACGCTGCTGACGAACGCGACTATGGCGTGGGAGCACAGATCTTGCGCGAGCTAGGGGTGGGCAAAATGCGGCTTATCACCAACAACCCCGTTAAGCGTGTGGGGATCGAGAGCTATGGGCTAGAGGTGGTAGAGAATGTTCCCATCGAAATCGAACCCAACCCCTACAATACGACCTATCTTCGCACCAAAAAAGAGCGAATGGGGCACAAGTTGCACAACATAAAGTAAGCAAAGACAACTCTATAAATACCTATTAAAATATCAACGTTATGCGCAAACTAATTATCTCTCTCGCTACAATGGTAGCAGCAATTGCCATGTTGCATGCACAGAAGGAAGATATTCGTCTGAAGCTTCAACCCGGACAAAAGATTCCCCTCCGCTACCAACAAATAATGGATCAAGAGGTGGCATTTGGTGGGCAAACCATGAAATCGAAAACAACGATTCGCACCGAATTTGCTTTCTCTGTCGTATCCCTCAATGGCGAAAACCTTATCATTGATGCGATCATCAACCGCTCAGATCTAGAAGTAAAAGGCGACCAAGGCAATATTACAGCAAGCTCTACCGACGCCACGGAGACACAGTATAACAAGGAGCTAAAGGCCTATACTGGCAAGGTAGTACGAGCAGAAGTAACTCCTTACTTCGAGCTTGTGGGGGAACCTAAAGCTCTGGATGAGAGCGTATCTCCTGAGACAGCAAAGAAGGTATTCGAAGCTGTTTCGAGCACACTCTCCGGCTTATATCCCAAACAAGCCGTAGCCCAAGGCGACACTTGGGAGGATACCGTATTCGGTGACAATAAAGCCAAATCTACCCTTACCCTTATAGGTGATAACTCCTACGTAATCGACTCAAAGATCACGGCAGAGCAGTCTATGCAGGGTATACCCCTCTCGGGTAGCGGTCTCTTCAACTACGAGATTCACAAAGCTACCGGGGCTCCCATCTATGGACTTCTCACCCTCCCTCTATCGGGTACTATGGCAGCACAAGGCACCATGGTGAGTGTAAAAATCAACATTACGGGTAGCTTCGAATTCATGCAATAAGCCTAACAAGGCTTTCAAGAGAGAAAGATACATCTCTCCCAAGAGAGGGAGGGATGTACCTTTTTTATTCGCATCACAAACATCCATCACGCACAACTTATAATCATTCCGATGAAAAGACGTCTACTATATGGTCTCCTCGCAATACTTGCTTGGTGCAGTATCGGGCTTGTAAATGCACAAAACTTACAATTCCACTACGACCTCGGGCGGTATCTATACCCAGAGACGCAAATGGCTCGCCCCACCCTCACGGCGACTATTGAGCAACAGGGTGTAGACCGCTTTGGCGATACCTTTTACTTTGTCGACATGAGTTTTTTGCAGCAGGGTGCTGTAAGTGCTAATTGGAAGTTCATGCGCAACCTTCGCTTTTGGCAGGCTCCTGTTGCTTGGCATGTACGCTACGATGGGGGGCTTCGCTTCGTCAATGCAACCCAAAGTAACACAGCCATCTCTATGAACGACGCCTTTATGACAGGAGGCTCGTACACCTACCTCAGAGGCGACCGACGCCTAATGCTCAGTGCTGCCCTACTCTATAAGTATATCCGACTTACCCCTCAGCCCCACAATTTCGAGCTTTGTACGGTATGGAAGTATGCTCCCGGGGATGGGCTTTTCTCAGCTACCGGATTCATCAGCTTTTGGCAACAAACCGACAAAAGGCCCGGGTGGAATACTCGTTTTAAGCTAATGATGCAACCCCAGTTTTGGTGCAACCTCAATAAATTGGAGGCTATACCCAATGATATAAACCTTAGCATCGGCTCCGAGATCCGCATCTCGCGCAATGTAGATGCTCCTCAATGGATCGTAGCCCCTACGCTGGCTCTCAAGTGGAGCTTCCGCTAAGGTCTTCCCTTTTACCCCTCACCCTACAACTTCGCTCACGGCTCTCCTCTTTTGGGGAGTTGGTGGGCGAAGTTTCTTTTTGGGCAGACATCGTCAAAAGTTTATGGCTGAAATTAAAAAGGGAATCAGGTGGAAACACTCCTAAGAATCAGCTAAATTTCGCGAAAATCTTGCCCTGCAATTTTTTTATTTCTAGGCAGGACTCTATCCGAAACAGGCCTATATAGAAAATATCAATAATACTAGATGATTTCATCTATCAAGAAGAAATCATGTATAGGCTATCTTTGCTTACAAGAAAAAGGGAGAGACCATTTTTCCGCCTCTCCCCCTGAATAAAACAAAGATAGTAAGGATAAATATAATAGGAGTGACAGTATGACCAGAACGCAATTCCAGAGTAACCTCCAAGAGGTGCAGGAGAATCTCCGTCGTTATGCTCTCAAACTAACGCAAGATACCAACGATGCAGACGATCTCGTACAAGATACTTCGCTTCGCGCTCTGACCCACAGAGACAAGTTTGTAAGCGACATCAACTTCAAAGGTTGGATGATGACCATCATGTACAATATATTCCTCAACAATCAAGATCGGGTAGAGCGTCGTCGTAAGATATTCGATACAACCGTGGATATACTGAATGTTCCTTTGGTGACAGAGGGTGGGTATAGTACCCCTGATGGCGCAATGAATATTCGAGAGATCTACTCGGCAATTGACAACCTCAGCGAACATACACGTACCCCCTTCAAGATGTTCCTGAGTGGATACAAGTACAGTGAGATTGCCGAAAAGATAGGAATCCCCGAGGGCACAGTTAAGAGCCGAATCTTCTTTGCTCGCAAAGCGTTGCAAAAGAGCCTTCGAGACATGCGCTAAATAGCTTTTTCTCTACATATCTATATCCTGTGGGGTACAGTAGTAATACGATCCTCCTAGGTAAAAGGAAACGCAAACACGTCCAAAAGCGTTTCGTTTCGCTCTGATTTTCGAGTAAAGGGCTGACTTCACACGATGGAGTCAGTCCTTTTCATTTTTGGGTCTACTCCCTACAAGCCACGAGGAGGGAGGGGACAAATTAAGAGCGACCAATCGACCTCTCTCTCGCATCTCTTCTTACAGGCGTGTACCTTAGACGTAAGATCATCTGCTTTTTGTATCTTAGGGGGCAGTTTAGAAAAGGAAAGAGAGAATAATGGCAACGAAAGAATTCAAATACCAAGAGATGTTCCCCCTAAGGGAAGATACCACAGAATACTACCACCTAACAAGTGAATATGTACACGAAGAAGACTTTGGCGGGCGCAAAATGCTCGTCGTAGAGCCGGAAGCTCTGCGCACACTGGCACGTCAAGCCTTCCACGACATAGCCTTTTACCTACGCCCCGAGCATCAGGAGCAAGTGGCTAAGATCCTATCCGATCCGGAGGCAAGTGACAACGATCGCTTCGTTGCCCTCACGTTTTTGAGGAATGCAGAAGTGGCAGCCTTGGGGCAGCTCCCCTTTTGTCAAGACACGGGTACGGCGATCATCCTAGGCAAGAAAGGACAAAATGTATACACAGGCGGAGGGGACGAAGAGGCTCTCTCCCACGGAGTGTTCGACACCTATACACAAGAAAATCTGCGCTACTCGCAAAATGCCCCCCTCGATATGTATCGGGAGGTCAATACGGGTTGCAATCTGCCAGCTCAGATCGACTTGATGGCCGTAGATGGCGATGAATACAAATTCCTCTGCATTGCCAAGGGAGGGGGATCTGCCAACAAAACCTACCTCTACCAAGAGACAAAGGCGCTCATCACGCCCGAAAAACTTCTCCCCTATCTGGTAGAGAAGATGCGCACTCTAGGCACTGCGGCATGCCCACCCTACCATATTGCTTTTGTCATTGGGGGGACTTCTGCCGAGATGAACCTCAAAACCGTAAAGCTAGCCTCCGCAAAATATTATGACAACCTCCCCACCCAGGGGAACGAACTCGGGCACGCCTTCCACGACACAGAGCTAGAAGCACAACTCCTCGAAGAGGCATATAAGATAGGCTTTGGAGCGCAATTTGGGGGGAAATACTACGCCCACGACATCCGAGTTATTCGCCTACCAAGGCATGGAGCCTCCTGCCCCATCGGCATGGGAGTGAGCTGCTCTGCAGACCGCAACATAAAGGCAAAAATCAATCGTGAAGGCATCTGGCTCGAGAAGCTTGAGACCCATCCGGCTCGACTCATTCCGCCAGCTTTGAGGGGGAAAGCAGAGGGAGAGTCTGTAAAAATCAATCTCAATCGCCCCATGGACGAGATCCGTGCGGAGCTATCCAAATACCCCGTATCTACGCGCCTTTCCCTCTCGGGTACCATCGTAGTAGGGCGAGATATTGCCCATGCCAAGCTCAAAGAGCGTCTCGATCGTGGCGAGGATCTCCCCGACTACATCAAGCAACATCCTATATACTATGCAGGCCCTGCCAAAACTCCCGATGGCTTACCAAGTGGCAGTTTTGGCCCCACAACAGCAGGGCGTATGGATAGTTATGTACAACTCTTCCAAGAGCATGGAGCAAGTCTTATCATGATCGCCAAGGGCAACCGAAGCGCAGAAGTTACAGCTTCGTGCAAGGCACACGGGGGGGTTCTATCTGGGCAGCATCGGAGGGCCGGCCGCCATCTTGGCACAAAACAGTATCAAGAAAGTGGAGTGCCTCGAATACCCCGAGTTGGGCATGGAAGCCATTTGGAAAATAGAAGTAGAAGACTTCCCTGCCTTTATACTCGTAGATGACAAAGGCAACGACTTCTTCCAGCAGATTCGGGATCGTTGCGAGGGGTGTACCATCCTATCGTAACACAGAAAAAAAATTGATCCGGAGTGAACTCTTTGCCCGTTCCCACTATTCTTGGAGAGTAGAGGATAGCCAAGACTCCTCTCACCTATAAGAAAGAAAACAAATAAACGAAGACTATGAAACTTCTCCGCCACTCTTTATTCCGAGTGCTACTCCTATCAGCAACCATGTTTGTAGGCGTTGCCACTCAGGCTTCTTGCCAGTCGAAGAGCAAGAAACAGACTACTCAAGAGGCTTCCCACTCCAACGTAATGGTGATCGACGCCAAGTACATGAAGGAACATATCTACGACTTTGAAAAAAATCCCACAGAGTTCGTTTATAAAGGCGATAAGCCTGCTATCATCGATTTTTACGCCGATTGGTGCGGTCCCTGCCGTCAGCTCGCTCCCAAGCTAGAGCGCATTGTGGCAGAGAGCGAAGGCAAAGTTCTCCTTTACAAAGTCAATGTAGATAAGGACGAAGTATTGGCTGCGCACTTTGGTGTAAAAAGCATCCCGATGGTACTCTTTGTCCCCACAAAAGGGATGCCCATACAGACATTGGGCAATATCCCCGAGGGTACAATCAATGAGTACATACAAGAAATAATCTCAAAAAGCAAAGAATAACTCCACGAGAGTTTGTAGTATAAAAATTAATATGTAACTTAGCTGCGAATTTAGAAGATTCGCGTAGGATTTGTAAATATGGCAACGACTAAACTCAAAGGCGATCTTACGATTAACCTCCTAGGAGAGATGCCCCGAGTGGGAGTTATAGCTCCCGATTTTACAGCAGTCAAGGCTTCTCTCGCAGAAGCAAAGCTCGAGGAGTATAGAGGAAAAAAGGTAGTACTCAATATCTTCCCAAGCATTGACACAGGGGTTTGTGCCGCTAGTGTGCGTCGCTTCAATAAGGTTGCATCGGAGATGGCAGATACTGCCGTTCTATGTATATCCAAGGATCTTCCATTTGCACAGGCTCGCTTCTGTGGAGCAGAGGGGCTTGCAAATGTAGAAACCCTCTCGGCATTCCGTGGAGATTCCTTCGAAAAAGGCTACGGTCTTTTGATGACGGATGGTCCCCTTCAGGGCTTACTCGCACGCGCCGTTGTGGTAATAGACAAGAATGGTAAGGTAGTTTACACAGAGCTTGTAGACGACATTACCCATGAACCTGATTACGATCGAGCAATTGCCGCCCTCCAACAGGCGTAATTGCTTCTAGGATAGAGAAATTTGCCCTATCCCCTTGTGAAAGGGCTTTTCATGTTTCATGTGTTGGTGTGTTGGGCCGCTGTTGTTCCTTTTTGGGGTGCGCAGCGGCCTTTTCGCGTCCTCTCTAGGGAGTTACCCTCTACTCTCCTTTCTCCAAGTCTCCTCCTCTAGATAACTATATCCATTACTCTATAAAAGTATGAAGACAAGCCCCAAGCTATTAAGAACTCTACTCGTATCCCTCTCCGTCTCCCTCGTCATCGTCTCAGCCACTGGCTGTAGGGGAGGAAAGAAAGAGAGTGCAACTGATGATACCACAGCGGCACAACCCGACGAAGCTCACAACCTATTCAATGCGGATAGTGCCTATAGTTACATTGCTCAGCAGGTAGCCTTCGGGACGCGTGTCCCCAACACTCCTACTCACCGAGAGTGCGGCGAGTGGATCGCAAGCAAGCTCACAGAGTTTGGTTTGGAGATAGTATTGCAGCAAGCGAACATATCAACCCACGAGGGCGTTTCCCTCCCTATTACCAATATAATAGGTCGCCTCAACCCCTCGGCAGAGCGTCGTATCCTGCTCTTAGCACACTGGGATACTCGCCCCACAGCGGATAACGACCCCAACCCTAGCCGCAAAAGCGAACCGATCTTGGGAGCTGACGACGCAGCAAGTGGCGTAGGAGTGTTGCTTGAGGTTGCACGCCAATTGGCCGATCGCAAGAGCACCTTGGGGGTCGATTTCCTCTTTGTCGACGCAGAAGACATGGGGGTTAGCGAACAGGAAGACTCTTGGTGCCTTGGCTCCACCTACTGGAGTAAGCATCCCCATGTAGAGCACTATCGTGCTGAGTTTGGTATCCTTCTCGATATGGTAGGTGCGCGCGACGCAAAATTCCGATGGGAGTATTTCTCCAAAGTTCACGCCCCAAGCATTGTCTCCTCGCTATGGGATAAGGCTGCAAGTCTTGGTTATGGACACTATTTTATTCAGGCAGATGGGGCTGCTCTTACAGACGACCACAAACCCATTATAGACAACCTCGCCATCCCCACTATAGATATAGTAAACTACGATCCTGCCCGGAGCAATGGTTTTGGTGCACACTGGCACACACACGGAGACAACATGGACGTAATTGACAAAGAAGTTCTAAAAGCAGTAGGCGAGACCCTTATGGCTTACCTCGAAGAGAGAGAAAACGAACGTAAATAAAAGGCAATGAACAGCAAGTCAATCAACGAGATACAAGACGAAATACTAGAAGAATTCGAGCCCTTTGATGATTGGATGGACAAATACTCCCTCCTCATCGACATGGGGAATACACTGCTTCCTCTAGAGGATTCTGAGAAAACTCCTGAGCATATAATTGAGGGATGCCAAAGCCGAGTATGGATTGTAATTACCCCCAACGAAGACGGTACTCTAGCCCTCCGAGGGGATAGTGACGCCCTCATTGTCAAGGGGATTGCTGCCCTACTGCTCCGTGTGTACGATGGGCAACGACCCGAAGATATTCTATCGCAGGAGCTATACTTCATCGATCGGATGGGGCTTCGTGAGCATTTATCTCCCACGCGTAGTAATGGACTCGTGGCCATGATTGAGCAAATCCATCGTTCGGCGCGCACCTATCTATCCCGATAAAACATGTGCCAACTACGCTTTCTCCCTATCACTCTAGAGGATAGAGACGTTATCTTCCCCCTTATTTACCAAGACGATAAGGCTATCTGCGACCTTGCGTTTACCAACCTATACGGCTGGAGTGAACGCTACGAGACCTCTTGGACTATCTTTCAAGAGCGGGTGCTCATCATCCGATTTCGCTCTCCTCTGCGCTCCCATCCCGTTTTCCTCCTCCCCTATTGTACAGAGCGTGCTCTCTGGCAGGGGGCTATCAACGAACTTATCCATTACGCGGAGAAGGAGGGATTCCCTCTCGTTTGCATGGGCGTAACCGAGGGTTGTGCCAAGAGTCTCGAGCAAGACTTCGGGCAGGACTTCCAGTTCTTTTGGGACGAAGACTATGCCGACTACGTCTACCTGCGGGAGAGACTCGTCTCGCTGTCGGGTAAGAAACTACAGTCCAAACGCAACCATATCAATAAGTTCAAGAAACTTTATCCGGACTACACCTACCGGCCTTTCACCCCCGACCAGAAAGAACTGTACAAAGATTTTGCCGATCAATGGCTTGATGATACCACTCAGCGCGATGGTATTCAAGAGGAAAATAGGATGGTACACCGCATTCTCGATGCTTGTGAGGTGTTGCAGTTGCAGGGAGGTGCTCTTTGGATTGAGGGCAAAATAGTAGCCATGACCCTAGGCTCCCCTATCAACCACAATACGTTTGACGTACATGTGGAGAAGGCCAATCCGGCTATTGAGGGAGCCTACACTGTGATCAACAACGAGTTTGCCAAACAAATTCCTGAACAGTATATCTACATTAATAGAGAGGAAGATTTGGGGATTCCCGGACTACGTTTTGCCAAAGAATCCTATCAACCGGAGTTGCGGCTCTACAAGGGAACGGCTCTGCTAAGGAGGCACGCACAAGTATGAATCCCCTGGATAGGCGACAGCTCTCTCGTGAGATTTGGCAAGAGGTCTTTGGAGACGGCGACGGGTTCCTCGACCTTTACTTCGGGCGTGTGTACCAAGATGACGAGACCGATCTACTGATTGACTATGGAGGTGCGCCCAAAGCCACTGCACACACAGGCCGCGTCTCCTACACCTTTAGGCTGTGGGAAGAGCGAGTAGAAGCTGCCTATATATCCGGAGCTGCCACCCTCTCCACCGAGCGCGAGCGAGGACTAATGCCAGCCCTGCTGCGTTCTGCTCATACTAAAATGTACCAAACGGGTAAACTGCTCGCCTTTCTTATCCCTGCTGAGCCGTGGCTCTACGACTACTATCAACGCAAATTCGGCTACGCCAAAGTCTGTTATCGTAGCGTATCCCAACCGAACTCCCCTCGCCTCACTCCCCCACCTCAACTTTGCAGGCAAGCTAGTGCAGAAGGATATCTACACTATATCCGGCAACGTCGAGGCTGGACTATGGGACACCTGGAGCACACCTACCCTCAGTGGAAGTGTGTAATAGAAGATGCCCTGCTCAGTGGGGGCGGCTACACGCACGAGGGGGTAGTCCGATTACTACAAGGGGACGAATGCTCACAATTCATTGCCATACAACTCCCCATAAAGGAGGGATTAGCTTACCATCAAGTAGTAACGCCCCCACTAGGCAAAGGGCTTGAGCTGCACGGCATGATGCGGGTAGTCAAAATCCCACAGCTCCTCGCTCTCTATGCCAAGAAGCACCCGAATATAGAATGGCAGTTCGATCTCTTCGACACAATGCTCCTCCCCAATACAGGTCGCTACCGATTAGAGAAAGGGAAATGCCTCTTCACGCCTCTTCCCCCGAAGTCTCTACAAAAAAATATTCTCACCCCTTCGCTCCTGCTGGAGCAGCTATTTGCGGAGAACCCCTTCTACATTGACCTAATGCTGGACTAGTGTACACGCACATAAATTTCTGTGTACACAGATTTCTCAAACAACCACAGAAAGCTTCCCGAATCACCCCTATCTCCTGAGAGGAATAGGGGTTTATTGTTTTTGCCGAGAGACTATCGGGATAGGCTCCCTAGGAGAAAAGAGAGAAGTGTACAGGGTGAAATAAATTCCGTTCTTGCCTGGAATTGCACTCCATTTCTACCTGAAAAATAAAAAAGTTTTGGGCAGAAGGGGGAGAGGTTTCTGCCCGAGAAAAAGTAAGAATCTAGGCAGCCATTTTTCCTCCTCCCCTTTTGAGCCGAAAAGAAAACTCTCGGAGGGCTCTCCATATCAGAGTGCAACAAAAAAAAGAAATAGGATCCTAGCCGGTAGCAAGTTAGAACAAATGTGTAATCTAAGTATTGTACAATCCGAGGTCTTTCATTACCTTTGCACTCGGTTTGTCGGAGGAACGAGATGTCTACAGCCCGGATGGCGGAATTGGTAGACGCGTTGGTCTCAAACACCAATGGGGTAACACCCGTGCCGGTTCGATCCCGGCTCCGGGCACTTTGTTTCCTAAGATGAATAATTCCGGAGAGAGCCTCGGCAATGCGCCGGGGCTCTTTTTGTTTTATCGCACAACAAGAAAGAATAGAGATTGTAGCAACAAACATGCTGCATATTGTGGGGTAACTATTACCTTTGTATTCGGGGAGAATGCAAAGCCATTGCCATAAAACGCGAAAGGCACCGCCCCAAAAGAGAAAAAGACAATAGTAACACATTAATTATAGAGATACGGAAGTATGAATATTCCTGCACAACTCAAGTACACTACAGACCACGAGTGGGTACGCATCGAAGGCGATATGGCGTTTATCGGTATTACCGATTATGCTCAAGGCGAATTGGGTGAAATCGTTTATGTAGACGTACCTACGGAAGGCGAAACTGTAGCTGCCGGTGAAGTATTTGGTTCTATCGAAGCCGTTAAGACTGTGGCTGACCTACTTATGCCCGTAGAGGGAGAAGTGGTAGAACTCAACGCTGCCCTTGAAGATCAACCCGAGCTTGTAAATAACGATCCCTACGGCGAAGGCTGGATTATTAAGGTAAAGATGGCAGACCCCGCTAAGGTAGAAACCCTTATGGATGCTGCTGCTTACAGCTCATTCCTCGGCTAATAGAGGCACAATCAAAAGCTAAGCTAATACACCTCACCTCTCTCAACACAAAAGAGGGGCAGGTTGTGTGTATAGCTAAAACATAGAGGGCGCGTCAAGAGGATTCTTTTGATTCGCCCTCGCTTGCATTGTCCTAGACAGAACGATATTTGGATCTATCACACAATACAATCGTATTACATATGACTCCGCTTGTAAGTATTATCATGGGCAGCACCTCCGATCTTCCTGTAATGGAGAAGGCTGTACGCCAATTAGACGAACTCGCGATTCCTTTTGAAATTTTGGCTCTATCGGCTCACCGCACCCCTGATGAGGTGGCTCAATTTGCCCGTGAAGCCGAGGCAAAAGGGGTACGTGTTATTATTGCAGGAGCCGGGATGGCTGCTCATCTCTGTGGCGTAATTGCCTCCATGACGCCCCTGCCCGTTATCGGGGTGCCCATCAAAGCAACACTCGATGGTATGGATGCCCTCCTCGCTATCGTACAAATGCCTCCGGGGATACCTGTTGCCACCGTGGGAATCAATGGAGCTCAGAATGCAGCTCTTCTAGCGGCACAAATGCTCTCGCTGGGCGACGCCGATCTTATGGAGCGTCTCAAAGCCTTCAAAGAGGGGCTAAAGGAAAAAGTAGTGCGCGCCAATGCCGACCTCAAAGAGGTAAAGTACCGCTTCAAGACCAACTAAAGAATTGCTCCCATAGGCAGTAGCAGTCCCCTGATACTGCACATAATACAAGACAAGTCCCCGAAAGAAGTCGAAATAAACAGCAGTCCGTGGCGCACCTCTATATGGTGCACACGATAGATCTATAACCCTATGCCCCCCCTCAGTTCCACCCCTCTGCACTACCCTCTTGATGCGCTCAATTATCGTAGACGTTGTACGTGTAGCGTCTCAATAGGCACTGTACCCTTAGGGTCTGAGTACCCTTTGCGCATTCAGACCATGGCCAACGTTTCCACTCCGGATACCGAGGCCGGCATAGCCCAAACAGAGCGAGTAGCCCTAGCAGGAGCGGACTATATGCGTTTTACGGCGCAGGGGGTACGCGAGGCCGAATGCCTGCAAACCATCCGAGCAACACTCGACAAAAAAGGATACTCCATCCCTCTCATCGCCGATATTCACTTCAATCCACAAGCTGCCTATGAGGCTCTAAAGCATGTAGAGAAAGTGCGTATCAACCCCGGAAACTTTGCAGATCGCAAAGGAGAATGGAGCGGAGAGAGCCTCTCTGATGCGGACTTTGCTCATGGCCGGGAGCGTGTACAGCAACTTTTTGGCGACTTCTTACGCGAAGCCAAACGCCTGAAAAGAGCCATTCGACTAGGGGTAAATCACGGTTCTCTTAGTGAGCGTATGCTCCGGCGTTATGGCGACACTCCCGAGGGAATGGTAGAGAGTTGTCTGGAGTATCTCCGCGTGGCTCGCAGCTTGGACTTTGAGGATATTGTCATCTCAATGAAAAGCTCCAACGTGCAGGTAATGACCCAAGCAGTACGCCTCTTGGTAGAGCGTATGGACGAAATGGGGGTGCATTATCCTTTGCACATTGGCGTAACCGAGGCCGGAGAGGGCGAGGATGGACGAATCAAAAGTGCCGTAGGCATTGGCTCCCTTCTTACCGATGGGTTGGGAGATACGCTGCGTGTCTCCCTAAGCGAAGCCCCCGAGGCAGAACTCCCCGTTGCACGCCTCCTTATGGAGCACATTGCCGAGCGAGCCGCTGCCCCCCAACTATCCCCCCTATGCCCCCTACCCTACCGAGCACAAATGCTCCCACGCAATGCCTCTTCTATTGCCGGGCAACTCTACGGAGCCAACCTCTTACCCTCTGTCCTTATTGTGGGGAAAGATGATGGCACTCCTCAGCTCCCTTTGGCAGGAGGCGACAGGGTAGGCACGTCGGTAGAGGCACTGGATCTCTCCTCCCTCCCTGCTATTTTGATCGAAACGGATAGCTTCTCTCGTGAGAAAGCAGAAGCTCTCAATCTCACGCACCAGCCCAATAGGCTCTTGATATTGAGGGCAAGTGGAGCCAATCGCGTTGGGCTATGGCGTAGAACGATCGCCCTCCTTGCCGAAATGGGAATAACCGCCCCCATCGCCCTAGAAGCGCAATTTGCGCCGCACGAATCCCTAGAAAAAGTACAGATTGCAGCTGCAACAGACTTGGGAACGCTCCTCCTAGAGGGTGCCGGCTCCGCCATTATGCTCACAGCCCCACACCTTCCCCTTTCCTCTCTACAGGCACTGGCTCTAGGCATTCTACAGGCAACCCGCCTTCGTTTCTCCCACACCGAGTACATTAGCTGCCCGGGATGTGGGCGTACGCTCTATAATTTGGAAGGAACAATTGCCCGCATCAAAAAGGCAACGAGCCATCTTTCCAACCTCAAAATAGGCATCATGGGATGTATTGTGAATGGCCCCGGAGAGATGGCCGACGCTGATTATGGCTATGTAGGAGGCGCGCCGCACAAAATCGATCTCTACAAAGGACAAAAGTGTATGCGGCGGGGAATTGCAGAGGAAGACGCCGTAGATGCTCTTATTGCCCTCATCCGAGAGAATGGAGACTGGGTAGAACCCAAACAGAGAGAAGACCGGCAAATGGCAGAAAATAAGTAACTTCGTGCCAAGTGCGGAGTAGAACGCGAGTTTTGCCACGCTCCTTTTTGAGATGTCTACAAGTATGAAGATAGCCATAATCAACCGATCCGATAACCCTCTACCTCGCTATGCGACTCTCCAATCCGCAGGTGTGGATCTCTGTGCATACCTCCCCCAACCGATCCAATTGGCTCCGGGGGCGCGTTGTCTTGTCCCCACAGGATTACACATAGAGCTGCCAGCAGGTTACGAAGCACAGATCCGTCCTCGCAGCGGTTGGGCTCTCAAATCGGGAGTAACAACACTCAATAGCCCCGGTACAATCGATGCCGATTATCGCGGCGAAATCGGGGTTATCTTGATCAATCTGGGACAGGAGCCGGTACAAATCTCCTCGGGAGACCGCATTGCCCAAATGGTAATTGCTCGCTACGAAACAGCCGATTGGCACGAAGTAGAGACCCTATCGGAGAGCGAACGAGGCGAAGGCGGTTTTGGGCATACCGGCATGCAAACAACAAAGTAAAGCCCTACAGACGCCCCGTTTATGAAGTATCTTTATACCCTTCTTTTGCTCCTTTGCTCCTTGGGAGCAGCCTCGGCACAAGAGGTCAGCACGCAAAAGGCATTATCCGATAGGCTCTTTGCAGAGGGGGCTTCCTCTCTATTATCCGAAAAACCACTCCTTGCCTACTATCAGATCCTTGCGTCGTATCAGTTGGATCCCTCGGGAGCCTCGGCTTTTGCGTTGGGGAACTTATTGCGCCCCATCTCGGTGGAACAAGCGACCGAATGGTACCACAAAGCATTCGAAGCAGACCCAAGTCACGACGAATACGCCTTTCAATACGGTTATACCCTTGCCAGCAAAGGAGAGACCGACGAGCTTCTCCGCATGCTGGATAGGCATATAAAACTATCGCCCTCCGATAGCCGCAATCAACTTCTCGCCCTAGGGGTACTACTGGAGGAGCGGCAGTACGATCAAGTTTCGCAGCGTCTACCGGCTCTACTCGAGGCCTCACGTGGCACTCCATACTATGCCCATGCCCTACAGGTAGCACAGCGAGTTGCCTTCGAAACGCACGATACAGAAGCGATGAATCGCTACCTAGATGTAGCCCTAGAGTACAACGGCAATTCCCTCAACGAATTGACGAGCCTGCTCTTTAATGTCAAACAGAATCTGAGTGCAGAGGTCGCCTATAATCTCTTGCAAAAGATACCCCAATCACAACGCGCATCGGGCAGTATCAGCTATGCCGAGGCCTCCATTCTCTTAGATTTGAACCGCTATCCGGAGGTATTTAGCGTTCTACAACGAATTTGGAAAGCAGATGGTATGACGCCCGAATTTTCGCAAGAGGCTCTTCATGCTTTCCTCTCAGAGTTTGTTAGCAAAGACCTGGATCTAGCCCCTTTCCTCCCCATTTACAAGGAGTTTCTTGCGGCTTACCCCACCAACTTCGATGCGCAACTCGATCTCCAGTCTCTGCTATACATGCTGGATAAGCACTCCGAGCGTCATGTGCAACTGGTGCGAATGACCGAGCTATTCCCCACAGGGCACCCCGAGCTTTGGAACGGATTATTCCAGGACCTGCTCTCAAGAGGGGCGTACGACGAGCTATACAAATACTTCCCCCAAGCCCTCAAGCAATACCCGCACGAGGGGAGTTTATTCCTCTTTAAGAGCCTGGCAGAAGAGACTTCCGGAGACCTAGAGCTGGCAAAAAGGACAGCCCTGCAAGGGATTGCTCAAGCCGATACCACTCAAACCGAAGTGCTAAGCGATCTTTATGGTCAGGTGGGAGATCTCTGCGTGGCACAGCACAAAAATCAGGACGCGATAGCCGCATACGAAGAGTCTATCAAGCTCAACGAAAAAAATGCTACGGCACTTAACAACTACGCCTACTTCCTACTCGGACTAGAGCAACCCGCTCTGATAGAAAAAGCCGTGAGGCTGGCCTCTAAAGCGGTTGCCCTGCATCCCAACGATTTTAGACTACTAGACACCTATGGCTTTGCCCTCTTTTTGCAGCGAGATTATCTACAAGCAGAGATTTATTTACGCCAAGCTATTGAGAGAGCTGAGGCAGCCCAAAAAGAGGAACCATCGAGTGTCAGCATAGCCAGCCTTGCGGAGTATTACTACCACTATGCAAAGGTGCAAGAAGAAGTGGGCAACCTACAAACAAGTCTTCTCTTTCTTCAGAAAGTAAAACAACTTATCTCTACGGACGAGATTGACCTTGCTATCGAAGAAATAAAGCGACGTATGGAGTCTTCTAAGTAACTATCCATCATGAAGAAATCGCTCTCTATCCCATCCATTTTGAGTCTTTTGGCGCTTGTCTTGCTCCTCTGGGGCTGTGGTAGTCGTCGCCCGAGTGTAACTCCCAATAGCTCCTCAAGGCAAAATAGGGAGGCCATGGCTTTTTCTTCGGCGCGCCCCATAGCAGCACCTTGGCAAGTCAAAGCGAATCTTACTTTAGAGGTAGAAGGCTCCTCTATCTCCCTTGATGCCAATGCTTCTGTAGTAGTAGGAGAGGGGATATACGCCTCTCTTCGTCCCTTCGTTTTATTCGAAATTGCCCGAGTGTATCTGCTCCCCGAGGAGATTGTTGTTATCGACAAACACAATAAAACCTACCTGCGCGCCTCTTACCAGCAGCTCAACGCCGCCTGCCAAGATCAATTCCCCCTCCCCCTATCTTACCCTCTCTTAGAGGGGTTGCTTCTGGGCTACCTCCCTCAAGAGCTTGAGGTGGAAAAGATGGTAACGCCCCATCAAGCCTTAGTAAAACTCCCCCAAAATAAGCTCTCTCTTCTCTATACGATAGGGGAGAATATGCGCCCCAATGCCCTGGAGAGTTCGCCGGTTAATGGAGGTGTACTAAAAGCAACGTACACCCACTACACCTCACACGAAAAAGGGCTTTTACCCGACCGTTGCTCCTACCGAGTGCTACAAGATGGTGCCAGTACGCTCTCTTTGGAGGTCGAAGGCAGTTCTTATCGTCGCAGCGAGCAGGCTCACGACCATCTTATTGTGACCATCCCCTCGGGGTATCGTCAACTCACTATAAAAGAAGCTTTACAGCTTATCTCTAGCCTATTCCAGTAGTATTTCTCATCAATGAAACTCCGCTATACCCTACTCCTCATGCTCACGCTTCTGGCGTCGCTCCCCATGGTGGCACAGCAGAAGTCGAAGAAAGTTCAACAACTAGAGCAGCAGCGCAAAGAGGCCATCAAGGCTATCGAAAAGACCGACAAAGAACTCAGCCGCATAAAAAACGATAAGAATAAAAAGCAGCAAGAGGCAGCACTCCTCAAAAAGAAGGTAGCTCAACGACAGGAATTAGTAGTGGCTCTTGATAACGAAATCAAGGAGCTTAGTTCGGATATTGACTCTCTCGCACGTCAGGAGCAAGTGCTACGCACAGAGGAAGAAGAGCGTAAAGCGGCCTACGAACGCTCTGTTCTCGCCCTACAGAAGAGGAAGAGCAGTACAGACAGAATGCTCTTTGTTTTGTCGGCATCTGCCTTCGACGAAGCCATCAGACGCATGAGGTTTGTCTCGCAATATGCCAACGCCCACAAGCGCGCAGCCCAAGAGCTGAAAGAGACGCGTACCGCCCTTGAGCATACTCGCCAAGCCATTGAGGTAAACCGAAAGAGTAAATCGCAACTACTCGTACAGCGTGAGCAAGAGAAGGCTCAGCTCGAGAAGGAGCGCAAGCAGCGCATAGGTGAGGTGACTCAGCTACAGGGACAAGAAAAAGATCTGCAACAGCAACGCAAGCAGCAGCAGCAGCAAGTAGCAGCCCTCAACCGCAAGATTGAGCAACAAATTGCGGCAGAAATAGCCGAGGCAGAGCGCAAAGCTCGCGAAGAAGAGGAGCGACGCAAACGCTTAGCCGAGGGTAAAGACAAGACGACCGCCGGCAAAGAACCCGCCCCGGAAGAGCGCAAAGCAGCCACCAAGGGAGGCTATCCCATGACTGCCGAAGAGCGTCGCCTTGGGGGGAGCTTTGCCCAAAACAAGGGGAATCTACCCGCACCCGTCAATAACAACTACCGCATTATTGGCACCTTTGGCGTGCAACAACACAACGAATTGAGCCGAGTACAAACCAATAACAACGGTATAGACCTAGAGGTACCCCAGGGCACAAGTGCACGCGCCGTCTTCGAGGGGAAGGTCACCAGTGTATTCGTAATTGAAGGGAATAAGGCTGCCATTATTATCCGTCATGGTAATTACCTCACCGTCTACTCCAACATTACAGGCGTAACAGTACGCAAGGGACAACAAGTAAAGGCGCATCAGGTTTTAGGTAAGGTGGCTATTGATAGCTTTAGCAATAAGGCCATACTCAACTTCCAAGTATGGCACGAGCGTAGCAAACAAAACCCCCAAGCATGGATACGATAAAGTTCATTCGCCTGCCCTCGGGAGAGCTATCTTGCGAATCCCCAGAGCTTCTTCCCGAGCAAGTTGTAGCCACCATTGGAGTTTTTGATGGGGTACATGGGGGGCATCGCTTCCTTATAGAGCAACTCAAGCACGAGGCACAACGGCTCCGGCTCCCCTCTGCCGTGATTACCTTCGATACCCCACCGGTTATGGTGGTTCGCCCCGATCATCCCTTTGAGAAACTCAATAGCAATACCGAGCGAGAGCAACTCCTTGCCAAAACAGGAGTAGATTTCCTATTCCTGCTCCCCTTCGATTGGGCATTGGCAGCCCTCTCTGCCGAAGAGTTTTTCCGGCATATCATCACCCGGCAACTTCACGTTCATACTCTCCTCATGGGCTACGACCATCACTTCGGTCGCCCTCCCAAGGCAGGAGATCCACCAACGGACTACAAAAGTCTGGGGGAGAAATGGGGCGTGCGCGTGCTCCCTCAAGAGCCTTTTTTCGACGAAAAGGAGGGGAAGCCCTACAGTTCGAGCCGGATACGCAAGCTCCTACGAGCCGATAATCTCTCTCTTGCCAATCAACTCTTGGGGTATAACTTCCGCATCACAGGGGAGGTAAAAGGAGGCTTAGGCATAGGAAAAACGCTAGGATTCCCCACGGCAAATATCCAACCGGAGGATGCTCATAAGCTAATCCCCCCTCTCGGAGTGTACGCCGTGTGGGCACATTTGGGCGAAGCTCGCTACGGAGGGATGCTCTATATCGGCAATCGCCCCACCATTGCCGACGGGTTGGAACGCACCATTGAGGTAAATCTATTCAATTTCCAAGGTAATCTCTACGACAAAAAGATAGCCGTGGAGCTCATCGCCCATACGCGAGGCGAAGCCCGTTTTTCTTCCTACGAAGAGCTATCACAAGCCCTACGGCAGGATGCAGAGATCACCCAAGGGCTCCTCTCGCTTTAAGCACATCCCTCCTATTCCCTCTCCACAGCCCCCCCAGAGTTACGAGTAGACTCCGACACCCCTCAAGACATCACCCCTGCAGTCCTCCCCATATCCCCCACTAGAATCATGGGGGGGAGGGAGGGAAACACACCCCATCTCTAAACCACCTATCTCCTAGAGATTTATTACTCAGACTCCATACCCTAAAAAGTTACTGCCCTAAAACAAAAAAAACTAGGGCAGAGATACCCTCCATTCTTGAGTGAAAAGAAAAGATTTCTTGGGCTGCAACGAAAAAAAATTCAGCCTCCATTTCTTCCGTTTTTCACGGAGAAAGGAGAGACAAGCACACCTCAAACCGTCCCTCTGCGACGCTACTACACTTGATACAGAAATCTGCAGAATTGTAAAGTTTGCTAGATTTTGTCCATTTTGATTTTCTAAGTTATCTCTGCTGCATAGACATGTGCTGCATATACTTGGTATGACTTAGATATTCTACTATGGCTAATATATTATCGGTAAGGGGATTATCGTTTGGTTATCAGGGTAACCAAGTTCTTCGGGGAGTTGATCTAGAGATTCCTCAAGGATCAATCTTTGGTTATCTTGGAAAAAATGGAGCGGGAAAATCTACTACAATCAAGTTGTTATTAGGTCTTCTCCCAATAGAAGAAGGAGAGATCTTCTTTCGAGGAGTTAGCCTTAGAGAGGCTCCTTTGCTGCTGCGTTCTTACTCCAGTAGCATGATAGAGCATCCTTTTTTTTTATCCGTTTCTTACCGTGTCAGAGAATCTAGACTACCTTGATCATATCTTTAGATTGGGGAAAGGTCGGAAAAAAGAGGTTTTGTCTTTGATGGGGCTTAATGACCATGCCAATAAGAAGGCACAATCTCTATCTTCTGGACTAAAACAGCGACTCGGGTTGGCGATGTGTTTATTCAATCGCCCAGAAATGTTGATCTTAGACGAACCTCTCAACGCACTAGATCCTCAGGGTATATACGAACTAAGATCTATCTTAAAGATATTAAACCAAGAGGAGGGGGTGACCATATTCCTCTCTAGCCATATCTTAGAGGAACTTGAGAAATTGGCTGACCACGTTGCTATCATCCATGGAGGCAAAGTTATTTATCAAGGAGATATCAGCGGATTGGTAAAGAAACAGTCGAATATTGTAAAGTTCAAAATTGATAACACTTCCATTATAACTCAACTAGGCTATGATTCAAAGTTCTCCTTGGTGGAGATTCATGATGCGAATCATGTATCCTTTGAAATTAGAAATGAAAATGAATTTGCTCAATTGATTGCATTAATGAGCCAAGAGAGAATTGCTATATACAATATAACCTATCAAGAATCGGCTCTTGAGACTGCTTTTATCCACCTTACAGAATAGATAATTATGAAGTCCAATATTTCTCTTTCAAACTTTTTGAGTGCAGAGATCTATAAGGTTTTTCACAACAAGCTCGTTGTAATGCTCCTATTATCTCCTCTGATCGTTTATTTATTAGTTCTTCTCTACTTGACCTTCAAAGGGTGGAGTGGACTATTTGACTATGCTCAACCTCGTTATACCGAAAATCCATGGATGCTAATTTGGTCTCGCCATGTGCTCCCCATTTTTTCGTTTATGCTACCTCTATCTGTAACGATATTATCCTATTTGATTTGTGAGATTGAATTTCAAAATGACAATATACGAACGCTTCTTTCATTTCCCATTGTTAGATGGAAGTCGTACTTATCAAAGGTATTTGTGTTACAATTACTGATAATGATTCTTTGTGTTATTGTGTGGGTGTGCTTTGTATTGGGAGGATATCTACTGGGTATTTTGATCCCGGCATATAGATTTGTTGAGTACACCATTTGGTTGCCATCAATGCAGGTTACATCAAGGGTCTTACTAGCTTCATTTTCTGTAGGGGCAATACAATTGCTAATTAGTTTGCTGTCTCGAAATTTTACGTTGCCCATACTTTCATGCATTCTCCTTACAGCTATTGCCCTATTTGTCACAAATGATCCTCTCGGCTCTTACTTGCCATTTGTCACTTATACCTATATCGCTTCTATTCGTCCTATAGAGGAGCTTACGAGATATACAACAAGAGATGTTGTGAATATAATATCATGGGGTGTTGTAACACTGCTTGGTTATATGTGGTTTACCGCCTTTCCTAAGAAAAACTGCAGCCTGTCTTAAGTGTAGATTGACGTGGCTGTGGGGTGGTTTCTCTGCGCTTGCCGCTAAGCTGATTGCTATGCAGATTTCTGCAACCCTTAATCATCTAGGACATAACTAGAGGGCAATTTTCCAAAGGAGAAGCCTCCTCTAGAGCCAAAACTTTTGATTAGTAGGCTTACTGAAATGAAGCTCTACCACTACTTTTGTCACACCGTTGCACTTGATACTGGAATCTGCACCAGCGAATAAGTCCGAGAAAATATACTACGGAAAGGGCATTTTGCGTACCTTTGCCTAGAATATATTTAAGATGCAAGATAAAAGAAAAAGATTATGATTACACCCGTATCTAAGACGATTGACCTTGGTGATGGACGTACGATCAAGGTCGAAACGGGAAAATTGGCCAAACAGGCCGACGGTGCCGTTACCGTAACCATGGGCAATACCGTATTGCTCGCAACTGTTTGTGCAGCTGCTGATGCTGCCCCCGATTGCGACTTTATGCCCTTACAAGTAGACTACAAAGAAAAATATTCTGCTGTGGGTCGCTTCCCGGGTGGGTTCACCCGTCGCGAAGGCAAGGCTTCTGATTACGAAATCCTTACCAGCCGCCTTGTAGACCGTGCACTACGCCCCCTATTCCCTGCTGACTATCACGCAGAAGTATTTGTCAATATAACGTTGTTCTCCGCCGATGGCGTTGATATGCCCGATGCCCTTGCAGGACTCGCAGCTTCGTCTGCTCTTGCCGTGTCGGACATTCCTTTCGAAGGTCCTATCAGCGAAGTTCGTGTAGCTCGCATCAATGGTGAGTTCCTCATCAATCCTACCTATGAGCAAGTAGCAAATGCTGATATTGACATGATGGTGGCAGCTACTATCGACAACATCATGATGGTAGAGGGCGAGATGGACGAAGTACAAGAGGCAGATATGCTGGAGGCTATTAAGGTAGCCCATGAGGCCATCAAGAAGCAGTGCCAAGCCCAGCTTGAGCTATCCGAAGCTGTAGGTAAACTCGTTAAGCGTACCTATTGCCACGAAGAAAACGACGACGCTCTCCGCCAGGACGTACACGATAAGTGCTATGCCAAGGCGTACGCCATTGCCACTAGTGGCACAAGCAAACAGGAGCGTACAGCTTCGTTCGAGGCTCTCATTGAGGAATACAAGGCTCAATTCTCAGAAGAGGATTTGGCCGCTAAGAAGTCTATGATTGCTCGCTACTACCACGATGTAGAAAAGGAAGCAATGCGCCGTGCCATCCTCGATGAGGGGAAACGTCTCGATGGTCGTAAGACAACGGAGATTCGCCCCATCTGGATTGAGACCGACTGCCTACCTATGCCTCACGGCTCGGCTGTCTTCACTCGTGGAGAAACTCAGTCGCTCACGACGGTAACCCTCGGTACCAAAGCCGACGAAAAGTTGGTAGACGATGTACTCTGCCGCTGCAAAGAGCGTTTCCTCCTCCACTACAACTTCCCTCCCTTCTCTACAGGAGAGGCTCGTCCACAACGCGCTACGGGTCGCCGCGAGATCGGTCATGGTAACCTCGCGTTCCGTGCCCTCAAGCGTATGATCCCAGACGAATATCCCTACGTAGTACGTGTAATCAGCGACATTCTCGAGTCCAATGGTTCGTCGTCTATGGCAACGGTTTGTGCCGGCACACTTGCTTTGATGGATGCCGGGGTACAGATCAAAAAGCCTGTTTCGGGTATTGCCATGGGGCTTATCAGTGAAAATAAGGGAACAAATTATGCCGTTCTCTCCGATATCCTCGGGGATGAAGACCACCTCGGTGATATGGACTTTAAGGTAACGGGTACCCGCGATGGTATCACCGCTACCCAAATGGACATCAAGGTAGACGGCTTGAGCTACGAAATCTTGGAGCGTGCTTTGGCACAAGCTCGTGAGGGTCGTATGCACATCCTCGGCAAGATAGAGGAGGCTATGCCTTCCGTTCGTCCCGACCTCAAGCCCCAAGCTCCACGCATTGAGAAGCTCCGTGTACCCAAAGAGTTTATTGGTGCTATTATTGGCCCTGGTGGTAAGATCATCCAAGGAATCCAAGAAAAGAGTGGTGCTGTGGTGAGCATTGAAGAAATCGATGGTGAAGGTCATGTAGAAATCTCCTCTGCCAACAAAGAATCTCTCGATGCAGCTTTGGCTATGGTACGCGGTATTGTGGCTATGCCCGAGGTAGGCGAAGTGTACGACGGTAAAGTTACCTCCGTTATGCCCTACGGCTGCTTCGTTGAGTTCCTCCCCGGTAAGGAAGGTTTGCTCCACATCAGCGAGATTGAGTGGCGTCGCTTCGAAAAGATTGAGGATACCAACCTCCACGAAGGTGACAACATCCGCATCCAGCTCCTAGAGATAGACCCCAAGACGGGCAAGTTTAAGCTATCGCATCGAGTACTCCTCCCCAAACCGGAAGGGTATGTAGAGCCTGAGCGTCGCCCCCGTCGTGAGGATCGTCCTCGCCGCGAAGACCGCCGTCCACGCGAAGATCGCAACGAAAACCATCACGACTAAGGTAATGCAATGAGCTTTTCTCCTCTACTCTTGTCTCTCTAGATTGCTAGAGAATAGTCCGGCAAGAGGGGGAAAATTAGCTCCGCTAAAGATAGAAAGAGAGGGAGGCAGCCGCACTTCCTCTCTTTTTTCTATTACAATAGCACTGCTTCTTTCGCCCCAAAAGAGAAAAATAACAACCTAGAGAACAAACACTTACAGTCCAAAAAGGCAAATGGATAGGAAGAGAAATCACGAAAAAGCAGAGAGAAAAGTATTGCAAGTTACAAATTAAGTAGTACCTTTGCACGGTGATTGGGCGGCAGATAGTGCTGTAAGAGCTCTTACAATGCAGCCCCGAGAGTCACTTTTTAGGGTTGAATCGCTAGCTCAGTAGGTAGAGCACAACACTTTTAATGTTGGGGTCCTGGGTTCGAGCCCCAGGCGGTTCACAAGAGAGAAACTTCAAGGGATTTCCCTTGGAGTTTTTTTGTATCCAAAGAGGAGAATCCCCCTATTACAATGAACTAGGAGAGAGAATATCGCTTCTCTCCCTCCCTCGGAAGTATTAACGGTACCCCTTCCCTCTCTCGGAAGTCTCCCCTAGCGAAGCCCCGAGAGTCACAATAACTTTTGTACTTTTGTATCCGGAAAGAGGCATTCCTACCTCCCCTCTCGGAGAGACGATTGTGGGTGGTAACCGGTGAGCATTGCCTCTTCGGAAGTTGTCATTCTCTGTAAAATACAGCCAGACTCTGATTATGGAACAACAAGACTTGCAGCAACTCAATGCCGAAATAAAGGCTGAGAGCCGCTTTGTAGAAAAGATAATCACAGGTATGGGACAGACCATCGTTGGTCAGGATCATCTTGTGCGCGCCCTCCTTATTGGGCTACTTGCCGATGGGCATATCCTGCTAGAGGGTGTACCCGGGCTTGCCAAAACCCTTGCAATTAAGACGCTAAGCGACCTTATTCGTGCCGATTATAGTCGTATCCAATTTACGCCGGACCTTCTCCCTGCGGACGTAGTGGGCACGATGATGTACAGCCGTAATAAAGAGGAGTTTGTGGTAAAGAAAGGTCCCGTATTTGCCAATTTCGTTTTGGCAGATGAGATCAATCGCGCCCCTGCCAAAGTGCAAAGTGCGCTACTCGAGTCGATGCAAGAGCGTCAAGTAACCATCGGAGATACTACCTACCCTCTTCCTAAGCCATTCCTTGTAATGGCTACCCAAAATCCATTGGAGCAGGAGGGTACTTATCCCCTTCCCGAGGCTCAGGTGGATCGTTTTATGCTCAAAGTACACATTGACTATCCAAGCCGAGAAGAGGAGCAGCGCGTTATTCTCCTCAATATGCAGGGCTCTCTCCCCAAGATCAGCCCCGTAGTGACGACCGACGATATACTCCACGCGCGCGAAGTAGTACGCAAGGTCTATGTAGACGATAAGATACTTCGCTACATCGTAGACCTTGTTTTTGCAACACGTGAACCCGAACAAGTAGGTTTGGCGAACCTCCGTCCTATGATACTTTGTGGGGCTTCTCCAAGAGCCTCCATCAACCTATCTCTCGCAGCTCGCGCCTATGCCTTTATAGATGGCAGAGGCTATGTACTCCCCGAGGATGTACGAGCCGTGGCACACGATGTACTCCGCCACCGCATTGCCCTGAGCTACGAAGCCGAAGCCAACGAACTCTCCAGCGATACCATCGTTACAGAGATTATAAATAAGGTAGTAGTGCCCTAAGAGGCGAGGATAGGCATTATGCCCACAAATAGTACCCAATCACAATTGCTCCAGAGCGATATATTGCAACGTGTGCGCCGTGTGGAAATCAAGGCGCGTGGCTTGTCTCAGGAGCTTTTTGCAGGAGAATACCACTCGGCGTTCCGCGGTCGGGGTATGGCATTTAGTGAGGTACGTGAGTACCAAGTGGGCGATGATATACGCGACATTGACTGGAACGTAACGGCTCGCCTCGGAGATCCCTACATCAAAATCTTCGAAGAGGAACGTGAACTGACCGTGATGCTTGCCATCGACATGTCCGCGAGTCTCAACTTTGGAACGCAAGAGGAGACCAAACGCGAGTTGGTTGCCGAGATTGCCGCCACCCTCGCGTTCTCGGCTATTGAGAACAACGACAAAGTGGGCGTCCTCCTCTTTACCGATACGGTAGAGAAGTATATACCCCCTGGTAAGGGCAAAAAACATATTCTTTACATCATACGCGAGATACTGCTTTTTAGCCCCCAAGGTCGTGGTACCAACCTAGAGATCCCGCTAACGTACCTCAGCCGCATTGTCAAAAAGCGCTCCACTACTTTTATTATTAGTGACTTCATGACCGACGGCAAGGCAGAAAGCTATCGTAATGCCCTGCGTTTTGCTGCACGTAAGCATGATTTAATTGCCATTGTAGTGCGAGATCCCCGAGAAGAGGCACTGCCCAAAATGGGATTGGTACAGTTTGAAGACCCCGAGACCGGAGCTACACGCTGGATTGACACCCATTCGAAAAAAGTGCGTCGTGCCTATGCCGAGGGTTTTTCCATGGCACAAGAGGAACGTAGGAACTCCATGAAACTCTACGGCATAGACTATGCCGAAGTTGCCACCGGAGAGGATTTTGTACGCGCTTTGCTCAAAATATTCTCGCACCGCTAGGCAAGATGAATACGGAGTATCGAGGTTATTGGTTTATGAATAGACACACACAACCTATCTAAGCATCTTTGGGGAGTTGTACTACTGCTCTTTACGCTTCTCCCTCAAGCTCTACATAGCCAAGAAGCGAAGATTACAACAAGCATTGTTCCTGATGAAATACAAATAGGAGAGGTCGCTATTATCGATATTGTAATACGCACAAGTGATCTAGAGAACACCTATTTTATAAACCCCATAGACACGGCTCAACTCCGTGCCGAAGCGCTCTCGTTTGAGATCACAGACACCATCGACGTAGACAATACCACAAAGGAGCTCCATGCTCGTATGGCTGTTACTTCGTTTGACTCAACCCTTGTGGTAATCCCGGCCTTTGGGGTACGGGTAGGAGATCAGGAGTCTTTTGCGAATCCTCTCACCCTCAAAGTCAATCTGCCCAAGGTGGATATGGAGCATCCCGATCAGTTCAACGACATCAAAGGGGTATGGGCACTCCCCTACACTTGGGGCGAAATATTCCTCATGGCTCTACCTTGGTTGCTAGGCCTGCTCGTCTTGATCGGAGGCTTTTTGGGTTACAAATACTACCGCCGCCGCAAAGAAAAACTTGCGCTACGCCCTGCTCCACCGTCGCCCACTCCCTCCCTTTCGGAATTACAACGCTACGAAATGGCTCTCGAGGCCCTCAATGCTCGGCACCTACCGGAGCAGGGATTGCAACGAGAGTACTATACAGAGCTTGATATACTCTCCCGTACATTCGTGCGAACAACCACCGGGATAGATACCCTGGAGATGACCTCACGACAATTGCTCCGAGCGCTCTCCCAAGCCGGATTCCGCTCTCTCGTGGACGAACAAAAGCTTGATGAGCTTACAGAAAGAGTGGATCTCGCAAAGTTTGCTAAGGTAGTCTATCCCCCCAACGAAGCCGAAAGCGATAGTAAACACTGGCTCTGTGTGGCACAAGCCCTCTACCAAGCAACGCAAGAGAAGGTAGGCGCAACGGAGACAGAAAAGAAGGGAGGCAACGCATGACTTTTGTCTATCCGTCTTTCCTTTGGGCACTACTGCTCATCCCTTTACTCACCGCCGCTTACATCCTATTGTTGCAGAGGCGTCACGCGACCCTCGTACTATCGGCTTTTTACAGACTCAAAGCGGGGGGGATCCGCACCCACATCAGGCATCTACCCTTCGTCTTAGAAATGCTTGCTCTAGCGGCTTTGGTTATTGCTCTGGCACGCCCACAAAACACCAATAGTTGGCAAAAAGACAATGTGGAGGGGATTGATATCATGCTCGCCATAGACGCTTCCGGCAGTATGATGGCCATGGATTTGCAGCCCAACCGCTTTGTTGCGGCTGTGGAGGTGGCTCAGAAGTTCATTGGCAATCGTCCCAACGACAATATCGGACTTGTGATGTTTGCCGGAGAGAGTTTCACTCAATGCCCTCTAACTACCGACCATGCAACCCTTCTCAATCGCCTATCCGAGGTAGAGATCGGTTACCTCGAAGATGGTACCGCCATAGGGCTGGGGATTGCCACGGCATGCAACAGACTCAAAGAGAGCCATGCCAAGAGCAAAATAATTGTACTCCTCACCGATGGTACCAACAATGCAGGTAGCATTGCCCCATCTATGGCAGCCTCTTTGGCAGAAAGCCTAGGGATACGCATCTACACAGTGGCTGTCGGCACTCGTGGCGAGGCTCCCTACCCCCACGCAACCGCCTTTGGTACCGTTATTGACAACGTAAAAGTGGAGATTGACGAAGCCTCCCTCAAAGAGATTGCCCAGACTACGGGCGGCTCCTACTTCCGCGCTACCGACAACGAAAGTCTCAATCAGATCTACGACGAAATTGACTCTCTGGAGAAAAGCAAACTGATGACCCAAAACTTCAAAGCCTACGAGGAGCGTTACTTTGGCTGGGTTGTAGCTGCCCTCCTCTTTCTCCTCTTGTCCTTTGTACTTCGCTGTACTTATCTCCGTACTAATCCCTAGTCGCCCCAAGTATTATCGCTATGTACTTTGTCCAACCCGAGTACTTCTATTTACTCTTTGTACTGATACCCCTTGTCTTGCTGGCACAATGGGGCTACCGCTCGCGACGAAGGTCTCAGCGTCAATTTGCCCAAGTATCCCTACTCAAAGCCCTCAAGCCCGAGGCATCTACCCTGCGCCGTATTGTTCGCAACGGGCTTATGCTTCTATCCATAGCCTGCCTCGTAGCTGCACTGGCACGCCCTCAATTGCAAGAACGCAAGGAAAATCCGGGAGAAGCCAAAGGCATAGAAGCCATGATTGCTCTGGACATCTCCAACTCCATGCTAGCGGAGGATCTTTCGCCCAATCGACTACAATTTGCCAAACTAACCATCCATCGACTCCTCGACTACCTGGCCGAGAGCAAAGTGGGAGTCGTGGTATTTGCCGGCAATGCTTATATGCAGCTCCCCATCACTACTGACCTAGCTATGGCAAAAAAGATGGTCGACGATGCCAATCCCGACATGTTATCAAACCAAGGAACCGCCATTGCTTCTGCCATAGATCTCTCGCTAGGCTCCTTCTCAGACCGCCACGATGTGGGCAAAGCCATCATCCTATTTACCGATGGCGAAAACCACGAGGGCGATGCTCTAGAGGCGGCAAAAAAAGCCAAGAGCCAAGGCGTAAAGGTATATACCATTGCCGTTGGTAGCGAAGAGGGTGCCCCCATTCCTCAAGACAATGGCTACCTAATGGACGAAGAAGGAAAGATGGTACTCTCGAAGAGTAATCCCCAAATGTGCAAAGAGATAGCACAAGCCGGCGATGGAGGGATGCTCGTAGGGAAAAGTGTCTCCTCGCTCTCCTCCAAGATATACGATGAGCTAAAAAAGCTCCCACAAGCCGTAGTAAATACTGCTACAGAGACCAAACACGAGCTATTCGGATGGTTTGTTTTTGCGGCATTGCTGCTCCTTGTGGCTATGGAATGCATCCAGCTGCGCAAAAACAGATTCCTTGCTAGACTTAGACTCTTTGATCGAACATGAAAAAGTTGTTCCGTATTATCTATATAGCTGCCCTACTAGTGCTTGCCCTCCCGGCTGAGGGGCAGCAGAAGGTTCGTTCGGCCGTCCGCAAGGGGCATAGTGCTCTCAAAAAAGAGGAGTATGCCGCTGCCGAGACTGCCTATCGCAAGGCATTAGCCCAAGACTCCACCCTTGCCATTGGTCACTATTCTCTCGGCAATGCCCTCTACAAACAGGGCAAGTACAAAGAGGCTCTTGAGGAGTATGGTCGTATCCAGCCGGAGCATCTAGAGGATGTGAATCAAGCGGCACAGCTTTTCCACAACATCGGCAACGCCCAGCTCCAGCAGAAGAAATTTGCCGAGGCAGCCGAGAGTTTCAAGCAATCTCTGCGCCTCAATCCTACGGATGATGAGACGCGTTACAACCTAGCTCTAGCTCTCAAGCAGATTCCCCCCGAGGACAAAAACAAGGGAGGAGGCGCGCAAAATCAACCTCAACCCCAGCCTCAAGAGCAAAATCCCCAGCCCCCAAAAGACCAGAAAAAGGAGGAAGGAAAGCCTGAGCAACCACAAAAGAATGAAAAAATAGACCCCAAAACGGCAGAAAAGATTCTCGATGCATACCAGCAAGACGAAGACGAGAGCAGGAAACGCTATGAGGCAAGACGCCAACAGGGGCAACAGCAACGCCAAGACAAGAATAAGAAAAGATGGTAACCCCACTTCGCCCCATACGTACCAAGCTATTGTGCTTTTGGCTCTCGCTCATTGCGCTTTTGAGTTGGGTGCCACAGAGTGCTTTAGCTCAAACGACCTTTCGAGCAGAAGCTCCCAGTGCCGTCTCTCTGTCGGAAAAAATCCGTGTGCAATTCGTTCTCCGCAATGGAGATGGAACCGACTTTACAGCTCCCGAAGTAGAGGGAGCTTCGGTACTATTCCCCCCCAACAACGCCGTATCTAGAGCCAACATCAACGGAAAGATAAGCGTTACCTACACCGGTACCTATCTTGCAGAGCGCACCGGCACCGTCCGTATAGGGAAAGCCTCCATCAAGGTGAAAGGCAAAACCTACTACACACAGCCCCTCAATATCCGCATCTTATCCGATGAGAAAAACGGAGGGAAAAGCCAAAGCCAAGTATCGAAAGCTACGGATATGTTCATCCGTGCCACTCCCTCTAAGACCTCGGCTTACGAGCAAGAGGCGATACTTATTACCTACAAACTCTATACACGCAACGCGAATATCGACTTCGAGAATGTCAAATTCCCCGAATACGACGGCTTCATAGAACAACCTATCGAGCGCAGTCGCAACGTACAACTCTCCCTAGAGCAGGTCAACGGCAAGAACTATTATAGTGCCGTCTTGCACCAAACCCTCATCTTCCCACAGCGCAGTGGTTCGCTCAATATCCCCCAAGGGGAGTTCGATCTCATAGCTGCGGTGGAGCAAAAAATAGACAATGAGGACGACTACTTTGGCATCTCCTCCATCAGTCAGGTACGCAAGAAAATACTCAGTCCTGCCATTCCCCTCAACATACGAGAGCTACCTCAGCCTGCCCCCGAGGGCTTCGACGGAGCTGTGGGCAACTTCTCCATCAAAGTGGAAGTACCCAATCGCAACGAAATCAAGACCAACGAACAGATGACCGTGAGGCTCACCATATCGGGGCGCGGGAACCTAAAACTAATCACGTCGCCCACGATACAATGGCCCGATAGCTTCGAAGCCTTCGACCCCAAGAGCGAAGCAAACCTACAAGCTACAACCGACGGAGTGGTAGGTACTCGCACGATAGATTACTATGCCGTGCCTCGCAATGTTGGGGATTTCACCCTGCCTGCCATCCGACTTGTCTACTTCGACCCTCAAACCAGCAAGTACGAAACCATAGCCACCTCCCCTATCACACTCAAAGTAGCAAAGGGAGAAAGCACGGGGCTGTACGACCAAAATAGCCATACCGATGTGGAGCTTCTCAGCAACGACATTGCTCGGCTCAAAAACCTAAAGGAGGGTGACTCGGGGAGCATCCTACGCTTTATCGGTAGTGTGTGGTACCTTGCGTTCTATTTGCTTATCGCCCTGCTCTCGATACTCTTTGCTTGGGGGTACCGCCGTTACTTAGTAAAACAAAAAGATGTCGTGGGCAAGAGACTTCGCGGAGCTGCCAAAGTGGCACAGAAACATCTTGCCAAAGCCCAAACATTGCTGACTGGGGGGTCGGACGCGGACTTCTATCAAGCGATCCTAGCAGCACTCCAAGGTTACATTGCAGATAAGTTACTCTTGGATCAAAGTCAACTCAGCCGGCAACAGATTGCCGCTAAGCTAGAGGCGGCACAATACCCACAAGCGACCATCAACTCGCTATTGGAAACGCTCTCGCAGGCCGAGTTTGCTCGCTTTGCACCCAACGCCTCCTCTCTACAACGGCAAGAAATACTACACAAAGCTCACGAGGCAATAGAAGCAATAGAAAGCGTTAAATGTACCATCCGATGAAAAGATTTCTCCTCCTCATCTGCCTATTTGTCTCCGCGCTTGCCCATGCACAAAACACCGCCGGCGTAGTCCCCAACGAAGCGGACATAAAGGCGCAATACGACAAAGAGCAATACACCCAAGCGATAGAGGGCTACCGAGAGCTGCTCTTAGCCTCCAAAGCTATTCCATCCGCTGCCCTATACTACAATTTGGGCAACGCCTATTACCGCAATGGGGAGCTGGGCTGGGCTATCCTCTCTTACGAACGCGCGCTCCGACTTGCCCCTAGAGACAAATATGTACGGCACAATTTACAAATTGCCGCGAGCCAAACAACCGACCGCTTGGAGTACTATACCTCCTATTCACAAGGAGTGTGGCACTCTATCTGCTATGCCCTACCGCCCACGGCATGGATGGTGATCTCACTTTTCCTTTTTATCCTCTTGGCTGTTGCCACCCTCGCTTTCATTTTCATGCGAAAGAAGGTGATACGACAGGTAGCATTCTATACAAGTTTGGCAAGTTTGGTACTATTTATTTTTTGTGGATTCGTGACCCGAAGCCTTATACACAACTATCGGGATGGAAGCGAAGCCATCGTCATAGAGGGACAAGTTGCTGCCAAAAGTGCTCCTTCGGGGGCTGCGACTACCCTATTTGTGCTGCACGAGGGAAGTAAAATAAAGCTCGAAGACCTCCCCGAAGAGAACGGACAAGTAGCCATTACACTACCTGATGGGACGCTCGGATGGGTCTCTTCTAAGGCTATACTTGCCATCTATCCCTTCTCTCTAAATCCCTAAAACTCCACTGCCTACTATGCTTGATCAATTGGTCCTCTGGGAGCGTGGGCTTTTTCTTGCCCTCAACAGTCCACATACCCCCTACCTAGATGCGTTCTTTCACCTCATCTCGGCTCGGTGGACATGGACGGCAGTAATCGTTGCCCTCATTGCTTGGCTATTCTACAAACGCCCTGCCAAAGAGGCTCTCTTTTTCATCGGCATTGTAGCACTGATGATCGCCTTTACAGATCAAGAAACCTCTAGTTTCATCAAACCTCTCTGCGCCCGATTACGCCCCACCCATCACCCTTACACAAAGGATCTCGTACTGAATGCGTATGGGAGCCTAGGCGGTGGATTTGGATTCGTCTCGGGTCATGCTGCCAATTTTATGGCTATTGCGCTATTCACTGCTCTCGCCTTTCGCGATCGTTGGTACTCTATTATCGTCTTTTCCCTCGCGGTAATTGTAGTCTATAGTCGCATTTACTTGGGGATGCACTTTATCACCGATGTAGTGCCGGGTAGCCTTATCGGGTTGCTCAACGGATGGATTTTCTTTTTGTTGTACCGCTGGGTACGTGCTAAATGGATGCCACGGCCTCACCCACGCGCTCCCCACGAAGCCTTTCGGGCAACCCTGCCTATTTGGCGAGGGGTACTGGTAGGATACCTCTTTTTCCTGCTCTTCTTCGCCCAAGAGGTAGTCAAGATCCTGCAACAAATCCACTACTACTAATCTTCTCCCCAAAGCCAACTTTGGAGCTCCCCCTTTGTTGGAGCAGTAGTACTTCTGATCACTTCTAGAGAAGCCCCTCACTAGGGCAAATTCCCTTACTAGAGGAGGTGGATTTTGCCGAGGAGACCTACCCCTCGAAAATCCTAGGGCTAAAATAAAAAACTTCCTGCCCAAAATCAAAATATTTTCCACCCAAAAGTTTCACCCAAAATCAGCTGAAAATGCCTCCTCTTTTCAGCTGGTTTCGGATTGGAAATCAAGCAGGCTTTTTTGAGTATCTTTGTGGGAAAGCTAAACGCAAGAGATGAAGAATCAGACCCTCCCAAGCCCCTCGGCCTCCCCATCAGAGACCGCTCAACCGCAAGACAATGTGTTTGAAGCCGGAGCTATCCGCATACGAGGAGCACGTGTACACAACCTAAAAGACATAGACGTAGACATCCCCCGTCACAAGCTTTCTGTTGTTACGGGGCTGAGTGGTAGTGGTAAAAGTTCTCTTGTATTTGACGTACTTCTTGCCGAGGGGCAACGCCGATATATCGATACCTTTTCGGCCTATGCACGTAGCTTTATTGGCTCCTCCAGCCGCCCCGAAGTAGAGAGCATTGATGGACTCAGTCCCGTAGTCTCCATTGAGCAAAAGACGGCATCCAATAACCCTCGCTCCACGGTGGGGACTGTTACCGAGATCTACGATTTTCTCCGTCTTCTCTACGCCCGAGTAGCCACCCCCTATAGCTACATCACAGAGAAGCCCATGCAGAAGTACAGCGAAGCCGAGCTCATCGACTTTGTGATGCAAGATTTTGCCGGCAAAGCGGTGGAGATTCTCGCTCCCGTTGTAAAAGATCGCAAGGGTCATTATCGGGAGTTGTTCGAAGATCTTCGCAAAAAAGGCTTCGTACATGTCTATGCCGATGGCGAACTGATTGAGCTTTACCCCGGGCTAAAACTAGACCGCTACAGCAAGCACTATATTGCCGTACTCATTGATAAATTCGTGGTAAAAGAGGAGGCCCGAGAGCGACTAACCCAAGCCGTTTCACTTGCCCTAAGGCAGGGTGATGGCATGCTCGACATTCGCCAAAGAGGGGAAGAGCAACTGCGACACCTCTCCACCAAACTGATGGATACGGAGAGTGGTATCGCCTATCCCGAGGTAAGCCCTGCCACGTTCTCTTTCAACTCCCCCCAAGGCTGCTGCCCCACCTGCCGAGGGCTGGGGCATGTAAGTAGCGTAGATCACAACAAGATCGTACCGGATCCCAAGTTGAGCATCCTCAAAGGGGGGATAAAACCCCTCACACCGGCAGCCGTTAAATACTATAGCGAAGCACTCAAACGCATCCTGGAACCATACGAACTCGACCTCAACAGCCCCGTAGGAGAGATCCCCGAGGAGGTAATGGATACGCTACTCTACGGCGAGTCGCACGAAGAGAGAGGCGGCAAGAGCGACCGATTTGAGGGCGTAATCGATGCTATCATCATGGAAGCCAACCGTGACGAAGCTACCGAACTGACTCGCCGATGGGCGGAGCAATTCCTCGTAACAGCCCCCTGCCCCCTGTGCCACGGCAAGAGACTCAACACCATTGCTCAGCATTACCGCATTGGCAAGTGGGCCATACACGAGCTATCCAACCTCGACCTCAACGAGTTGCTCGACCTCTTGCCCCAAATCCACGAAGCCATTCCCGAAAAATTACAGCCCGTAGGGCATGAGATACTAAAGGAGATAGAGGTACGCATTCGCTTCCTCCTCGATGTGGGATTATACTACTTGAGCTTAGGCCGTTCTGCCTCCTCCCTCTCGGGCGGAGAGAGCCAGCGCATCCGACTAGCCACCCAAATTGGTACCGGACTGGTAGAGGTACTCTACCTCCTAGACGAGCCGGGCATCGGGCTGCACCCCAGCGACAATCAGCGGCTCATCACCTCCCTAAAGAAACTGCGGGACGGAGAGAATACCGTAGTGGTAGTGGAGCACGATCGTGAGATGATGCTAGCTGCCGATTACTTAATCGATATGGGCCCCGGAGCAGGACGCCTAGGGGGCAACGTCGTATTCTCGGGAGTACCCCAACAACTACCCCACGCCCACTCCTTCACGGCTGACTATCTGAATGGAATAAAACGAATTGAGGTGCCCTCCACACGGCGGAAAGGGAATGGGAAGAGCATCACCCTACAAGGGGCAACGGGCAATAACCTAAAGAATGTAACGGTGCAAATCCCCCTTGGTACCTTTATTTGTGTCACGGGAGTATCGGGTAGCGGCAAGAGTTCGCTCATCAATAGTACCCTCGTGCCCCTACTTTCGAGGCAACTCTACCACTCCAAACGCGAGCCCCTCCCCTATCAATCTATCGAAGGGGTGAAGAATATCGACAAACTGGTAGTAGTAGACCAATCGCCTCTTGGGCGTACCCCTCGTAGCAACCCTGCCACCTATACAGGGCTATTTACCGAGATTCGCAAGATATTTGTGGCCCTACCGGAGAGCAAAGCGCGCGGCTACAAACCGGGGAGATTCTCCTTCAACGTAGCCGGCGGGAGGTGCGAAGCCTGCAAAGGGAACGGCTATCGGACCCTCGAAATGAACTTCTTACCCAACGTGACTATCCCCTGCGAAGTGTGCCATGGCAAGCGTTATACTCGAGAAACGCTGGAGGTACGCTATAGAGGCAAAACCATTGCCGATGTGCTGGAGATGACCATAAACCAAGCCGCCGAATTCTTTGAGAATATTCCCCAATTGCACCGCCGTCTGGAGGTTATGCGCAAGGTGGGGCTAGGGTACATCAAGCTAGGGCAGCCCTCCACAACCCTTTCGGGGGGCGAAAGTCAGCGTGTAAAGCTATCCGAGGAACTCACCAAAAAGGATACCGGCAATACGTTGTATATCCTAGACGAACCGACTACGGGGCTACACTTTGAGGATATTAGGGTACTGCTATCTCTCGTGAATCAACTTGTGGACAAAGGGAATACCGTGCTGATTATTGAGCATGATTTGGATGTAATCAAGAGTGCGGACCATCTGATCGAGATGGGGCCCGAGGGCGGTCGTGGGGGCGGTAGGCTGCTCTTTGCCGGCACTCCCGAAGAGATGGTGACCCGTTACCCCGAGGGTAAGACCTCACCCTTCCTTGCCCCTCTCCTGCAGTAGAGATGCGCCCCTTGTATTTCAATATGATTTTATACCTTTGGCACAAGGGAATTTAATAGTGTATTTCCCGATATGATTTAGTACCAAATTAGTAGTATGGTATTATGAAAAGAATCTGTTTTTCATGTGTTGTCACCCTTTGTACAATGTTGTTTGTTATGAGTTCTTCTTGCTCTAAAGACAACTCGCTTAAACTGCCAGAAGAAAAAATCGAAAGTAGCGAATTGGTACAGAAAGAGTTAATTTACTCGAGTCTTTCTGTTGCCGCTTATAGTTTCAAATATTGAGAGACGACTTTGCCATGAATCTATTTCAACTATTTCTATCCAATAGGAAGAAGAGAGAACCGCTTCTCTTGGAAAGTGTAAGGGCTGTATTGTTTTTGATGTACTTTTTAATTTCGCTCTATCTTTCCTTTAATAAGGATACTCTCCTCTTTGGGATCACCGTAGGTGGAATGGTTGTTTATGCCCTGCTTGTTATAGGGACATTTTTAAAAAAGAGATGAGCTTCTAATCGAGCTAAATAGTAAGCAACAAACTATTGAACCACCCAAAACAAGCCAAGCTGTTTCGGGTGGTTCTTTATTCTGAAGAGTGATAAATTATGCTCACCCTATTCCTCTACTGGTAAATGTACAAACACAAACCTACCATTCCTCCCGCATTTGTCTAAGTGCGTGCTTGTGGCTCTGATACGGGGTGAATGCCCACACGACACAGCAAGCAAAAGATACCGAGCCATCTCGCAGCCACTCGGAATCTTTCGTGCGGAAGAAAATTATTTTTCGTGCGGACACAAATTATTTTTCATAAGGAAGAAAAAATATTTTCGTTCGGAAGAAAATTTATTTTTGTGCGGAAGGAAATCTCAGCAAGAGAGGAAAACTTATAACCAACTCAAGGACAACGAATTAATAAGTCCGCCATCAGGGATGCAATTTACCCCCATCCATCCGGCTCCAACAGACAAGGAATTCCCCATCTTCGCCTTGAGAAAAAGAAAGAGGGTGCCCCAAAACAAATTGGGAACACCCTTGCATATCCATTCCTTCCCCCAAGAGGGAGGGATGATACTCTAAGCTCAGCGAACGAGCACCTTGACAACCTCTTGAGTACCTTCTATCTGTACAAAGTAAACGCCCTCTGCAAGAGAGAAGCATACTTCGCCATCTCGCACTACACGTTTAGCGAGTACAGAGCCTCTGGGATTGTAGACAATAGCAGTAGCTCCTTCTGCGGGATAGACTACACGGAGCATTCCGTTCACGACCTGACACTTCAGGTTGCCGATAGATGCGACTTGATTGAGGGCAGTCTCCTCCTTGAAAGAAGCTTGGACGCGATAGTCTTTGTCAATGGTAATTGAGATCGGATTGCTTGTATCCTCTACCACTTTACCATTGATGGTCCAGAAAGCGAACTCGTAACCATCGTTGGGTTCTGCCAAAATCTCCACAACAGACCCTTCCTTCACTTTGGAATTCAAAGGGATAGTCCCATGATTTATAGTGGCTGATACACCTCCATTATTATCAGCAATAGAGATGCTCAACTGATAGTATATCTCGTCACGCTCAAAAACTGCTTCCACAAGAGTCTGTCTATTAAGCACAATTTCCAGGGTAGCCTCGCCCTGCTTGGGAGTCATTGTCCCATTTACAATCCAGTGCTTGAGGTGGTAGTTCTTTTCGGGATGAGCTGTAAAAACAACTGCCTGATCGGCCTTTTGCATGCTTTCTGATTCGATTTCCACTCCGCCGATAGTAGCCGTTACTTTGCCGTACTCGGGGTTATTTGCCTGAAAAGCAACCTTATAACGCTTGTAGGCTTCTGCAAAAATAGCCTCTACGGTGGTAGGAGCCTTTACTTCGTAGGTATACTCCGATCCCGTAGCTTCGATTTCTCGCCCATTAATAAGCCATCCCTTGAGGAGGTAAGCCTCTTTCGCTTCTGCCACGAGGCGCACTGAGGCATTCTCCTTCACACTAGCTTCAGTCGGTAGAAGTTCCTCGCCATTGTAGACCTTAAGGGTACCGCCCTCGTATTCATTCTTGTACGAAAGTTTATGGAATACGTCGGCAGAGACTAACGGAACGATGCTCCCAAACGTCTTCCATACAGCCGCTTCCTGATACGTAGCCACAAGATCTTGTGTAGGAACATACAGGATGACTGTTGCCAGTGCTACCCTGTCAAAAGCGTTACGATAGACCGTGGGAGGAGTCGTATTCATTGAAGTCACTTTGGTAAGAGCCGTGCACTCTCCAAAAGATTTAAAGTTAATGCTATTGACTTTTTCTGTGAGGTATACCTCTTTGAGTTCGCTGCAGGAGTAGAAACACATACGTTCGATTTTCTCAAGAAGCACTGGTGTCTTGAAGTACACCAAGCCACTCTTAGAAAATGCATTTTGTTCTATCGTCGTGACGCTACCGGGGAGATCTGCTCTCTGGAGCCCCTTACACTCAAGGAAGGCATCAGAGCGGATAGTCTCTAGTTTAGTGCTCCATACAACATCGGACAAAGCCCTGCTCAAAGCAAAAGCATTCATCCCAATTTCAGTTACATTATCTCCCATTACCACACGGGTCAACTTAGGCATATCACTCAATGAAGACTCCCCGATAAGGGTTAGACTCTGAGGGAGGATTACCTCTTCTAGATTAGGATGTTTCGAGAGTGCGGTCCTAGGCAGGGCATTCCCTTCGATAGAAGCCTCCTTCATATCCAGCTTGGTCAAGCCACCCATGCGTAGAGAGACGAATTCGACATCAGCCGCATTCATTTCCCCCTTGATCGTCAAAGTCTGGCACTTATGGGGTTCAGCGATTCCCTTAAGTTGCTCACTAAGGTTGCCTGGGGCTGTGAGGGTTACAACAGGATTAATGGGATCCAGAGGGTCTACAATAGGCTCGTTTTCTTTCGCCCTATAGAATATCTTGAGTACAGCTCTTTGCTTTAATCCCGAACCGTCAGAATACTCTCCCCAACCTCCTTCCGGATCATGATCTTTGTTATCAGTTGCTTTATAGAGAGTACGAATAGGCATCCCCGTCACATTCTTGGGATAGCAATAAAAATCGGTATAAGTCTGTCCCATTGCTGCTAGGGGCATATTTGCCTCCCCCTCAACAGTCATCAGAATGCTTTTCCCGGTGTAGAGGAAAGGTTTGTCAAGCTTCACATGAAGTTCAAAATCCTGTTCTTGTTTTTCATCGAAATCAATATTGAAGGTTGCTGTTGCACACAAATCGGCATCGGTATCAATAGATTTCCAAGGATAGTTCTTCTCACCACTCTTCTTTTTAAACTCAGTATCCTCTATGTTAGAGAGGTAGAGACGCACCTTAATAGAGTAATCAGGCTCAAAAGAAGTCCCTTCTTGATTATAAACCCGGAAGTGGATTTCTGTAATCTCCTTCCCTTCAAGCCCTACGAGATCTTCTGCTGTATAGAGCTGTTGTGAGCGACTATACTGATAATCGAAATCGAAAGGAGCTTTCTGCCCTATACTCCCCTGGAAGTGTACTGTCGTCGAGGAAAAATCTCCTAAACTGATTGATTGTTGAGTCTGAGCTTTTGCCACAGAAAATGATGTGGCAAGGGCGATAAAACTCAACAGTAACGTAAATAAATTTTTGCGCATACTTGTTTGTTGATTGAATTATGTTTAACGTACTTAACTTACGTACTAAAATAGACCGAATCTCTACCTCATACGTTTTTATTTCTCAGCTAAAATAGAAGACCCAAAGAGACCTGTAGTTTGTAAAGTGTTACCCTGCTGCTAAAGTAGCATAGAGCAGCACTTGTTTGAGCATAGAGGGATGCCTGCCGAGAAGGCAGCAGATATTCCCCCCCTAGAGAGGCCTTGATGTGTGTCCGATTCATTACTTGTATTTTGTGGTTCAACTCAGCCAATGAACGCAATTTCTTCGTAAAAGGATGGTAAAACTCGTCTACGGGAAGAGGCCAGAAAAGAAGAACATCCCGAATACTAAAGCGATGCTCTAAACCAACCTGGGCACGAAGAGCAAAACGGAGCTGCCGGTCTATTGCATGCCGACAGCGAAGAGAAACCCCGGGGGTAAGGTGTGAATATTGCTCTAAAGCTCCGGAAGACTTTCGTTCTTGCCGAAAGAGTTCGAAACGAACTGAGGGAAGCAACTCCCAAAGAATCCTCCTAGACTGGAAGGAAAAAACGCCCTCTAAGTCGTCTCTCAGGTAGAGACTACGATAGTTTTTGCTCTCCACAGAGAGTAAAGGATAAGAAATGCCCTCCTGCATTCCGTATATAGATTCATCGCCGAACCTCCTCTCCAAACCAACTCTATTACTCAATGCCCACACCCCAAAAGGAGTAGTTGATAGATAACTTACTATCAAATTCAGTTGATGCTGGCGGAGGTATGCCAAACGCAATTCATTGCGATTTTTGAGCGTAAACTCGATCCCCAAGTAATGGTACTTAGCGGTAGCAAAAAATTGCTGACCCCGTTTTTTCTCAACCGGCAGCAGATCCCCCTCAACCCCATAGCCATAAGCATTAAAGGCCTTAGCCTCTGCATTACCCAAAAAGCGAAGAGAATATTCATCAAACCCCAGAAGATTAAAAACAAATTGAGCTCCTAAAGGATTCATAAAGCTCATCTGATGCACCTGCTTATAGATGCGTCCCGATAACGAAAGTCCCAAGTAGTATGAAGGGAACTTATACGAGACTCCCGTTTTGATGGTAAGATCCCCTGAGGTGTTCAGGACCCGAGGATCCCGATCCCTGCTCTCTTGATAGGCTTCATAGCCGCCCTCAATACCCCACCTCCAGCGAGAGGGAAAGGCATGACTATAGCCTCCGCTGAAGGTGTAACACTCACCATCGAAGAAACCACCGATCGTATCGATAGAGGCATAAGGAGCCGTAAGAGGATAGTGCGCTGTCTCACGTCCTTGTACATTTTGGGCAAGAGAAGACGTATATGCAGCACGCCCCCATACGGAAGAGAGGGAATCGAGATGAAACAACGAGGTACAGTTGATCTGAAATTGGGAGCGAGACGTTCCTTCCGCAAGGGGAGAGATACCGGCACCACGGCGAGAAGAAAAAAGGGTCTCGACACTAGAAAGAGAAGTTGCGTACTGCAAAGCCAAAAGAGATGGCACCTCATAGTGGGGAGCTATCAGATTTTGGTATGCCCAATGGTGCTCCTCAATAGCCCTCTGCAGGGAGTCTTGAGGGGAGCGAAAGAGACTTATCTCCGCCCCTACCGCAGACCATTCAACCCCCACAATAGGAGGCAAAAGCAGTAAAATAAGCGCCGTACGCAACTTCTCTATCATAGTCATTACTCAGAATCCCTTAGAGAAGAGTTGCCTTACTTTGCGGGGCAAAGTCCTCTGTTGAATTATTGGTATCGACTAGCTGTTGAATACCATTTTTCATGGCTCCGGTTTTGCGCAACACACTCTTCCCGTAGCGCTGTGGGTCACGATCTATTGTAGAGATATAGGTAAATCCTCGATCTAAAGCCGTAGGCATCACAAGCCATTTATCAAGGGAGAGAATACTCAAATTTACCCCATCAATCACCCAATCAGTGGGTACAAAATAGGTCTCTTTATCTACATTCTTGATAGTACCATCAGGCATTTGGACCTTCCAAATATACTTTGCCTTGTATTTGGCAAGATAGTCCTCCTTAGAAGTGTTCATCTTTGCAATAGCGTAAGAAGACCCACCACGATCGTGCAGACTCCAAATAGTACGCGTATAGCAATAAATTTTCTCTAGGTTCTTGGCAGGGTTATCCACGTCCTTAACCCTTGAGTTTGCAGGAGTCTCATCATACCACTCAAAATCCGCGTTACTGAGGTCTATTGAGTTCTTATTGATACTCTTATGGTTGGCAGCTTGGTCACAAATAGTAAGATAACCTCCCGGCTGAACGGGGACATCCTTTCCATTCCCGGGAATCATGTACACAGCTTGCACGGGGAAGCAAGTCTCTGTGAGTTTAGGCTCTATATCTTGCACGAGTATCGTATTAAATGAAGACTCTAGGATAAGGAGACTATCGGCATAGACGACTTTATCAGAATTGTTGTAGATACGGAAGTATTGATCGCCAATATATTTATCTCCATTTGGAGTAAGAGTCCCTGAGGGGAAGATCTCAGCGATGACAAGAGAGCGTATATCACCCTCTCCGGGATCCGGTTGCTCCGAAAACAACAGATCTAGAGTAATGTTACTCTCGGGAGAATTAATAGTTTCATTAGGCCGAGTAGCGACCACAGAAGCGCGCTTTTCTTTGCCATCTACGGCATAGGTAATAGTCCCTATGGCATTGATATTATAGAGGCCAAAAGGGAGGTCAATCATCACTTTCCCATTTTGTTGTTTTGCTTCATAGCTCTTACCGGTATTTACTTCTTTGAAGGTGACAGTAAGCTCTACGAGCCGGTAAGGGGTATTAAAGTCTTTGAGAGAAGGGGATAAGGTTACCTTCGATTGATTTTTTGGGCTCTCTTGCTGACAAGCACTGACGGCAAATAAGCAGAGAGCTAGTAAGGAAAAAAGAATTGTTTTTTTCATTTTGATTTATCTGTTTAAGCTGTTATTTTCAACTATAGTTGTATGTTAAGTTCCATGCCAAAATAGGGAGTGGAAGAGCGTCGTATCGTACGACCCGATCTCTCGTAAAGCGGTTCTATTGAAATAAGACGATGAACAAAAAGGGCAATCCCGAGCCTACGAGAAAAAAATTGCTTCGTAGCTTTGAAGTTAACAAAGCCTGCAAACGGAGTATGCATGAGTGTAGGCTCTTTGCTCCCTGACCGTACAAGTTGCTTTAGTATGGGATCGCTCAAAGACGTCTCGGTAAACGGGTGTTCCACGCCCTCCTTATCAATGTATTTAATAGGAATACGTGCCTGTGGCTGAATTAACCTCTTACTAAAGAAGATGGCCTCAAAGGTAGTTGCAAAGAGGAGGTCAAGGTTTGGAATGTAGGTATCCATCATAATGCTTGAGGCAAGACTGGAACTAGTATAACCAGTATCGTTTTTATACACTCCAATCACAGGCAACTCCTCCCCATTAAATACAACATCAGGTCTATCCAGATAGGGGATACTATTTTCATAACGGGTAACAAACCAAGCCCCATTACAGGTAAAGCGAGTGGATAGTAAGGGAATACGAGGAGTTGAAATCTGCCATTCTATCCCTCTCTTGAGGGTGCGGCTACCATTGGTAGTAACCCCGTAGAGGGAAAGGGTGGTATCGCGAGTAACCGGGAGAGCCCCTAGGTCGGGAGGTGCAGTTAGGGTATTCGGATCTATCCCCGTGGCATCGTACTTATTGTATGCAAAGGAGGCAATACGGGCCATTTGGCGATATCCATTGCGCATATCCTCTCTAAAAGCAGTAACAGAGAGAAGATAACCGGCATAAGAGGCATCCAAACGAATTTCCATTTTCAGATTACGAGGGGCCTCTAAAGCATAGTTCGCAAGATCTAGGGGATAAGTGCGGAAATGTATCCTCCGAAACTTCTCTTCTGCGGCATAATAGTTGAGTTCGACAATATCGTAGTAGTCAGGAGCAGGATAAAGGTAAGCAGAGGAAGGGAGCATAGATAGCTGACCTAAGCCTACATTCAGTCCCATAATGAGAGGGCTCTCCGAAGAGAAAAATTTTTGTTCATAACGTACATTGATCCGCGGATCGAGGTAAGGCTTCCATGCTACGGCATAAGCCCTCGGTGCAGACATCACCTGCAAACGCCCCCCTACCACAGCCTCCAACGAGGAACGTTCTCCCAAGCGCCATCGCCCCTTATCCTCTACAAAAAGAGCCATCTTATGCTCAGAAGGGACTAAGGAAAAAGGACGCAAACGTGTAGGGAGCCCTAGATCAATTGGCCGAGTTACATCGTAAACAGAACCTCTCCCATAGTTTTTTGAGAATGAGTATTCAGTCCCCACGGACACTTGATTACCCCTCCAGGAAGCAAAGCGAAGTACCGACTTTAGAAAAGCCGTTACAGGACGCCCCTCGACTTCGACACTAGCTAAGTAACTATTGGGGGCAAAAAAAGCATCACTCTCTCCCTCTAGCACCTTAGTCAGCGGGTTAATGCGCACCGTAGAGACATAGCGCTGCTCTCGGACCTCGTCTCTTTGGGCGGCGAGACTATAGTGCACATCAATCTGATTGACTAGGCGGGTAGAGTGCCGAGTTCTAAGACTAAGGGCTCCGGAGAGAGCAAAGCGGTTATTACTGCTAAAGAACTTGTCTTGCTCATTTTTTTGCTGCTCGGGGTCTACCTTTTCATTGTCAAAAGTACCTCCATAGTCTAGGGTTTGCATCCAAGACCCCTGGTAATTGGGAGACTCTAACTCATGGACATAACGAGCCGAAAAGGTAAGACGACGAAAGTTCTCAAAACTATTGATTGGAGAAATCTTGCTATCAAGATAATCCGCCGATAGATTAAGTACACTTCTTTGTTCTCGCCATTGAAAACCCGACCCCAGGTATATGAGTTTGCTCTTCGGGTCTGATTTGATACGCACCTTAGGCGGAGTTGCTTTCATTTTACGTCTAATACGAACAAGCCCCGAAACTAGATTGCCATGCTCTACAGAGGGAATACCCCTCAGAACTTCTACCTCCTCTATATCATCAGTAGAGATTCCGCGCATATCCACACCCGAGCCAATATTGAACACTCCTCCCGAACGACGTTGGTTATCAGCACGCCATACACTATTGGAATAACTCTGCATATTAGCATCGGTATTAAGAGGAACTCCATCAATCTCAAAGGCAGTGCCTATTGAGGAAGTACGATAGTTCCCTGATATTGGAGCCTCTGCCTCTCGCAATCGAATCGTATTCCTCTCTGCAAGGTGAGGAGAAGACGTCATCCCTCCGGGAAGCAAAGCCAGAAGATCTGAAAAGGTAGAAGGTTGTAACAAATTAATCGATTGACGACCGATAATTCCGGCTGTGGTAGGCTTAAAGGACTCGCGTGCCGTAACGACGACTTCTCCTAACTCGGTTGCAGGCTGTAGTGCCACAGTAATTTGCATCTCACGCTCTACCTCAATTTTTTGCCTATACTCCTTATAACCAACATAACGTACTTGCAGGAGACCAGTACTCCCCCGAGGTATGCCTTTAAGGTGCGCTACGCCTTCTTTGTTGGCAGTAGCTCCCAATAGACGCTGATCATACCGAAATCCGACAGAAGCCTCCGGAATACTTTCTCTACTGCTTGCATCAATTACTTTTACGTGCAAAACAAACGTCCCTCCCTCTTGCGCCCTAAGAAGCAAAATAGAACCGAGAGAGAGAAGAAAGAAATATATGATACGACTGATACGCAAGGATATAAACAAATCTATCTGTACTAACGGATAATATGCTAGAATATTCGCTGCAAAATTACTTTCAACAAGAAAATAAAAAGATATTTTTAGGCCCCCAGTTATAGGTATTTATCCCCTGACTTATCTTCCCACTTCTTGGTATCTTACCCTTAGTACATCTTTCCTAAAAAGCTAAAAGGAAAGGGTATATCCCCTTTTTAATCCTAAACAATCAAACAGGGTTTATTCGAACTTTGGCTCACAATTCTTGCGAGGTTTGTTGGCAGAGTGGTTGCTCTCTTGTATCTTTGTTCACAGATAAACAAGTAAACTCTAGTTAGAAATGGGAGGAACTCAAAGAAAGAAAGCACGTAACCTAGTCACTTGGGTTGTACTGGCTCTAGCGGTACTCATTGTGGTAGCAGCCATCATATTGCTAACCAAAGTGTCGGGCGATATGACCCAATACGTTTTTATGGGAGCAGGGCTACTCATCCTCAATTTGCTGTTCGTGCTCTACTTTACACGCCGCAACTTCCGAAAATAAGACGGCTATACATCCACCTCAAAGGAGATCTAGACCTTTTCTCCACCTAGGGGAAACGCGAAAAATTCCGTCCGATATTGAGGGCACCCTCCTCTATTAAATACTTTGTTGTAGTCCTAGAATAAAAAAGCTATAGGGCAGGAGTTTTTTGTCGCTTCACACACATGGGAACCTCTCTAGCTCCCTCCGCAAAACAAAATCACTTAGATAGTACTATTTTAGCTACCTTTGTAGCAAGAAGATAAGAAATACAAGAAGTATCGTAAATCAAAATGGAGATTGTAAAGATTACGGGGCGTGAGATATTGGATTCTCGCGGCAACCCTACAGTAGAAGTAGAAGTAGTACTCGATAGTGGATTCACCGGTCGTGCAGCCGTTCCTAGCGGTGCCTCTACGGGTGAACACGAAGCGATTGAATTGCGCGACGGCGACAAGAATCGCTACGGTGGCAAAGGAGTACTAAAGGCAGTACAGAATGTAAACGAAATCATTGCTCCTGCCCTCTTTGGTATGTCGGCTCTTGAGCAACGCGCCACTGACCAAAAGCTCATCGAATTGGATGGTACGCCCACCAAGTCGAACCTCGGAGCTAATGCCATGCTCGGAGTATCTCTCGCTGTAGCTAAGGCTGCTGCTGCCGAACTTGACATCCCTCTCTATCGCTATATCGGTGGCACCAATACTTATGTATTGCCCATTCCTATGATGAATATCATCAATGGAGGGTCGCATAGCGATGCCCCTATCGCTTTCCAAGAGTTCATGATTCGCCCCGTGGGAGCGTGCTGCTTCCGAGAAGGGCTTCGCATGGGAGCCGAAGTGTTCCATGCCCTCAAAAAAGTGCTCAAGGCTCGTGGTCTTAGTACAGCCGTAGGAGACGAGGGTGGCTTTGCTCCTGCACTCAATGGTACAGAAGACGCTCTTAATAGCATTCTCGAGGCTATCCGCGCTGCAGGTTATGAACCAGGAAAGGATGTTACCATTGCCCTAGACTGCGCTTCGAGTGAGTTCTTCAAAGAGGGTGTATATGACTACACCAAATTCGAAGGAGCCAATGGAGCTAAACGTACTCCGGAGGAGCAAGTAGCCTACCTCAAGGGACTTACCGAACAGTTCCCCATTGACTCAATTGAAGATGGTATGGCAGAAAACGACTGGGAAGGCTGGCGCAAACTTACAGAGGCTATTGGCTCTAAGTGCCAACTTGTAGGCGACGACCTCTTTGTTACAAACGTGGACTTCCTACGCAAGGGTATCGCAGAAGGCTGCGCCAATTCGATCCTAATCAAGGTAAATCAGATTGGTACTCTCACCGAAACTCTCGATGCTATCGACATGGCTCACCGCCACGGCTATACCTCGGTAACGTCTCACCGCTCGGGAGAAACGGAAGATACTACTATTGCGGACATTGCCGTTGCCACCAACTCCGGGCAAATCAAAACCGGTTCGCTCAGCCGTACCGACCGCATTGCCAAGTACAATCAGCTCCTCCGTATTGAGGAAGAACTCGGTGAGCGTGCTGTATATGGCTACAAGCGCATTCGCTAAACTTCCCTCCTAGGAAAGTGAGGGGTCATCCCCTTCTTACCGAAGAGGCCACACACTAGAGGCAGAAGCCTCTGCAACTTAAAGCACTAGTCTTGCTGTAATGCAAAGGGCTAGTGCTTTTTGGGTATAGGGGGTAAAAAGAACCCTCAAAATACCTATTTAGAGGTATTTTATCGGCGCATTTAACATTGTAACTTTGCAGCCGATTATTTGGTATAGGCCAAATTCATCTCCAGAATTGGAATAAACTACAGAAAATAGAAGAATGAAAAGATTCGCAATTTCGCTACTGTGTCTATTGATCACAGTAGCCGGGGTCAATGCAGCACCCCCAGAAAAAAAACGTCCTGTACCTACCGATGCCAATATCATAGGACATGTGGTAGATGCTGTAACCCAAGAGCATATACCAGGTATTACCATCCAAATCAAAGGCACGAACTTTGGGACGAGTACCGATGCTACGGGGCACTATTTCCTGCGCAATGTAAAGCCGGGTAAACTCACTCTTATCATGCGTGGTGTTGGCTACCTAAGCCAAGAGAAAACCGTGGTAGTAGAAAAGAATAAGGTGACGGAGGTAAACTTTGAAGCCTACGAAGATGCCGTAAACATAGACGAGGTAGTGGTAACAGCTAACCGCCAAGCCACACTACGCCGCCTAGCTCCTACTATTGTAAATGTAGTGGGCGAAGAGGTATTTAGCCGCGTCAATGCCAACAACCTCGCACAAGGGATTATTTTCCAACCCGGGGTACGTGTAGAAAACAACTGCCAAAACTGCGGCTTTAATCAAGTACGTATCAATGGGCTTGATGGGCGTTATACCCAAATTCTTATCGACAGCCGTCCTATCTTTAGTGCCCTAGCCGGCGTGTATGGTATCGAGCAAATCCCTACCAACATGATCGATCGCGTAGAAGTGGTACGCGGTGGGGGATCCGCCCTCTTTGGCTCATCGGCTATCGGTGGTGTCGTTAATATCATTACCAAAGAGCCTGTGGGTAATAGTTTTTCTTTTGGAGAGAGCCTCACCTTTACGGGCATGAAAAACCCCGATAACAACATCAGCATGAATGCCTCCCTCGTAAGCGATGACAACCGAGCAGGTGCCATGATTTTTGGTCAAACCCGCTACCGCCAAGAATGGGATGCCAACAATGATGGGTATAGTGAGCTCGGACGCCTCAACAGCCGCTCTCTGGGTACTCGCGCTTTCCTCCGTACCACAGACTATACCAAGCTAACGGCAGAGTTCCATACGATACAAGAGTTCCGTCGCGGGGGTGATCATATCGATTGGCCGGACCACGTTGCTTCTATCTCGGAGCACGTAGACCACAGCATTTTCAGCTCCAACGCCAAGTTTGATGCTTTCTCTAGCGACTACAAACACCACCTTCTCACCTATATTTCCGGTCAAATTGTAAACCGCAAAAGCTATTATGGGGGTATTGGTGAGCTAGAAGACGATAAAGGGAATCGCCTCGGCCGTTTAGGATTCCCCATTCCTCCCGAGATGTATGGCATTAACTATGGTGTATCCAAAGGCAATACCTATATGGGAGGCTTGCAGTATAGCTACGACTTCGATCGCCTTCTCTTCATGCCGGCTCAGGTACTTATCGGTGCAGAGTACGTCTACGACCACCTAAGCGATGTAATGCCCCTCCGCAACTGGCTCGCAGAAAAAGACAGCAAGGGCAACCTAATTGAGCTATTCCCAAAGATTGATCAGAAAATCAATAACTGGAGCCAACTTGCTCAGATTGAATGGAAAAATGATATGCTCAGCATCCTTTTGGGAGCTCGCCTCGACGAGAACTCGGCTGTAGGTAAGCCTATCTTTAGCCCTCGTGCTACGCTGCGTTACAACCCGACTAAGAACGTAAACTTCCGCCTCTCCTATGCCAAGGGATTCCGTGCTCCTCAGGTGTTTGACGAAGACCTGCACGTGGGAGTTGTTAATGGAGAAGTGCAAAAGGTGTACAATACCCCCGACCTACGCCCCGAGACCAGCCACTCTATCAATGCAAGTGCTGACCTCTATGCACAATGGGGCCCCGTAAAAGCCAACCTCCTTGTAGAGGGATTCTACAATAAGCTACAAGACGTATTTGTAACAAAGCTCAAGAAGATTGAGCATGGTATCATGATGTACGATCGTAAGAATGGAGAGGGAGCTACTGTGTATGGTGCTAACCTAGAAGGGAAACTAACATGGAGCATACTGCAGCTACAAGGCGGGCTCACACTTACAAAGAATCGCTACGACAAACCCGAAGAATGGGGGCAACGCGCAGACTTCAACGATAAGGGATTCCCTCTTATCTTCGACACAACAGATGAGCTCGGTAACCCCATTAAAGCCGTGAATAAGAAGCAAGAGAGCAACATTATCACTAGAACTCCCTCAGCTTATGGCTACTTCACGCTGGGTATTACCCCTGTCAAAAACTTCGATATAGCTCTCACGGGTACTATTACAGGCCCCATGTACGTACCCCACGCTATCAAATATGGTAGCACACAGCAGCCTAACTCCGGCTATCCCCAGGGCTTTGACGAAGAAGCCCTTCAGAACTATCTCGTTGCCGGTGGACTAGAAAAAGATACCGAAATCCGCATAGACGAACTCAAGAAGACCCCCACATTCTTCGACATGGGCTTCAAGCTCTCTTACGACTTCGACTTCTTCTCCAGCACCTGTCTCCAGATCTATGCGGGTATGAACAACCTACTCAATGCCATGCAATCCGACTACGATAAGGGAGCCGATCGCGACTCGGGCTATATATATGGCCCCACAATGCCTCGCTCCGCTTTCCTTGGTATGAAACTAAGTTTCTAAGTGGGTAGAGAAATCCTCTAAAGAGAGACTCCTAGAAAAGCCTCTCCACAACTATCCTAAGAGCCCTTGCAGTACACTCCCTTTGTAGTGCTGCAAGGGTTCTTTTTCGTCCCCTTTATAAAAGTATATTAACCTAGAAAACCCTGACAAATCCCCATTAGTAGGTAGTCAAGAGGCATAGTATTTTGCGATTTGTGCGGTAACTTTGCTCTATGAAGTTGTCTGATGTAAAAACAGGGAAAACAGTCCTTATCCAGAGGGTTGGAGGGCGTGGAGCATTCCGTAAAAGGATACTCGAAATGGGATTTATTGCAGGGAAACGCGTGACGGTTGTACAGAACGCCCCCCTCAAAGACCCTGTGTATTACCGCATTATGGACTACAATGTTTCCCTCAGAAGGCAGGATGCTGCTCTCATTGATGTGGAAGTAGTAGAAGCAATAGACGAGCAAGCAACAGAGGGAGAACCTCTTCTTGATGCCTCTGTCAACGAAAGTCAAGACAACCCAATACCTACTAATAACGACTCCCAGACTCATTCTTCCGCCCCCTCCAGCTCTCGACGCAAAAAACTGCGAGTGGCTCTCGTGGGAAATCCCAACTGCGGCAAAACCTCGCTTTTCAACCTTGCCAGTGGAGCCCATGAGCATGTAGGCAACTACAGCGGAGTAACGGTGGATGCCAAAGAGGCACACTTCGACCACGGCGAATACCGCATCGAGATCGTAGACCTCCCCGGGAGCTATTCGCTATCGCCCTATAGCCCCGAAGAACTCTACATTCGTCAGTTCCTCTCCAACCCGGAAACGCGTCCGGACATCGTCATAGACGTAGTAGACACCTGCAACCTAGAGCGAAATCTCTACCTAACCATGCAGATTAAGGAGATGAAGCTCCCCATGGTTGTAGCCCTCAATATGTTTGATGAGTTCGAGCAAAGCAAAAGCGAACTCAACATCAAACTCCTCTCTCAACTGCTTGATATTCCGATGGTGCCTACCGTTGGTCGTGTAGCCCGTGGGGTATCTGAGCTGTTTGATGCCGTGGTACATCTTGCAGAAAACCCCTCTACATCCGATCGAGACATCAAGATCCCTTACGGATCCATCCTAGAGCCTTCCATCGAAAGCCTTACGCAAAAAATCGAGGAGCATCTCCCCCTTGCCAAACAACTCCCGGCTCGCTATATTGCAGTCAAACTCCTTGAGAAAGACCCGGAGATGGAGCAAACTACAGCCCATTTTGGGGAGAAGGGAGGCTTCATACTCTCGGCGGTGCGCTACGAGCTGGATAAGATGAAAGCCAGTTTGGGAGAGCAGGATACGGAAACTCTTATAACTGACAGACGCTACGGTTACATAGCCGGAGCACTGCGAGAGACCTTACGTCCCCACAAAAGCATCGTACGTACCAAAACCGACCGTATAGACCGCTTGCTCATCAATCCTATTGCAGGATTTCCCATCTTCCTCGTCTTCATCTTCTTGATGTTTGAGTGCACCTTTATACTCGGGGCTTACCCTCAAAGTTGGATAGAGGCACTCGTTCAGTATATCAGTGATGGAGTATCAAGTCTGCTCAGCGATGGTCCCCTAAAAGACCTCATTGTAGGGGGGATTATCAGCGGTGTAGGCGGAGTTATTGTATTCTTACCGCAAATCCTTATCCTCTATCTATTCATCTCGGTAATGGAAGATACAGGATATATGGCGCGCGCCGCCTTTATGATGGATAAACTTATGCATAAGATGGGGCTGCATGGCAAGTCGTTTATCCCCCTAATTATGGGCTTCGGATGTAACGTGCCGGCTATCATGTCGTCTCGTACCATAGAGAGTCGCCAAAGCCGACTCATCACCATCTTGGTAACTCCTCTGATGAGTTGCAATGCACGCCTACCGGTATATGTACTTCTAGCAGGAGCCTTTTTCCCTCGCCATGCAGGCATTGTCTTTTTCGGATTGTATCTATTGGGGATTATCCTTGCCGTATTGTTGGCTCGTCTCTTCCGCAAACTCTTTTTCAAACAAGAGGATATTCCATTTGTAATGGAGCTACCTCCCTACCGTATCCCCACCTACAAATCCGTACTTATCCACGTCTGGGACAAGGCAAAAGAGTACCTACAAAAGATGGGAACCATCATCTTGGTAGCCTCCGTTATTATATGGTTTTTGGGATACTTCCCACGTGCTGAGGTCGAAAAGCGCACAGAAGCTCGCATTACCGAAGTGCTAAACAATGCTGAAGTTCACTCCGCTAAGGAGAGAGAAGAAATCATTGATTCAATCCGTCTTGTAGGCCACACCGAGCAACAAGAAGGCTCTATTTTGGGACAGATGGGTAAGGCCATAGAGCCTGCACTAGCACCCCTGGGCTTCGATTGGAAGATGAGTATTGCCCTTCTATCGGGGCTACCGGCCAAAGAGGTAGTGGTAGGTGCAATGGGAGTTATCTATACGGGCAATAGCGATGATAGTGACGAGGCTTCCGTACAGTTATCTGAGCGCATCAAACAGGAAGTGCGCCCTGATGGTACACATGCGTTTACCCCACTTATCGCCCTTTCGTTCATGGTATTTGTTTTACTCTACTTCCCCTGTATCGCTACAGTAACAGCGGTAGGGCGTGAGGCAGGGAGCTATAAATGGAGTCTTTTTGTGATGGTGTATACGTGCCTCCTCGCATGGGTAACCTCGTTTTTGGTCTACCAGATTGGCTCTTGGTTAGGGTTCTAAAGGGATTTGTGGTAAGAAGGTAAAGCCCCTCTAAAGAGAATGACAATACAGCTGATACTCGTATACGTTATTGTAGCCATTGCCGTAGCTGCAGCTTTTCGCTTCCTATGGCGCATTTTCTCAGCGCGGCACAAACAAGACGGCACAAAGGGCTCTTCATCCTGCCCGGGATGCTCGGGCTGCTGTCACACCCCCACCCCTCCCAAAAGAGAGACGAAAGCCAAAGACAAAGACGCCTAGCCCTACAACCTCCGCTTCCAAAAGCCTCCCAATCAACAAAGAGACGCGAAAAGGGGGTACCTGAAAAGGGTAGAACTAGATAAGGCGGAAGGGTTTTGAGTAAACGAGTTGGTCCCCTTTGAGAACTTCAATACGATAGGATCCCTCTTTCCAATCAGCTACAAGACCGGGACTTAGTACAGTACGAACCCCCTCTCCGAGGAGCAATGTTTGCAATGGAATCTCTACAGATGCCATTAAGTAATGATCTTCCGCACGATACACATCACACCTTAGATCTATCGTAGCTTCCTCCAATTCTTTATACTCAATAGCAATCCAAAGACAATGATCTACCCGAGCTTTTGAAGAAAAATCGTTGGGTCTATCAGTGGTTTGACTTGTAGTTGCAACACCAGCCCCCTTGATAATAATCGGCATATCTTGCGCCAACCCTTCGAGTAGAGAGCGAGCTTCGCGATGCTCCTGCTGCTCCCTCTGATACGAATAGGCAAGCTCCTGATTATCCTGCTCCAGCTTTTCGTTCCTCTTTGCAAGCATTTCTTTTTGAGAAGTTTGCTCTTTGGCATCTTGCTGTACTAAGCGCAAATTGTATCCTAAAAAGAAGAATCCTCCCAAGCCAATGAGTACCAAAAGCACAACACATAGGGTTAGAATAGAAACCTTCTTATACTGTTTCTTTTGGCGCAACAACTTTTCATACTCACTTTGTAGGGCCAAAAGTTCTCCCCGAGCAGCGTCTCGCTCCGTTGATAGGCGGTTAAGTTGCTCACTATACTGCTTAAGAGAAGAATCTTGATAGACCTCATTACGTACCACTGCTACCACTCCATATCTTGCCGTGGCAGAGAGAATCGCATTATCCCCCTCCGCAAGAGGTAGGGAACAATAGTTACTTCCCTCTATACTATAGTCGGTAGGAGGGAGTAACTCTAGAGGGATCTGCAAGGCAAGCGCCTCCCCTCTCAAGTGGTGCACTACCCGATCCAGCAAAGCAACTTGGGAAGCGAAGGAGTACTCCGTACGCCTAAGACGGCCATAATCATCGAGAGTTAGCAATGTCTTCTCAAGGGCTAAACGCTGTATCTGAGCCTCCGAAAACTCAAGAAGCTGCTCAAAATGCCCCGTGATTTGTTCCCCATTTACAAGTAAAGCAAAACCAAAATACTCCCCAGATGTCGGCTCTAAAAGGCATATATAGGCGTAGAACACAAGTTCGCCCTCCCGATGTATTACGAGTTGTCTTGGCTCTGTACAGAGCGAAACCAAACGCTTAAAAAGCGGTGCTAGCGAGTCGTTGGGGTATTGATTGTGCTGTGCAGAGGCTCCGGAGAAGAGGTAGACAGAACAATTCATTGGGGTATAAGTCTAGATCATGGATAGGAAAAAACGAAGCTAGCGCCCTAGCGCACGAGTGTAGCAGAATCGCGAGCCGAGAGATCGGCAGAGTCTATGGCCGGTTTTTCCAAATAGATTGTATCATGTTGAATAGGTAGAGGGGCAGGCATATTATCGCCTTTACTAGGACGAAAAAAGACCAAAACCACTGTGAGCAACAGGGCGCATATAAGGGTTAATACTAAGTTGGCAATAGGCATCCAACGGGCCAAAGAGGCAGCCTTAGAAGTTGATTTCTCTTGTCTACCAGCTGCGGAAGATGGCTGAGAGTGCCCGAGGCCAAACAAAGAGAGGATAGCCTGAGCGAGTCTCTTTAGGTCAGACTCGTTATGAACTAGATACTCATGCACCTCTTGGGTCTGGAGATTTGTTTTTATCTGCTCTACCTGCTTTGCGAGGCTATTCTTTTCCTCCGTAAGAGTACGTATCTGCTCTTGAGTTTTTTTCTTATCGGCAGCGTTTTCTTGAACAAACTGATCCATTTTACTCTGCCATTGCTGCTCTACAGAAGCTGTAGCCTGCTCATGGGCCTTTTGCATTTCGGCTAGCTTCCTACTCGCTCCGGACTCAGACGCCTCTAGTTTATGGTGCAATTCTTCCACTTGACTCGCTAGTGCTTGCGAAGGAAATTCGTCTGAAATCTCAATAGAACTCCCCTGTAAAAGAAGGCTTACAACACGATTTTCCGCAAGATCTAAGCGATTGATCCGAGCGACTCCTCCCCTAGGAGTCCCCTTATTTTCGCCAGAAGGGATGGGAGCAAAGCCCGAAAGACCGATATTTTCTTTGATGTAATTAGCAACAAACTGCTCCAATTCGGGGATGTAACTTCCTCCCACAGAAGAGAGTTTAGAGCTAACAAACTGCACTTTAGCACCCTCTTTCGTGCGCACTATGCGCCCGAGCACCTTGGTAAGATAGAGAGCCTTAAGTAGATCGTAGACCTGAGCTGTATTACGAACTAGAGAATCGAGCTGTAACGTAAGCGCCACATAGCCCCCCTCTCGTCCATCATCGCCCAAAACACCACGAGCTATCACCAAGGAATAAAATAGGGTACTATTCTCTCCGATAGTCAGCCTATCCACTCGTAGCTTTTCAGCTATTTCTGAAGTATTTGCAGCGTAAAAAGTTTGAACAAATCGGCCAAAAACTTCAGAAGAATTACCCAGCAACTGCTGGCCATTTGGGGTACCGTGTACAAATATCTCAAACTGCATAACACTCTCGGCTATCCTCTAATATGACGCTGAATGATCTTCCAAAACTCTGCCACATACTCCTCGGGGCCCTCCTGAAAGGTGAGCGTACCATCAACAGCCGCTACATAGTCGCCCGTATGCATCGTGACAAAGTCAAAATTATACTGATGGAAGAAAGAGGTTATGGGATTGGTATTGCGGAACGGAATAAATAGATTAGGATAAAGGAAACTAACCTGCTGAAGAGCCTGCTGACGATGCACTCGCCCCGGAGCAATTACATAGTTCGTCTTATCAATCTTATTGAGAACAAAAATCGCTTTATCGTGTGCACGACTTCTATTCTTGACCATCTCAATACGCTTGACATAGTTCCTTCGATCCTGCTCTTCTCGCCAAATGGGCTCCAAGAAGAAAAGCCAAATCTTGCGACTTGTCATATTGATGATCTTATTGAAGTAGGCCGGGAAGTCTGCCATGGGGTTCTCCGGATTGAAATAATACTCCCCGGGAGCCTCTAGAATTTGACAAATCCGCCGCCCCTCTTTGAGAACCTCAACGAGCATAAAGCTCACGTTGCTTGTAGCCTTGGCCGCATCAGAACTATTGATCATGGCATTGAAATTCTCGCACAACTCCCGATAATTCTTATCGTAACTTGGGCGAAAACTTGGGATAGGAGCTACCGTATACCCCTTCTTCTGCAAGTAACGAGTGAGACGAATAAGCGTCATCGTTTTTCCGCATGAGGGGGGACCAAACAACATAAGCAGCGGAGCTTCTGTATCGGCAATGGTTACATTTATCTTGTTCGCATCGTTCATCTCAATCTCGCTAAGTCCGATATTCGACTCAGACGAGTAAGAGGATGGCTGCGAATACTCCACTACCGAGGGAGCCTGTGTAGCTACCTCCTCTTGCTGCAAAGAGGGTGAAGATTGCAATTCCTCATTATTATCAAAATTGATATTTGCCATAGTGTGAAGGGTGTATTAAAGGGATTCTCTTTTCTTAAAAGCAAGATCGAAAAAGATAAAGGCGGCTATATCGACAAGGAACGAGAGTATCACCCAGAAGATAATACCACGGCCTGCATACTTTCCTCCCAAGAAGTCTTTCCAAACATCAAAGACGCTAAGCATGCGAGAAGTCTTTGTCACAGGACGCTCCGAGAGATACACCTCTTTATCCTCGGGCTTTATCTCTACAAAGTGCTGATAGTTCTTAATTGTAGCATAGGACTTCTTAAGCTCCATATCCGTCTGATTGATGAGATCTTCGTCAATCTTCTTTGCATTAGCCATATCCGTAATTTTGGCTGACATTGTCTCCAGTTCCCGAAGACGTTCCTCAGCTTCCGGCTTATATTCAAGAGCTTGTACGTTGGTCATCTGGCGAGCAATCTCCATCTTTCTTCTCTCCAGCATTTCTACAATGGTCTTACGATATTGCTCTTTGAGACTCTTAATCTGACTCGGAGTGTTACCCGTATACGAAAGAGTTGGGATCTGAGCTACCTGTAAAGTCTGGGCAATCTTGGCAAGGTGGGACTTTGCACGATCTCCAAAACCAGGGTTGGCAAGATTATCAATCTCCCCCTCCAGTGCAATGAGCTGGGCATTCACAATAGCACTTACACTATCTTGTACCCTTTTCACTTCGCTCTCTCCCTTAGCATCACTCGCGAGATTTTGCAAATAGGTGCGAGTAGTAGCGATGTCATCTATCACGACATCCACGATGGCACTCCGATAAAAAAACGTATGTGTATTGGTGGGGAAACTACACACAATCCAGAAGAAGAGAGCCAACAAAATACCCCCAACAAACTTTGCTCTACGCTTTTCTACATATATAGATTGGTTCAAACTATCCACAATCATCTTGGTTCCGTAGGATGCCACTACGTAGAACCCAATGGTTACAATCCAACATAAAATGGAGGGCCAATTGGGCAACAAAAGGTGTAATGACTCTGCAGTAGCCCAGCAGCTAACAGCCGCAAAGGCAATAAAGCCAAGAAGTGAAAAGAGTTTGAGAAGTCCTTTTGAATTCATTTTGTTTGCTGATTAATTCTTTTCTGCGAAGGCGTTTCTTATCGGGAGTAAAGCGAGAGCGAATGAATCTCTCTGTAGTCACAACCAGAGTCTAGTAAGCTCCCCCTATCAAGGAGTGGACACAATCCTTCTAAGGAATAGGCCTCCCAACACTCTAGTTGCAAACGATCTCGACAGCTATCCCCTGCGACCTACTCATTCTTTGCAGTAGAGCTCAGCCTAAAGTGACAAGCAGTCTTGATAGTAGCCTCTCCTCCTTTATTTAGTGTACATCAGACGAGACATCTAACATTTCCTCTCAATGAGAGATCTTTTATATCCAGAGTTCTCGCCCAATATGAGGCGCAAGATTTACCTCGACACAAAGGTAGAATTTTTTATTCACTAAGGTAGAAGAGATAAGAAAAAAGGGTGCGCCTACTTGAGACGCACCCTATAATTAGGTGATGATAGAATAATCTATCAAGGAGTTTTACTCAGCAGTCATGATAACTACACGGTTCCACTCGTTAGTTTCGTAAGGTTGTACAGTGTCACCCTTGAAATCAACTTCGATCATATCTTCAGATACGCCATACTTTTCTACAAGAGCCTTAGCTACAGCCTTAGCACGACGTTCAGAGAGTGTCATGTTGATGCTAGGATTACCCGTAGCCTCATCAGCATAACCTACAATGTAGATCTTGCTATTGTTTTCAAGAGCATATCTAGCAGTGTTGTAGATATTGATGTACTGGTTCTGATCAATCTTAGCGCTAGCAATGCGGAAGTAAACAACATTGCTTACAACAGTCTTCACTTCTGTAGTTTGAGAAGGTTCAACCTCGGGGCATTCGGGGCAAGAAGCAGGACGCTTAGCAAGCTCTGCATTTTCTGCACGGAGGTTATTGATCTGACCATTGAGATCGTTTACGAGAGCCCAATCCATAGGAGTAAGAACATCCCACTCAGGCTTACCAAGGTTAAAGCCAAGACCTGCTGTAGCGAATGCCATAAGGTCAGCACCTTGCTTCTTCCAAGAAGTCCCCATCATGTTGGTCTTTGTTGCCAACATTTGAGCTTCGAGGTTGAGGTCTACACGACGACCAAGACGGAACTTGAAGATAACACCGGCATCTACCACACCACCAAAGTCGTTAGTTGTAGCACCAGCAACACGCTTAGTAGCGTCGAAAACATCGCCAAAAGCACCACCAGTAGTAGTATGATGCTTGTAACCAGCACCAAGACCTACGTAAGGTACAAGGTGGAATACACGCTTAGCGTTGTACTTTGCAAAGTAGTTTACAACATCAAACATGAAGTCGTAGTGAGCTACTGCGAAGAGGTTATTGTATGCTTGATTTGCACCAGCAGCATCCATAACAAAACCCTTCATATTCCAGCCACCGAGCTGTACACGAGTAGCGAACCAAGGTTCATGCCACTGGCCCAAGCCAAGCTGAACGATGGGATAAATGCGATCCGTCAAAGAAGCCTTATTATTGGCTTCACCAAAAGGAAGCATCCCAACACCACCCTGAATTTCGAGGAACCAATGATCACAACCTCTATCGCGGTTAAATACGGTCTTGTGACCAGATTTATTGGGAGTTGCTACTTCCTGCTGAGCTTGTGCACCAAGAGATAGTGCGAAGCTACCCATGAGGGCGAGCATTAATACTTTAGCTTTCATATCTATTCTTCTAATTTTCTGGTTAGTGATTTATTACTTTGAACGAACAATAACTACGCGGTTCCAAGCACGAGTATCGAACTGTTCAGTCTCACCCTGCCATTCTACATTGATCATGTCCGAAGGAACATCATACTGTGTAGTAAGGATGTTTGCAACAGCCTTAGCACGACGTTCAGAGAGAGCAAGGTTGTAATTTGCATTACCCGTTACGTCAGCAAAACCGATTACAGTGATAGGTTGATTGCTTTCCTTCACGAACTTAGCGATTTCGTAAAGTACGATTTCCTGGTTAGGAGTTAGCTTGTCAGAGTCAAACTTAAAGGTGATAGCCTTTTCGCTCAATCCAGCAACAACCTTTGTTTCAGGAGCTACAACTTCGGGGCATTCGGGGCAAGAAACAGGACGTTTTGCAAGCTCCGCATTTTCTGCACGAAGGCTATTGATCTGGCCATTAAGATCGTTGATAAGATCCATGTCCATAGGAGTAATAGTTTCCCATTCTACCTTACCAAGGTTGAAGTTAAGCCCCGCAGTCACTACACCAAGAAGCCCATTGTAAGCAGCATTATTAGGCATGTAAGTTGCACTAGCGCCTGCATAATTGAAATCCTTCTTTACAATATTGAGGTTATTGTAAATAGCCTGAGCCTCAAGCACGAAGTCCACACGCTTGCCAAGACGGAAAGCCATCTGAGCACCTACGTTAGCGGCAACAGAATGACGATAAGGAGCACTCATAGAGAAAATGCTAGAGAAATCCTTAAACTCATTATAGTACTTAAAGTTGTACCCTACCCCTGCAAAAGGAACAAGATGGAATACTCGCTTAGCGTTGTACTTGGAGTAATAATTCACCACGTCAAACATAAAATCAAAGAAAGCACCAGCCATTGCAGTATTGTTGGTCACAATATCATTAGCAGCGTTCTTATAGTATGTAGGCGTAGGGCCAGCCATAAGTTGCAAGCGGGTTGCAAAATAAGGATTATGCCATTTACCGATTGAGAGGGTAGGCATAACGTGGAGACGCTTTACGATGTCTTGGGCTTCGTTTCCAGCAATAAATTGTGCACTAACACCACCTTGCAAAGTGATAAACCAGTGCCCCCCAGAGCGATCAAAAGCTGTCTTACGAGCAGGAAGTTGGTTTTCCGGCGCCGTAGTCTGGGCACTTGCTGAGAGTGCCATAGCTCCCATCAATGAGAGCAGTAAGTACTTTACCTTCATAATTTTACTATTCAAATTGTTAGCATTTTTCTTTGTTCTTCTTGTCAACTCTATACTATGTTTTCCTGCGCAAAGGTAAGAGTTAATTCGAAATGGGCAACATGGAACTATTTGATAAGCCGCCCTATCGTCCTCAATCCTTACGTATAACGCAAGTAGAATCGCCATTCTTAAATACAAAAGTAGTACTTTCTTATTTAATAATGCACTTTGCAAAAGTCGAAAGCCCTAGGGGAGTTCCTCAAGAGACTCCCTAATCTCTCTAAGGGAACGATCTTTGAGGAGAACAATTCCCTTCGCATCCAATAAAAGAAGTGTAGGGCTAGCCTTTAAATCGTAGAGGGGAACATTTGCTATTCTACCGTCACTGTTAAATCCTTTGACCCCAAAAGAAGGGAATTCGTCAATGGTTCGCGACCATTCATCAGAATCCGTTTCAGAGTCTATAAATAGGATATTAAGGCGACCTGTCTGTACCCTATTTTGGAAAAAAGTATCCTGCTGAAGCTCCTCAAGAACACGCTTACAACTCTGACAACCAGGCGAATAAAAGAACAACAATGTAGGCTTTCCCCGCATATCACTAAGTCGTCCCACCTCGCCTGTAGGCTGGATAAAAGAGAATTGCTCGGCAGGGGTACCAACCCTATTGCGTGCCATCAAATGGAGACGATGCTTTGCGCGCTCCAGCTGAGCGAGAGAAGCCTTGGGCGAATGGGTTATCCACTCTACAATGGGGTAGTAATACTCCTCATTGAAGAAGGGCGAATTAGGCTCAAAAAGATACTTCTCGTATAGATCGATAAATAGGGAAAAGAGCTCCCCTCGGGAGGACTCCAAAGGCTGAAGCATTGGCTTCTTTACTTGCTCTAGAGGGAGGCGAGATGCAATACCAAGAAAGTTCGCCATAGACTGTTCTATTCGTGCAGGACGCTTTGTGAGTTCGGGGTCATTAAAATCACATTCGTCCCAAAAATGAGCAACAAAATAGGCTGCTCGCTCATCCACATTCTGGATAGTCATGGGGATTGTAGGCGAGGGGAAAGCCGGTGTTATATCAGAGGTATCTACATGCTCCAATGAGTCTTTTTCCATCGTATGCCCATTTTTGCAACTCTGGCAGCTCGCAAACGATGAAAGCCCCATCATGGAGAAGAGGCCTAATAATAGGATCTGCGTAAGACGACGTCTATTCATATCTATTAGTTTTATAGGAAATATCTTTCTTCAATAACACCACATATCTCTCAATTAAGAAAGATCTACACTCCTAGAGAGTGAGGAGCTCTCCCTCTTTTGATGGGCAAAGACGAAAGCGAGGCCTCATTAGGGCGCACCACTCTCGTCTCTATCTCCTCTAGAATATTGTATTTATTCGTGCGATGTGAAATACTTCATAAACTGCATACGCGTGTACTGCGTTGCATCAGCACCCTGATCGGCCTTGAGCTTACCACGGAACTCATGCACTGCATTGTACTGCTTACGCTCCATCCATGCAGTAAGTCCGGCGAGTACCTCTTGGATGTATTGAGCTCCATTCTTATAGAGAGCGGAACACATCTGTACAGAAGAAGCTCCTGCGAGAAGAGCCTTAATAACGCCTTCACTCGTGTGAATACCGGTAGATGCCGACACAGGGAAGTTGGCGATCTGACCAGCAATAAGACCCGTATAGCGGAGTGTATCGGAGAGATCAACAGCAGTAGTGAATACTTCGCCACCTGAAATACGTTCGTTCTCTATGTCAATATCCATTTGGTAAGAACGATTGAACAGGGTAACACCGGCTGCTCCCACAAGGCGAAGTTTGTCTACCATGGCAGGGAGGCAAGAGAATGTTTTTGCCAATTTCACTTGTACAGGGATTTTGACTGCCCCTGTAATTCCCTTAATGATAGCTACATAGTCATTAACCAAGTGAGTAGCATCTGCCGAAACCTTACCCTCGAGGCGCATAATATTTACCTCCAAAGCGTCTACTCCCGTCTCTGCAATTTGCTTTGCATAGTTCGTCCAATCACCAGCCTTATAGCAGTTAATGCTAGCGATTACGGGTACATTCACACGCTTTTTCACGTCGCGAACAAAATCAAGATACTTATTGATTTCATTGGCTTTTACGTAACCGGAAATATAGTCAGCAGCCTCGGGATAATCCGATTCGCTCGTCATAGACTTTGAGAGCGCATCTATTTGCTCCTCAAAGAGGGACTTGAGCACAACGGCACCAGCACCGGCAGCTACTAATTTTTCTATCTTCTGGGCACTATTGGTAAGCCCCGAACTACCTACCACAATGGGGTTACGCAAAGCGATGCCCGCATAGTTTGAAGTTAAGTCTAACATATCTTCGTCTCTTTCTAAAATTATTTCTTCTGTATTTATAGCATAATAAGGGACTCTTAATAAGCTCGTGGTCCCATAATAGCAGTACCAATACGCACCATATTGCTCCCCTCACTGAGGGCTATAGACCAATCTTCGCTCATTCCCATAGAGAGGGTATCAAAGCAAGGGTATTGACTCATTAGCCCCTCTTTTAAGCGGTAAAACAAGCCCCGCAACTTTGCAAACTCGGCTCGGATCTCGGCTTCGCTATCGGTATGGGTAGCCATCCCCATCAAGCCTCGCAGGCGAATGTGTGCATTCCCCTCAGCCTGCCGATCTAACAGGGCTGCAAAAAAAGCCTCAACCTCATCATAAGGAACCCCACTCTTGGTCTCCTCTTGAGCGACGTAGACTTCTACAAGACAATCTATCGTGCGATTGTGCTGGGCTGCACGCCGTTCCACCTCATCGTACAGAGCAAGGGACTCTATACTCTGTATAGAAGTAATGAAGGGGGCTATATACTTAACCTTATTCCGCTGCAAAGAGCCTATAAGATGCCAACGAATATCCTCCGGCAACTTATCCACCTTGCTCACCAACTCCTGCACGCGATTCTCACCAAAGTCTCGCACTCCGGCATCGTATGCCTCTTTTATCTCATCCACTGCATGATACTTAGATACAACTACAAGAGTTGCATTGCTAGGGATCTGTGGACGAATCTGATCGAGCCGTTCTTGAATTGTTGCCATTAAGGGGAGGGATAAAAGGGAGTGCTTAAATTCGGAGTGTAAACACATCCATGATATTGGTCTCTACCACAGCGGCGATGGAGTAATCGTGAGTTGTACGCGACATCTCTCGCTCTATTACAGCCACGGCATTAGCAAGTGAACTTGCTTTCACAATCATTGTTACAGGCGTTTTCTTCTCCACCCCATTTTTCTCATCAAGCACGATAAAAAGCACTTTGCAACGATAATATTTATCGTCCTCGTCATTATCGTTCAAGAATAGCTCCGCTATTTTGGCACGTTTAATAGTGCTAATTACAATCTCTCCCGTGGAGGAGAATGGGGTTATTTCCTCAACGAGGCGTGCTTCTGCCTCTGTTACAGACATGGCATCTACCAGATAGCTCTCGGCAGACCGCTTAGAAAGCCCCGTATCTGCTAGCTTTTCATAACGAACTGAACACTCGTACCAATTATTCATAGACTATAAAATTCATTCATCCGTTGGGGATATTCTATGCCTCCCCACACTATTTCTTACAAAGGTAGATATTTTGGATAGATAAGAGAATCAGGTAATTCTCCTCTCGGTTTCGGGGAAGGGGGTAAAATCTCCCGAGTTCCGTTCTTTTCTTCACTTGTGAAACCTCAAAAAAAGCCTGCCTAACTCTCGGCTCCTTTTAGGTCTATATTTTTTTATTTCACAGGCAGCAAGCTCCCCCATTATTGGGTAAAAACGGACGGAAAATAGGGCAGCAAATTTTATAGACTTCCCCACAATCCCTAGGAAGAGATGGCTAGAATCCTCTAAGCACAAAAGCAGCAACAAAGCGATACGGGCTACCACAATAAATTGTACCTTTGCACATTGAGATATTTGTACACCAAGTAATCTCAATGGATATATCCCTCTCCTTGAGATGGGAACGTCTTCGAAAGTGGTCTTCATGTCACCACAAAGCATATAAGAGAATGTACACCTATAATATAAGAGTGCATGACAAAAGATAAAATCGTAAAGCTCCTTGTAACGGGCTTTCTAATGCTCTTCTCCCTCCTTATCAGCAGCTGCGGAGAGATGGCTCGCATCCAAAAGAGCAACGATACCTCCCTTAAGTACGACTATGCCAAGAAGTACTTTAATCAGAAAAAATGGAGCAAGGCTTCGGAGCTTCTAGTGGACGTTGTACCCGCCTATGAGGGTACAAGCGAAGGAGCCCAGGCTCTCTATATGCTCGGGATCTCGGAGCTAGCTCTTGAGCATGGGGACATCGCCGCAGAGAGTTTTCGCCGTTACTATACGAATTATCCCAAGGGAGCAAAGGCAGAAGAGAGCCGATTCCGTGCAGGAGAGGCCTTCTACATATCCTCCCCGGAAGCTCAATTGGATCAGAATGTGACCTACACAGCCATCCAAGAGCTGCAAACATTCATCGAACTTTACCCCACCAGCGACTACAGAAAGGATGCCGAGCGCATGCTTTTCGACCTACAAGACAAGTTGGCTTACAAAGAACTAAAGAGTGCAACACTCTACTACGATATGGGTATGTACCTTGGGAATAACTACCAAAGTGCAGTAGTAACCGCCAATAATGCCCTCAAAGACTACCCTTATAGCAAGTGGCGCGAAGACTTTTACATCCTAATCCTGCGTGCTACCTACCAAGAGGCTATCAACAGTGTAGTCTCCAAACAACAAGAGCGCTACCGCAATGTGATCGATCGGTACTTCGCATACGTAAACGAATTTCCCCAAGGGAAGTACACCAAAGAGGCGGACCGCATCTACAAACGCATCCAGCCCCTACTCTCAGAAGAAGCCTAAACGAAAGAAAAAGAACGATATAACTATAGAGACTCTAGAATGGAATCGAAGAAAAAACTATCTGTACCCAACGAAGCTATTACCCGCTCTACCGCCCAAATGGCAGAAAAAACGGGGAACCTCTACGAGACCGTTATGGTCATTGCTAAGCGTGCCAATCAAATTGCGCATGACCAGCAAGAGGAGCTAAAAAGCAAACTAGAAGAGTTCAATAAGGGCACAGATACCCTAGAAGAAGTATACGAAAACGCAGAGCAGATAGAGGTATCTCGCTGCTACGAACGCCTTCCCAAACCTACCTTAATAGCCACTGTCGAGTACGACAACGATGAGCTATACTTCCGTCTGGCAAGTGAAAAAGGAAAAGAAGAATAACTCAAACTAAATCTTATCCCGGTTTCGGGATCCTTCTCTATATTATGTGGCAAAGAATACAAACTCTCTGGTTGCTCCTCGCCGGGGTGGCCATGACCCTAACCCTATTCCTGCCCCTTGCACTATTCTCCACGCAGAGTGTGATGGGTGCAGAAAACTTCGAAATGTACAGCCTGTGGGTAAAGAACGCCACTGATGGCTCCATTGGCAAAGGGCTTATTACATGGGATCTTTTTGTCCTCGGCGCCCTTATCACAATGATATCATTCGCCACAATCTTCCTCTTTAAGAAGAGGAAAATCCAGATGCGTTTGTGTGTGTTCAGCATGCTTCTCGCCATAGGTTATATCATTGATTTTGCAGTACGAGCATGGCAATTCAAGGCCGTTCTCGATGCGGACTTTAGTATCAAGTTTGCTTTGGGTCTCCCCTTTATCGCCCTCGTTTTGCTCTACCTAGCCTTCCGAGGGGTACGAAAAGACGAGATCCTCGTACGCATCAGTAGCCGCATCCGCTAAGTCTCCCCCCCAATCACAATAAGCGCACCTATCCCTACACCTCAATAAAAAACGACACTCCACTGTATGGCTATTTTCCTCAAAGACGTATCACACACTTTTGGTGAATACCTTTTGGTGCCGGGGCTTACCACGCCCGAGAGCACCCCGGATAAGATTGTACTGCAAACCCCACTCTCGCGCTTTAAGCGAGGAGAGGCACCGCGCATCCGTCTGAATATCCCCTTCGTATCGGCGATTATGCAGTCGGTATCCAATGATACCTTGGCTATCGAGTTGGCTCGCAATGGGGGATTATCATTTATCTACGGTTCGCAGACGATTGAGGAAGAGGCCGATATGGTACGGCGTGTCAAAAAGTTCAAGGCCGGTTTTGTAACGAGTGATGCCAACCTCAGCCCTGACCAAACGCTAGCAGATGTAGTAGCCCTCACACACAAAACAGGGCACTCTACGATTGGGATAACGCATGATGGCTCTTCGCACGGTAAGCTATTGGGTATCGTTACCGGGCGAGATTATCGTTTGAGTACGGATAGTCTCGATCGCAAGATAAGCGAATTTATGACCCCGATTGAGCGCCTCCACGTGGGAGCTAAGGGCATGACATTGAGCGAGTGCAACGATCTTATCTGGAAGTTCAAACTCAACACCCTACCCATCCTAGACGAGAAGGGAAATCTCCTCTACTTCGTTTTCCGCAAAGATTACGATAGTCACAAAGAGAATCCTCTAGAGCTATCGCACCCCGAAGACAAGACACTCCTCGTGGGAGCCGGTATCAACTCTCGCGACTACCGCGAGCGTGTTCCTGCTCTTATAGAGGCAGGTGCCGATGCCCTTTGTATTGACTCCTCCGATGGTTACTCCGTATGGCAGGCAGATACCCTCAAGTGGATCCGCCAACAATATGGAGATAGCGTGGTAGTGGGAGCAGGTAACGTGGTCGATGGAGAAGGCTTCCGCTACTTAGTAGAGGCAGGTGCCGATTTTGTAAAAGTAGGTATTGGAGGAGGCTCTATCTGCATCACTCGCGAACAAAAAGGGATTGGCCGCGGTCAGGCTACAGCCGTGATAGAGGTAGCACGCGAGCGCGACAAGTACTACGAAGAGACCGGCATTTACATTCCCATCTGTAGTGACGGAGGTATCGTTCACGACTACCACATGGTACTCGCATTGGCCATGGGAGCCGACTTTTTGATGATGGGACGCTACTTTGCTCGCTTCGATGAGTCCCCCACTCGCAAACTAAAGATCGGTGCAAACATAGTCAAGGAGTATTGGGGCGAAGGTTCCAATCGTGCTCAAAACTGGCAACGCTACGATACCGGCGGTAACGTAAAAGAAGAGATGAAATTCGAAGAAGGTGTGGATAGTTATGTGCCCTATGCCGGCCCGATGAAGGGCAATCTCGACCAAACCTTGATGAAGATCAAAGCCACCATGAGTAGCTGCGGTACTCCCAATTTGGCAGAGCTTCGTCGGAATGCCAAGATAACGCTCGTCTCTTCCACCTCTATTGTAGAGGGAGGAGCACACGATGTTATCCTCAAAGAATAGTCCGCTAGAGACATTCTTCTCAATCACAAGAGAGAGCTGCAGCCCATGGTTCCCCATCACCTTATCACCTTGGTTGGCCCCACAGCGTCGGGGAAAACCTCTTTAGGGGTAGTAATAGCAGCAGCTCTCTCTGGTGAGATTATCAGTGCCGATAGCCGACAAGTATATCGGCGAATGGATATAGGTACGGGAAAAGACCTGAGCGAATATACCCTGCCGGATGGCTCTTCCATTCCCTATCATCTGATTGACATTGCCAACCCCGGAGAGGTGTACGATCTCTTCCATTGGCTGGCGGCCTTTCGCACTTCATACCAAGACATACTCAATCGTGGTAAGACTCCTCTTCTTGTGGGGGGGACGGGTTTGTATGTAGAGACTGCCCTCCGAGGCGACTCTCTCTCCAATGCGCCACAAAACGAGCGACTACGCAAGGAACTCTACAACCTCTCGCACGAAGATCTCAAAGATATTCTACGAAGATATGGGGGGACTCCCCGCACCGATATTGGCTCTGTTCGTCGTACCATTAGAGCCATTGAGATAGCCGCCTATTACGCTCGCTACCCGGAGCAAGACCCATGGAAAAAATCGAACGCCACGGTCAAAACCCAGGGCAACGAAGCTCAAAACTCCCCTCTAATCCTCTGTATACAACTGCCCCGAGAGGAGCGCGTCCGTCGCATTGGAGAGCGTCTCAAGAAGCGTCTTGAGGAGGGACTTATCGAAGAGGTAGAGCAATTGATTGCCTCGGGAGTACCTACAGAGCGACTTATCCAATACGGACTTGAATACCGCTTTATCACGCAACACCTCCTTGGGGAGCTAAGCCGTGAAGAAATGATTGCTCGGCTAGAGATCGCCATTCGTCAGTTTGCAAAGCGTCAAATGACATGGTTCCGAGGGATGGAACGCCGGGGATACACCCTCCACTACTTAGACGGAACCCAATCCACCGATCGCCTATGCCAAGAGGCTTTGGAGTACATCGCCTCAAAGCGAGAGGGCAAACTCAACTAACATCTTCGCTATCCTAAGACATATCCATGCCTCACAACTCGGATCATACCTCAGTGTGCACGCTACGCCATCTTTCCTCAGAAGAAATTGCACAACTAGAGGCCAATCATTGTAGTGCCACCGATTGGAATCTCATCTTTGTACCCGAAAAATTCACCCCCACGGCTTATCAATTTGTGGAGTTTAGGGGAGAATGCCACCTCGGGACTACGCTAGGGGCAACTCCTTCCCGACCGAACTTTGCTTCCCGACCAACCGGAATATATCATGCCATCATCGAAGATTGTAGTATAGGCAACGAGGTCTACATCGGGCATATTGGCAACAAAATCTCAAATTACAGCATTGGCGAGGGCAGCATTATAAGCCATATTTTCTCGCTCACGGCTCGGCAGGGCTCTTCTTGTGGCATAGGGACGAAAGTCTCCGTACTCGACGAGACGGGGGGGCGTGCCCTACGTATTGTACGTCATCTACCGGCAGCTGTTGCCTATTGCATGGTCTTTGGCAAGGCAGATAAAGCCCTGATGCAAGCCTGGGAACAGGCTGTAGATATTGCCACTTCGGAGGTAGAAGAGAGAGGATATGCCGTGATTGGAAAAGATAATTTGATTGCCCAATCCGGGATTTTGGAGGACATCTCAACGGAGCACTCCTCTACAATTATCGGCGTGCAGCACCTCGCCGAGGGATACATAGGCTGTAACGTAAAAATGCAGGGGAGCATCGTCTCTGAGCATTTTATCGTAGAGGATGATACCCACCTAGGCAATTGCTCGCTACATCACTGCTATGTAGGGGAGGGATGTAGGCTCGATGGCGGATTTTCGGCTCACGACTCCCTCATCTTTGCCAATAGCAACCTAAGCAACGGAGAGGCATCGGCTGCTTTCCTCGGCCCCTATACGGTCTCCATGCATCGCTCGACCCTACTCATTGGAGGGGCATTTTCCTTTTTCAATGCAGGTAGCGGTACCAACCAAAGCAACCATCAATACCGTCTAGGCCCTATACATCATGGACTCATGGAGAGAGGCGTAAAATGCTCTAGCGACTCCTATATGCTTTGGCCGGCTCGCGTAGGAGCTTTCAGCAAACTGGTGGGGAGATTCTACCGCCACCCAGACACTGCCGAATTCCCCTTCGCTGTGCTCACAAGCGATGGCGGGGAAATGCAAATACAACCTGCCGTAACGATTGGGCACATCGGTACTTGGAGAGATTTTGAGAAGTGGCCCCTACGGGATAATCGCACCTCTACTCTACCCGACGATCGTCTGGTCTTCCGCCTTTGGCAACCCGCCATCATGTACCGCGTATGGCAGGGGTGGAAGCAACTCTCTCTCGCCCAAGATCTCGCCCAGGAAGGCAAATCTTACCACCATCTAATGGGAGGATGCGCTATTGCAGAAGGGGATATTACCTACGGCATCCAGCTGTACCAATCCCTGCTCTCCGCCTATATCGGGCGACTTCTTTACTCGGAGGCTTCGCTGACCTTACCCCAACTTCTTGAGGAGTTATCAGCGATAAAACCCTCAGAATCCCCCTCTCCGGTACTTGACCTCATGGGATTTGCCATTAGCGAAAAGGGCTACTTAGCATGGCGCAAAGAGGTTACTAAGGGAGGCATGTCCCCCTCTCAAATAAAGCAATCTCTAGAGCAACATGCCCTAAGCCAAGAGGAAGAGAAGGAATGGGCTTTACGGCTACTTCGTCAGCTCCTATCAGACGATCTGGAGGATTCCCTTCGCGCATTTATCCAAGCCATCCCCACGGCAGAGCAGCTCCTGCAAAAGCGTGTCTTCTCGGATGGTCGCAAGGAACTATCTCCCTCGCGTAGCTCCGTTGGCTTTGGGCTTCTCCCTCTACCCGAGGCAGAAAAAGCGGCAGAAGAAGATTTCTTAGCCGTGCGACAAGACCTTATAAAGCAAGACTTTGTCGGGAAACTCAAACGTGACTTCTCCCAATATATAGAGCAAGCCGAAAAGCTAAAAGAGCGACTTCTCGGATAAAAAGAGAGCATTCGCCTAGAGAGCTCACCACCATCTTTCACACCAATCAGAGGCTGATTTTGGATTCAAAGTCAGCCTCTTTTTTATTCCCCCACAGCCAATTTTCTCGGAGTTTTAGGATGGAAAAATTTTTGCTTTAGCCCTGGAATCAAAAAAGATTTAGGCAGTAATATTTTGAGGTTTTGTAGATAGGGAATTACCAATCGATT
>NZ_ACNN01000011.1 GCF_000174815.1 Porphyromonas endodontalis ATCC 35406
CCACAAAGCGACCTGTCTATTGTAAGCAGTAGTAGCAGTCGCACCCTTTAGGGGTGCGTGAATTGAAACCTGCAATCATTTCATTTATCATATCAAAACTCTGTCGTCGCACCCTTTAGGGGTGCGTGAATTGAAACCATTGATTACTCTAGAGTGTATACACATGTTGTTTTGTCGCACCCTTTAGGGGTGCGTGAATTGAAACGCAATCTTATTGAGTATCAAAATTCTGAGAAATCTGTCGCACCCTTTAGGGGTGCGTGAATTGAAACTGTCTTTTAGCCCTTGCAATGTATGCAATTAAATGTCGCACCCTTTTTCCATAAGTACAGAAAAAGGGAACCCCTCTCAAGGGAGCTCGTCGCAGAGCGAGGCATCTTGAGAGGGGCGATTTGTATTCTTATAGGATTGGCGGGATCTTAGGGAGTATTCCCATCCACATCCTCCTGAGGTAACACGCTATCAGTGGGCTGAGGAGTCGGCTGGGCTGCTCCGTCTTGGTCAAAACCACGAGCGGACTCTTCTCCATATATCATTTGGATAAAGCCCATCAGCGTATTAGCTTCGTGGTCTACCACTTTGGAGCCATGGCTTCGTGCCACTTGCAAAGCAAGGCGAGCCACAGAGAAAGTCTCGTCTACTACCCCGTCTCGATAGTGGCGGAAGAACATCTTTTGCAATCGTGAGCCTCCCATCGCAAGGTTCATAAGCCAACGGCTCTTGCGCATATATTTGGCCATTACATCCGAAACGATCTCATCCCCTCGCTGTGTAAGCCCTGCCTTATAGCAGACATCGGCAAGCATAAGCTCGTTGCGCGAATAGGGGACTGCCTTAGGATTGATCTCCTTGAAGCACTTCTCCAAAACCTCACACGCACGCTTTTTGTCTCCCTTAGCGAGTAGCGCATTAGCCAAAGAGGGGAAGAGCATCCCACGATAGTAACCGCTGATCGTATTGCGAATATTCTCGTCGAAATAGATATTAGGATCACTAGCCCCAAACCAGCGGTACTTATTCATCACGAGATCGTACTCATGCTCTACGTCCTCTTCATAAGGAGTCCCCACCACGGAGATGGGGTTAAGTCGCCAAGTCATACCATCCGCTGTCAGGTAATTGGGCAGATTGGCAAAGGCATTGATAGGTGTAGAACGTGCCCAGTAGAGAGGACGTTGCCAATCGTTAGCCCCTAGCAAATCGAGGATAGCGAGCTTATCTCGCCCAACAATCCGACTCCCCGAGAGGTCGATAAGCATTTCGCCGGGCAAGCTATCACCCAAGAGGGGATAACGCTTCGCCAACATGGCTCTATCCAGAGGGAGCAAAAGTTGATGTGACGGCAATACGGACTGCCCATAACCCGGGGATTGTACTGCAAACTCTAGAGCCTTGTCTAGAGGCAGTAGAGCCCCCTCTTGCACAAAGGAAAGGGGATTTTTATAGTAAAAATCGGGTGTCATGTAGCGGTGTGGCATGGGAGGTGCATCGTAGAGTTGCTGCTGCATCTGATCTACATACCACTCACCCCCTAAAAAACTTAGGTTCGCCACCAAGACGTCGGGGCGTACCCCCTCAATCTCCTGGGCATACCAGAGAGGGAAGGTGTCGTTATCTCCAAAGTCGAAAATAATTGCATTGGGCTGACACCCTATTAGGAAATTGTACCCGAAGTCGGAAGCAACCGTTCTTCCGGAACGGTCGTGATCGTCCCAGTTCTGACCTGCCATTTGAAGGGGAATCAGCACGGCAACAACGGCTCCGATAGCTGCACTTACCATGGAGGAGAGCTTCAGCCGTTGCAAGAGGTAGTAAAGTCCGGCTATACCCATACCTATCCAGATGGCAAACGCGTAGAACGAACCGGCATAGGCGTAGTCTCGCTCACGGGGTTGACCTGGGGTTTGGTTGATATACATCACAATGGCAAGCCCCGTCATAAAGAAGAGGAAAAATACCACCCAAAAGCTCTGTACTCCTCGTGCTCCTCGCATCAATTGGAATACAATGCCTAGTATCCCGAGAATAAAGGGAAGGAGATAGTACACATTGTGCCCCTTGTTATTGGTAATCTCATCGGGGAGATCGTCTCCGCTCCCCAGCACCAAGTTATCAATGAAAGGTAGCCCTGTAGAGACACCTCCTCGGATATTAGAGCCATCGCCGTAGAGGTCGTTTTGCCGTCCTATAAAGTTCCATGCAAAATAACGCCAGTACATATAGTTGACCTGATAGCCGAAGAAGAACTTCAGATTCTCCACAAGAGTAGGTTGGGAGAGGTCTCCTTCGCTACGTCCCATCCAGCTGTTGTAACTAGCAATATGGTTAGGATCCGAGGAATAAGCCCTTGGGAAGAGGGTTTGATTCGTATAAACCGGCTTCTCTTCCATATAGAGTTCGATATAGCGATCAGGGTCGTTGGGGTTCGACTTGGGGGCCGCGCTTATCACCTTCTTCTTGGATTCGTAGCGCACCACTTTGGATGCAAACGTTTGCCCATAGAGCAAGGGTCTATCGCCATACTGCTCCCGATTGAGATATTTCTTAAGCGACAAAGCGTTATTGGGGCTATTCTCATTCATCGGTGTATCTGCCACGGAGCGAATCAAGATCACACCATAGGAAGAAAATCCGATAGCAATTACAGCCAGCGAAATCTGTAAAAGCCCCAGCACTCGCTGCGATACCTTTTTGTTGAAGAGGGTAAACCAAAGCAAAATTGCAAGGCACAGCAACCACACCCATACGCTATCGGACATGAAGGGAATCCCCATCAAAATAGAACTACAAAGTAGCGAGATACGGCTACGACGCTCATTCTTCCCTCGATAGAACTCCCATGCAGACCACGCCAGGACCCCCAAAAGCAGGACGACATAGAAGAGGAATCCGCTATTAAAGCCCAGCCCCAGCGTATTTACGGCAAAGAGGTCAAATGCCGCTCCAAGCTTTACAGAGCCTTGTATGATGCCGTACATCATCACAACAATGAGGACGAAGGAGAGTAAAACAGCTCCAATAGCCCCCTTCATAGAGGGGTTTTTAGTCCTCTTATAGTAGTAAATCAATGCCATGGCAGGGATGCAAAGGAGATTAAGGAGATGTACCCCAATACCTAAGCCCATGAAGTAAGCAATGAGCACAAGCCAGCGATCGGACTCGGGCTTCTCGGCGCGCTCTTCCCACTCCAGCATCAGCCAAAAAACAAGGGCTGTGAAGAAAGAACTAAAGGCATACACCTCCGCCTCCACGGCACTAAACCAGAAGGTATCGCTAAATGTGTAGACCAATGCCCCGGCAACGCCCGAAGCAAAAATAGCAATAGACTGAGCTTTGGTGAGGTGAGCCGGCTTGCCATCCGAGGTGAATCCCGTACGCACCCCGGGAGCGATAAGCCGCCGAACCAGATGGGTGATGGTCCAATAAAGGAACAAAATGGTGAAGGCGCTGAGCAAAGCACTCACAGCATTACAAATCAGCCCCACCTTCATGGGATCACTCGTTACCTGCGTAGCTAGGTTGTACACAAGCATAAAAAATGGAGCGCCGGGGGGATGCCCTACCTCCAGATTACGCACGGTAACAATAAACTCAGCACAATCCCACAAGCTAGCTGAGGGACCAATAGTCAAGAGATAAACTATGGCTGCAATGGCAAATGTGAGCCATCCTAAAGCACAATTGATCTTTCTAAAAGATTTCCATTCCATACTATATGGTAAATAAATACCCTATTACATTGGGTACAAAGATAGTTGAGAATTAGCGAAGAGCAAGCACTCTCCGCTCCCAAAGGAGAAGGGACGCCTTGAGAGTGGAACCCAAAGCGAAGTTGCCCAAACGCCCATCGGCACGTACAACCCGATGGCATGGAACCACCCAAACAAAGGGATTAGCCCCCACAGCTGTGCCTACGGCTTGCAAAGCTCTAGGGTTGCCAATAGTCTGAGCTAGCTCTCGATAGGAGGCCGTCTCACCGAGGGGAATGGTCGTTATCGCCCGCCACACAGACAGACGAAATAGGGAAGCCTCAACAGCGGTAAACTCGGGACGAGCAGAAGAGAGAAGGGCTAACACCTCCCGTTCGTCCGAAGAGAGGGGTGCCTCAAGGTGTAGATCGAAGGAATAAAGTGTGCTAAGCAGGGTATCTTGGGAGCACGAAGGGAGTTCTAGATGGGGAGCCTCTAAATGCGAATAGTTAGGGGCAATCTCTAGCTCTATCGTACCTAAGAAAGGGAGCGTAAATAGGGGCATACTAAGCTCTCACGAATGAGTCTCCTGCTCCTCGGGGAGAACAGAGGCTATGGAGCTACGCACCTGCTCCAAGGCTTGTAGCATATTGCGGGGGTATTCGCCCTCCCTATCAATCTGTATGGGAGGGTGGATGGTAAGAGTAAGGCGAGTGGGCGTAACCCATCGCCCCCCTGCACGGAGAGCTCGATAAGAGCCATCGATAGAGACAGGGATAATGGGGACGTCTAATTCGTATGCCAAGACAAATCCACCTTTTTTGAAGCGATCCATCCGCCCCGTAAGCGTACGCCGCCCCTCGGGAAAGATAAAAATAGAAGTCCCCTCGCTCAATACCCGTCGTGCACTGTCCATCGTCTCTTTGATCGACCCCTTCTTTTGGTCGTCGACAAAGATGAAGCCTGCCATCTGGCATGCCTTACCCATAAAAGGAACTCTGCGCAAACTCTCTTTCATAACCCAACGGAAGGGAATGGGGAGTAAGCCATACATCATGAAGATATCAAAGGCTCCCTGATGGTTGGCCATCACCACGCAAGGTTTGTGGTCTTTAGGGATATACTCACGACCTACCACGCGCGTAGGGCACAAAGAAAGCACCAAAGCAATGCGCGACCAGTAGACTCCGGGCCAGTAGCCAAAGAGGCGTTGCCCACCCAAAGCACACCCCACAACGGTAATTGTGGAGAGCAAAATGGTAGCTACGACAAACAAAGGAGCTGCCACGAGACAATAGTATACAAGATAAAGTGCTCGCAGCAGGGTCTTCATGAGAGGGTAGTTGTATTTATGATTTTATGTTCAGAACTTTAGGATACGACGCTCATTGCGCAATTGGTGCAAAGCGGAGTCTAGCAAGCCATTGACAAAGACTCCACTCTCTGCCGTGGAGTAAATCTTTGCAAGCTCAATATACTCGTTGAGAGTTACCGTGGTGGGGATTGTGGGGAAAGACAACAGCTCAGCAAGTGCCATTTGCAGGATAATCATATCCACGTCGGTCACTCTATCCATATCCCAATTCCTGAGATTCTTATTGATAATCTCGCGGTACTCCTCTTCGTGTACAATGGTGGTTCGGAGCAATTCTGCAGCAAGGTGGGTATCCTCCTCGTCTTTGTAAGCCGGGATAATAACCTCGTCGAAAGAGGTATCAGGCTTCGCCTTACGCATACTCTTTAGGGCAAACTCCTTCTCTATCTCTACCGGACTGGAGGCAAGCCGTACAGCATGGTAATACTCCGTGCCCTTGAGGCCTGCTACCACTTCGTCTACTTCTTCTATGTCTACTTTGTCTTCTACCTCTATCTTTTCTGTTACCCCCAGAGGGTTATCCCAGTAGAGCGAAAGCCCTTCGAGGTACTCGTCAAGCTCTTCGTTGCGGAAGGTATAGCCGGCAAAAGCCTGTACCCAAAACTTAGCATCGGCTGCAAAAGTATCGGGAGCCGAAGTTACGTACTCTCGGTAGAGATCACTCGCTAAGATTTCATCAAGGAGGGTAGACAAGAGTCTATCGTCGTCCGACCAAATAAGCCCACGCTCGCGGATAAATTCTTGCAGAGTGGTACTCGCCTCCATAGACTGAGCCAAGCGATTGTTGGCGAGACGCATATTGGGATTTATATCCTCCTCAGTACGCAAGAGTTTATTGCGACGACGCTCCAAACGCGCTTGATGGAAGCGAGTCAGAGTCGGTACAAGGGTCAAAAGGTGGAGGTAGAGGTCGTGTGTTCTCTCGTTGGAGGTGGTCAATTGGGCTTCCGCCTCAGCAAGTTGCTTCCCAGGGTTATGGTAATAGGCAAAGAGTTCTTGCAGCACACGGATGCGAATGAGCGTTCGGTTGATCATTGAGTTTCTATTTCAATCCATCGCAGGGGAAAAAGGACACTTATTACCTACCCCCTTACGGGAGTGCAAAGGTAGCGGTTTCTCGGTTCTCTACAATACGCTCCCCCCAAGAAGCCGGAGTCCACATCAAAATAGGGTGATCTCCGGGGGTATGGCTGTACAAGATTATTTTTCGATGGCAGAGGATCCTCCATATGTAGAGAGGCATTGCAAACATAAGTTAAGCGATATTCTAATTATTGCCTTGGCGAGTTATCTGTGTGGAGGCGATGTGCTTTCTCACGCTAGGCTCGGTCAAGATCTTTATTCCGGGTACACTCTCCCTTATTATACTGCCTGCTCGGGGTACCCTCTGTAAAGTTATACTCCCCTTCCTCAAAGGTAGTGAAAGAAGTACACCTCTCCCGTATCGGAGAGGTGTAAAGCCACGGAAATAAGTCGGAGTGTTAGTTCACTCCGACTTTTCCTTTCGATCTTTCTACTTATCTATATCGACAGAAACCTTATAAGATATGCCATCAACAACGACAATGTATAATCCTCTTATGACAGGTATCTGCATAGATGTACTTTCTCCTATCCTGCCCTGTGCCAACAGATCTCCATTTACGCTATAGACACTATAAGCACTTTGACTTGGGGCCACAATACCTATCTGCCCATTTACTCCGTAGACAGAGACATTGTGAGAGATATGTTCCACTCCATTCTCCTTGACAAATGCAAGTCGGATGGTAAGATTCTTCTTTGCCGTTACATCAATTACAAAGTCTCTCTCAGACCTCTTAGTTCCATCAACCGTCCACTGAGGTGTATACCCTTGCATAGCCTTGGCTTCACACTTAATGGTTTTCCCCTCAAGATCCTCTACGTAGTAAGCTTTCACACCAGGAGTCATCTCTTGTCCCCTTAAGAGTTTTCCGTTTAGACTAACAGCTAGGGAGAACTGTTCCTTACCATCACTTATTCCGTCAGGGATCGTCAAGAAGCACACCATGTTTACTCTATCAAGCTCTAAGACTACATTCAGGTCTCCCTCTTCAGGCATACGAATGAATATAGGATTGGCATACGATACCTTGTCCTCTGTCGGGGAGTCTGTCCAGACTCTATCATTTACAATCCAATTTTTGATAATAAAGCGTCTGTCATACTTAGCAAACAATTTCACACATTGTCCTGGTGCGAGGTGGTCACCACTCTGGACGACCTCCCCATCTACCCAATTGCCTGCTTCGTCTTGCATTTGCTTTGTAACAATGAGTTCAGTGCCTGCGCTAGTAGCATTATCCCCCCTAGGAGCAAAGGTTATAGTGCCATACTGATGTAGCATTTTTGCTACAATCTCTGTATCCTTATCTATAGAGAGCTCTATGTATTGCCCCTCAACACCGGCATCCACGACTGCACCTTGGAATTCATTGCCGTTGACAATAAACTTGTCTATCCTACAAAGTTCTTTGGGCTTGACATATGCTCGGACAATGCTTCCTTCGGGAACCCATTCGGTGGTAAGTCTCTCAAATGCTCCATTAGGAGCCTTGCCCTTAAGAAGAGTCTCCTCTGCATAGTTAGATGGATCTGATGAGAGACTTACGATGTAGTGACTAACCATAGTCTGGAACTTGACCTCAACCTTCAATGAGTGAATGTCTAGGGTCGTTTGATAGCTCAACTTGGCATCTGTACTCTCCTGCTTAATTCCATTAACAAACCATTTGTCCACTTTGTATCCACTAGGACAAGAAGCTTCAAATGTAAATAGAGCATCTGCACAGCCTACATCTGATCCATACAGAGTACCTATACGCTGACCGAGCACGATCTCACTTTTTCCATTTTGTGTCTTAGTTACATTGATGGCAAATTTAGATAGCTCCTCGTCTGTTACTCCATCTGGAGCAATAATTTTCCATGAGACAACAATGTTTGTAAAGTTGGGGACAACCTCGACAGCGCCTTCAGCGGGCATAATAAATCGAAGCATAGCTCCTCTAAATGGTTTAGTATCTACAGCAGAGACTGTGACAATATCTCCATTGATAGTCCAATTGTCGATAATCATCCCATAGTCCCATAAGACTTTGACAGCTACATGAGTCCCAGGCTCGACCTTGTCACCAATATTTATCTTTTTTTCGATCATCCATTGACCACCTTCTTCTTTCTCTACGTACACTTCGTAGGAGGGTTCTACCCATGCGGCATAAGCCCCATCAGACACATAGACGCAGTGATTGTCATCAACTAGAGATACGGTTACAGGGGCAGAGTACGAGTTAGAATAGAAAGGATAAGCATCATTGCTAACCTTGCATACAATTTTAGCTCGCGTTACTCCCGTACCAAAAGCTCCTGGCTTAAAGGTAAAGACTCCATCTCGCTCCTCATAGTATGAGGGGTCTATTCGCTCATCAAGAGGGTCATACTCGGTCAGAGGAGCTAAGTACCAAGTATACGTGGACTGATGAGTACCCTCCATCAAACCATCACTGATCTCGTGTAGATATGACAAGTCAACCTTTGAGACTCCAATTTTGTCTTTTGGTATGACAAACCTCTGAAAATCGTATTGAAAAACATATGGACTGGCAGCATTAGGTTGGCTGGAGATAAGATTGTCAAAGTCTAGTGCATTGTACTCTAGATTGCAATAAGTAAGATTCTTTAGCTCCTTTACTCCTTTGATTGTTGTCAAAGTTGGCTTCATCGAGAGATTCGTGGACCCTGAAATCATTAGGGTTGTAAGCTCCTTGTTTTGCGTTAGATCAATCTCCTTAAGCATATGTGATGCTTGCTGTATCTGTAGCGTTTTAAGCTTTTTGGCACGAGACAAGTCAATGCTGGTGAGATAGGGAGCACTCGCCCCCGTACTACGATACATAGAAAACGACAGCAACGAGTCAGGAGCTATAAAAGAAGATACGGCATTGAAGGAGACATACTGTAGCTTAGGAAGGTGTGAGAAGTCAATCTCAGGAGTAGCGATCAGGGCACTCGAGGTGGAGAAGGCTATCATCTTTGGAGCATTTATTTCTCGCACCCCAATAGGAGCCCCATCATAGTCACCATCCTTGAGTATTTCCACATTACTAACATCTATGATGACGATGTGATACCCATCCACATCTTTACTAAAGGTATGGTTGATGTAACCATTCTCGTCTAGAGTTACTTTCTCTACGCCATTGCCTTCTCCCCAGTCTATACGTATAGTCTTCTCTTGAGGATCTACTAACTCAATGTACAGCGAGGCTTTCGCCTGACTCTTTGGAGAAAAAAGGAGTACAGCTTTATTCTCAATATCGTTCACAGGATTACTGTGAGCATTGACCTTAAAGCTATGTCTTGAGCCTCTTGTAGAGGATGATCCACTAGCTGCCCTGAGGAGCATCGGGATAAAGAGCATACAGAGTACTAGAAGTAAAGACTTATAAGTCCTATTATTGACAATTGATTTCATATTATTGTATGTTTAGTTTTTGAATAGTCGAACGGCAAACTTGTCGTTAGGTAGCTTGTAGTAACTTGGCAGAATGTACATAGAGTTGAAGTAAAAGATATTAGGGTATGATCCCCCGGCTATCTCATACAGATCAGAAGCCCAATAAAAGCCAGAGGCACCTCGCTTAAAGACGTCATTGGGACTGTCAGCCATTTTAACACATCCAGTAGCTGGTAGTTCAACCGTTCTACTGAGATTACTGCTTTGCTCCCAAAAGTCTGTCCGCGTCAAGTCTCTCTCAGCACTTATTGCTAAGTCTAGGTCTATAGGGCGAGCTGTTATGACAAGTCTACTGTCAAACTTATGCACCTTATCCTTATATCGTTCATAAGAGTACCGCCAGGCTGAATAATAGTCTGTATCCTTAAATCTGACTGCATAGGTAATCCCTACTGTCGTATTAAAGAACTCGGAAGCTCCCTCTACAGTTACACCATTAATCACGACCTGCTCATAACAGGTTCTCAGCGTGTCTTTTTTACCATAGTAGACTACATTTGGGAACTCTGATGCGACCGCAGTCCACTCTTTGAATGTAGGTAGATGCCATCTTTGCCCCTCAATAGTAATTTCAGAGAATCGGTCTTTGGCTTCTGACCAGCTGAAAAGAGCAGAATTCTCAGGGAAGCCACTCTTGTCAAAAGAGACTCCATCATGAGCTATATTATAAGGAGCAATATACTCCAAAGCAGTCGGCTGTAGAGTTCGTTTGACGACCAATACACGCAGCTCTGTCGGAATCCCCTCTTTGTTAAAGAATAGCACTTTACACTGGCCAACCTTCATTGGGTGTATATCGATTACTTTGGAATCTGGAGCATAAGTTACCGACAGAATGTCTAGGGGTTCTACTTGATGTGAGTGTATCTTTCCTTCCAAAAGACTAATCTGTACATCTTTCCCCATTCTTATCGTTATCTCAGACTCAGATAGCACGATAACAGAATCTCCATCCTCGTTTGGCGTAGGCTTCCCTCTGTCGCATGAACAGAGGATACCACAAAAGATAAGGAATATAATGCCTAGCAGAGCCCTCATCTTCTTACGACTTATTTGTGTCATATGCTTAGCAGATTATACATTTGCAATCAGTGTGACAAAAGGACCTTCTTGCTGTAGGTCTTACCATTACAAACGATCTTCACTAGATAGGTGCCGTTGGCAAGGGGAGTTATGGGTATGCTATTTCCGCGCTTGTCTATCAACATTACACCAGCACTGTCATACACCGAAACTTGGGGGTTGCTCAGTCCTGTGATGACTATAGAGGAGCCTTCTAGCTTCAGCTCGACATCATTTCTTTCAAGAATAGGATAGACAGTAGTGGGGTTCTCAATGTAAAACGCTGGAGATAGCACTTGTGTCTGCTTATTGTCAGACAGATCCTTGAGCTCGACCTTTAAGTCAAACCATCCTCTCCGACCTATTACATCGGACAATGCTCCACGGAAGAAGTCACCAAATCCTTGAGCCCAGTAATGCTCGGGTTTTAGCTCAATACTTAAGGGATGCCAGATCTCAGAACCGTGTTCTGAGTAGTAAAGTTTGACATCTACACTATGCTGTTTACAGCTCCAATATCCTAGTCCCTTGCCATTATCAATGTGGTCAAAGTCTCCTGTAGCCAACTCTATATAAGCATCCCCACCGCTATTAAAGCGATCTGTGATGACACCCTCTGTGTCAACGAATCTCAACATCTGAAGGACTGGAGGTACGAAGTCGCTTCTGCTCGTATTGTAGTCTAACGTTGTGATATTGTATCCAGCGACGTTGTCGACCTGAACATTGGAATTTGTAATAACATGGTGTACAACATCCCCCTTAACATCTCTATCTTGGTGTAGTATAGACTCTTCTTTGGCATCGGTCTCTCTTACTTCTCCATAGCGCCCTAGGTAAGTATAGCTAAGAAGCAAGGTTTTCTTGTCTGGAATGGTAATCATTGAGAGTATCGGGCAACTATTTCCATACTCAAACTCTCCTTGCTTTTCGGTAAAAGAAAAGACTGGATGACCGGGATAAATGCTCTGACGTCCATCAGGAAGCATCGCATAGCCATACCACAGTCCATAGCCAAAGTCTACATACTCCGTACCATGAACATTACCACAAAGAGGGAGCCCTACCATATATCGATAATCATATCTAGCAGATCCGCCGACTGATGGTATTACCGTGCGCTGATCTTGGAAGGCCGGAGCAACTAAGGTCATAAACTTCCCATCTTTACTCTTGGGGAGATCATACCAAAAGGAGACAATCTTATCCTGTGCGATAAAGTCGTAGTCAAACATGAAGGAGTTTGACAAGGCCCCTGAGTCGTACACACTCCACACGTAATAGGCAGGAGAGGCAATAGAGATATATCCTCGTCCTACCTTCGTTGGCTCAAAGCGTTGCTTCGCCAGAGCATAGTTGTTTGGATTATTTTCAAGCGTTTGACCAGCTTTGTCACTACTATAGGAAAGAAAATAGCGAGAGCCATCCTCTTTTTTTATTCCCTTGACCGTGGCTCCCAAAGAGATGTTGTCCCCAAAGTCATTGGTATATATGCCAAAATTGTAGTCTGGACTATAGTAGTTGTTGAATGAAGTCATAAGACAACCCAGCTTGTTATGGACGAAGTAGACATCTGTTGACAAGTGCCTACAGTTCCCCAACTGCAAGATTTGTCCATCCTTTTTGACATCACCCTGTAGCAAGACGGATTTCTCGTCATAAGATTTGATCTCCGTGAGATACTTAGCGTCTTGGACATTAAAGTCGATAGACATATTACGTAGAACAGCCACATTGTCCTTAAAAACAACGTAACAACGCATATTATCCTTTGAGAGATAATATGCATACATAGTGTAGGTACCTTTAGGCAACTTACAGCTAGCCTCCCCTATGGAGGAAAACTTTCTAATCATGATAGATTCAGGGATATTTTCCCCGAAGATGGCTAGTACGATCCTGTCAGTCTCAGCCGTTTCGTCTAGCATAAATGATACGGTATACTCTGCCATAGCTTGGGATTCATACTCCTTATGTCTCTTAGGGGCATATAGACCGTACTCTTGTATCATGTAATTCTCACCACACAGTCTCCTTTGCTCTCCTTGTGTCTGAAAAACATCAGAAGAGACATCGAACACTTGTGAGTGCAAGCTTCCACTTGACAAAATTATGATGGACAGCAATCCATACAAGTAGTTGGATATCCTCATATTGGAATAAATCTTGATGTTGTGTTGTATAAAAGAAACTCTTCTTGGAAATGAACCAAAGGCACAACAAGATGTCACTCTCGCTGCAACTTGGTAAATCAAGGCAATACCTCAGGAGGCATCAATAGATCTGACAAAGAAATAGTAGACGCGCTACCAAGGTCAAATCCTATGGTATTATATAACCTAATCTATCTCTAGGTCGACTTAAGTGGATAAATCAACACTAGAGCTATAGACAATATGGTGGATTACTTCCTTCCATACGATAAGGAGACTTTTTATTGTTCCGTTTTTGCAAAAATAGTTATTTCCCAAGAACTATGCAAATGAATAAAAAACCAACTTCAACCTAAAAAAGAATCCCCCGAGCCCCAGCATTTGGGCATGTATGGCTAAAATCGACGGGATGGATAGCTGATATCCGCGCCGTTCTTGCCCTAAAATCGGTGTCTTTTTGGGTAAATTTCGGAGAAACCCCACCCAATATCCGCACCATTTGCAGGCAAAAAACAGCCCCTCTCACCTAAGATGAGAGAGGCTGCGCCTTATATTTATGTTACTCCTAAGGAGGAATTACTTCTTAGCTACAGACTTGCTACGACGCTTCTCCCAAATCATATAAGCAATAGGAGAGGCTACAAACAAGGTGCTATAGGTACCGATAACAACCCCAAGCAGGATGGCAAACGTAAAGCTACGCATCGAAGCTCCACCAAAGATGAAGATGATAAACATCACAAGGAAGGTGGTGATTGAGGTATTCAACGTACGAGCCAATGTGCTGTTAAGAGCATCATTTACCGTCGTATGGGGATCTCGATTAGGATAGTTCTTCACTGTCTCACGTACACGGTCGAAGACTACCACGGTATCGTTGATAGAGTACCCGATGATGGCAAGAATAGCCGCAATGAAGTTTTGATCCAACTCCATCGTAAAAGGCATAATGCGCCAAAGGAGTACATACAGAGCGATAATGCTTAGTGTCGTTGCCGATACAGAAGCAAAGGCTCCCAACGAGTATGATAGGTGACGGAATCGCAACAAAATGTATGCTGCCATGAAAACGAGAGCCAAGATCACCGCAATAAGTGCCTTACGAGCAATGTCGTGCGACATACTTGCACTCACCTTTTGAGAGCTTACAATACCCGTAGAGAGGAATGTATCTCTGTCTGGAGCATTCTTGTAAAGCGACTTGGTATTTTCGTAGAGAATCGTGTTGATTTCGTCTTCTACTTCAGCTGTATTCTCATCTACCTTAAAGTTGGTTGCGACACGTACTTGGGTACCCTGAGAACCAATTGAGGTTACCACCAACTTGTTGTCAAACGGAGCAGCAAGGACATCACGCACCTGAGCTACCTGTACCGGTTGATCAAACTCGATTACATAATTGCGACCTCCCGAGAATTCGATACCCATGTTGAGCTTGAGAGTAAAGAGCCCCACAAGACCGGCAATGATAAGGATAACAGGCATCGCAATACCCATCTTGCGCTTACCAAGGATGTTGAATTTAGGATCTACCAACACGTTCTTGGAAAGAGCCGTTGTGTAGGTCACCTTGCTCATTTTCCCCTTCTTATCAAGAGCTTCTACCACAATACGAGTAAGGAATACCGCTGTGATGAAAGAAGCAACAAGACCAATCATAAGCGTTGTTGCGAACCCCTTGATAGGACCCGTACCCACGATAAAGAGGATAGCTGCCGTGATGATGGTGGTGATATTGGAGTCGAAAATAGCAGAGAAAGCGTTGCCATAACCATCGGCGATAGCACGAGTCATGGACTTGCCTGCCCTAAGCTCTTCCTTGATGCGCTCAAAGATAAGCACGTTAGCATCCACCGCCATACCCAGCGTAAGCACAAGCCCGGCAATACCGGAGAGGGTGAGTACGGAGTGGAACGATGCCAAAATACCAAGCGTAAAGAAGCTATTAACAATGAGAGCACCGTCTGCAATGAGACCGGGGATTAGTCCATAAACAAGGCACATATACACCATTAGGAGTACCAATGCGATGAAGAAAGAAATAATCCCTGAGCGGATAGACTCTTCCCCAAGGGTAGGACCTACCACATTCTCTTGCTCAATCATTACCGAAGCTTCCATCTTACCAGAGTTGAGAACGTTGGCAAGGTCGGTTGTTTGCTCTACTGTGAAGTGGCCGGAGATCTCTGAACGTCCACCCGTAATTTCGCTATTAACGTTGGGTGCAGAGTAGACTACGCCATCAAGTACTACGGCAATAGCCTTACCGATATTATCCTTTGTCAGACGAGCCCACTTGCGAGCACCTTCTTCGTCCATGGTCATAGTAACAACAGGACCCTTGCTGGCTATACCCTGACTTACTTCGCTCTTCGCGCCCGTCACAACGTCTCCGGAGAGATCCGGATCGCCGTTGCGATTACCACGGATTGCATAGAGTTCGTAAATATCGGTTTCCTTCTTTGTCTGAGGATCTACATAGGGATCGTTGCCCCAAAGGAGCATGAGGTCTTCACGGATGAAGCCACGCTCATGTGCCACTTCGAGCATGCTGTCGATAGCTGCACGATTGGCGTTGCGAGCAAGCCCCACTACGGTTCCGCGGTTTACCACCTGGAGAAGGTCGAAAAGCTTAGAGCCTTCGGCCATCTTTTTATCCATTGCTTCTACAGACTCACGAGCACGTTGCTCTGCAACGGCGTTAGAATCTGAAGCATTAGCGGTCGCAGGAGTAGCTTCATTGGCAGCAGAATCGGCTACTGCAACAACTTCTGTCTCCTCTGCGGGAGCTCCGGCAAGAGCTACAAGACGCTCATTCGCTGTGATAAGATCGCTCTCTACATCAGCGTATGTATAGGTGCGCCAGAATTGGAGGTTCGCGCTCTGTTGGAGAAGACCGCGTACACGCTCCGGTTCTTTTACACCGGGAAGCTCAACAAGGATACGTCCTTCTCCTTCGATTTTTTGGATGTTGGGAGAAACAACCCCGAAGCGGTCGATACGGGTGCGAAGCACATTAATAGAAGCCTCTGAAGCACTTTCGTATTTTGCCTTGAGGATTTTTATCACGTCTACATCGGTACTACGTGCAGAGATTTCCTCACGGAGACTACCATTACCGAAGACCACGGCGAGCTGACCCTCGGGTGCGAGAGCCTTGTATTCTGCGACAAACTTATCAATAAAGTCACCCGAATGAGTACTCTTAACGGCGTTATCAAGAGCCTTTAAGAACTTAGGATCCTCGTTTTTCCCAGACAAATTCCGGAGAAGATCCTTCGCATTCAGACGAAGTACTACGTTCATACCACCCTTGAGGTCCAACCCAAGGCCGATCTGTTGTGTACGTGCTTTTTTGAGAGTGTATCCAAACCAAACCTTTTCGTTTGCCATGGAGTCTAGGTAGGCTTTACCATCTTGACCTGCTGCCGTAAGAGCCTCGGCGCGCTTCTCATAGTGCTGCACCACCGGGGTAAATGAGAGGTAGAAGGCACAGATAATGGCCAAAGCTGTCGTGATAAATATCACAAATCCTTTGTTCTGCATCTGTTGTTACTATTATATATATCAGTTACTTTTTTCCACGACCGCAAAGTTATAGGTTTTTATTGACCTAGTTGACTTATAGAGACGAATTAGGCCTAATAATCTCTTCCTTGCCCCCCTAGGAGTAAAAACCCAAAGACTAAAAAAGTATTGAAATAGGTGTCTAGCGGCGTTGCAGAATGCGCATTTTGGCACTTCTGGCGCGGGGGTTTTCAGCGATTTCGGCATCGCTTGGTAGAATAGGTTTGCGGTTCACCACCTCTATTTCGCTCCGCTTTTGTCCGTAAATAGCGGCCATAGGGTCATTATCTTCCACACTCTGAGAGGTCCCCAACAATCCTTTTCCCCACTCTTTTACCAAGCGGTCTTCAAGCGAATGATACGTTAGGACTACCAATCGACCGCCTGGAGCGAGGAGACTGGTAAGGCTCGTAAGCAACGAGCGTAATGCCCCCAGCTCATCGTTCACCTCTATCCGTAGTGCTTGGAAGAGCTGACTCAGTTTTTTACGTCTTAGAGGAGGTTGAGGAGGTAGTACGGGAGCCAAGACCTCTAGCAAAGACTCTATGGTGCGGTAGCCTGTTGAGGGGCGTCCCTTCTCAATAAGAGCGGCAATGCGGCGAGCGTCTTTGAGCTCTCCATAGTAATAGAATAGGTCGGAGAGAGCCTCCACGCTATAGGTATTGAGAAGATCGGCAGCCGTACGCCCGGCACGATTATTCATGCGCATATCGGGCAAAGCTCCCTCAAAACGAAAACTAAACCCTCGCTCGGCTGTATCGAAATGATGAGAAGAGACCCCCAAGTCTGCCAGCACTCCGTCTAGGTGCTCAACGCCAAAATAACGCATCCAGCGCGAGAGATAACGAAAATCGGAGGCAACAAAAGTAAAACGCGGGTCTACCGGAGCATTGGCCATTGCGTCTTGGTCTCGATCGAAACTATACAAATGTCCTTTTTCTCCTAGGTGTCGAAGAATCTCGCACGTATGTCCGGCACCTCCCATTGTAACGTCGGCATAGACGCCATTGGGGCGAGTAAGCAAAGCCTCTACAGCTTCGCGACAAAGTACGGGGAGGTGATACATTTATTTATCTCTTTATGAGTAACTATAACGATGTTGGGGGTATGGGGAGTGGGATCCTACCCCACAATAAGAAAGCAAAAAGGGCTCTTTTTGATAGACCTATAAGCCGGGTTCTGTACTCTATAACCTCTCTACAAGAGAAAAGCTATCGAGCGTCTGCCATTAATCTACGCCATACGTTGCCGCATGGCTCTAGCAATCTACCCCCCGGCAAGGCGCGAGCAACTCCTATATGCCGGTATACTTGATCTTACAACCCATGAGACGTACGGCAGCGAATGTCACCATCCACCCCGGTGAGCTTTTACCTCACCTTTTCACCCTTACTCATCGAAAAGAGTCCTAAAAGAACCCCGACAAGCGGTTATTCTCTGTTACGCTACTACACCTTGGATCCCCCATAAGGGGACACTCGGTGCCTTCCCGTTAGGAAGCATGGTGCTCTATGTTGCCCGGACTTTCCTCTCCTCAAGGCTTTACCCTTTAAGCAGCGACAGACCGGTCTACCAAAGAGAGATTTTGCTTCTATTCTCTACTATTTATCAATGCTTCGAGACAATTACCTTTTTTGTTTCGGGCAAGGTCTCATTGCGCAAAGCCACCTGCTTTGCCACACGATCGGCCAACTCAGAAAAATACTCTGCAAGGAGCGTATTTTCGCCCAGAGCCACAGGAGTTCCTTCGTCCCCTGCTTCACAAACCCCTTGCACGAGGGGGATTTGTCCCAAGAGCGGCAAGCCAAGCTCTTCAGCAAGGCGTGCTCCACCCCCATTCCCAAAGATATAGTATTTATTGTTGGGGAGCTCCTCGGGGGTAAACCAAGACATATTTTCTACAATACCCAATACAGGCACATTTACCTTATCGGTGAGGAACATGTCGATACCCTTACGAGCATCAATGAGAGCAATCTCCTGAGGAGTCGTCACCACAATAGCCCCACTCAAGCCGATGGTCTGCACAAGGGTAAGATGGATATCGCTTGTACCAGGAGGCATATCAATGAGGAGGTAATCCAATTCTCCCCAGTTGCCATCCTTAATTAGCTGACTAAGCGCATTCGAAGCCATAGAGCCACGCCATAGAAGAGCCTTGTCGGGATCCACAAAGAAGCCTATAGAGAGAAGTTTAATACCCTCTGCCACTTCAATGGGTTGGATGGTATCCCCCCGCCCTTCTATGGTCTCTATCACAGGACGCGCATCTTCGCAAGCGAACATTTTTGGCATACTGGGGCCGTAAATGTCGGCATCCAGCAAGCCCACTCGATAGCCTTTGCGAGCGAGAGCCACGGCAAGATTGGCGGTAAGTGTACTCTTACCCACTCCGCCTTTGCCCGAAAAAACAGCGAGCGTATTGCGTACGCCCTCTAGAGGATTATCGCGCTCCACCTTTTGGGGCTCATCGAAAACAGCTTTTACGTTCCCACGAACCTCCACATCCGGAGCTATATATGTCAAAATCGCTTGCTCTGCAGCTTTAATTACAGAAGCCTTAAAGGGGTCGTTGCTTTTAGCAAACTTGATAGAGAAGGATACCTTGGATCCCTCTATGCGGATGTCGTCTTGCAGCATCTCCGAAGAGACAATATCCACACCGCTACCCGGGTAGCGCACATGCTTCAATGCCTCTATAATGAGTGCCGGATATAATTGCGTTGCCATATTTATTTAGATCTGTTGTTCTCTATTTCCTCAAAAGAAGGGGGAGAGACTACACCACGAGAGAAGCTATGATAATCGTCATGCTCCGGCTCCTCCTCCGGCTCTACAAAAGTCTCTCTGTGGGGCAATTGCCAAGAGATATATTTGATGGACTTACCACGACTCAGCCACTGCGCCTCGTAGGCCGTCTGTGTATTGGGGATCTGCTCTAGCACATTACGTCCCGTGCCGTAGAGGTCTTCTGTAGCGAGGCGTGGGCAAATTTCGTTTGCCGCTAGGAGATCTTGCGCATATTGATAGAGGAAAGGGCTATCGGTCTTTAGATGGATAATACCCTCTTTCGCTAGGATACGTCTGTAAAGCCGAAAGGCAAACGAAGAGACGAGTCTTGCCCTTGTTTTCGACATTTGGGGGTCTGGGAAAGTGATCCAAATCTCACTAATCTCTCCCTCCGAGAAGAAGCGATCGAGCAAATTTATGTCCGTACGCACAAAGGCGGCATTGGGCATTTTTGTACGATGAGCCACCCCGGCACCAGCCCACAGACGCGCCCCTTTGCGGTCGAATCCCACGTAGAGCGACCCGGGATTACTCGCTGCAAGTGCCACTGTATATTCCCCTCTACCGCAGCCCAGCTCTATAACAAGAGGCGAGGAGGGGGAGGCAAAATACTCGGTACGCCAAGAGCCTTTATAGGGGAATCCCTCAGCCTCTAGACGCGCATAAGGGTACTGAAGAACGCACGAAAAGGTCTCTAGATCTGCAAACTTAGAGAGTTTATTTTTGCCCATCTACTAAGCCTCTTCTTGCCCCTCTTCAAAGCCACAGAAATCCATTTCGGCCTCTACAATCGACAAGACTTCCTCTTCCGAAAAAGAACCGATTTGGTCCTTCTTGGCATTCTTGATAATGTATTCCACAATCTCCGAGAGGTCAATATCCACTACCGAATCGTCACTCTCGTCTTCAAACTCCTCTATAATGCCACGGCTTTCGTAGTATTCGTAGATCAAGTCGACGAAGTAAACAATATCATCATCACTGAGACGTTCCTTTAGAGCCGGAGAGAGTTTCTTACGGATATAGGCGACAGCTTCGCTATCGTCGTACTCAAAAGATTCGGGTTCGTTATTCATTATATGTTGTTCCTTGTGATATACTATTATAATAAGAAGAGAGGAGACGATGAGCCGCAACAAAGGGCGTTATACTCTCTGACTGCACGGCGTGCTCCATCTCCGGGAGGAGCTTCTTGATCGCCTCGTTGTGGAAAAACGAATGCTTGAGGGCATCATTGATCGCCTCATACATCCACCATTTGGCTTGACGCTGGCGTTTGAGCTCGAAGTAACCCGTGTCTACAGTGTAGTGGCGATACTTGTCAATCATATCAAAGATCTCCTTAATCCCAATCGCGTAGTAACCGCTATAGGTAAGCACTTTAGGCTCCCATCCCGACTCTGTTTGGGGAAAGAGTTGCAACGCATTGCGGAAGTGGGCGGCGGCGAGTCGTGCAGCGTCGACATTCTCTCCGTCGGCTTTGTTTATGACAATACCATCTGCCATCTCCATGATTCCCCTTTTGATCCCTTGCAATTCGTCTCCGGTACCGGCAAGTTGGATGAGCAAAAAGAAGTCTACCATAGAGTGCACCGCGGTTTCACTTTGCCCTACACCCACGGTTTCTACAAAGATCGTATCGAACCCGGCAGCCTCGCACAAAATAATGGTTTCGCGCGTTTTTCGCGCCACCCCCCCCAGTGAATCTCCGGCAGCACTCGGGCGAATAAACGCATTCGGCTCACGAGCGAGTTGCTCCATACGCGTCTTATCTCCTAAGATACTCCCTCTACTCACTTCGCTAGTAGGGTCGATAGCCAAAACGGCAAGCTTACGCCCTTGGCGAATAAGGTGCATACCAAAGGAGTCTATACTTGTACTCTTGCCGGCCCCGGGCACCCCTGTAATACCAATACGGATGCTCTTGCCGGCATAGGGTAGGCAACCCTCTATGATAGCCTGCGCCTTCGCACGATGTGCCTCCAGCGTACTCTCCACAAGGGTAACGGCTTGACTTAAACGCGTAATATCCCCTGCCACGATCGCCTCCACATACTGCTCAACAGACAACTCCGGCAGACGACGTCTCCGGAAGTGCGGATTGACAATGGGAGGCGCAGATGCCACCCCACTCTGTACCTTAAGCCCCTTGTAGGCAGGGTCATTCTCCGGGTGGTGGTGCTTATCTTCCATGGGGATAATTGTCTTATTCGCTTTCGGCGACGAATTTACTTCCTAACTGCCGCTTCAAAACGCACTTTACGAAGGGGGCCATGAGGGTCGTTGACCAAAATATCAACGTTCTGCGAGAGCTTCCCTCCCTGACGAGCGACCTCTCGCATATTCACGCTATAAACCAACTCGCCCTTCTCTCCAGCGGCTACGATCTTGCTCTTCGCCTTGATTTTTATTGCCTTATTGTCCGATACGATACTATAGATTTCGAGAGGAGCATCTCCCTTATTCTCTATGGAGATGCGCCCCTTGATGGTCTCCGTTGCCGAACGTTCACCAAAATCGAAATAGGTAAGCAAATCCATTTTGGGAGCCATCTCGGTAGCTATCATAAGTTCATCGGGGACTACAGGCATACTCACTTTAATATCGGTACGCTCACGAACACCCCCTTGAGTATCCCATGCCTCAAGACGTAAAACGCCCTGACGAAGAGCCGGTTTGTCCTTGGGGGAAACCAAAGAGGTGAGATAAAGCTCCTCGGGTTCATTAGGTGCTAAAGTAAACTCTGTCTTACTGATAGAAACGAATTTGGGCACCTTACGGAGGCGTACCATAATGGGTTGATTGGTAGGATTATTGACTACCAAACGAATTGCGGCTTCGCCTTCGGCAGAAACGATAGGGAATGCGAGGTGTTGATTGCTCACCTGAAGGCCTCCCACTCGGAGCTGATATTTCCGATCTTCATTCCCCCCAAGCGTAGTTACGTTCCCCTTGATTACGAGCTCCTTGGGGAGCTCTCCGGCATTGGAGTAGATACGCACTTTCTTGACAAAGGTACCGGGTCTCCCCTCCGGATTATAGCTCACTCGCACCTCGCCCTTAGCTCCGGGCTCTACGGTCTCCCGTGTATAAGAGGGGGTAGTACAGCCACAATCTGCCGTAGCATTGGTAATAACGAGTGGGGCATTCCCCGTATTCGTAAAGGAGAAAATGCACCCAACTGGGCCTTTTTCTTCTGCTACCAAACCAAAGTTGTGGACGGAGTCTGCAAAAGTTATTGCAGGGATTGCTTCTCCCATTACACCCTGCGCCCACAGACTGTAAGCCCCAGAGAAGAGTACAGAAGAGATCAGAAAAAGTATCCCAAGGCGTATTATTCGTTTCATAACTATGGCAAAAACCGCCCCCTAAGGGTAGTCCATAGAAAGGATTGCCCTCAGAGGGAGGAAATAATCTTTCTCTGTACGGACTTTTACTCTACCGTACCTTTTATCTGAAGCGTAAAGGCCCCATCTTTGCCGTTACTATAGACAGCGACGGTCTTTACGAACTGACCGGGACGACCGGCAGGGTTGTAGGTAACCTTGATCTTAGACTCCTTGCCCGGAGCGACAGGCTCGGTCGAAAACTCGGGTTTAGTACAGCCACACGCTGCATTTACTCGAGTAATAACGAGAGGAGCCGTACCCACATTCTTAATCACAAAGACGTGGCTTACGGGGCCATTTACTTCCTTGATGGTTCCAAAGTCGAACTCAGTTTTATCTGCACTTATAACGGCACCATTCCCTTTCTTATCGTTCTGTGCCAAGGCTACTCCCAAAGAGAAAAAGAGGGTAACCAGTAGAAAAACAACTTTCTTCATAGCATTGTATATTACTTTACTATCCTATTATCCTTTGACAATACAACACCGATAACGTTTACTCGGCTCCGCAAATATACAAAGCTTTTTGCTAAGCGGATCTTTTTTGGGAGGGACAAAGAGAGAAAGACTCCCCCTGTTTTGTGTATAAATGCCGCACCGTCAGTAAGAAAATAGCACGACTTCCTTCCCCAAAACTACCCTAGAGATCTTTTATTCCTACCTTACCCCCCCCCTCCTGATTACCCTAAAAAGAAAAAAGTACAGTCCATGAAACTTTTTGTTTTAGGCCTGTATCTCACAAAATTTAGGGCAAAGAAATTTCTCCATTTCACAGAGAGGGAGCGAAGAAGGAGATTGACTTCAACTCTTCTTGTGTAGCATCGTATTGTTCAATGTTTCCCTATCTTTGTGACACAAAGGCTGAGATTTTTCTTTCACCCTGCTAAAAAGGAGGATAAGTCGGAGGCTCGTAAGGATTTTGCACTGCAAAATAGTTCTCCCAAGAAAATAAGTACAAATACACTAGAATACCCCAAAATGAAAAAAATCAGTAGCATCTGCTTCTTACTTGTGACCATGCTGCTCGCAGCATGTGATGGGTCGGTAAAACCCTCCCAAACCAAGCTTACACTCAGTACCGATAAACTCACCATCATGGCCGATGGCGAGGACAAAGCGGTCTTTACAGTACGCGACCAGGCCAATCAAGATTGCTCTCAAAAAGCTATATATAAGGTCAACGGGAAAAAGATAGACAAGGCGGAATTTTCCACCAAGACCCCCGGAGAATACAAAGTAGTAGCCGTGGTTGGGGAGGTCGTTTCCAACGAAATTACCATCAAAGCGCACGAAAAAAAAGCTGAGGTAAAGGCTATTATCCTCAAAGTGGACAAGACTACAGTATTGGCAGATGGTATAGATAAGATAGCCCTCTCGTGCTATGATGCCGACAATCAGGGAGGGGAACCTCTCAAAGAGGTTGCCTACTTTGCCAACGGAGAGAAGCTAGAGGGTGCTGCATTCCAACCCAAAGAGGCAGGCACATTCAAGCTCAAAGCTCAATATGGCGATCTGTTTTCGCCCGAGATTGAGGTAACAGCAACAAAGGGAGAACCGGAGGATTTCAAACCCACTCCACACGTTCTGCTCGAAGACTGGACGGGGACTTGGTGCCCAGCCTGCCCCAGGGCTCATGCAATACTGGAAGAGGCTGCTAAAGATCCTAAGTTTGTAACCCTTGAGATTCATGTTGCTTCGGGAAGACAGGATCCCTTTGCTGTTGATCAATTAGTTCGGGATCTCGTTGCACCCCAAGGCATAAGGGCATTCCCTACGATTAGGGCTAATCGCACGTATTCCTCACCCCTCAATTTTGAAATGATTAAAAAGACGTTTGCCGACATCGCCGCTCAAGTTGGTATTGCATTGGAGGTAAAGCTTGAGAATGGCAATGTTGTAGCAAAAACAAAAGTACGCCGTCAACCATCCTTTACATCGGAGATTCGTCTCTGTGTTGCCCTCTACGAAAACAACCTACATGCCGATCAGGCCAACGGCGCTAGGAACCAAAGATTTGACCACGTACTCCGCGACTTCTACAATAAAGCATCGCTTGGGTTTGGTGTAGAGTTTGAGGGCGATATCCATGCCGGGCAGTACGTCTTTACCCCTGAGAGCAATTGGAAACAACAAGACCTCGGGGTCATTGTTATGGCACTCGACAAGAAAGGGCGAGTGCTTAACGCTCAGTATGCCAATATTGGCGATAGCAAAGGTTACTAAATAGTAGACTTCTTAGGTTGTGATGAACGTATCCCCTCCCTGCCGGCTTCGGAAGAAATTGCATCAGCCGGCAGTATGGAGGCGGTATTTGTCGCTTTATCCTCCAACGCCAAGGGCTGACAGCCTCACTCTCCTATACGTTCTAATTATTTGTTTCTCTTCTATCCTTTTTGGCCAGAGCGAAAGAAAATATTATTATATTTGCCTGCGAAAGTATCTCTCTTACAGCACTGTAATTGAAGTTTATTAACACAAACAATCAGGTTTAGTACAATGAAAAGATCTTTACTCTTACTAACCCTCCTTGTAGGGTTCCTCGGGCTATTCCGTCCCACAGAAGCACAGGCACAGAGTGGCGAGCGCATGCTCTTGTACACAAAGAGCGGAAAGGTTATCCCATACCGCGTCCAACACCTTGATAGCATCAAGTTCCTGACGGACAAGGTAGACCTTGCACTCCATCCACAGATTGCCCCACATCCCAATGGTACAACAGGAGCCATGAAACTAACTATAGGCGCTGTAGGGCAAAATGTACGGCGCATCTCTTTTGTGCTTCCGGAGGCTCATCAGGTAGCAAAGATGGACGAGTACCAGTGTCTCCAATTGTTTGATCCCGAAGAGGCAGCACGCGCAGGGTTGCAAATCCTGGAGGCAGAAGGGAATAAGCAGTATGACCTACCAAGTATGCAGCGTGGGTATAGCTACACGGCTCTCTTCTTGCCCTACGATGAGTTAGGTTGCCCCGGGGACGTTACGCGTATCCAGTTCTCCGTGCCCCTAGGTTCACTAAAAGGAGAACCGAGTATGCAGGTGCCTTTCTCGGATGTGAAGGCAAATGGATTCAAGGCAAAGTTGATACCCAATGGGGATGTAAAAGGCTATTTCTATCTATGCGAAGAGACCAACAACCCCGCACGTGACCAGAAGATGCAGGAGCTTGGGATCCCCGACTTGAAACACTATATAGTACAATTCGGGGTAGACCCTGAAACGGGGAAGCCATACGAAGGAGTAAAGGAAAAGACCTTTAGCGAACTGAAAAAGAATGTAGAATACACCCTCTATGTGGTTCTAATTGATGCCGAAGGGCAATACTCCGATCTCTACGACACCTTTAAGGTGATTACAAAACCCAAGGGCACCTCCGAGACTGCCTCCTGCACCATCGAAGTGACGGAGATTACCGAGCAAACGGCAACCATCACGACCACGCCCGACGTCAACACCTCCTCCTTTAGGGAGGCTATTTTCCCGAAAGGAGCTAAGACAGAAGAGGAAATGCTCGCATATTTGCGAGACACTCCAGAGACGGCCCTCCTCCCCTTCCACACAGAAAAACGCACTTGGGTTTGGGAAGAGCTTGAGCCGGCAACCACCTATATAGCCATCGCCCTTGCCAAGAATGCAGACGACAAGTGGGGACCTCTTGTACAAAAAGAGTTCACCACCAAGGCGCTTCAAACGGAGCCAAAACTCCCCCTTGAGTACGTAGCAGAATACAATCTCAACGAGGAGGGTAATAACTTCGTTAGCACACAGGCAACCGACGTGAGCGGATACTTTACTTATCAGGAAGCTATAGAGAAGGCGAATAAGGTTACAATAGCTGGAGCAAACTACCATCTTCCCACTCAAGCAGAATGGATGTCTATTATCCCTCTTGACAAGAGTCCCGTTGATTATATCAACTTTGCCGTAGCTTACGACCAGAAGGATATCTCGGAAACAGTATCCGTAGCAGGAAAAGAAGTTACGTCAACCAATGACTACCACGCCGCAGGCGATGGCATCGTATATGCCCTTCGCTACAAGGGAACAGAACTTGTCTCAGCATGGCGCTACGAGCTAGTACCCAATGACGGACACAGGGTTCTAAAGATCACGGCACGACCTCTAGCCTCTCCATTAACGATTACCGTTGAGGATATTGCCAAGGACTCTTTTTGGACGGGAGAAAAGGAAGTGGTGAGACAATTCCCTGCATCGGGTATGGTCACTTCGTCCGGATCAGTTGTATTTAGAGGGTCTGAGGGCTATTTTTGGTCAGCTACAGATAATGGTCCTTTCTATGCTTGGGGAATGTTCTTTGGCGACTCCTCTTCGGACGTTGGCCGCTATATGAGCAGGCTCAAGAACTCGGTACGCCTATTTGTAGATGCGGAGTAAATGATCTTACTTGTACCCTCAGAGAGAGCCTCATTCTTCGGTTTCGACGATTCGTGCAATAACCGCAGGACGAGGGACTCTGAGGGTTTTTGTTTTCAAAAATCAACCTCACAATCAAACACAATAAGTTTGTATGAAAAACAGATATTCCACTATGAGGATGGCCGTCTCCTCTTTTCTTGTGGCTCTGATCGGAAGTATTTCTATCGCCCAAGCTACGGAGCCCCCTTTCAAAGAAGTAGTAAAAGAGGATTTCTCTCTCTGGACTAAAGGCAGCGAAACCACTCCACATAACGAAACAGAAGGGGGGAGTGCCAATAGCTACAACCTCAATTCCGCCATCATGCACCAGCCCGGATGGAGGGGTAACTTCGTGTACCAAGCAGGAGGGTGTGCTTACCTTAAACTAACCGACGACGGAGTGGCAGGGCACCTCCAAACCCCGGAGATGGCTCTCTATGGTGTGGTAAAGATCACCTTCCGAGCAAAACTCCTTCCCGGGAAGCAATCAAATGGAAAACTTTGGATTGCCCTATGTGACAATACACAAGGGCCTGTAGACAACAAAGATGTAGACCTAACCACCGAGTGGCAACAGTACGAGATGGTGTCGGATAAGGCAACCTTCAACAACAAAAATATGTTCCAGTTGCAGCCACTTGACTGTGATATGCTCATTGATGACATTGTGGTGGAGAGAAAGCAAACAACCCTCATCCCCCCAAAGGCTCTATCCCCACTCAATACTTCTTCTACCTCTTTTAAGGCAAGATGGGAAGCCTCGCCCGATGCCAAGAGTTACCTATTCTCACTCTACTACCTTGATATGCCCCAAGAGGTCATCCCACCTACAACGGTTGTAGAGGGTTTTGATGGTATCAAGACAGATGGCAATGGCAAGATAGATACAGCACAACCTAACTACCCCGAAGGGTGGACCATCGACCTCTCCTCTCATGGCTCTCAAGATGTAATACAAACACAAGGGAACTTTCATTCTTCTCCCCTTGCATTGGTCTTCGATGCAGTAGACGATTCTATAGTGTCACCCAAGACAAATGCACCCATCACAGAGCTATCCTTTTGGGTAAAACCCACCTCCATAGAGCAAGAGACAGACTTCACCTACACCCTACTAGAGGTCTCCGTGCTCTCAGATGGCAAATGGGTAGCCATTGCCAACCTACCCAACCTATGGATGCAAGAGCAGGGGGGATTCTACAAGTTCGATAGCGAGGTGCTCAAAAATTACAACATTGAGCGGGTGCGTCTTCAGCTGATTCAAAAGAATAGCGTCTCTTTTTATGTCGATGATATAACCTACACCTATGGTAGTAAGCCCGTACCCTACTATATCCATAAGGATAAAGAGTTGACTGCAACAGAGTACGAAGTCTCCGAATACGACACTTCAAAGGAGCACTTCTACTACGTACGCGCAAAAGATGGAGATGCCCTCTCTGAGCCAACATACCCTACTTGGGTAGATGGGATTAAAGGTATAAAGCCGGCAGTGTATGCAGCTTCTCAGATAACGCCTACAAGCTACGTAGCCCAATGGGAGAAGATCTACAACGCCGGGCTTTATCAGCTCAATAATTACAAAGATCTAACCCACAAACCGGGCGCTCCCAAGCAGGAGATTCTTCGTGAGACCTTCGATACCATAACGGAGGGAAGCGTAGAAGAGCCCGTCAAACCGGAGGATCAAGTTATATTCCTAGCCAAAGAGGTAGTAACAAAGACCGATTGGATAGTGCAGCTCCCTGCCTATGCCAAGGGCATGATGGGCGTTAAAGAAATGGCTCCATACAGCTCAACCGCCGGATTGGTCGTATCACCGGCTCTTTACCTCACGCCCGATAAGGGTGCTTTTGAGGTCTCTGTAAAGGCGCAAAGTACCGTGGATTGCGATACCCTTTTCGTGATGGTTATGAAAGAGTACACAGACAACAAAGTGGATGAATTTATGCGCATCCCCTTCCCCGAGAAAGCAGGCGTAATCTCGTCCACAGTGCAGTTTGCTCCCCCTAAGGAACTCAGCACAAGAGAGCGTATCCGCATCGGATTTATGAGCCTTAGAGGCAAACCTTTCTACATTGACGAGATGGCTGTTTACCAAAACATCAACGAAGGGGAACACGGCTACGCTCCCTACCAAACAAACTTTGTTGCCGGCGACAACTCCTTTAAGGTGGAGCATGGTCTTGATGGACAGAATTTTGTGTACAACGTAACGGCCACCCGAACGCGCATGTTCCAAAACTACGTATCGGAGATTTCGGACTTTATGCCTGTTGTAAACCCCAATAACACAGGTCTATCTGAGCCAAAAGATACGGGATCCCTCACGGTAGAGCAGACTGAGGGCGGACTGGTACTATCGGCAGACAGAGATACACAACTCGCCATCTACGACCTCTCGGGACTCCTTATCTGCAAGATGACTATTAACGCCGGAGTGCCCCGATTTGTCTCTCTAAATAGGGGTATTTACATCCTCCATACAACGGAGAAAAACTACAAGGCAGTTGTTAGATAGCGTAAAAGAAAATCCGTATAAATCCTCCCCCTCCTACCTCTAAGGAGGGGAACTGCAGAGAGAGAGGGCGGCACTGACTTACTGGGAACTCCCATACAGCTCTTGCCTCCCTCTCTTTGTTTTGTCGTACCCCGAAAACTCCCCCTCTCTGTGAAACACGAAAAATAGTCTGCCCTGCAACTTTTCCGAATTAGGGCAAGAAAAAAATGTTTCTCGGCGAGGAGAAGAAAAAATCTCATCCAAAAAGACACTCCCATTCCAGCTGACTTCTAATCCAAAACCAGGCATCATCCCCCGCCCTTGCTCCGCAGGCTTCTTTTCCGCCCAGCTCTACCCAGAAAGCCAAAGTAGAGCAAGAGGGTTACAAGAGATCCAGATACAATGAGAAAGGGTAGCTACTTTCCCAACTCGAAGCCGTTGGGTTAGATTGTCAGATATATGGAGAGATTGATGTAGCCACAGTGAGAATAAGAAGAGTCAACACCTCCAAATCAAGACTAGAAAAGAGCTTATCCGATTATCTCTTCTAGTTATTACTCCATATTCTTACAACCTCTGTCTCTATAAGGCACACCCTAATGGTATATTTGCAGGTGTAAAAAACGCAGCAATTATCAAAACAACGAAACTACAATGAGCAGTATAATCAGCGTAAATCTATGATGTCTCAAGTAAGGAGCTTACGCCTGTAATAATTGTACATTTTGTATTTTTGTAAAACAGGAGGTAAAGATATGGCCATCAATCAAGTTAGAAAATACATTTGGCTACTGGAGGCTCTTCGCAAGCATAGCAAACTCTCATTCAAGGAACTGAATGAACTGTGGCTTAATGACGAAATAAGTGAAGGAGTAGAACTATCTATACGTACATTCCACAAGTGGCGTATTGCTATTGAAGATCTATTTGCAATCAATATCGAAAATGAAGGTCATGGTGAGTACAGATACTATATAAGTAATTCATATGGCATCGATAACAACCCTTTTTATGGCTGGCTGATAGATACGTTCTCCCTTGGGAACCTGATGATGAATAGCCTTTCTCTTCGTGAACGAATAGTCTTGGAAGCAACTCCATCAAGGAATTTTTTGCCGATGATTATTTCAGCAATGAAGGAAAGTAAAACCTTGCGATTAAGATATAAGGCCTTTGGGAAGAAAACTGAAAAGACCATTCTATTGGAGCCATTTTGCATTAAGCAGTTTAAACAACGGTGGTATTTGTTAGGGAGAAATGTGCAAGTAGACAGAGTTTTGATTTATGCTCTCGACAGAGTTATAGAGATGGAAAAGGAAGAGCATATGAAATACACATTGCCGGCTTCTTTCTCTGCTAAAGACAGCTTTGAGAATGCTTACGGCATCATTATAGGGGATAATACTCCTTTAGAAACCGTCACATTAAAGGTTTCCGAATGGCACGCACACTACCTCCGCACCTTGCCTTTGCATCACTCCCAAATAGAAAAAGAGACATCAGAAGACTATAGTATATTTGTGAATATAGCCTCTGCCCGACATTTGACTTCCAGCAGGAGCTACTAGCCATGGGAGCATTTGTAGAAGTACTGTCTCCCCAATGGCTCAGAGGAAGCATAGAATCTACAATCAAGACAATGTACGAAAAGTATAACCAGTAAATATATAGAAAATGAAATCTATTCAAGAGCAAATCACCGACTGGGCAGAAAAATATGTGCCTACGTTCAACAAATTATCAGAGCAGTATAAGACTCCGTATTATACGCAGTCGCCATTAAACGAAATCAATCAACCGATAGATCTTATGGTTATCGGGATCAATCCGAGAGGAGATCTAGGCTCTGGTGCGCAAAACAAGAGTGCAGATGCATATAAGCAAGGCAATCCTTTTTGGGAGAAACGATTTAATGAAGAAGGGAAAATCTGTTGGAATTTCAATCAGCGTGCACGCTTCTTATTAGGTTATGATGACTTTTATCATCCAGAAAGTATAGACAATGACGTAAAGATTGTGTGGACCAACTTATCTCCATTTGAATCAAAACAAGGTAATAATGACCTCAAAAAAGAATTGATGCAAGCGGGGTTGCAAAGCACGTTGGACTTAATAGAGATATTGCAACCCAAGCGTATTGTATTGTTTGGTATCAATGCTTTTGAACAATTAAAAAACGCAATCGGCAACTTGGGGACAGTAGAATATGCCACTGTGTTTGACAACATGAAATCCAAAGTAGGACGCATCAATAATATCCCTACAGTGTGTGTACAGCACCCCTCTTCTCAGTGGGAAGGTGGCTGTCATACATTTCTTTCTATGTTTATCTTCCTACATGGACTTGCTGAAATTACCAATAAAAAGAACACCGTAAAGCCATTAAAAGATGTTGTTGCAACTATGCGTAAAGAAATGACAAGTTGGCAAAAGAATGTGCTCATAAAGGAGGAGGGAGGAGAATAAGGGACTCTATTTTGTAGTCCTATCCGCCTCGCTTGCCATCTCACCTGCACAATCATGGAGAGAGGGGGGGATATTGATCTTTTTCTCAAAACAACCTTCATAATATCACACACAAAAGAGTAAAAAGAAAATTCATTCATTTCTTAGCCACCTATGCCCAGATTTGGCATAGGTGGCTTTTATTTTTGCATCATAGAAAAGAATGAAGTATCACTTAAATATAGATTTATGACACTCTGGAAAATTGAAGCTAAGAACAACTGGAATTGGGGCAAAGGTAAAGAACTCATCAAAGGCATGTTTATAGAGATGCCAACACCCTCCACGGCGCCACCCTTGGGACTGACAAAATATCACGAAACAATAGCTCAGCTCTTTAATACGAAGTATGGAACAAATTTCGACAAGTCAAAAATCAATGCAGGGCATTTTATATGTACATTTTTCTTCCCAACCGCTTGATATTCCTCCATCCAAGGAAAGGCGTTGCACTTACAACTGGAAAATACACGTCCTCCTTTCTTGTCCTTCATTGCTTCGATGGTTACTCCTTGTCGTCTAAAATCATATCGAAAGGAAACATAGCGATTTCTTCAAAAGAAATGGTCTGGAGTCGTTCTTTGAGCGTCATATTTTCGTACCTTTGCAGGGCACAAAGAGGCAATAAGGCTCGGTAGCTTAGCTGAATAGAGCGTCAGATTCCGGTTCTGAAGGTCGTGGGTTTGAATCCCACCCGGGTCACTTCTCTCTCTTGTATCACCTCCCCCGAAGGGTTTTCTTGGGGCGATGGGATTGCAGATTGAGATATAATGCGTACCTTTGTGCCGCTTAAAGGTTTCGGGGTGTAGCGCAGTCCGGTTAGCGCACCTGCTTTGGGAGCAGGGGGTCCCGCGTTCGAATCGCGGTACCCCGACAGACAAAAGATTGTGTATATCTTTGAGTTTTTCATGTTGGAAAGGCAGCATTATCCGCTTGAGGATGATGCTGCTTTTCTTTTTACCCAAGGGCAAGTAAGGCTTACACTCTAGGGCATTATTACTCTAGAATGTACTACCTTTGTGAGTGATTCTAAAGAGGAGCGGTGTAAATCCCTACCGGTGGTGATAGTCCACAACTCCCCTTTTTGGGAGCATCTACATAGAAGAGGCTCTTTATAGGGGGGACTGATATGGTGTAATTCCATAATCGACGGTTATAGTCCGGATGGTATTTGAATCTTGAGAAACCAACCTTTTGCCGTGTAGGCGCATGGGTTGGAGTTCTTGCGTGGGTAGTCTCACCTCCCTCTATAGGAGGCTTTCGTCCTACCCCTCAAATACCTTCGCAGCTTATATTTCCCTCTCCCCCTTAGTATCAATAGTGAGTAAACTACAGATATACTAATGCGGAGATAAAATGAAAGAAGGGAACAACCTCAAGGCGGTAGAGCAACGCATTGACACTGCCATCCAAGCCCTCAAAGAGGGGCGCGGCATCTTGCTTGTAGATGACGAAGACAGAGAAAACGAAGGGGATATTATCTATCCTACTTCCAATCTAACAGAGAAAAATATTGCCCTCATGATACGCGAGTGTAGCGGTATTATTTGCGTATGTATGAAGGATAAGAAGTGCCAAGAGCTCGAGCTCCCGCCCATGGTGCAAAACAACACCTGCAAAAATCAAACCGCTTTTACCATCTCCATAGAGGCAAGAGAGGGCGTTACTACGGGCGTCTCGGCACGGGACCGTCTCGGCACGATTCAGACAGCTGCTCGCCCCGGTGCTCGCCCCGAAGATCTCGTTCATCCGGGGCATGTATTCCCCCTTCGTGCTCGTGAGAATGGCGTTTTGGAGCGTAGAGGGCACACCGAGGGCAGTATCGACATTGTACGTATTGCAGGCTTGGGAGAGACCGCTGTGCTCTGTGAGCTGACCAACGAAGACGGTACTATGGCTCGCCTCCCCGAAATTATTCGCTTTGGGGAGAAGCACAATATGCCGGTACTTACCATCGAAGATATTGTGGCTTACCGCACAGCCCACAATATCTAACTCTGAGTGTCCATCACTATTCTATTCAGCCGAGGGGAGTGTGAGGGTAAGGGCTTTTTGCTCCGTATGATGTACCTTTGCGGTCGTGTTAGAGAGAGCAATTAGTCCTTCTGCCCCCATGGCGGCTCACGACCTGCGTCGAGCCATAAATCTTTTAGGATCGCAAGAGAAACCTTTTCTTTTTGCCATCGATTTTGCCGTTCGCGAAGGCTGGGTTTGGGAGGAGCCATTGGCTCAGCAAGAAGTTCTTTTTAGGGTGGGTTCCTATACCAATGCCCCCCTTACGGCTGAGCTTCCTCCGCTCCCTCCCCATCCTCTACTCGTGGCACACCCTCTATCCGAGGAGTGCTACCAGGGCAAGTTTGCACGCATCCAAGAGGCTCTATCAAGGGGAGATTCTTTTCTCGCAAACCTTACCATCTCTACTCCTATAGAGACACCCCTCTCCCTCTCGGAGATATTTTCCCGAGCAGAAGCTCCCTATAAATTGATGGTACCCGGGCGATTCGTCTCCTTCTCTCCGGAGCGATTCATTCGCACCCAAGGAGGCTGCAAGACCATCGAAACAAACCCCATGAAGGGTACCATAGATGCTGCTACGCCCAACGCCCGAGAGCATATTCTCCAAGATTATAAAGAGACTGCCGAGCATTATACCATCGTAGACTTGATGCGCAACGACCTTGCACGAGTCGCAACAAACGTGCGCGTGGAGGACTTCCGTTACATCGATCGGGTAAAGACGCTCCAAGGAGAACTGCTGCAGGTAAGCTCGCGGATTGCGGCCGATCTGCCCCCAAACGCCTCAGAGCACTTAGGGGATATCCTATTCACGCTATTACCCGCAGGTTCTATATCGGGAGCCCCCAAAGAGGCTACCCTACAAGCCATTGCAGAAGCAGAGGGAGAGCCACGCGGTTTTTATACCGGAGTGTTTGGCTATTTCGATGGCAAGGATCTTGATACGGGTGTGCTGATTCGTTTTATTGCCGAGCATCCCGATGGATCTCTCCGCTACCACAGCGGAGGGGGTATTACCATCAACAGCCTTTGCCACGACGAGTACCACGAGGCTATTGCCAAAGTTTACCTCCCCTTTTTCTAAATGGAGCGTATGGAGGAGTTTATAGAGACCCTTCGCCTTGAGGATGGGAAGGTACAATTGCAGCCCCTGCACCGAGCACGTATGGAGCGAACGGCACGCGACTTGGGGTTCGTTTGTCCGCCAATGCCTCCTTTGGAACAACTCTGCCCCGAACCTCTCAGAAAGGGGCGAGTAAAGTGTCGCTTCGTCTATCGAGAGACCATTCGTGAGCTAAGTTTTACGCCCTATACCCCACGGATTATTCACTCTTTTGCCCCTATGGCACTGCCCGTTGGGTACACATACTTCTACAAGAGTACGGATCGGGAGGTACTCGATCGCCTCAAGGAGGGATGCGCGGCAGACGAAGTGCTTTTAGTGGACAGCGAGGGGCGAATTACCGATTGCTCTTTTGCCAATCTCGCTTTCCACCGAGAGGGACGATGGTACACCCCCGATACGCCTCTTTTGGAGGGGGTACAGCGACAATATCTTATCCAAGAGGGGCTACTCACTCCCTGCACCATCCGAGTTGCAGACCTGGAGAGATACGACCAAATCCTACCCATTAACGCCATGCTCCCCCTACCCCTAAAAGACTCTTACTTATGATACAAATTGAGGATAAAATAGTGAGCCGAGACATCCTAGAGGTGCAGTTTGTTTGCGACTATGAGGCGTGTCGTGGGATATGCTGCGTAGAGGGCGATAGCGGAGCTCCCCTAGAGCATGCCGAAGCCATCACGATGCGGCGTTTACTCCCTCAGGTAAAGCCATTGCTCAGTGCAGATGCTTTGGAGGTAATACACAGCAAGGGGATTAGCTACATAGATGCCTCGGGAGACGAAGTTACCCAGCTCGTCAATGGGCGAGATTGTGTCTTTACAACCTACGACGAGGAGGGGCGTTGTCTTTGTGCCTTTGAGAAGATTTATCGAGAAGGCAAGAGCACCTTCCCCAAGCCCATCAGCTGCCATCTCTACCCCATACGGGTACACAAATACAAGTATTCTACAGCGCTTAATTACGACCATTGGGAGATTTGCCGCCCGGCATGTGCCCTCGGCAAAAAGCTCGGGATACCTGTCTACAAAGCCCTCAAAGAGCCTCTTATACGAGCTTTTGGCGAAGAATTTTTCCATCAATTAGAAGAGGCAGAACTGCTCCTCAGCGAAATGCCTCGGTAACCACACCACAGGTCAAAAATGACAAATCATCTAGAACAGATATTCTGTATCCTGCTATTTTACGCTTTTGGGGAGGCACTTAGCATCCTCATTGGGCACTTTATCCCCGGGAGTGTTTTGGGTATGATCCTCCTATTTGCAGGGCTAAAGGCAAATATTGTACGGCCTCATCAGGTGGAGAATGTGGCCTCTTTTCTTACCAAGAATATGGGGATTTTCTTTGTCCCTGCCGGAGTGGGATTGATCACGCAACTCGACCTTATTCGGGATTATTGGATTGCTATTGTGCTTTCTATGGTACTTAGTACAGTACTCGTACTTGCTGTGGTGGCATGGAGCGAACAAGCCATGGAACAACGTGCAGAGAAACGTAAACGACGTAAGGAGGGCTCCCTATGATGCAGCAAATTTTATCGAATCCCTATTTTACTTTGCCCCTCACGCTAGGGATTTATCTGGGGGCGCAATGGTTTTATCGTCGGGTACATTTCCCCCTCTTTCACCCCCTGCTCGTGACCATTGGACTGCTCATAGGGCTGTTGCTTACCTTCTCAGTCCCCTACGAGAGTTACGAAAAGGGGAGCCACCTTCTTAGCTTCCTCCTAGGTCCCTCTGTGGTGGCCGTGGGCTACTTGCTCTACAAAGAGAGTGCCCACCTCAAGGGGCGTGTTGTTTTCATTCTCACCTCTGTTTTTGTGGGGGCGGTAGTGGGGATTGTAAGCGTCGTAGCCATCGCCTACCTATTTGGAGCCGATAGAGCGATTGCAGCCTCCATGCAACCCAAATCGGTAACAACCCCTATTGCCATGGCTCTTGCAGAACAATCGGGAGGCATCCCGGCACTCACAGCCGTTGTAGTGGTTATTGCCGGCATCTTTGGGGGGCTCGTGAGTCCTCCCATTTTCCGTCTACTAAAGATTGAGAGTAAGATAGCTAAGGGGCTTGCCTTGGGGGCGTCGGCTCATGGTATGGGTACGCTCACCGCCATCCAACTAGGCGCTGTAGAGGGGGCTATCGGAGGGCTTGCTATTGGGATTATGGGCTTCTTTACCTCCATACTCATCCCTATTGCCGATAAGATTTTCTTCTATTTCTTCGGTTGATTTTAGCCCATCTCACCCTCTCGAATAGACTACAGAAGGGGACGATGTTGGCTGCGGCGGAAGTTTTTTTCAGCCTCTCTCACATGGGGTTCTTCGCTGGGATGGAGCCAACCTGCGAGCAATTTTTGTCGGATAAGATCGATGGCCAATTCGGAGGGATGGACTAAGTCTCGAGCATAAAACCGATAGTCTCGGAGCTCGTCCAGCATGATTTCGAAGGCAGGGAAGTAATAGGCTCGAGAGGGAAATACCCCTTCGATCTGCTCGGCCGTACGCAACAAATCGGCTTTACTTCGCATGTTTTCCACAGCTCCATAGCTGCGATAGCGGATGGGGCTTACCGTGATGAGGAGGTGGAGCTGCTCGTTTCGTTGGAGGATAGGGGTGAGAGCCTGAAGGAGAGCTTGGGTAGATTGCTCAGCACTCAAGCGCAGTTGCCGAAAATCTCCGGCAGGGCGTTTGTGACAATTCGCTACCACTTCGCCCGTCTCCCTTAGCTCGTAATAAAAAGAGGATCCAAGGGTCAAGAAAAGCCAATCGCCCCTCAAAAGTTTCTCCCTCCCCACCTCAAGATCGCGATTCATCTGCTCTAGGGCAACACTCTCTTGAGTGTCGGAATAGCGGCTATGATGCATAAAACTTCTGTACCGCTCCCCATCGTAGAATAGGTGCTGAGGGGTAAAATGGAAAGACTCATCCGCAAGAATATTGAGTGCCCTAGCTAGAGATAGGGGGTTATAGAGGGTGCCAAAAGGATTTACCGAAATGTCAAATTGATGCTGAAGTAGCCAATTGCCGATATTATCGCTAAAGCAAGAGCCGAGGGAGAGTAGCCCATGGGTATAGCGCGCCCTGCTCTCTAGAGGGATCCCTTGCCAAGAGACTTCGGTAAAGAATTCATTCTTCATCTTAGGGAGCAAATGGGGGAGAAGAAAATCCCTAGAGGGTCAGTTCTCGCACTTCGTCCCCTTGGATCATGAAAAACAGAGGCAATCTTTGCACTCCATAACTAGAGGCGGAACGTCCCTCCGGATCCCATGTATTGATCCAAGGCAGGGTACGAACGGACTGCAACCACAGGCTCTTATCCTGATCCAAAGAGACGAGAAAAATCTCCAATCCCTCCCTTTTTTCTCGCTCGTAAATACTACGCAATCGAGAGACGACTGAGGGCGCATCTTCGGCTCCCAAAGCGATGAAGCCAAGAATTACTTTGGGGTGTTGGGCTGCAACATCAGCAAGCGAACGCTCCACGCCTTTGCTGTCGTACAAGTGAATCGGGGGGAATGCCACCTCTTTGGCTTGCGAGAGGAGCTCCCGCTCGCGAGCCTGTTGTGTTTGTGCCTTAGACTTAATGGCCATCCCCAAGAGTGCCTTCTCTTTGAGCATTGGAGTGTAAACGCTATTGGGGCGGAAGGTCTCAAAAGCCGTTGCCACTGCCCCATAGGCTTGGATATCTTCCTTATTGCCCGACTCGGGGAAGAAGAGGGGGATATTGAAAGGAGCCTGCAAAAGGGCTACAATCGCCGCCATACTGCGTGGCTCGGCATAGATAAAATCTTGGAGCAAATGCTGGCGAAGATTCGATACAAGCGAGTCGAGAGCGGCTATGTCTTGTGTCTGCTGGGTTGTCATCTCAAAGGCACGCACCTCCTGCTGTATGGCGTAGATCGCCCTGTTTTCTTCATCTGCATTTACGAATTCGAAAGGCATCGCTCCCTCAGCTTTGGAGGAAGTAATTTGCAGTTGTGTACTACTATCGGCGGAGAAGTAGAGCGATCCAGCCGAGGTGGAGAGCTGATAAAGTTTGGCATCGCCACTTGCCGTGTGATGGAGTGTAAAGCGACCCTTCTCGATCTTAACAGAGTCCACGAGTTGGGGTTCTCCCACCACTTCGTAGAGATAGAGCATGGAGTTAAGGGTATCGGTCAGCTCCCCACGGACACTAAACTGATGACCACTCTGCCTGCAAGCAGAGATAAGGACAAGAAGCATCAAGCCTCCTACAATATGGGTGAAGCGTCTATTCATATTTTGAGTACAACTTATTTCCCTTTTACAATCATACCACTCCCGAAGCAAAGGCGGCTCTCGGGGTCGTAGATTACAGCGTATTGCCCGGGAGCAATACCCTGGATGGGGGTCTCGCTCACAATGTGATACCCCCTTTCGAGACGGCGGATAGTAGCCCGAACGAACTCGGGAGTATGACGGATCTTGAGCGTAATAGGCACCACCTGCGCCCCCTCTTTATTGCCAACAGCCCCCTCGGGAGCAAAGAGATCTTCGGTGATAAAATCGAACTTATCCACAAAAATCTCGGTACCATATTGGGTAAGCGGGTCATACCCCCGGCTCACAAGTATGATATTTCGTTTGCAGTCTTTCTTTACCACGAACCAGGGTCCGCCACTAAGCCCCAGGCCTTTGCGTTGCCCGATGGTGTGGAACCAAAATCCTTGATGTGTACCCAGCGTTTTGCCCGTTTCGTACTCAATGATACGGCCGGGGCGCTTGCCTAGGTAACGCTCAATAAAGTCGTTGTAATTGATTTTTCCCAAGAAACAAATGCCCTGACTATCCTTTCGGTGGGCATTGGCAAGGCCGGCCTCCTCCGCCACCATACGCACCTGCTGCTTGGTAAGGCACCCTAGGGGAAAGAGGAGTTTGGATATTTGTTTGAAATTGATCTGGGCAAGGAAATCGGTTTGATCCTTTACGGGGTCGGGGGCTGTAGCGAGAAAAGTTTTCCCATCCACCCGAGCGGTAGAGGCATAGTGCCCCGTGGCAATGTAATCGTATCGGTGCCCCACACGCTCCTCGAAGACCCCAAACTTGATGAGTTTGTTGCACATCATATCCGGATTGGGGGTCAAACCCTGACGCACGCTCTCTATTGTGTACTTTACCACGCGCTCCCAATACTCCTTGTGCAGGTCTATCACCTCATAGTGTAACTGGTACTTACGCGCAAGAAGGGTAACCATCTCCATATCCTCCTCGGCAGGGCAATCAATAAAGCCCTCCTCATCTTCCATCCCGATACGGATGTAAAACAGGTCGGGACGAAAGCCGGCTTGTAGCAATAGATGCACCGCCACCGAACTATCGACGCCACCCGACGCCAAAACGGCGATAGAGGCATCACGCGGCACCTCTTGCAGAGTTTCGGGCAAGGGATAAGTAGAGAGTGTCATTCGGGAGTAGTTACATTCTCTCGGGCATTTCGATACCCAATAGATCCATAGCTCGGGCAATAATGTCGGCTACAATACGGCTAATATAGAGGCGAGTATGACGTATCGAATCGTCCTCCTCACGCAGTACAGGGCAATCGTGATAGAATGAATTGTACCCCTTTACCAGCTCGTATACATAGTTGGCGATAAGGGCAGGACTGAAGCTCTTCCCGGCCTCTGCCACAATAGAGGGATACTCAGAGAGCTGACGGATGAGGGCAACTTCGCGGTCGGAATGAGCATTGTCTAACCGAACGGCTGCCTCAGAAGTAAGCGGAGCCTCGGGGGCTTCTCCGGCTACACGCGCCTTCTCTACAAGAGAGCGGATACGGGCATACGTGTACTGAATAAACGAAGCTGTATTGCCGTTAAAGTCCACAGACTCTTCGGGGTTAAAGGTCATATTCTTGCGCGGATCCACCTTGAGGATAAAGTATTTGAGATCCCCTAAGCCCACACGGCGGGCTACCTCCTGCATCTCGTCTTCGGGGAGGAGAGCTGCACGCCCTGCCTCTTGAGCGATGGCTCGTGCCGAGGCAATCATTTCGTCCATTAGGTCGTCGGCATCCACCACAGTACCCTCACGGCTCTTCATCTTACCGTTGGGTAGCTCCACCATTCCATAGCTAAAGTGTACAAGGCTCTTGCCAAAAGAGAAGCCCAAACGATCGAGAAGGATGGAGAGAACTTTGAAGTGGTATTCTTGCTCGTTGCCCACTACATAGATCATCTGGTCGATGGGATAGCTCTCGTAACGCATCTTGGCGGTACCGATATCCTGGGTCATGTACACAGACGTTCCATCGGAGCGGAGTAGGATCTTTTCGTCCAAACCATCGGCCGTTAGGTCTGCCCACACACTACCATCCTCGTGCTTTACAAAAAGGCCTTCGTCCAAACCGCGGAGCACTTCGGCCTTCCCTTTGAGGTAGGTCTCACTCTCGTAGTAAATCTTGTCGAAGTCAACACCCAAGCGGCGATAGGTCTCATCGAAACCATCGTACACCCATTGATTCATCATTCGCCAGAGGGCAAGCACCTCTTCGTCCCCTGCCTCCCAACGGCGGAGCAGGTCGCGCGCCTCTACCATAGAGGGGGCTTTTGCCTCGGCCTCTTCCTTGATCATGCCTTGAGCCATGAGGTCTGCCACCTCGGCTTTGTAGTGCTTATCAAAAGCAACATAGAAGTCTCCTACCAAGTGATCGCCCTTCTTACCGGCACTCTCGGGCGTAATGCCATTACCCCACTTCTGCCACGCAAGCATAGATTTGCAGATGTGAATACCCCTATCATTTACGATATTGGTCTTTACTACTCGCTTGCCGTTGGCTGTAAGGATGCGTGCAAGGCTATTCCCCAACAGGTTGTTGCGGACATGCCCTAGGTGCAAAGGCTTATTGGTATTGGGGGAAGAGTACTCTACCATTACAAGAGGCGACTGCTCTGTAACGGAGGTATGACCCCATGCACTATCGCCATCAATCGCACTCAAAAGCTCAAGCCAAAGAGCCGTCGAGAGGCTTAAGTTAAGGAACCCCTTTACCACATTAAAATCGGTAATCCAAGGGAATTCGGCTTTGAGGGAGGTACCAATCTCGGTAGCCGTCTCCTCGGGTTTCTTGCGAGAGAGCTTAAGCAGAGGAAATACAACAAGGGTATAATGCCCTGCAAACTCGGCTCTTGTTTTTTGTATTTGGATTTGATCCGGACTCGGGGTTGCGCCGTAAAGCTTCCCCAATGTACTAGTAATAGCTTGATTAAGTGATTCGATGGGAGACATCTTATATAGGGATGTATAGTTCGTTGTTACCTACTTAGTTTTGTGGAGCAAAGTTACGAATTTCTACCTGCAGGGCAAGAAGAGCCCCTTTGGGAGGGATAGAAATGTACTCAAAAGAGAAGAAGGGAAAGATGAGGGAAGAGAGGCTTATTTTGAGAGCAGAGCTGCAAGTTTTGCCACCCCTTCGGAAGCCGTAGATTGTATAAAGACAATATCCTTTCGATAGGAGCTCTCCACAGGCTTCGGATCTATCAGATAAATGGGCGTGGCATGGGGCACATAGGCAAGGAGTCCTGCCGCAGGATAAACGTTGAGCGAAGTGCCAATTACCACAAAACAATCTGCTTGGCAAACCGCCTCTGCCGCCGGAGCAATCATGGGTACAGCCTCGCCAAACCAAACAATGAAGGGACGCAACTGACTACCATCAGGGGCAAGATCTCCCACCTTGATCTCGGGATGCTCCATATCCACGGGGTAAGTAATATCGGGATGGGCAACGGAGCAGTTTTTCAAGATCTCCCCATGCAAATGGATCACGTGCCGACTACCGGCTCGCTCGTGCAAGTCGTCGATATTTTGGGTTATGATGGTCATCTCCCACTCCTCTTGCAGGGCAGCCAAAGCATAGTGACCGGCATTGGGTTTGCACCCTACAAAGTCGCGCCGCCTTGCTGTATAAAAATCGAGTACCAACTGAGGATTTTCACGAAATCCCTCTATTGAGGCCACCTTCTGTACGGGATACTGCTCCCACAAACCATCGCTGTCTCGAAATGTTGATATGCCACTCTCGGCACTCATCCCGGCCCCTGTGAGGACTACCAAACGCTTCTTTCCCATACTATCTTGCTTATTCTTTTGTTGCTATAGCACAAAGATAGTCGATAACTCCCTAGGTAGCAAAAGAAACCCCACACCCAGGATTTCGCCCGAGCGTGGGGTCATAAAATCGTTCCTCCTCCCCTCACGACGGAGGGAGGAAGCGGAGTTTACTATTAATTGTTCTCGTCGAGTTGATCGCGAAGAGCTGCAAGAGCACCAAGATCACCAAGTGTAGCCTTTTCTACAGGAGCCTGAGCTGCTGTTTCTTCTGCACGACGAGCGGGCTTACGTTCTGCGCCTTCAGAAGCGCGTTCGCTGCGTTGCTTGTCTTCGAATGTACGGCTGTGCGATACAATGATACGATGCTTTTCTTTGTTAAACTCAAGAACCTTGAAGGGGAGCTTTTCGTCTACTTGAGCCTTAGAGCCATCCTCTTTTACAAGGTGCTTTTGAGTAGCAAAACCTTCGATTCCATAAGGGAGAGCTACAACAGCACCCTTATTGTCGATGATTTCTGTGATCACTCCTTCGTGGATAGAACCTACCGTAAAGGTATCTTCAAAAGCATCCCAAGGATTTTCTTCGGTCTGCTTGTGACCAAGGCTGAGACGACGATTTTCTTTGTCGATCTCCAAAACTTCAACTTCGATCATCGCACCGATTTCGGTTACTTCGCTGGGGTGCTTCACCTTCTTAGTCCAAGAGAGGTCGCTGAGGTGGATAAGACCATCTACGCCTTCTTCGATCTCTACGAATACACCAAAGTTGGTAAAGTTGCGAACCTTAGCTTGATGACGTGAGCCTACAGGGTAACGCTCTTCGATATCTGCCCAGGGGTCGGGAGTGAGTTGCTTCATACCGAGGCTCATCTTGCGCTCTTCGCGGTCGAGAGTGAGTATTACAGCTTCTACTTCTTCGCCTACCTTAAGGAAATCTTGTGCGCTGCGGAGGTGCTGAGCCCAAGACATTTCGCTTACGTGGATAAGCCCTTCGATACCGGGAGCGATCTCTACAAATGCGCCGTAATCCGTGATAAGTTCCACCTTACCCTTGAGTACGTCCCCAGGTTTGAGGTTGGGGTCGAGGTTATCCCAGGGGTTGGGAGTGAGTTGCTTGAGACCAAGAGCGATACGCGTCTTGTTTTCATCGAAGTCGAGGATTACTACATTGATCTTCTGATCAAGCTCTACCACTTCGCTGGGGTGCGATACGCGTTCCCAAGAGAGGTCGGTAATATGGATAAGACCATCTACACCACCAAGATCTACAAACACGCCAAAAGGAAGGATGTTCTTAACCGTACCTTCGAGTACTTGACCCTTTTCGAGTTTGCTGATAATGTCGCGTTTTTGTTGCTCAAGCTCGGCTTCTACCAAGATCTTGTGCGATACAACCACATTCTTTTGCTCCTGATTGATCTTTACGATCTTGAACTCCATTGTCTTATCAATGAGAGCATCGTAGTCACGGATGGGGCGAACATCGATTTGTGAACCGGGGAGGAAGGCTTCCACGCCAAACACGTCCACAATCATACCGCCCTTGGTGCGGCTCTTGATAAAACCAAGGATAACTTCGTCCTTTTCTTGGGCTTCGTTGATACGCTCCCATGCACGCTCGAGACGAGCCTGACGGTGAGAAAGCACGAGTGCGCCGGAGCGGTCTTCTTGACTGATCACGTACACTTCTACTTCGTCGCCCACCTTAAGGTCTTGATTGTAGCGGAACTCTGTGTAAGGAACCACGCCCAACGACTTGTAACCTACGTCTACAAGTACTTCGCGAATAGTCTTGTCGTTCTTTACGAACTCAACTACCTTACCAATAACTACCTCATTAACTTTGAGAGAGTTAAGGGTTTCTTCATACTTAGCTTCTTGCTCTTTGCGGGCTGCCTCGCTTAGGGTCGTCCCTTTTTCATACATCCCCCAGTCGAAATCTGGATTAGGTGTAAGATGTTCTTGATTGCTCATCAATAATTAATGCGATGGATCTAAATTGTTATACTTAAAACTGATACACAATGCCCTATCCACAGAGGCCTCCTGCCCAAACGCCCATCGCAAACGCCTACGGCAAGTGCCCTGTTTGTAGAGATACGTGTCGTGCAAAGGTACAAATAATTCACTAAAAACCAACTGACTATACCGAGAGTCATAAAAAAGAGATCGCCTCCAAGGCTTCCCTCGCTCTTCGAGAAAAGACCTTTGGAGACGACCCCCGTTAGAAAAGAATTTGTCCTTAGCCTCTTTTAGGCAAAGGCATACGTGCGAACAAACTCTGTTGCTTGCTGTATTAGCTTGTACATTACAATGTCATCCTCTACTCGGGGTACAACCTGACGGAATGCTGCCAACATCTCTTCGATTTTGGGAGAAGACTTAGCAGGGCGACGGAACTCTAAAGCCTGTGCCGCATTCATCAATTCGATACCAAAGATGATCTCCAAGTTTTCGATGATAGGGAGCAACTTAGTGGCTGCATTCGCCCCCATCGAAACGTGGTCTTCCTGACCATTGCTCGAAACGATGCTGTCGCTAGAGGCAGCAAAACAATACATTTTGTTTTTGCTTACCATAGAAGCGGCGGCATACTGAGGAATCATGTAACCGGAGTTAAGCCCGGGGTTGGCAACGAGGAACTCGGGGAGATCGCGCAAACCAAGGATCAATTGAGCAACGCGACGCTCAGAGATATTTCCGAACTCAGCCAAAGCAATAGCGAGGAAGTCGTATACGATGGCAAGAGGCTGTCCGTGGAAGTTACCACCCGATACCACCTTATCTTCGTCGGGGAATACCGTAGGATTGTCCGTTACAGAGTTAATCTCGGTCTCAACCACAGAGGTAACATAGTCGATAGCATCTCTAGAGGCGCCATGTACTTGGGGCACGCAACGGAAGCTATAGGGGTCTTGTACCTGCTTTTTGGGGCGAGCGATCAATTCGCTTCCCTCTAGAAGAGAGCGGAGGTGACGAGCGACAGTGAGCTGACCCTTATGCGGACGAATAGTGTGAAGAGCATCTGCAAAAGGAGCATCCAATCCATCAAAAGCCTCTAGCGAAAGAGCGGAACAAGAGTCGGCAAGACGAGCGATACGATGAGCCTTGATGAGGGCATATACCCCATGCGAGCTCATGAACTGCGTACCATTGAGAAGGGCAAGACCCTCTTTGCTCTTGAGGGTAACCGTGCTAAGGCCGTGCTCTGCAAAGACTTCGCGAGCGCAACGCTTTTCGCCACCGGCTACACGCACTTCGCCTTCCCCGATAAGGGGGAGGAAAAGATTGGCAAGGGGAGCCAAGTCGCCCGATGCACCCAAAGAACCCCTGTCATACACGATGGGGATGATATCCTTGTTAAGCATATCAAGGATGCGCTCTACCGTTACCACCTGCACCCCGCTATGCCCTAATTGCAAAGCGTGAGCCTTGAGGAGCAACATCAAACGCACGATATCCTGATTCACTTCTGTACCACAGCTACAAGCGTGACTCTTAACGAGATTTTCTTGGAGCGTAGTCAAAGCCTCAGCAGAGATAGAGCGATTGCAAAGTGAGCCAAAGCCCGTAGTTACACCATAAATAGGACGGTCGCTCTCTTTTACTTTATTATCAAGATAGTTGCGACAATGCTCAATGCGAGCACGCGCATCATCTCCCAATGCTAGGGGGAAACGCTCTTTGAGATAGCGTTCACAAAGGGCGAGGGTAAGGGGTTCACTCCCGATATAAAATGTCTGTGCCATGTCTTTATTTATTCGCAAGCCTTCTTTGTGTGAGCAATAACAGCTGCCTCACGAGCTAGAACATCAGCTTCGAGGCGATCTGCTTCTTCGCGAAGGCGAGCTACAAACTCTTCGTCTTTGATAGAGGTGAGGTTGATGCGAACGTTGAAGAGGGCACCTACCACAGCCACACGAGCGCACATCATGGCTACACAACCATCAGTTACTGCATTTTGGTTGCCACGAGCTACCACAGCCTCAATAGAGGGCAAGAGTGCACTGGCACGGCGAGCTACCTCCATAGGTACAAGAGCAGCCTTTTTGGTATTTTCTTGGATAGCAGCTGAGCGGATTGCTTTCTCTTCGTCCGTTTCTTTTGGGAGCTTGAAGGCTTGAGAAACGCCGTCGTAAGCTTCGCTGTCTCGGTCTACATCAAGTACGAGTTCCTTCTGTAGAGCAGCTGCGCTCTTAGCGATTTCTGCCATTTCGTCTTGTACGTCGGCATATTTCTTTTTGCCTATAGTAAGATTGGCTACCATCTCAGCAAGAGCGGCAGCAATGGCTCCATTGAGGGCAGAGATACTTCCACCACCAGGTACGGGAGCATCGCCCGCAGTCTCGGCAAGAAGGCCTTTTACAGTTAGTTCGGTAAGCATATTGCTGGTTGTTAAGTATTAAAATCAGTCTATGTGATTGGTATAAACCGCACCACCCTTTATCGTAGAGTGTACGATATTCATACCGATATGATACGAAAGGAATTTATAGCAAGGATAACCCAGTACCACGAGGTCTCCTTCTTTACCCACCTCGATACTACCAATTCTATCGGCACGCCCGATAGCGGCTGCTCCATTGAGCGTAAGTGCCGTAAGGGTCTCTTCGGCCGTCATGCCCATGTAAATGCACGCGAGGTCATACATGAGGGGGATGGATGCACTAAAGCAGCTCCCGGGGTTAAGGTCACTGGCAACAGCCACAGCGCAGCCGTTGTCTATCATCTTACGAGCGGGAGCATAGGCGGCTTTTAAGCTGAAAGCCGTGCAGGGTAATAGGGTAGCCACCGTATTAGAATTAGCGAGTGCGGCAATTCCCTTTTCTGAGATTTGAAGCAAATGGTCGGCAGAGAGGCACCCAAGCTCCGCAGCCAATTCGGCACCCCCAAAGGGCACAATCTCATCGGCATGCATCTTGAGGGTAAAGCCCATAGCGCGAGCAGCATTGAGCAAGCGACGAGTCTGCTCGTGGTCGAAGACCCCCTCTTCTGTAAATATGTCGCAGCACTCTGCAAGCCTTCGGCTCTTAACCTCGGGGAGTACCGTCTGTACCAAATACTCGATGTAATCCGTGGAGCGACCTTTGAACTCGGGAGGAGTATCGTGCGCCCCCATAAAAGTAGCGTGAAGTGCAATGGGTTGCGACTTTTGCAGACGCTGAATTACCTCCAACTGGCGCAATTCGGTCTCCAAATCCATGCCATAGCCACTCTTGGCATCGGCCGTAGTCACCCCCATAGAGAGCATAGCGCGGAGGTGAACTTGGGCGGCTGCCTCTAGCTCCTCCACACTCGCCTCGCGAGTTGCCTTGGTAGTACTGGCAATTCCTCCCCCTGCCTGCATAATGCTCATGTAGGAAGCTCCACGCAATCGCATCTGGAACTCCTCTTCGCGGAATCCTCCAAAGACAAGGTGAGTATGGCTATCAACAAAACCGGGCACTACGGCACCTCCTTGGGCGTCGTAGACGGCACAATCTTGGATAAGGTCGCCGGGGGCCTCAGACTCCTTTCCTACATAGGCGATAATCCCATCTCGGATTACGATAGCCGCAGGCCCCATAAGGATATCCAGCTCTCCCATGGCTTTCCCATGGATCGCCTTATTCCCCTTAGGCGTTGCTACCTTGCCTATATTTTTTACGTATAGATTATGACTCATGTACACTATATAAAACAAGGGAAGCTCTCGGGAGAGCAAGCGATATGTACCACCCTCCCGAGAGATATTCCTAGCTCATTCCAATATTACTCCATCATGCGGAGCTCGAGGATCTGATCGTGTGAGAAGTTTTCGATCCCGAGGTAATATTCTGCACAATCGATAAGAGCAGCCATAGGAAGCAAACCGATTACTTCGCTACCTACAATCTCTACACCATAACGCTTTGCCTCCATACGTACCATTTCGTGTGCACGATATACGCTGGTCTTGGTAAAGTCGGTAAGGTTCATAGATACTTGTGCAATGTGACGATCGGTCAACTCTACACCCATAGCCTTGCAGAAGCGGAGACCGCCACCGATGTGACGTACTCTCTTGGCAATAGCATCAGCGATAGCAACATCGCTGGTATTGAGGTTTACGTTGTAGGCAACAAGAGGCATACGAGCACCTACAGCCACACAACCTGCCGTAGCGTGACGATCTGCGGGACCGAAGTCGGGGAGCCATTCAGCTTCGTGCACTTTGGTTTCCATCCCTTCGAACTCGCCCTTTCTTACCTTGGCAAGGTTTTCACGATGGGGAGCTGTTGCACTCTTTTCGTAGAGGTATACAGGCACTCCATACTTAGTACCAATGATTTCGCCAACCTCACGAGAGAGGGCGATAGCTTCGTCCATTTCCATATTGCGGATGGGGATGAAGGGAACTACGTCCACAGCACCCATACGAGGGTGTTGCCCCGAGTGCTTAGTCATATCGATAACCTCAACAGCTACGCCCACTGCTTCGAGGAGCGACTCCTTCACTGCTTCCGGAGTACCGACTACGGTTACAACAAGGCGGTTGTGGTCTTCGTCGTTGCTATAATTGAGCAACTTAACGCCCTGACGTGTACGGAAAGGATTTACAATCTTCTCGATTTTTTCGCGGTCGCGTCCCTCGCTAAAATTGGGTACGCACTCTACAATTTTCGTTGCACTTGCCATGATGATTTATTCTTTAGTAGTTTAGTCTTTTCGTCGGCGAAGTTAGCGCATTTTCTTGAGCTTACAGAGATATGGGCAAAAGAAGAGCTCCACCCTCGTAAGAAACAATACTCATAGCACCATCATCTAAGGAAAATAAAAAACGCATCTAACCCACGGAAGGAAAGATGCGACATTATAATAGGAAGGAGAGCAGCTCCACAAAGAAGTGTACCTACACCACCCCCTTCTTTTGCTATCAGCCCAAGTTGTCCCGGAAGAATTCGAATCCTCAATTTCAGAGCCAGAATCTGACGTGTTACCATTACACCACGGGACAATTCATTTAGAGCTACAACCCCACCCTAAGAAGGCAAACTAGGCTGCGCCCCTTGCGAGATTGCGGTGCAAAGGTACAATAAAAATCCGGAAAGGCAACAACCCCGCTGATTTTCTTTCGCGCCCATCCCTCCCCCATTTTCAGGGCGAGAAGGGAGCGAAAAGGAGGCTGATTTCTAAAAAAGAATCAGCCGGGAAGTACTCCGACTTCTGCCTAAGATTTTGCAAAAAACAGCCCATGAAATCTTTTATTCCTACCCTAAAAAGGGAAAAGCGCAGGGCAGCAAAATCCGAGCATTTCACAGCTAAAACAAAAGCGATTTCTCGGCTAAACTCAGTGGAGAGGTAGAGATGTAGGGAGTTCTCTTCCCCTAATCTCAAGAGAGAGCCTCCTCCTTGCGATGGGATAAAAACGCCGTAGGGTGGTCTAAATTGGCTACTCCCTGAAATATCCTTATCTTTGCGTTAGTTAAATCAAACCTAGTACAAGACTATGATCAAAATTGCAGTGCCCACGCGAGAGAATAGCGTGGACGATCACTTCGGACATTGTGCCTACTACACGATTTTCAGCATCGAAGACCAAGAAATCAAAGCTTCGACCACGCTTCCTTCCCCCCAAGGGTGTGGCTGCAAAAGCAACATCGCCGCTACCTTGCAAGAGATGGGCGTAGGTCTTATGCTTGCAGGGAACATGGGAGACGGAGCAAAGAAAAACTTGCAGACCATGGCATCGAGGTAATCAGGGGGTGCAGCGGTCCTGTAGAAAAGGTCGTAAAAGACTACCTCCAAGGCACA
>NZ_ACNN01000010.1 GCF_000174815.1 Porphyromonas endodontalis ATCC 35406
TTTATCCATGCGAGTCTCTCCCTCTAAACTAGTAATCTCACGCTCCTCTTGAATTAAACTTCTCAAGCCTTGCCACTGACCATATTCCCCCTCCTCAAAGACTTCTGAAACTAGTAATGTGGTATAGGTTCGCTTCTCAATACGACCATGATTTTTCTCCAAGGTCTCATAACTATGACACCTATATCGTCCTGTAAAGCAATCCTGAACATCCTCATACAAGTGTTTTTGATTGCCTTTTAGACTTAGAATGTAGTCGGCTTCTGATTGGACAATCTGTTCCGCAATGTTGGTTTGAGTCCCCATGGCATCTATGCTGATGACAGCCCCGGACAAATCCAATCTATCCAAGACTTCCGGAATGGCTTCTAACTCACTGCACTTCTCGGCAACAGTCGCTTGACAAGGCTTAAACCATCTTCGTCAACTTAAGCCGAAAGAATATGTGTACTGCCCGTTTTTTTCTTCGAACCTTTCAGACGTTTGCCGTCAATGGCGATATGTTTACCTTCTAAGTCGCTAATCAGCTCTTTCCCATAAACTTGAAGACAAGCATAGAGAGACTGAGAATCAATACGTTGAAGCACTCTTTCGAAGGTGTCTACGCTCGGACAACTATTAGGTAACTCAACCAGTGGGCGAAGAGATTCTCCACGCTCTAAGCAAAGCTCATGCATGGACTCATAATCCTCGCCTCCACATAGATAACTCGTCAGGGTAATAA
>NZ_ACNN01000009.1 GCF_000174815.1 Porphyromonas endodontalis ATCC 35406
AAACATATCACCTATCTCCTACAGACCTCTCCTATGCAAGGATTAATGTACCTTTGCCCTGAAAAAGAAGACAAGCCCCAGGGGAGTCATACGCACCCTCCCCCCCAAAAGAACATCATGCATGATCTAGACAAACAGATAAACCAAAGGCTCGAAGATCTGGCAAAGAAGGAGAACCTCCGTCACCTCTCTCTCCCTTACTCCTCTCTAGGGAAATGGATTGTAGTCAATGAGGAGAAGCGTCTCAACCTATCCGGCAACGACTATCTCGGGCTTACTGAACGTGATGATCTACGTGAGCAGTTCGCCGCCCTTCATCCCAACTATAGTAGTCCCTCAGGCAGCACTTCTTCTCGCCTTCTATTGGGGAATTATGAGGAGGCCACTCTTTTCGAAGAAGAAATAGCAAAGGCTCTAGAGCACCCTTCAGCCCTACTTTTCAATAGTGGATACCATCTCAATACAGGCATTCTCCCTGCATTAGCCCATCTAGAGGGCGTAAAAGTATATGCAGATAGGATGGTACATGCAAGTATTATTGATGGGATACGCCTAAGCCGGCTCCCCTTCACACGTTTTAGACACAACGATCTTGAGCACCTTACGGAGCTATTAAAAGAGGATGAAGGGAAGTATCGTATTTCCATCGTTGCCGTAGAAAGTCTCTACAGCATGGATGGCGACGAAGCCGATCTCGAGGCGCTTGTTGCTCTAAAGAAGAAGTATTCCTCTCTCATTATCTACTGCGACGAAGCACACGCCATAGGCACTCACGGAGCCAACGGATACGGATTGGCAGAAGAGCATGGAGTACTTGCCGATATTGACATACTAGTGGGCACTTTCGGAAAAGCCCTAAATAGTATGGGAGCCTATGCCGCAATTAGCACCTCTCTTAGGGAGTATCTCATCAATATGGCTCGCCCCCTTATTTTCTCTACCATGCTACCACCAGCCGTTATAGCTTGGAGCCGATACATATTCGCATTATTGCCCCAATTAGGAGAAGAGCGTGCTCAATTGAGGCAAGTAAGCCAATATCTCCGTTCGTCTCTCCAAGAAAAAGGATACTCTTGCCCCGGAGTGGCTCAGATCTTGCCCCTAATTATAGGAGAAAATGGGGCTTGCGGTCTTTTGGCAGAGAGGCTACAAAAGGGAGGATTTGAGGTAAAACCGATACGCTACCCCACCGTAGCTCTCGGGACAGCTCGCCTACGCCTTTCTCTTACCGCAGCCATTACCCCTGCCGATCTCGACCCAATGCTACAAATGCTAGAGTCTCTCCGATGAAACAGATCCTATTCCAAACCACCCCCATACCGGCACCCTCCCTCCTCATCTTTTGTAACGGATGGGCTATGACTCGCGCCGCTATAGAACACCTTACACTCCCCCCCGGGTATGATCTCCTGCTCGTAGAAGACTATAGGAGTCAAGACTTCTCTTTCGACTTTTCTCCCTACTCTCATGTAGACCTTGTAGCCTGGTCTATGGGAGTATGGGCAGCTACTCTACTTCATCAGCACAATAAACTACCCCATCTCTCTAGAGCCATTGCCATTGCAGGTACCCCCTATCCAAGGCACGATGATTGGGGGATCCCTTGTGCCATCTTCGACGCAACAAGAGACCATCTCAACGAAGAGAATAGAGAACGATTCAACCGACGAATGTGCGGAGGTAAACGGCTACGGCATCTATTCGAGTCCCTTAAAACACGCTCTACCGAAGAGTTAAAAACAGAATTGTCTTACGTGGGAGCGCAACCACCTTTCCCCATTGAGCAGGGGCAATCACCTTGGACTCATGCTATAATCCCCGTCAAAGATCGCATCATTCCCTCTTGCAATCAACTTGCGTGGTGGCATAATACGGGAGTAGAAGTCGCTACACTCCCCCAAGCCGATCACTACCCTTTTTGTGCATTCTCCCATTGGGAGGAACTCCTCTCACCCGATACACTCCCTCATGAATAAAGCCCAACAAGGTATCGCCCGCTCCTTTTCCCGTGCAGCCTCTTCCTACGATCGGCATGCCCTTGTGCAAAATCAGATTGCTCAACACTTGGCAGCTTATCTACCCCAAGGTGCAGAGTATGACCATATTCTAGAGTTCGGTTGCGGTACAGGCCTACTAACCAAAGCCCTGGAGGGAAGAATTAAAGCCCAACATTGGTTGCTCAACGATCTTAATTCCACCATTACAGAAAAGGCAGAACAGTACCTAGAGCACCAAACTTACACAAAACTCATAGGAGATATATCCGAAGTATTATCCCAAATTACTACTCCACTAGACCTCATTGCTTCTGCTTCTGCCCTGCAATGGATAGAGGATCCTTTTCTTCTACTTACTAAAGCAAAAAAACTCCTTACCCCCCAAGGGACTTTGCTCATCTCTACATTTGGGGAACGTAATCTACACGAGTTACGCACCCTCACGGGGCGAGGGCTCCACTATTTTCCCTCGTCGGCGTATAGGGAGTTTTGCTCACGAAACTTCAAAGAAGTGGAGGTGCAAGAAGAGGAGGTAGTACTTCGTTTTTCTTCGTTGTTCGATCTTCTGCATCATCTACGAGCCACCGGCGTAACCCACCTCCCCAATGACAATATTTCCTATCTTTGCGGTCGTACCCAGCTAGCCCAGCTAGAGAAGGAGTACACTACAAAGTATCCTCACGCTCAAGGAGGAGTCTCCTTGACCTATCACCCCATATATATAAGGTGCAGCGAAAAGCTCCTCTAAAGAAAACTCTCTAAGTAGACATAGAACTAAAGAAACAAATATGAAACGAACAAAAATCTTTACTGTCATTGCATTGACAGCCCTTACATTCCTTGCCATTGGCTGTAAAAAGGAAAGCAAGATTACAGGTATAGTATCCCCCGATATGAAGGGAGAGATGCTACGAATTTACGACCTAGACCAAGAGGATAGCACTATCGCATTAGATAGCATCACCCTCGATGGTTCCAATTTTGAATACGTGTTCAAAGGCGAAATGGGCAAAGTCTATCGCCTCATTTCTACCAACGAAAGTATCAACGCCATGGTGGTAGCAGAAGCCGGGACTCTTACCCTAGATACCACTTGCAACGCTTTCCGTGGTACACCTATCAATGACGAAAATGCCGATATCTACAAAAAGATACAGGAAGGGATTGCCCAAGGTGGTGACAATTGGATCCAAGAAGTTTACACTCTTTCTGAGCAATTCTACCTTAAGTATGCCGACGTAAAAGCAGGCTTTTTGGGGTACTACCTCTGCAAAATGACCTGTGAAGAAAGCAGCAAATTAAGCGATCTATTAGACAAAGCAGGGGAAGCCCTTAAGGCTATGCCTCTAATTAAGGCAGATATCGCACTCTTTGCCAACCTCAAAGAGACTATGCCCGGAAACCAATTTAGGGACTTCTCGGGCGAGGATATGGAAGGTAATAAAGTATCTCTCAGCGACTATGTAGGCAAGGGTCAGTATGTACTTGTAGATTTTTGGGCATCTTGGTGTGGTCCCTGCCGTAAAGCTATCAAGAATGAACTCCTCGCCATCTACGAAAAGTACCGCAACAAGGGTCTTGGCATCATTGGCGTAGCAGTATGGGATGGCAAAGAAGATCATCTCAAAGCTGTAGAAGAATTGGGTATCGCTTGGCCTCAGATCTTCGATACTGAGGGGAATACAGCTACCGAACTCTACGGAATTACGGGTATCCCCCAGATTATGCTCATTGGTCCTGATGGTAAAATCGTTGCTCGCGATTTGCACGGGGACGCTATCGAAGAGATAATCGCTCCCCTTTACGAAACCACGAGCAACGCAAAATAATAGCCACTGCGCTCTCCTCCCCGCATAGGGAAGATTCGAATGAAAGGTGCTGCATAGGGATATCCTTTTCCCTATGCGGCATTTTTGTTATATCGCTGTCCGGTAAAAGAAACAATAAGGGGCTGGTTTCCATTTGAGGAAACCAGCCCCGGTTATTTTACCTTTGGCGTTAGCGTTAGAATGTACAATAGTAAGACATGAGAAAAGTCCAACTTTTACCGGACAACAATAATTTCGAACCTTTTTATGCACCGGGAAAAGGGGGGTATTGCCAAACCTGCTCAGATGCCCTTCTTGAGTGAGGCAACGTGGTTCCATGTGCCGCCATTGAGGACGTTGTCAAATCCGTTGCGTTCGAGGATGACATGGGCTTGAGAGCTGCGGCCTCCACTGAGACAGAAGACTATGATCGACTTCTTGCCCTGTATTTTCCTGTTGTAAGTGCAACGCTTAGATAAACAAAAACCACCCTGGGGCTAGCCCCAGGGTGGTTGAACTCAAAAAGTTTATATTTGCATTATTGTGAAAACCTACAACCATTTGAGCCGAGAGCAAAGATACACAATAGATCGACTTCTCAAAAGCAAGGTAAGTCCTATTCTTTCATCGCAGAAACCATTGGAGTAGCCACTAGTACAGTCTCC
>NZ_ACNN01000008.1 GCF_000174815.1 Porphyromonas endodontalis ATCC 35406
ACACGTTGTAATTGTTCTTTTTCTTCCATACTCTCAATTCTCTCTTTTACTGAACTGACGTCTGCATCAACTCTTTCTTCAACTGCGTCAAGGCATCTATGATAGCCTGGCGACTCTCAGGATTCTCTAAGGCTCGTTGGAGAACCTTGTTGGTGCGCAGCTGTTTCACCAACTTCTCATAGAAGTCTTTTTGGGTCGAAAGACCGCTCAAAAAACGACTCCTGTCCGTCATATTCTTGATTTGAAAGTCTGCGGTATTCGAGAAGCGGAAGTTTTCTTTCACGGGTTCTCCTTCGGCACTTTCAAACTCCACATCTACATTGGGTTGGAAGGCGGAAAAAACCTCCTCAATTGTGCTTAATCCCTCTACAGCTTCCGGATTGACGGGGGCTTCGGCTGTCAGCTTTTCAAGAAGCAGCGTTCGATTCTCCGGAATATTGGCAATGGCTTCCGAAGCATCTATTTTGACCTCGTTACCCCCGATTTCGTAGTTCAATATGCCCATAGGTATATCTTTGTTTTTTGTTTGATGCAAATGTCTGCAAGCACGAAACCCACACTGAATCAAAGAAAAAATTCTCTGAAACCGTGTGGGAACATACTTACGTTGTTGTGGACGATCAAGCCGTAGGCCAGTTTTCTTCGTATTGAGCGCCTCCAATCTTGATGGTCTGAGCCGAGATGGTTACTGACAAAGACATAGGGTTTTCCCCTACAATGTCTATACCTTCTTCAAATTCGATGATATAGGCATTCTCGAATTGCAGTTCTTTCATCTTGGCCTCTTCATCGCCTTTCTTGAAGATGATACTCCCACTGAATGGCTTGAATTGATTCACCATGTGCTCTAGAATGGTTGTATCTGCCGTCGATTCTACGCGAACACGAATACGACCTCCATAAATGTTTGAGGCGGGACGTCCCTTGGAGTCCACATCTCGACGGAGCGAATACTTGCAATCAAGGACATCGTATTCCTTGCCCCCGAGATTTAAAGTTGAACGAAATGCCATACTTCTCTTGTTTCTTATTAGTTTTAATACATTTTGCAATGGTCTGTCACCCGCTCGGAAACTCCCCTTTGCGACTGCAATTTACAACTTTCCTCGAAATCCCACAAATCTGCT
>NZ_ACNN01000007.1 GCF_000174815.1 Porphyromonas endodontalis ATCC 35406
TGGGAGAACCCTTGAGCAAGTATGCTTGGGGGTTCTCTTTTTTGTATGAAGGAGAGCCTTTTAGAACTTAGAGGGATAGGCGTAGAGAGGGGATGTTCGAGCGAAGAGCTTGGGGATCCCTTTTTCGTTTTTGTGCCTTTCGTAGAGGGCCCTTAGCCCTGTGGGGGCGGGTAGTCTCCTCCCCATCCAATGAGGAAACTCCCGGTGTCGTGTACTTCGGGTCGCTAAGGGGACTCACCTCCATTGTAAAAGAGGAGACTGAGGCATTCCTAATACAACGAAGGGAAAAAGGGAACTCTTGATAAAATAAAGAACAAGGCTAAGTAGTAATTAAAGGTCCGATTCTGTACTCGGTTGCTTCTTTATCACTTCTTAGCTCTTGTGTCTGTACCACGAAGGTAATAATAAACTACTAGACAAAAAGAAGATAGTGATGGCTCTGGCTTGAGGGCTACTCTCTTGATTGTGCAAGAGGCTACTCATGCTTTCTTGATGGTATCTAGGGGCGATATGCGGGAATTTGGGGGATAGTAGGGCGGTTGAAGGTGGAGGAAGTAGGTAACATAGAGAAAAAAGGGGCTGACTTCAGCGGATGGAGTCAGCTCTTTTTGCTTATCCCGAAAAGACTTCAAGTGTTGAATCCGAATCCAAAGACAACGTCGAAAACATTCGGATATAAGAGGGCGGTATAGAATCGGAGAGTTTATCTAAAAAGCAAAAGACCAACACCTTCTGGAGAAAGTATCGGCCTCTGTGTCGAAGAATAGCGGCATTACCCGGTTAATCCTCACCACAAAAGTAGCAAAACTATTCGGTGTGTAGGACTAATCAATATGAGGTAAAGGAGCTCTAGGCTAAGGAAGTCTCTTATGGGGAGTCTCGGCATACTTTTTCCTCCATGGCTAACTAAGAGGAGAGCATGCCTAGAGGGGGTATGCCCCCGTCCCTTTCCTAGCTTCGCAGCGACTTCTTCGATTGCTGTCAGCCAATTAGGTGGAGAGAACAGGCTGAAAACGCCTCTGTGTATTGCGTGATTTCCCGAAGATTCTTGCCCTACTTCCTCGGAGTTTTAGGTCTATTCCGAAACTGATTTCACCCTCTTTGATAGAACAATAGTGTCAGGCGTTTTTAGAGGAATCCGTTCTGTTTTTATCGTTTACTTTGGGTTCTTATATTGAGCTTCGTTTGTGAAGAAAGGTGTATTTTTGCCCTCAGTAGCATTCTAACAAATAAAAATCGTAGGAGAAAATTATGGCACGAGCAACAACCAAGGCGGATTTGATAGCATCTGCTAATGGACAATTCGATAAAATGTGGAAACTTATTGATGGAATGGATAAGGGACTACAAGAAGCAACATTTGCAGAGGAAATGACAACAATGGGCAAGGAAGCGCATTGGAGCAGGGATAAAAATTTGCGAGACATCCTTATTCATTTATACGAATGGCATCAGTTGTTATTGAATTGGATAAAATCTAATCAAGGCGGTGAGCGCAAACCTTTTCTGCCAGAACCGTATAATTGGAAGACATATCCGGAGATGAATGTCGGTTTTTGGAAGAAGCACCAAAGCACACCACTTGTAGAGGCGAAGAAAATGGTGAGAGAAAGTCATCAAGATGTGATGACCATAATTGAGACACTCTCCAACGATGAACTCTTTGCTAAAGGAGCCTTTGAGTGGACGGGAACCTCTCCTCTCGGTTCCTACTGTGTCTCGGCAACTGCAAGCCATTCCATTACGACTGGGCTATGAAGAAGATAAAAGTGCATATCAGGACAATCCTAATGTGAATTTTTAACGCAAGGTGTGAGATGGGAGATTTAGATCAAGGAATAGCAACTTTGGTAGCAGCTATAATTGCGGCTATAATTTCGATTGTTATTGGAGGATTTAATATTCGGATGACTTTATATCAGTCAAAAAAGAAGGATTTTGTCAGTACAATAACAAATGCTCGGAAAGAATATATGGCGGAACTCCGTAAAGCTGTTGCTGATTTTTGTGCGGCTGCAGTTGCTGAAAGCAATGATAGCCTAAATCTGATAAGATTGTCATTTCATTTGAAAATGCTTATGAATCCTATTGACTATCCTGAGACTTGGGATGGAGAGGCTATTCAGATGATTGATAAAATCATTCTAGAGGAAGATAAAAGGGATAATATTTCTCAATTCGTAGTATTGATGCAGGCATGGCTTGCTCTTGAATGGAAAGGAATGACTATTGAGGGAGAAAAAGGGATTCTGACCGAAGAGGAAAAAGAAGACCTAAGGGATGAGGCTTATTGGAATCTCGAGAATTATAGAAAGCTCAAGGTGGATAAAAAGTAATAAATTGACATGTAGAAATCTGACATTGTACGTATCCCAGCAACACTACCTATTGCGATTCCCCCATTGACTTGCACTGGCTTGATGGCATATGAGTGGATGATACACTTTGGGGATGAAAGCATTTTGAAAGACATTTTACAATCAATGGTCAGGCTTCTCAATAGGAAAGGGAAGCCTGATTCTTTTGTAGAGAAGGGACTGTGGAGCGGAGGTGCTTTGGGTATTTGGCGGAATGGCAGTACCTTTGTTGCCAATAAGAGTGCGATTAATACAATAACGAATGTCACTACAATGCGGAATCGTTGGGCTGCCCAACGTCGGTAAGTCTACCCTTTTCAATTGTCTTTCTAATGCCAAGGCACAATCTGCCAACTTCCCATTCTGTACAATAGAGCCCAATGTGGGCGTTATCACGGTGCCCGATGAGCGCCTCAACGCGCTCGCCGAGATCGATCATCCCAAGCGTTTGATCCCAGCCACGGTGGAGATTGTGGATATTGCCGGTCTCGTAAAAGGAGCAAGCAAAGGCGAAGGTCTGGGGAATAAGTTCTTAGGGAATATCCGAGAGACAGATGCTATCCTGCATGTGTTGCGTTGTTTTGACGACGATAATATTACCCATGTAGATGGCTCGGTAAACCCTCTAAGAGATAAGGAGATTATCGATACCGAGTTGCAGCTCAAGGATTTGGAGACGGTGGAGAGCCGTTTGGCCAAGCTTGAGAAGCAGGCGAAGACCGGGGGCGATAAGCAAGCGGCGCTGGTCGTTTCAGTACTCCAAGCCTACAAGGAGGCTCTAGGGAAGGGATTAAACGCTCGCACGGTACACTTCGAGAAGAAAGAGGAGCAAGAGGCAGCTCATGATCTCTTCCTCCTAACGGCAAAACCTGTGCTCTATGTTTGTAATGTAGACGAAGCCTCTGCCGTAAATGGGAATGCTTATGTAGAGCAGGTGCGTGAGGCTGTTGCCAGTGAGGGTGCCGGTATTCTTATCGTGGCAGCCAAGATCGAAAGCGAGATCGCCGAACTGGAGACTTACGAAGAAAGACAAATGTTTTTGGAAGAAATAGGCTTGGAAGAGAGCGGTGTGAATCGGCTTATCCGAGCTGCTTACGCCCTTCTGAATTTGGAGACTTACTTCACTTCCGGTGCAGACGAAACCCGTGCATGGACTTTTGTCAAGGGAAGTAAAGCTCCTCAATGCGCCGGCATTATTCATACCGACTTTGAGAAAGGTTTTATCCGAGCTGAGGTGATCAAGTATGACGATTACATTGCTTTGGGTAGCGAGGCTGCTGTAAAAGAGGCCGGCAAGATGAGTGTGGAAGGGAAGGAATATGTGGTGCAAGATGGGGATATAATGCACTTCCGCTTCAATGTCTGAGGGGAGAGACCTTTATCACCAATTCGGTATCGCTCAGAGCGAAGCCGAGCAGCGAGCTTTGGATGGGCAGCTCTTTTCTGCCTCTCAAGATCCCTGGCTTCGGGATGCCTACTATCGGGCACGTGCTTTGTGCCACAGATACAATCAATTGCCCCTCACTCCCGAGAATGAGCGGGAGCACACGGAGATTGCGCAGGAGCTTTTCGCTCATGTTGGTAGGGGAAGTCGGCTTATTGCCCCTATTTTTGTGGATTATGGCATTCACGTTTCTATCGGAGAGGATACGTTTATCAACACCGATGTAATCTTTTTAGACTCTGCTACCATCACAATTGGCAGTCGAGTACTCATTGCTCCTCGCGTTGGATTTTACACTCCGCAGCATCCCATAGAGCCGGAGGAGCGGGCTAAAGGTGGGGAATATGCTTACCCTATTGTGGTAGAAGATGATGTGTGGATCGGGGCAGGAGCTTCCATCCTTTCGGGAGTAACCATCGGTAGAGGAAGCATTGTGGCTGCAGGTAGTGTGGTGGTGCGTAGCGTGCCTCCCCGTACGACTGTTGCAGGATGCCCTGCGCAGATTATTCGGAGAATAGGGGAGGAGTAGCACGATTTTGCATTACCTTTGCAAACGTTATACTTGTACACAATACTATCTGATGGAAAAAGTCGCACCTACTGCTACCACTCCTCGCGTCTTACTCATATATACGGGAGGCACCATTGGCATGATCGAAGACCCTGCTACGGGGGCACTTCGCGCATTTAACTTTACATATCTACAAGACCATATCCCTGAGCTACAGCGGCTGGGGTTCGAGATCTCTTCCATTCAATTCGATCCCCCCATTGATTCTGCTGCGATTACGGTGGATCTGTGGATTCGCCTTGCTCATACTATCGGGGAGAATTACGATAAGTACGATGGATTTGTGGTGCTACACGGCACTGATACCATGGCGTATACCGCTTCGGCGTTGAGTTTTTTGCTTAGAGGAATTGCCAAACCGGTGGTATTTACCGGAAGTCAGTTACCTGTGGGGCGTCTGCGTACCGATGGTAAGGAAAATTTAATAACAGCCTTACAAATTGCTGCAGAACGTCAGGCTGATGGGCGAGCCATGGTACCTGAAGTGTGCATTTTCTTTGACAAATATCTCCTCAGAGCCAATCGAACAATCAAATGTAGTGCCGATCAGTTTGAGGCTTTTGCTAGTAACAATTATCCCCATTTGGCGTACGCAGGTATTCATATTCGCTATAACGAAAAGCATATCTATCGCACACCCGAGGGCGAAAAGGCTGATTTAGAGGTTTCTACTCGTATTGATCCCCATGTGTGCGTGCTCAAGATATTCCCCGGTATTACTCCGGAAGTGGTGCAGGCTGTGCTCTCCATCCCTACGTTGCGAGGCGTAGTGCTTGAGACCTATGGTAGCGGTAATGCCCCCACAGACGACTGGTTTATTGAGGCGTTGGCTGATGCCGTAAAGCGAGGGATTGTGATTGTAAACGTTACGCAATGCGAATCCGGAAAGGTAGAAATGGGTCGCTATGATACGGGGATTCGCCTTGGGCAAGTAGGGGTTGTTTCGGGTTTTGATATGACCACGGAGAGTGCCATTACAAAGTTGATGTACCTCCTAGGTAAGGGGCTTTCTCCTCAAGAGGTGGGGGTAGAGATGCAGCTATCGATCTGTGGAGAACTCACCCAAAACTGAAACTTAAACTGACTCTAGGGGTTCTTGCGGATGGTGCAGTTTATGTGTCTTGCCAGTGGTAGCAGTGGCAACTGTTACTACCTTTCCTCAGGGGAGGGGGGCTTGCTCATAGATGCCGGTATTCCGACTCGAACCATAGCTCGGGCGTTGGCCTTTCAGGGGATCCCTATTGAGGGGCATATCATGGGGGTTTTGGTCACCCATGAGCATGCTGATCACATTAAAGGACTTAGCGCCTTGGCATTGCAGTATCATCTCCCTGTTTATACGACAGGGACGATTCAGCAGGCAATTGATTCCCTTCGTTACTACAAAAAGATGGAGGGATTGCCTCGTCCGACTGTGGAAGTAGGCGAGGCTTTTTGCTTGGCGGGATTTGAAATAGTACCTTTTAATGTGCCGCACGATAGTACAGAAAATGTGGGCTATTACTTTCGGCGAGGCGATTTCTCCCTCACGCTGGCTACCGATGTGGGGCATGTTACCGCAGAGGTGCACCGCTATGCGGCATTGCCTCGACACCTGATACTTGAGGCGAATTACGACCCTGAAATGCTCTGGCGGGGGCGTTACCCTCAATACCTCAAAGAGCGTGTGTCCGGAGGCAATGGGCACCTTAGTAACCTGGAAAGTGCGGAGTTTTTGTGCGATGTTTACCATCCCGAGCTAGAGCGTGTTTGGCTTTGTCATTTGAGTCGGGAGAACAATCATCCCGAGCTTTGTCGCAAGACTTTTGAGGACGTTTTGTTCCGCCGTGGAATCATCCCGCCTTCCCATTTTGTTTTAGAACCGCTCAAGCGTTCTACCCCAAGTCCTTTATATACTCTTGCCGACTGAGGAAAAAGGGGTTTCTCTTTCATCCTTTTCTTCTCTCCCCTCTGAGAGAGCTTTTCATGTTTCTATGTGCTGAGTTTGGTGTCGTAGGGGTATCTATTTGGCGTTTTGTTTACACTTTTTGTGTCCCAGTGTTTTCTTTCTCCCCTTCGAGTGCACTTTGTGGTTGTTGAGACTCCCCTTGGTGCGTTGTTGAAAAACGATTCGGATTGATTTTTCTCCTATTCCTGAGTTGCTTTGTGTGGATAATATGCCTATCTTTGTGGGCAGAAACTTCATTATTATTTTGTTTGCTATGAAGACAAATGAGATTCTCGCCCAATTGGAGGCTAAGCACCCGGGCGAAAAAGAATTCCTCCAAGCAGTTAAAGAGGTTCTCCTCTCAATCGAGGATGTGTACAATCAACATCCCGAATTCGAAAAGTATGGCATCATCGAACGTATCGTTGAGCCAGACCGTATTTTCACGTTCCGTGTGCCCTGGACAGACGACGCCGGTAAGGTACATGTAAACATCGGTTACCGCGTACAATTCAACAACGCAATTGGCCCGTACAAGGGTGGTATCCGTTTCCATCACACCGTGAACCTCTCAATCTTGAAGTTCCTCGGTTTTGAGCAGACATTCAAAAACGCTCTTACTACACTTCCTATGGGTGGTGGTAAGGGAGGTTCTGACTTCTCTCCTAAGGGTCGTACCGACGCTGAAATCATGCGTTTCTGCCAAAGCTTCATGACCGAATTGTGGCGCAACATTGGCCCCGATACTGACATCCCCGCTGGTGACATCGGTGTAGGTGGTCGCGAAGTTGGTTACATGTTTGGTATGTACAAGAAACTCGCTCGTGAGCACACAGGTACGATGACCGGTAAGGGCTTCGAATTCGGTGGTTCACGTCTTCGTCCTGAGTCTACCGGCTTTGGTGCTGTTTACTTTGTACAAAACATGTGTAAGGAAAACGGTATCGACTATAAGGGCAAGACACTTGCTATCTCTGGATTCGGTAACGTATCTTGGGGTGTAGCTCGTAAGGCTACTGAACTTGGTATCAAGGTTGTTACTATCTCTGGTCCTGACGGTTATGTTTACGACCCCGATGGTATCAATACGGAAGAAAAGTTCCAATGCATGCTCGACCTTCGTGCTAGCGGTAACGACGTTGTTGCTGACTATGTGAAGAAGTTCCCCAATGCACAGTTCTTCGCTGGTAAGAAGCCTTGGATCCAAAAGGTAGACTTCGCAATGCCTTGTGCTACACAAAACGAAATGAACGAAGAAGATGCAAAGGCACTTGTTGCTAACGGCGTAACGCTCGTTGCTGAAACTTCTAACATGGGTTGTACCGCAGAAGCTAGCGAATACTATGTTGCTAAGAAGGTAATCTTCGCTCCTGGTAAGGCTGTAAACGCCGGTGGTGTATCTTGTTCAGGTCTCGAAATGACTCAGAACGCAGCTCACCTCTCTTGGAGCAACGAAGAAGTTGATAAGTGGCTCCACCAGATCATGCAAGACATCCACACACAATGTGTTGAGTATGGTCGCGAAGGTAACTACATCAACTATGTTAAGGGCGCAAACATTGCCGGCTTCATGAAGGTGGCTAAGGCAATGGTTGGTCAAGGCATTTGCTGATAAATAGACCTGCCTACATCCTATTTGCACTAGAAGAGACTAGTCGCTCTTAGCGTGCAGATGTAAAAGAATAGCTTCCCTCTCGTCTCCTCTTATTCTCTCGTAAAGAGTGCGTATAAGAGGTAGATGAGGGGGAGTTCTTTTTTATTATAGATTGTTTTTCCCTTCTTTTCTCCCTATGACTGAACTAGACCCCTATCAGATTATTGCTCATTATTACTGCCCCGGAACGACGGCTCATCGTATTTTGGTGGAGCATAGCGAATGCGTTGCCCGCCTAGCTCTGGCGTTGGCAGACCGTTATTCGGATGCAAAGATTGATCGGGAGCTGCTTTATCAAGCGGCGATGTTGCATGATATCGGTATTATTTATACGGATGCAACGTCAATATCTTGCTATGGACGGGAGCCTTACATCCGCCATGGCTATTTGGGAGCGAATCTGCTAAGAAGGGATTGGGGGTTAGAAACGCATGCTCGAGTTTGTGAGCGTCATACGGGCTCCGGAGTAAGCGAAGAGGAGCGTATTGCCCTCCGTTTACCTTTGCCTGCCGGGCGAAGTTACCTCCCCGAGACCCTAGAGGAGAAGTTGGTTTGCTATGCAGATTGCTTTTACTCAAAGACGCACCTCGATCGCCGGAAGAGCTACGAAGAGGTGCGTACAAAGATGGAGGCTTTTTGGCAAAAAAGAGAGCCCCGACTTGTGACCGGGGCTATTGCACGCCTTGAGGCTATGCATCAGATGTTTGGAGATCCCGCCTAATCACTATCGGGGGAGGCGAGCATACCACTTGAGTAATGCTACTATGGTACGATGTTTTAGGCTTTGGGTGGGAGAGGCGCCAAGGTCCTCTTTGATTTTATCTACTAAGAGGTAGTCGTAATCCATAGGCAAATTCCTTTCTTATAGGGCTTGTAATCTGTATTCTAAGTCCTCTCCCTAAGTCTTTTAGCGAGGGAGGACCTTTTAGTTCTAAAACGAGAAGGGACTCCTATTTATTGTCCCTTCTTTTTTACTACTCAGTCTCAAGAGAGGGGGCCTTCAAAAATAAAAATTATGCTCTTGAGGGGCAAAAGTACGTGTGGATAGAAAAATCTTCGTATTTTTGTCGGGCAAGCAACAGAGTATCGCAATTAGTAATACGATTATAGTATGGAAGTAAAGAAATCGTCAAAGGCAAACTTGGAGAAAGGGAAGAGCCTTTCTTTCTTGATGGGTTTGGTATTGGCCCTCTCTGTAGTGTTCGTCGCTCTTGAGTGGCACTCTCTAGATGCTATGGGCGATGATGGTACCGATAAGGTCGATATTGCCGACATGGAGGATGTTATGTTCATCCCAGACCAACAGCAGGAGCCTGAGACTCCGCCCGAAGAAACTCCTGTGGAAACCGTTGAGGTTGCCCTACCAGAGGAATTTAAGGTTGTGGATAATAATACAGAGGTAGTTAAGATTGCCCTCGTTTCTGTGGACGAAAAGAAACCTCTTCCCCCCGCACCTGTTATCACGCAGGCTCCCCCTCAGGAAGTAGAGCAGGAAGAGCAAATCTTCGAATTCGTAGAAAGCAATCCTGTACCTCCCGGTGGTAGTCAAGAAGCTCTCCTCAAGTGGATTGCTCGCACCCTCCAATATCCCGAAATTGCTGCAGAAAACGGCGTACAGGGAAAGGTGATTGTTCAATTCGTTGTAGAGAAAGATGGTTCGATCTCGAAGGCTACCGTAGTACGTGGGGTAGACGCCTCTCTCGATAAGGAAGCCCTTCGCGTTATCAACAAGATGGATAAGTGGCAGCCTGGTAAGCAGGGGGGTAAGCCCGTACGTGTAAAGTACACGCTTCCTATCCAGTTCAAGCTCCAGTAATCTGAGTGTAGAGGAGAGATAGGATACTTGTTGCCGATTGTTTATGGCACAGCGAAGTCCCCTCTCTTAGAAATTTAGTCACATAGTTGTCCCCCGCAAGTTTCCCGTGATAGGGGAGTTTGCAGGGGGCTTTTTTTGTTCCACCCCAATATGACCACAATTCAAGACAACCTTAGTTATATAGAGACCGAGCTACAGACTTTGGTCGCACACTGTCGCACACAAATCTCGGAGCCTCTCTATGCTCCTATGGCTTATGCTTTTGAGGGAGGAGGTAAGCGAGTGCGCCCCCTCCTTGTGCTGATGGTGGCAGATATGTATGGCAAAGATCGTGCGGATTTCATCAAGGCAGCATTGGCTCTTGAGATCTATCATAACTTCACGCTCTTGCACGATGATGTGATGGATCACTCAGAGATGCGTCGCAACCGCCCCTCCGTGCCTGCTCAATTCGGTATCGCTCAAGCTATCCTAACGGGGGATGCCATGCTCTCGCTTGCCTACAAACTCACCCAAGAGTACCCTCTGGCTCTTCAACCTGCGATTATGGGAGTGTTCAATCGCATGTCGCAGGATATAATGGTGGGGCAGCAGATGGATATGGACTTTGAGACACGTTCGGATGTAACACTTGCGGAGTATGAGCGAATGATTCGCAAGAAAACAGCCGTATTACTCTCGGCGGCTCTAGAGATCGGAGCGTATATTGCCGATACAGGAATGCGTGACCGTTCCTATTTGATTCGCGCCGGGATCAATGCCGGTATGGCGTTCCAATTAAGAGACGATTACCTCGATGTATATGGAGATGAAGCGACATTTGGCAAGCCGATAGGAGGAGACATTGCTGAGAATAAGCAGACTTGGCTACTGATAAAGGCGCAAGAAATCGCTCGTGAGAGGGGCGAGTGGGAGCAACTGAAGGCGGCTCTTGCTATCCCCAAAGAGCAGCGAGAGGAAAAATACCGTGCTGTGCGGGCTTTCTACGACGCGTATGGGATTCCCGAACTTATCCGAAAGGAGATCCAGGAGCAGTCCGATTGGGCTTTGGATCTCTTGTCAAGAATGAGTAATTCCTATCCGGAGGCTTCGCAGCGTTTGGTCGATCTTATTCAGAAGATGGCGATGCGCGACCTATGATTGATTCGCATACTCATATCTTTGAGCCGGAGTTTGACGAAGATCGTCGGGAGGTGTTGGAGCGTGCCTGTGGCGCAGGTGTAGAGCACCTCATTCTCCCTAATATTGATGTAGAGTCTCTGCCTCGTCTCCTCAAAACTCACGAGGATTTTCCCCTCAATACCTCTATTGCCATTGGGTTGCACCCAACCTCGGTGGGTCAGGACTTCTCTTCCCAGTTGGAGGTGATACACGAAGCTGTACGCAAGTATCACTCGGAGGTAGTGGCTATTGGGGAGGTTGGGCTCGATTTCTACTGGGATCGAAGCTTCGTTCGAGAACAGGAAGAGGCGCTTCGTACCCAAGTGGAGTGGGCCATTGAGGAGGATCTCCCTCTTATTTTGCACACGCGTAGTGCCCACCGAGAGATGCTGGATTTGTTGTCCGCCTACCGAGGGGAGGCTCGTCTCCGAGGGGTCTTCCATAGTTTTACGGGGAGTGAGGATGAGCTGGAGGAACTGATTGCTTTTTCTCCCTCCTTTATGATCGGGATCAATGGTGTAGTCACCTTCAAGAAGTCCACGCTGCGAGAGTATATCGCTCGCATCCCACTTGATCGGCTCCTTTTGGAGACCGATGCTCCCTATCTCGCTCCGGTGCCTCATCGGGGTAAACGCAACGAGCCCTCTTTCTTGCCGGAGACCCTTGCAGAAGTGGCACGTGCTTTTGGATTATTTCCTGCCCAGTTAGAGGAGGCAATTTCAGCTAATTCTCGCCAACTTTTTGCCCTAGAGAATTTCTAAAATCAGCCAATTCCCTTTTTTATATCAGTCTGCCTTTGGAGAGTCTTATAAGTTATTCTCTCCTAGAGGCTTGCTGATAGGAGAGAGAAAATGTACCGCGAAAAAGATTGTCGGGCTATTTTTTTATCCGGTTGAAATAGCTACTTTTGCCTTTGCAAGGCCTAAGACAAAGATGTTTCTCTTGCTGATTCTTAGATGATTAGTCTCTTATTGGCTAAGCCCGTGAGCGTGGGCGTTGTCAAGAGGATGGGGAGGAGTCTTGCCAAAACTGCTTTGTATTAGAATTGTTTCAGAGAGAGCATGCAATAAGCATAGAGACGGAATAGAAAAAGGGAACAAGAAAACTAAGTATTATGGAACAGGAAGAACTCTACATCTTGAAGCGCGACGGCAGTCGTCAGTTGTTTGAAGCAGAAAAGATTCGATCGGCGATCTACAAGGCTTATCGGGCAGGTGGAGTTCGTCCCGATCCTTCGAGTGTAGACGTAATTGTAGCGCGTATAGAGAGTGTGGCACGTGCTCACAAAGAGGGTGCTCTAGCCGTAGAAGATATACAAGATATGGTGGAACAGGCTCTTATGGCAGCCGACCCCTTTATTGCCAAGAAGTATATTATCTATCGTGAGTGGCGTACCGTGGAGCGCGATAAGCGTACGCGCTTGAAGCACACTATGGATGGTATTGTCAAGATCGAGAAGAACGATACCAACTTGAGCAATGCCAATATGAGTGCATATACTCCCTCTGGGCAGATGATGACTTTTGCCTCCGAGGTGACTAAAGACTATGCACGCAAATATCTTGTTTCCAACATCTACTCTCGCGCTCATGAGGTTGGCGATATTCATATCCACGACCTTGACTATTATCCTACAAAGACAACAACTTGCGTACAGTACGACCTCGAGGATCTCTACGAGCGTGGTTTCTTTACCAAGAACGGCAGTGTTCGTACTCCACAGAGTATCCAGAGCTACGCCACATTGGCTACGATTGTATTCCAAACCAATCAAAATGAGCAACATGGAGGGCAGGCCATCCCGGCTTTCGACTTCTTTATGGCTCCGGGGGTACGCAAAACTTTTATCAAACGCCTTGTGGCTACTTTCGCTCTCTCCATCCGTCTCAAGTCGGGAGATGAGACTACCGAGGTAGACGAGAAGGCTATTGCCGATCGCATCCGTGAGATTCATCCGCGTCTCTCTGACGATAAGGCCGAGGCAGAACGCCTCTATGAGGGATTAAAAGACTTGATCCCAGGGGTTGACCTTCCCTTTGTGGAAGTGGCTCTTGCTGAGTCGTATCGGCAAACACGCAAGGATACGCATCAAGCCATGGAAGGCTTTATCCATAACCTAAATACGATGCACTCTCGTGGAGGTAATCAGGTGGTTTTCAGCTCGATTAACTACGGTACCGATACGAGTGATGAGGGGCGTATGGTAATCCATGAGTTGCTCCAGGCAACGATGGAGGGTCTAGGACATGGCGAAGTACCTATCTTCCCGATCCAAATCTTTAAGGTAAAGGATGGTATTAACTACTCAGATGAGGATTTTGAGAAGGCGAGTGCCGATTTTGATGCTGCTCTAGCCGGTAAAATTCAATTCGCTACGCCCAACTTCGACCTCCTCTTAGAGAGTTGCTATACTACGGCAAAAGCTCTTTTCCCCAACTTCGTTTTCCTCGATACACCCTTCAATAAGAATGACCTCTGGAAGGCCGACGATCCCAAACGCTACCTCTATGAACTTGCAACCATGGGGTGCCGTACCCGCGTGTTTGAGAATGTTCGCGGAGTAAAAAGCTCTGTAGGTCGTGGTAACCTCTCGTTCACCTCGATCAATATGCCTCGTCTTGCCATCGAAGCGCGTCGCGAAGCCGAAGAGCGCTATCCGGATGGAGATAAGAAAACGGTACGTAGAGAGGCTCGTCGTCGCTTCCTAGATAGAGTACGCGACATGTCCGAATTGGTTGCCGATCAACTCTATGAGCGATATTCTTACCAGCGTACCGCCTTGGCGCGTCAGTTCCCCTTTATGATGGGTAATGATGTGTGGAAGGGTGGAAAAACGCTCGAAAGCAACGATGAAGTAGGGGATGTAATTGCAACAGGTACCTTAGGGATTGGCTTTATCGGAGGGCACAATGCCATGGTTGCTATCTATGGAGAGGGGCATGCACACAATCAGGAGGCATGGCAAACTCTGTATGATGCTATAGAAGTGATGAACGATGTCGTCAGAGAGTACAAGCGTAAGTATGAGCTTAATTACTCTGTACTGGCAACGCCGGCCGAGGGGCTTTCCGGACGATTTACGCGCCTCGACCGTAAACGCTATGGCATTATTCCGGGAGTGAATGACCTAGATTACTATGTCAATTCGTTCCATGTAGATGTGCGCGAAGAGGTTACGATTGCAGAGAAAATCCACCTCGAAGCTCCTTTCCATGCCATCACCGGTGGTGGTCACATTACCTATGTAGAGCTTGATGGGGAGGCAAAGAAGAATCCTGCCGTTCTCCTAAAAATTGTCAAGTTAATGCACGATGAGGGTATAGGCTACGGCTCTATCAATCACCCCGTGGATACGTGCCGCCGCTGCGGATATAAAGGTGTTATTTTTGATAAGTGCCCCGTCTGCAGTAGCGATCAAATCGCCCGTCTCCGCCGCATTACAGGGTACCTGACCGGTAGCCTAGAGTGCTGGAATAGTGCCAAACAAGCTGAGGAGCATGACCGCGTGAAGCATTGTTAAGAATTGCCTAGCCTCGCTCTATTTGATCTCCGCGCTACCTTCGCTCTAGCCTCTCACCCCTTGGAGGGAACAGCTATGGCCGAGGTAGCGTGCTTTGTTTGTGGCTTTCAATCTTATAGACAAAGGGATGTTGCACTTGTTAAATAGATACAAGGAGACGATCTCCGACGGTCCCGGTCTGCGCTATGCTATCTATTTGGCAGGGTGCAGTCACCACTGTCCCGGGTGTCATAATCCCGAGAGTCATAACCCTTTGGGGGGTATTGAATTGAGCGAGGAGGTGCTACGAGGAATTATCGATGAGATCAATAGCAATCCCCTTCTTGATGGTATAACCCTCTCTGGAGGAGACCCATTCTTTTACCCCGAAGAACTACTTAAATTGGTACAACGCCTCTCCCAAGAGTGCTCTTTACCTATACTTTGCTACACGGGATATACCTACGAAGAGTTGCTTGCTGACGAAAGGAGAGCGCCCGTTCTAAAGTACCTTACCACCTTGATAGATGGGAGGTTTGTGCGAGAGTTGCGAGATCCCTCTCTTCCCTTCAGGGGGAGTAGTAATCAGCGGATTATAGATCTTCGTAACCGTTAGATACCTATTAATTGTCAGAAAGGAGCTATCTTTGTGCGCAGAATAAGAGACGGAAGATAAAAAGTAGAGAGAATATAGGCTCCTCCTTGTGGTGGAGCAGTGATATAATACAATACTCAAACCACTCTAAGTTTAAACTAAATCAATCATGAAGGAATCCAAAGATGTAAGACGTCTTGAGGAAGTTGTGATCCGCTTCTCAGGTGACTCTGGGGATGGTATGCAGCTTACCGGGACCATCTTTTCGGACCTCTCGGCTGTCTATGGCAACTCGATTGCTACATTTCCCGACTATCCAGCCGAAATCAGAGCGCCCCAAGGTACGCTTGGGGGTGTGTCGGGCTTCCAAGTTCACATTGGTACCAATCCGGTGTACACTCCGGGTGACTTTGCCGATGTACTCGTTGCAATGAATCCTGCGGCTCTTAAGGTAAATCTAGGGCATATTCGTAAGGATTCTCTTATCATTATTGATACAGATTCATTCGGCGAAAAGGACCTTGAGAAGGCTGAATTCAAGACTATGGATCCTATCAAGGAACTTGGTCTTAATCCCGATCGCGTGGTGGCTGCCTCTATCTCGTCTATGGTGAAAGAGTCTCTCAAAGAACTTCAACTAGACAACAAGAGCGCTCTCCGCTGTAAAAACATGTTCGCTCTCGGGCTGGTTTGCTGGCTATTCGACCGCACTCTCGAGCACGCCGTAGACTTTATCAATAAGAAGTTTGGTAAAAAAGAACTCATCCGTCAGGCCAACATCAAGGCCCTCAACGATGGGTATAACTACGGTGCCAATACCCACGCTTCTGCAGGTACTCCCTTCCATGTCGAGGGGCAAAAGCAAGAACCGGGTCTCTACATGGATATGAGTGGGAACAAGGCTACGGCTTATGGTCTTATGGCTGCTGCCGAACGCTCCGGTCTCCAACTCTTCCTTGGTAGCTACCCTATCACTCCTGCTACTGATATCCTTCATGAGCTTTCTAAGCACAAGGCTCTCGGTGTAGTAACCGTACAGGCAGAAGATGAAATTGCCGGTATCTGTACTTCTATCGGGGCTTCTTTTGGTGGTAGCCTTGCTGTTACTACAACGTCTGGTCCCGGTCTTGCCCTCAAGAGTGAGGCGTTGGGTCTCGCTGTAATGGCTGAGCTTCCTCTCGTTGTTGTAGACGTTCAGCGTGGTGGCCCTTCTACAGGTTTGCCTACCAAGAGTGAACAAACCGACCTCTTGCAGGCTCTCTACGGCCGTAATGGGGAGTCTCCTCTCGTAGTTGTTTCGGCTACTTCGTCTGGGGATTGCTTCAATCAAGCTTACTGGGCATCGAAGGTTGCTCTCGAGCACATGACCCCCGTAGTGCTTCTTACCGACGCATATGTAGCCAACGGTTCACAAGCATGGCGCATCCCCGAATACGAAAAGTTCCCCGAGATCAAACCCAATTACATCTGTAATTACAAGGGTGAAGAGCCTTGGAAACCCTATCGTCGCGATCTCGAAACGTTGGTTCGCTATTGGGCTGTACCCGGTCAAGAAGGCTATCAACACCGCTTGGGTGGTCTCGAAAAGGATAATAAGACAGGTGCCATCAGCACCAATCCTGACAACCACCAACTCATGGTGAACAACCGTCAGACTAAGATCGATAATATTGCCAAGGTAATTCCTCCTCTCAAGGTAGAGGGTGATGTGGATGATGCAGACTTCCTAATCGTTGGTTGGGGAGGTACTTATGGTCACCTACACGAGGCTATGGAAAAGATGCGCAAGGAAGGCAAGAAAGTGGCTCATGCTCACTTTACCTTCATTAGCCCTCTACCTATCAATACAAAAGAAGTGCTTCACAAGTATAAGAAGGTAGTGGTAGCGGAGCAAAACAATGGTCAGCTTGCCATGTATCTAAAGGGCAAGATTGCAGACTTTGCTCCCTTGCAACTCAATCGTGTTAAGGGGCAACCTTTCAATGTGGGTCGCTTGGTAGAAGAATTTTCTAAAATGATGGAGGCATAAGAGATGGCACAAGATCAGAATACTCCAGTTATGTATACTGCACAAGATTTTAAGAGCGATCAGTATGTTCGTTGGTGCCCTGGTTGTGGAGACCACGGTGTCGTTCTTGCCCTCCAAAAGGCAATGGCTGAGCTAGGTATCGCTCCGCACCAAACGGCTGTGATCTCGGGGATTGGTTGTTCTTCTCGCCTCCCCTACTACATGAATACATACGGTTTCCACACCATTCATGGTCGTGGTGCTGCTATCGCTACAGGTCTCAAGACTGCTCGTCCCGACCTCAGCGTTTGGCTCGCATCAGGCGATGGTGATAGCTTGGCTATCGGGGGTAACCACTTTATTCATGCAATGCGTCGTAATATCGACCTTAATGTAGTACTCTTCAACAACCGCATTTATGGTTTGACTAAGGGGCAATACTCTCCTACGTCTCCCCGTGGTTTTGTTTCTAAGAGTTCTCCTTATGGTACGGTAGAAGATCCCTTTATCCCTGCTGAATTGGTGATGGGGGCTCGTGGTCGCTTCTTCGCTCGTAGTTTGGATGTAGACCAAAAGACTTTGGTAGACTGCCTTACTGCATCTGCTCGTCACAAGGGCGCTGCTGTTACAGAAGTACTTGTGAATTGTGTGATCTTCAATGACGGTGCGCACAAATATCTCTCTTCTAAGGAAGTGCGTGCAGAAAAGACGATCGTACTTGAGCATGGCAAAAAGATGATCTTTGGGCAGAATCTTGATAAGGGTCTCGTGCTCGATGGATTCAAGCTTAAGGTTGTAAAGATCGGCGAAGGAGGTTACTCTATCAACGATATTCTAACCCACGATGCTCATGAGCAAGATTCTACTCTCCATACCATGCTTGCTATGATGGATGGTGAAAACTTGCCTATGGCTATGGGTGTTATCCGCGATGTTGAGGCTCCTACATACGACGAGGCTGTACATGCTCAGATTGCAGAAGTGCAAGCTAAGAACCCAACTCGTAAGCTTCGCGAGCTCTTCTTGCAACAAGATGTTTGGGAGGTAAAGTAAGCAACCTTACCTTCTACTGACACCATTAGCGGGTGTTGGGATAGAATAAACACTCTGTTTCTTCCCCGAGGGGAGGAGGCAGGGTGTTTCTGATTATGGGGGGAAGGGGACGTTTGTTTGCCGAGGGGTAATTTTTTCGGCAGGCAAAGAGATCGGGGATAAGAGGGCTTGTCACTATCTGCTATCCCTAGGTTAGAGAGGGGAAATCTCTCTCTTTATTCGAAGAAAAAGGGGATTAGGGGTGGTTCTGGAAGATGGAGAAATTGACCGCGCTATACCTCTTGTGTTTTACAAAAAATGGAGTTTTGGAAAAATCGTAGGTCTCGGGGTGCTCAAGAATAAAGAGCCCCTCTGGAGCCAACAGTCCCGAAGAGAAAACGAGTTGGGGCAGCTTTACGAGGGCTTCTAGGGCATAGGGAGGATCCGCAAAGATGAGGTCGTAGGGCGTAGAGGAAGAGCCCGTTTCAGGAGTAAGCCATTTGAAAACATTGCCTACGTGCACGGTAGCTTCTTCCTCTGCATGGAGTGCTTTAATTACAGATTGGATAAAAGCTACCTGTTTGGGCTGTTTTTCTACCATATCAACCCATTCAGCTCCGCGAGAAGCAAACTCTAGTCCAATACTTCCGGTACCTGCAAAGAGATCGAGTATGCGTGCCCCTTCGTAGGAAAACATAGAGGTGATTGTGCTAAATAGAGCCTCTTTGGCGAGATCGGTCGTAGGGCGAAGTTTGAATCCCTTGGGGACGTCAAAACGTCTATGCCCATATTTCCCACTAATGATACGCATAGCATAAGAATTCTGAATCTACCCTCTAATCAACGAATAGGGGAGAGCATTGGATACTTTGGAGTGAGAAGCCGAGAGGGGAGAGATGGGAAGATAGGGCATTACCCAGCTCTTGTACCATCTCTAGGGAGGTGGTGTGGAAGAGGTGAATAGCATCGTCGGCTGCCCTATCTCTGCCTATTTGCTGCCATACAGCCCCTAGGTAGTAGAGGATCTCTCCGGCAATGCTAGAGGCGGTGCCGGTGGCAATGAGTGCGAATCTATTGGCAAACTTGATATTCCCTCGCTCGAATACAAGGATGTTGAGCGTGAGGGGGGAGATCAAGAGATAGATAAGTCGCCCGTTCTCTGTGGTGCGGCTTGCTGTGAGCCCCTTGCGGAGGGTGGGTACAACGTAGGGGAGGATTTCGGCGTAAGGATAGGTACGGCGTAAGAACGTAAAGGTAGAACGCTCCCAAGCCGCAAGCAGTGTTGGTGCCTCTGTCCCCAAATGATAAGACGCTGTATAGCCTACTTCGTTGTGTAGGATAGGTACAGCGATGGATAGCCACGCCTCTTCGTCTTCGCGTACGGGGACACCCGGGGGCACCAAAACAAAAGCAGAGGCATCAAAAGCTATCTGAATGTGATGATAGGGAAGGGGGAGAAAGCTATAGGCATAGATAAGGTCACTCAAACGATCTGTATAGCCAACTCCCTCGTTTGTGGGGACAAAAAAGACTCTATCACTGCCCAATACCTTGGTAGGCTCTTGAGCAAGTGATAGAGTATAAGTTATGCCGTCTGGGTGAAGACGTAGAGAGAGGTTATAACGTTCGGCAGTGGTCTCGTCTAGTAGAGGTAACCCTTCTATCGTAGATGGAGCCATGCTTCCTTCCCTCTATCCTTATTAGGAGTCTTACCCACCTCTCCTTCTTATGAGGGATGCTAATTCCCCAAGGAGAACGAAGAGGATATCTTATTCCCAGTTACCTGTTGTCTTAACTTCTTTGAGAGACCCGATACGCAACCCTGGATAGCCGGCACCATTGTTGCGAGCCTTTGCATCAGAGATCTTTGTTGAAAGGATGTGCTTATCCATTCCTGCGAGGTATACCTCCATGGGTACTTGGGCTTGGAATACAGAAACATTGATCGTATCGTTACCCACCTCTTGCTGTATGGTTGCAGTCTCTATCTCAATACGATGGTCAGGGAATCCGGGTACCATAATGAGTTCGCGAGGGTCTTCTCCATTCTTGAGGAGAGAGTCTCGAGCATTCATGTAGGTAGTATCACGCTTGATGAGCCCTTGTGCTGCGGCTTGATTTTCTGTAATTCCCTTTTCGCGCATTTCGTCGGTATAGTCCCCTTCAGCGTTGATGTAGAAGATTTTGCCATTGGTGAGGAATTCTACCAACTCGTCGGCTGTGGCAAATTTGCCATAGTTCTCTTTGTAGGCAATCTCGTAGGTTGCAATGTCCTTGAGTCGCTTCTCAATTAGAGCTTCTCTCTGAGCTTGTTCCTTTTTGAAGTTTTCGGGAGTTACGATACTCATCACGCAAAGGTAGCCCATTACAATTACTGCTAGGGCAATCAGTACAATCCTTACAATCTTCATCCTGTATAGTCGTTTATTATTATTCGTCTCTGTAGCTCGTTATCCTCCTAAGTTCTGAGGAGAGGATACATTCGCTCTGCAAATATACAACTACCCTGCAAATTGCAGCGCTTTTTGGAGTAGAAATGTGTTTTTTGTTCCCTTTTTCTTCGAGAAAATCTAGAGGAGAGGCGAAAAAAGTCGCATTATCGATTCACAGAATCTCCGCCAGCGTTTTCGGGTCCTCCAGCGGGCAGGGATTACCGGCTCGCTATTGTCGAGGTCTTGAGCAAATATCTCTTCTAGTTGTTGGGTAAAGCCTGCTTCGTAGATGATGCTTGCGCATTCAAAATTGTGTTCGAAACTTCTAAAGTCCATATTGGCAGAGCCTACAAGAGCAACTTCTCCATCTATCGTGAGGAATTTGGAGTGCAGAAAACCGGCCTTATAGAAGTAAATATGCACTCCGGCCTCCATCAGTCCATCGAGATAGGAGAGTGAGGCAAGATGGGAGGCTAGTACATCGCCTTTGCGAGGGATGAGTAGATTGACCTCAACGCCACCTAAGGCTGCCATGGAGAGAGCCTCGTTTAGTGTTTGGGTGGGGAGGAAGTAGGGCGTCTCAATGCAGATGTGACGAGTTGCTCGTAGGATGAGGTAATTGATGGCTTGTTCGATGCTACGCCAAGCCCCCATAGGCGATCCCAAGAAAAATTGCATGGGGATAAGAGGAGCGTCGCCTGTGGTAAGCCTTTTGGGAAAGTAGTCCCTAAGGTGTACGACCCTTCGTGTAATGAGGAACCAATCAATAAGGAAGGCGGTCTGTAGCTCTGCAACAATCCCTCCTGTTAGGCGGAAGTGGGTATCTCTCCATGGCCCCATTTCGTTGCCGTAGTAGTAGCGATCGGCAATATTCATCCCTCCCATGTAGCCGATTTCTCCGTCTATTATGGCAAGTTTGCGGTGGTTTCGGTAGTTCACTCGAGAGGAGAGGTAAGGGATCACCACCTTCATAAAGGGATAGACCTGGACACCGGCCTTTCGCATTCGCTTCCAAAAAGAGCGACGAGCACCCCAAGAGCCTACATCATCGTACAGGATGCGTACAATAACCCCATCTCTGACCTTTTGTATCAATAGGTCCGCGAGTTGATTGCCGAGCCGGTCGCTCTCTATGGCATAGTATTGAAGATGGATATGTTGTTTGGCGGCTCGAATATCGGCAAAGAGAGCCTCAAACTTGTCGTGTCCTGTGGTGAATATTTTGATTTCCTGTGCTGCAAGTACGGGACTGTCCCCTAGTCGCTCACAAAGTTGCTCTACGGGGCGATATTGAGGCTTTTGCAGAATGGGCTTACTTACGATGGCATAGTCTTCGAAGCTATAGGGCACACTTGAGAGCCTTCGGTATATTTTGCGGTGGATGGTGTGGGTGTGGCGGAGATCCTGTCCGAAGAAATAGTAGAGAATGATACCCACGGCGGGAATCAAAAGTACCACCATTACCCACGATAGAGCCTTTATCGGATTCCTATTTTCGCTGATCACCACAAGGGCAATACCCAACGCAACTACCAGATAGATAGCTGAGAATATGATGCTGGTAACTTCGCTCCACATAGCTTAGGGCTTACTTACGTTGGGGTATAGGGGGGGATTTATGGCATGCTATTCGCTGTCGAGATCAAAATCGTCGGAGAAAAAGTCTTCGTTGTCGATGAAGAAGTTGTCGTTCATTCCCTGCCATTCGTCTAGAGAACGTCGGTCTTTTTTGGTCGGTCGCCCCTCGCCCTTGGCTCTATCGATGAACCCCGATATGCGCTGTAGCTCTAGCACTTCGAGCTCTTCACGTGGTGTTATGTTGAGGATGTAGTCGGGGACGAGCTTCGCACCCATTCGGTTGCGTGCCGTTTGCAGTACTCTGAAGCTGTATGTTACGGGGGCTTTGCGCACTCCAATAACGTCGCCGGCCACAACGAGTCGCGAGGGCTTTACACTTTGAGAGTTGATGGTAACACGACCCTTTTTGCAGGCATCGCTAGCCAAAGAGCGGCTCTTGAAGATGCGTACTGCCCACAAAAAACTATCGATTCGTACTTCTCCGGCCATTTCTCTCGTGATGCTAGTAGTTGGGTAGGGGTGTAGGAGTGTCGGGTTTTTGCTCTTCGGGAGGAGGGAGTAGAGACTTTTTGTTATGCCAATTCATGGCTCTATCTACGCCCGAGAGGCAGAAATCGCGAACGATGGCAACCGCCTCCTTGGTGAGAAGTGGCATATATTGCTCCTCTTCCGGCGTAAAATGCCCGAGTACAAACTCTATCTGACGTCCCTTCGAAAAGCGACTTCCTAAACCAAAGCGTAGGCGTGCATACTCCGCAGTGCCGAGGAGCTGCGCAATGTTTTTAAGTCCATTGTGTCCTGCATCGCTGCCCTTTGACTTAAGTCTGAGGGTGCCAAAATCGAGAGCAAGATCGTCTACTAAGATGAGGAGCTGCTCCGTGGGAAGATTCTCTTTTTGGAGCCAGTAACGTACCGCCTCTCCGCTCAGATTCATATAGGTGGAGGGCTTGAGCAAAACGAGTTCTGCATTTTTGATGCGTCCTCGTGCAACGGCACCATAACGTTGCTCAGTAAAGGTCGCACCGATCTCTTCCGCTATTGCGTTTGCCATACGAAAGCCAACATTGTGCCGTGTGCCCCAATACTCTTCGCCTATATTGCCTAGTCCTACTATAAGGTATTTCATATTCTTGGGCTCAAAGTTAGCCATTCCCCTCGAATTATCTTCTTTCCTTGCTAAAGAGAAGAGGTTGTAAGGGTTATCAATCGGATCGGTTGCAGGTTGGGGAGAGGGCTTATAAGAGGAGTCCTTCCCTAACATCCGAAAACAAAAATCCCCCACCTCTCATTAGTGTCGAGAGGTGAGGGGTTGGTTGTCGGTACTTTTCTTGGGGAGAGTCCCCGTCAGAAAGTCCGTTGCTTTCTAGCCTAATTATTTCTTGGCAGCAGCACCACGAGCAGCACGAGTGAGGCGAACGGCACACACAACGGCGTTCTTTGCATTCATGATCTCAAGCCCTTCGAAGCTGAGAGCACCTACCTGCATAGACTTGCCAAGCTCTAGGTTTTCTACATTGATGTGAAGTCTCTCGGGGATCTGATCGTAGATGGCTTTAACGCGAAGTTTGCGCATTTCGAGCACGAGTTTACCCCCGGCGCGTACCCCGGCAGCGTGGCCTTCGAGTACAACAGGTACTTCCATTTCGATAGCCTTGTCTTTGTTAACTTCGAGGAAGTCGATGTGGAGGATTTCGTCTGTTACGGGGTGGAATTGAATATCCTTGAGTACAGCCTTGCAAGTTTTACCTGCTACTGAGAGATCGATGTCGAAGATCTCGGGAGTGTAGATAAGGTTGCGCACTGCATCTTGTGTTACGGTGAGGTGATGAGTTGCTTCTCCACCATAGATTACTGCGGGGATGATGCCCTGCTTACGGAGGCTCTTAGTAGCCTTCTTGCCAAGACCTTCGCGGAGGTCGGCGCTGAGTTGGAATGTCTTCATTCTCTTCTTCTTTTTTTGTGTTACTCAAAATTAGTTGCTCAAAATAGAGCTGTCCCTAATTTCCCATCACACCCAAGAGGCTAACGGGGGAGAGGCTTGGCTTTTCTTGCCTAGGCTAACCGATGTTTGGAGCCTTGGGATGAAGTGCCTTGCTTCGCCGGTTGTTGTCTCTAGCGGTTCTGCGATAGAATACCAAAAACAGGATGGTGAGTACGTGATCACTTGACTACAAAAAAAGCCACTGCCCTCCCTTGATCATTAGGAAAGATAGAGGCTTCCTCTTCGTTGTGGTCATAGATGCCTTGTTTTCAAATTCAAGACCATACCACCATTCTCTCTATGCGTGGGCCCAATAGGATTCGAACCTATGACCCTCTGTTTGTAAGACAGATGCTCTAAACCAGCTGAGCTATGAGCCCTCACGCGTTCTCGCTACAAGATTTTCAGAATCTCTTGTATCTACTCTCAAGATAATCCGAGGTGAAGATAAAGTGGGCCCAATAGGATTCGAACCTATGACCCTCTGTTTGTAAGACAGATGCTCTAAACCAGCTGAGCTATGAGCCCTCTTTTCTTTTTATCGGTACTACTCTTGCGAGTTTTTAGCAGCACTCTCTAGCACTGCTCTGCTAACAGCGATGCAAAGGTAATACTTTTATCGAAATCTGCAATACCCTCACTTGTTTTTCTCGGTAAGTAACTTTTCTCCTATCTCTCCTCGTGAAACGGAAGAAAAACCTTGCCTTGCACTTTTCTTGGAATAGGGTAGAATAAAAAAGTTTCATGGGCAGGAGCAAAATTTTTTTAGGCCTAGAACTCGAGAAAAATTAGGCAGAAAGGAAACGAAAACTAGGCTAGGTTCTTTAGGAAAAAGAACACTGGAGATGAGACTGAAGGTAAGTGCCTGGAAATGAGAAGAGATTGAAGTGTAACTCTCTAGATTTCCCTTAATTGGGAACTCTTCTTTACGGATGAGGAGGGGCATTATGGAGAATTCGGGATTGCTGCCGAGCATCTCTTTTGTGAGACGGCTCTGCCGTATAGAGCAAGTAAAAAAAGACACCCCTAGTTGAACTAAGGGTGCCCCATTCTATTGCTAGGTTGTTTTAGAATCGGATTGTTTCGATTTCGCCTTTCATGTCGGAAAAGACAGCGGATGCTTCTTTCCTATTTTTATGTTCAGATGTCTTTTGCTTATTTGGCCTCAAGGGCTTTCTTGACCAGTTCTGCTACTTTACCCATATCCTTAGTGGGCTCGAAACGTGCAATGACATTGCCATTACGGTCGATCAAGAATTTGGTAAAATTCCATTTTATATCGCTCTTCGAACGCCAATTGGGATCGGCTTTATCAAGCATTCTCTCAAGTTTTGGGCTCAGGCTGTTTTCTTTGTCGAAACCCTCAAATCCCTTTTGGCTCTTAAGCCAAGTGTAGAGAGGGAGTTCGTTCTCGCCGTTAACATCGCTCTTTTTGAATTGTGGAAATTCGGTGCCGAAATTCATGCGACAAAATTGGGTAATCTCCTCGTCGGAGCCTGGGGCCTGATTCTTAAACTGGTTGCAAGGGATGTCGATAATCTCGAACCCTTCAGCTCTCATGTCGCGGTACATCTCTTCAAGCTTCTCGTATTGTGGTGTAAAACCACATTTGGTAGCGGTATTGACAATAAGCAATACCTTGCCCTTGTATTCCGAGAGACTTACATCGTTGCCTTGGGCATCGGTAAGGCTGAAGTCATAGATTGTTGTCATTTTCCTTTCTTTCGTTGCCTTGATTGGGCTGGTGTGGGTTGTCTGACCGTAAATAGGCATAGCGAGACAAGCCGCTAGTAGCATTAAAAACGTAGTTCTCATTCTATTATTCTTCGTTTATAAGTTTGTAAATCAGTCTTTTTAGAGTCTCTATCTCTTCGTTCGTTAAGGAGGTCTTATTCTTGGATGTAAAGGTAGTGATTAAGTTGTGCATAATCTCTTTTAGGGCAATTTGTTTTGCAAAACATTTTGCTCCCTTGTAGGTTCTTCCCTGTGGAGACGTGCACTGTCTCTTGGCTCGAGGCAAACGAAAAGAGCCGCACTCTAGAGGAAAGGGGGATTTTTCCTCTAGAGTACGACCCTTGATTCGGTGAGGGGAATATTTATCGGGTAAAGTTCTTTATTACTTCGATAACGCGTGCAATATCGTTGTCGCTAAGCGCACTCCCGCTCGGTAGGCACAGACTCAACACAAGTTATTTCTTGAAAATGATTGCGAAGAAGGTTTGGAAAATGAGGTTAAAGTCTTTTCCCAAACTCCAAGTTGCTATATACTCCAAGTTGCATTGTAGTTTGTCCGGCATAATGTATTGGATATAGTATGCCTCAGGATCTAGATGCTCGGCTAGCAAGTCATTTTCGTTTCGATACTTTATGGATGCCGCATCTGTAATACCGGGGCGAACTGATAAAACATGCAATTGTTCCTCTGTGTATAAGGAGACATATTTGCGTACTTCCGGGCGGGGGCCTACAAGACTCATATCTCCCAAAAGTACATTTATCAATTGCGGTAGCTCATCAATCTTAAACTTTCGGATATAATATCCGGATCGTGTAATGCGTGCATCCCTTCCGCCGACAGTGATAAGCCCCAACTTCTCAGCATTAATATGCATCGAACGAAACTTGTACAAGTAAAAATCCACATTATTTCGACCAACACGAAGTTGTTTATAGAAAACGGGACCTTTGCTGTCTAGGGCAACCCAAAAAGCAACAAACAAAAAAAGGGGACTAAGAACAAGTAGTCCTAATGCGCTTAAAACAATATCGCAGAATCGCTTTATTCCGTACATACAGTGTTGTAGGCTTCGTCTAGAGAATGTACGATATATGACACTTGCTCATTCGTGAGTTGTGGATAAATAGGGAGAGATATCTCTTGTGTGTAAAGCCGGTGAGCATTGGGATAGTCTCCGATTTTATAGCCCAATCCTTTGAAGAAAGAAAGCATAGGCATTGGGATGAAATGAACGTTTACGGCAATCTCTCGTTTGGCCATCTCCTCAATGATTCTATCTCTTTGTTCTTCTGAGATCCCTTTTATTCGTAGAGCAAACAGATGGTAAGAAGATTCTTTTTCCCCTTGCATAGAAGGTGGTAGTATAGCCCAGCCATACCCTCCCAATAAGTGAGAATATAATGAGAAAACTCTCTTCCTCTCAGATAATAATTTGGGGTATTGTCGTATTTGAGCCAAGCCTATCGAAGCATTAACATCTGCCAAATTGCATTTCATCCCCAGCCCCGTGATATCGTAACGCCATCCACCTGCTTTGCTCTTTGAAAAAGCATCTTTGGTCTGGCAGTTGAGACTCCTTTGCCGTAATTCTGTGTATAGAGCCTCATTGTCGAAAGGCTCCGGTAGATTTAAGCAGATGGCTCCACCCTCTGCCGTTGTGACGTTTTTTACTGCATGCAAAGAAAAGATTGCTACATCTGTTTCTGCCCCGGTCTTTTTACCAGAAGAGTATTGTGCCCCTAAAGAGTGAGCAGCATCATTCAGAACGAGTATTCTTCCTAGCTTCTTTTGAACGTTTGAGGTCGGTTTGAAAAGCTCCCTTACTTCTTGAGAAGAAACAATGCTCATTATGCTTTCGTAGTCACAGGGGAATCCTGCAATATCGACGGGAATAATAGCTTTTGTTCGAGATGTTATAGCTTTTCGGATAGCCTCTACTGATATATTAAAATCCATGCCCACGTCGACCATTATGGGCTTAGCTCCTGCATGTAAGACTGCAAGTGCTGTTGCGGAATACGTGTAAGCCGGTACTATTACTTCGTCTCCTGGTTTTACTCCAAGCCAAGATAGCATGAGAATCGCCCCGGAAGTCCAAGAATTGACAGTTAGTACCTGTTGGGCACCAGTGTACTCTTTTAGTTCAGCCTCTAGCAGTTTGCACTTTGGACCTGTGGTAATCCATCCAGACTTTAAAGAATCGACGACTTCGTCTATTACAGACTGATCTATATAAGGTGGAGAAAATGGAATCTTCATCGGTTAATAGCGACTTGTATTTTTTGTCTAAATAATAACTTCCCAATACCCATCCAATATCCCCATCCATAGGAGAAATGGGCTAAGAAAAAACCTAATGGCAGTAGGCTCGCTGCTGTAATATTCTTCGTTTTTCTGTAATACTTAAAGGATTGAAATAAAGCCAATAAGAGATATAGAACGACTACGATACTATAAGCGATCCGGCACCAATAAAAGAGAAAACTTAATCCTGCTCCCAAAAATAGCCCGGCAACAAAAGCAACAGGAACGAACTGTCGTAACGAGGCAGCTTGTTTTAACTTTACGTTAACAAGAGGTTTGAATAAACCATATTGATAGTACATCTTACTCATCTTTTTGAAAGAGGGACGTGCTGAGTATTCGATCTCAAGATCTGGAATAATGTATATTTTCCCTCCGTTCTTTATAATTCGAGCATTGAACTCATCATCTTGATTACGAATAAGATCTTCATCGAAGAGCCCAATTCTATCGAAAACAGACCGGGGAAAGCATCCGAAAGGAACGGTATCCACAGATGTGATCTCTTTGATCCCAACTTTATGGTAGGAGTTACCCACCCCAAATGAATTACTGCATACTTCGGCTACTGCCATGGCTTCAGAGCTCTTGTTTGCAGGTTTTGTGTGCCAAACACCACCAACATTGTCTGCTTTTAATTGATAGAGTACGTCAACAAGTCTTGAGATGTAGTTGTTGGGATAAGTACAGTGGGCATCAATTCTGAGAATAACCTCTCCCATACTTTGCTCAATCCCAATGTTTAATGCAAAAGGGACAACTTGTTGAGGGTTGTCTAGCAACTTAATCCATGGATGTCTTGCTGCATAGTTGTTGACTATTTCGCGAGTTGCATCTGGGCTTCTTCCATCAATAATTAGAAACTCCAGCTTGTCTTGTGGATAATCTTGAAGTAAGATAGATTCAATACAACTCCCTATAAATCGCTCCTCTTTGTAGGTGGGGCATATAATGGAGACTATAGGATAAGTGGAATTCATAGTGATTAGCCGATGTGTAAGTAAGTGAATCCCGAGAGATCAGATGGATCAAAAACATTGCGACCATCAATCAGAAGAGGGGTACGCATGGACTTTCGTATCGCTTCCCATTTGGGCATACGATACTCTTTCCACTCCGTAACGTGTAGGATGGCATCGGCATCAACCACGGTTTCATATATATCTTGGGCGTACGAAATTTTGTTGCCGAGGCGCCTACGTGCTTCGTCCATGGCGATGGGATCGTATGCTACGACTTGGCAGCCAGCGCTGAGGAGAGACTCGATGAGAACTAGCGAAGGGGCCTCGCGCATATCGTCTGTGCCGGGTTTGAAGGCAAGCCCCCACAGTGCGATTTTTCGACCCTTTAGTTCGCCATGGAAGTAGGAAGAGAGTTTCTCGAAGAGGATATTTTTCTGTTTTTCATTAACTCTCTCTACGGCTTCTAACACCTGCATATCGTATCCATTTTGGTGCGCTGTGGCAATCAGAGCCTTTACATCCTTGGGGAAGCAGGAGCCCCCATAGCCACATCCCGGGTAGAGGAATTTGTTGCCAATGCGTGTGTCGGAGCCAATCCCTTGGCGTACCATCGAAACATCCGCTCCTACTTTTTCGCAGAGATTGGCAATATCATTCATAAAGCTAATACGCGTGGCAAGCATGGCATTGGCAGCGTATTTGGTCATCTCTGCCGAGGGGATGTCCATGAAGAGTACGCGGAAGTTGTTGAGCAACATAGGTCTGTAGAGCTGTGTCATTAGCTCTTTGGCTCGCTCGGAGTCAACTCCTACTACCACACGGTCTGGTTTCATAAAGTCGTCTATCGCATTACCCTCTTTGAGAAACTCGGGATTGGAAGCGACATCGAAGTCAATGGTTACTCCTCTAGTCTCCAGTTCTTGGGCAATAGTGGCACGCACCTTCTCTGCTGTACCAACGGGTACGGTACTCTTTGTTACAATGAGTTTGTACCCTTGCATGTTGTGCCCGATGGTGCGAGCCACCTCTAGCACGTAGCTAAGATCGGCAGACCCATCTTCGTCGGGGGGAGTGCCAACGGCGGTAAAGATGATATCGACTTCGTCTAGAACTTCTCGTAAGTCGGTAGAGAAGCGGAGGCGTCCTCCCTCTATATTGCGGAGTACCAGGTGATCTAGGTTGGGCTCGTAGATGGGGATTACCCCGCTCTTGAGTGCTTCTATTTTTTGAGCATTCGTATCAACGCAATAGACGGTAATTCCCATCTCTGCAAAGCAGGCTCCACTTACTAAGCCTACATATCCGGTTCCTACAATGGCTATATTCATATTAACTGTAAATATTCTTTTGTTGTGACAATCTTTCATACTCATCGCAAGGCCGATGGAAAGGTCCTTTTCCTTGTAGAGGGGGAAGCTTTTTCCACGATAGGAGGGCAGCCATTTTTTTTGTGTTTAGGGGGATGGGAGCGTCTAGACTATGTGGATTTTTCTACATAAGAAGATTGCTTATCCTCTTAAGTGCTGTTCTTTTCTCGGTTGGGCATCAGCATCATGAGGATCATGACCACCAAGAGAAAGATATAATAGCCTTGTTCTAGCATGGGACGATACTACTCTAGTTGTTGCTATTTTCAGAGATTTTGCCTCTGAGGGGTATAAAAACGGTGATAATCATTTAACTCCAAGAAAGGGGTGTGAGCAACGGCAAGGAATACCACGTCATACTCCTCAAAGGAGGAGGGAATCGTATTTGCTATCTCTATGCCATACATGCTGTAGGCTTCTTTGGGAGAAACGAATGGATCGCATACCGCAATTTGTGCAACTCCGTAGGAGAGTAGTGTGTTGTATATATCCACGACCTTAGTATTGCGGATATCTGCACAATTGGGCTTGAAGGCAAATCCTAGGATCAAAATCTTGGCATCTTTTACAGGAAGTCCTGCTAAGATCATTTGCCGGATTAGCTCTGTTGCGTAGTACACGCCCATGGAGTTGTTTACGGCGCGTGCCTCCATCAGGAGGCGGGGTTGGTACCCGTGTCGCAACGACTTCTCTATGAGGTAGTAGCTATCTACCCCAATGCAGTGCCCCCCTACAAGCCCAGGATGAAACGGCAAGAAGTTCCATTTGGTAGATGCCGCCTCTAGTACTTGGTGGGTATCAATGCCCATCGTGTCGAACATCTTTGCGACTTCGTTCATGAAGGCTATGTTGACATCCCGTTGTGCATTCTCCACAATTTTAGACGCCTCAGCCACTCGGATGCTTGGCGCTTTATAGGTGCCATTTGCTAGTACACTACGATAGACGGCGTCAATATATTCTGCAATCTCGGGGGTCGAACCGGAGGTCACTTTTTTTATCTTTTCTACGGTATGCTCTCGATCCCCGGGGTTGATGCGCTCGGGAGAATAGCCTGCGTAGAAATCTTTATTAAACTGAAACCCCGATACCTTCTCAATGACGGGGATACAATCCTCTTCGGTAGCTCCTGGGTAGACGGTGGACTCGTATACCACAACGTCTCCAACAGTAATGACTTTGCCAATGGTGGAGCTAGCTTCGATGAGGGGAGTGAGATCGGGGTGATTATCCTTGTCTACGGGAGTAGGAACTGTTACGATATAGAAGTTACAATCCCTAATATCCTCTACCTTATCTGTATACTGTAGTTGCCGAGGCTTGGCATCCTTAGCAGGTCGTGCCTCTGCAACAGCCTCTGTCATATCAATGCCTTTTTGTAGAGCTTCTACTCGAGCTGTATCGCGGTCAAAGCCTATCGTCGGATATTTTGAGGCAAATAAACGAGCGAGAGGAAGTCCCACATATCCTAATCCTATAATGGCAATTTTTGCTTCGCTAATCTCCATTGATAGTTAATCTTTAAGCCGAGGTTCTAAATCTTCCCTCTTCGAAGGAATTGAAAGAGTCCTACCTTATTGGTGTCAATATCTATTTTAATTTCTTAGATCCTATTCGGCTGCAAAGTTACTTTTTTTTGGCAAAAGGAGCTCGTTCCCTCTGTGTCTCTGATTTCGTGGGAAGGTTATTCTGCCAAAAGGGGAGTCTCCAAAATGGATGGGGTGTTCTTGTCGATGGGTTTTAGCTGGTGGGGAGGACGGGGATTTTACTAGGCTGGTTTTGTTTCCCTTTTCAGCCAAAAACCAACTCCGAAATCAGTCTAAAAGTTTTTATTTCTAGGCCTGTTTCGGGAAATTTTTTGGGCAGATAATTTTCTCGTTTTCAGGGACATTTTTTCTGGAGAAGAACAAATGGCATGCGAAGCGCCCTTGAGAGGAGGATGGACTAGGGGCGATAAAGGAAATAGACAGAGGCGGAATGAATCCGCAAACGAAGAGGGAAGCCCTCCGCAGGATTCGGAAGAAATAAAAAATCCGTCACTTCTTTATGGAGTAACGGACTCTCTGTAAGGAGGGACTCTCCTTCCTTAGAGCGGAAAACGAGACTCGAACTCGCGACCCTAACCTTGGCAAGGTTATGCTCTACCAACTGAGCTATTTCCGCTTATCGTTTTAGCGACTACAAAGGTAATACAATATTTCTATTGTGCAATACTTCTTGGGTAAAACTTCGATGAAAAAGTAGATTCTTCTCAGAATGAGGAAGGCTTTATAGTCGTAATGCCCCCCTTCGTTTCCCCTTTTCTTTAGGGGTAGTGTGGATATATTTCTCCTGTACGAAGAATGGGGGAATCATTGCTCATGCATTACCCTGCGGCCGCAAACTATTTACTACCTTTGTGCTGTATGTCCACAGCAGTAAGACAATATAGGATCCTTTGGGTCGATGATGAGATTGACCTTCTCAAGCCCCACATTCTTTTCCTTGAGAAAAAGGGGTATAGTGTAGCGGCTGCGCTTAGTGGTAGCGATGCTTTGGAGATGTTGGCTCAGGTGCCTTACGACCTCGTTTTCTTAGATGAAAATATGCCGGGTCTTTCGGGGCTCGAGACGCTTGATGCGCTGCGTTCGCAGTATCCTTCGCTCCCTGTGGTAATGGTTACGAAGAGCGAAGAGGAGCAACTGATGAACCAGGCGATTGCCGGTAATACGGTCGACTTTTTGATTAAACCGGTGAATCCGAATCAGCTTCTGCTCACGCTCAAAAAAACGCTTCAGCGCAATGATATTATAGGAGAGGCTACAATTGCCGATTACCAGAGGGCTTTCCGCGAAACCTCCATGCAGCTCATGCAGCGCATGGAGCTTGAGGATTGGAAAACGCTCTATCGCCAGCTTGCTGAGCGGAGTCTGCTTGTGGAGGAACACCCCGAGCTTGCCGAGATGCACGCTTTGCAGTGCCGTGAGGCCCAGCTCCAGTTCGGTCGCTTCGTACGCGACCACTATAAGGGGTGGATAACGCCCTCTGCTGGGTCTCCTCTGATGAGTTATAATCTCTTTTCGAAGCGTGTCTTCCCCCTTCTCGATGCCGGAGAAAAGCTCTTTTTCGTACTCATTGATAACTTCCGTTACGACCAGTGGTTGGCGGTGAAAGATCTGCTGAGCGATCTTTTCTATTTTGAAGAAGATCTCTACGTTTCTATCCTCCCCACCGCCACGCAATACGCTCGCAATGCCATCTTCTCGGGCTTGATGCCGGCTGATATCGCCCGCCTTTTTCCCGATTTGTGGGTGGATGAAGAGAGTGAAGAGGGGAAAAACGTAAATGAAGCTCCCCTGATTAGAAGTCTGATTGAGCGTTATCGTAAGCCCTATACCTTCTCATATAATAAGGTACATGAGACCAAGTATGGAGAGAAACTGCTTTCTTCGATGGATAATCTCACACGCCACCCCCTAAACGTCGTGGTGCTAAACTTTGTAGACATGCTCTCCCATGCTCGTACCGAGAGCAAGATGATCCGAGAGCTAGCAGGCAACGAAGCCGCCTATCGCTCCCTGACGCGTAGTTGGTTCCGTCACTCTACTACCTATCGACTTTTCCAAAAGATGAAAGAGATGGGGTACAAGGTTTTGCTTACGACCGACCATGGTACCATACGCGTACAGAACCCTGTAAAAGTGGTAGGAGACCGTAATACGAGTACCAATCTCCGCTACAAGTTGGGGCGGCATCTCACCTACAATCCCAAGGAGGTTTTTGCCATGACTCGCCCCCGAGACTATGGTCTGCCCGAGGGGTCGATTACCGACAACTTTATTTTTTGCTACGAAGATAAGTTCTTCGCCTACCCCAATAACTACAATTATTACGTGAATTACTATCGCGATACTTTCCAGCACGGGGGGATTTCGATGGAAGAAATGCTTATCCCTTTTATCTCTCTACAGCCTAAATGATTACCCTTACAATACCGTCGCTAGAGCACTTGCGCCCCACGGCTCGTACTCTGCTTGATCTTACCGAGGGGAGGCGAGTTTTTGCGTTTTATGCTCCGATGGGTACGGGTAAAACCACCTTTATTACAGCTCTTTGCGAGGAGCTGGGGGTAGAGGATGTGATGAATAGTCCTACGTTCGCCATCGTCAACGAATACGCCATCCCCTCCCGAGAAGAGGTGGCTTTCCATATGGATTGTTACCGCCTAGAGACCTTGGAAGATGCACTCAATGTGGGCTTCTCGGACTATCTGACAAGTGGAGCCTACTGCTTTGTAGAGTGGCCCGAGATAATCGAAGGCTTATTGCCCGAGGATACTGTGCGCCTGGAGATGTATGAGCGTGCCGATGGTGCGCGAGTTGTCTCTTGTGAATTATAATCTCTAAAACCCCTTATAGCATGGACGCTATTGATATAGAACGATTGAACGCAGCCCCTCATCTTCGCCACGGATCTATAGAGGTGATTTGTGGTTCTATGTTTAGTGGTAAAACGGAGGAGCTGATGCGTCGTTTACGTCGTGCGGCTATTGCTAAGATGAAAGTAGAGGTCTACAAGCCTGCTACTGATATACGTTACGACCAAGAGAAGGTGGTGTCTCATGATGCCAATGCGGTGGAGTCTACCCCCCTGGAGAATGCCCAAATGATCCTTCTCTACGCCTCGGATGCCGATGTGGTGGGCATAGACGAAGCTCAGTTTTTTGACGAAGCGTTGGTGTATGTGGTGAGTGAACTTGCCGATAGCGGCAAACGCGTGATCATTGCAGGGCTGGATATGGACTTCCGTCGCAACCCATTTGGCCCCATGCCTCAGCTAATGGCTCTTGCCGACTCTGTGACCAAAGTACATGCCGTTTGTATGGATTGCGGTCTCCCGGCCAATTATTCTTACCGCTTGTCTAGCGACGACAGAACAGTGCTCTTGGGTGAGTTGGACGAGTACCGCCCCCTATGCCGAGAGTGCTATCACCGGAGGCATCACAAGAGATAGCACTCCTTTTTCTCAATTGATAGAGCAATATAGATACAATGAACGATAGAAGAATCAGTAAAATAGCTCGCCTTGTGCAGAAGGCTCTTGGTGAGATTTTCCAGAGACAGACACAGGCAATGCCCGGGGTGATAGTTAGTGTGACGCGTGTATCCCCTAGCCCCGATCTCTCTTTTTGCAAGGTTTATCTGAGCATATTCCCCTCGGAGCGTGCGGAGGAGATCATTACAGCAACCCAACGCAATGCGGCTCAAGTGCGTTATGCGCTGGGTGTTGAGCTCAAGTCGCAGCTTCGTGTAATACCCGAACTTGTCTTTATCGTAGACGATACGCTCGACTACTTAGATAACATAGATCGCCTTTTGGCGAAGTAGCCTCGTTCGCCCCTCTCTAGCATGTCTCCCAAGTCGCTTGCTTTCTCTATTGCCAGGCGTTACTTTGCACAACGGAAGCGGTTTCATGCCGTGCAGGTAGTCTCCGCTATTAGTTCGGTAGCGGTGGGGGTCGTTGTAATGGCGGTGGTGGCTATCCTCTCGATTTACAACGGATACGAAGAGGTATTGCTTACGTCGGTAAGTCATCTCGATGCACCCCTCAAGGTAGAGCGAGCTGATAAGGCTCCCTTCGATGCCCAAGAAAGTAGAATTGCTAGGCTCAGGAATCTTCCGGAGATAGCTGCGTCTTCCCGCCTTATTGAGGGGGAGGGTATCGTTCGTAGCTCTTCTGTTTATGCTGCGGCGCACCTCTTGGGGCTGGAGCCTGCCTATTCGCGTTCGTTGGCATTGGATAGTCTGATGCTGGAGGGGAGTCTATCCGCTCTCCCCTGTGAGTACACGCTCGGAGGCGATCTCTACCAGACCCTTTTCTCTTTTGGGCAGACCTCTAGCTTTATGCGCACGGTTTCTCTATACGTACCCAAGCGCAGAGGCTATATCAATCCCTTACTCCCTCAGACGGCTTTCCGTACGACGCAGGGCAAAGCCCCCTCTGTGCTTTCTGCCAAGGAGGAGAAATACGATCGTACGCTCTTCTTATCCGTAGAAGAATTAGGCTCTCTGCTCGATCTCCCCAAGGGCTATGTACATGCTCTTGCCCTCTTCCCTGTGGAGGGAGTTTCTCCTAAAACCCTCAAAGAATCCCTGCAAAAAGAGTTGGGGACTGAGTGGCGCGTTCTAGATAGGCGAGACCAACAACCCCATCTTTTGAAGCTCGTTGCCATAGAGAAGTGGATGACTTTCTTCATCCTCTTTTTCGTCCTTCTTCTAGCCGCCTTCAATGTGATTTGCTCCTCTTCGATGCTGATTATCGAGAAGCGTCACGATGTGGAGATTTATGCCGCATTGGGAGCTCGCCCTCAGTTGATACGCTCCATTTTCCTTTGGCAGGGCCTATTGGTTACCCTGGTAGGGGCCTTGGGCGGATTTTTGCTAGGGATGCTGCTTGTGTGGTTGCAGGCGCAATTTGGCTGGCTTACCTTTGGTGAGGGGGTGTACCGTCAACCCTATCCTGTGGCTGTTCGGTGGCTTGACCTCTTGGCTCTTGCCGCGACTATTACTTTGGTGGGATACCTTTCGGCTTTCTATCCCGTGCGCCGTCTGTTGCGTAGCCCTCAGCCTCATTGATTCATTCTCGTATCTCTTTACCTCTATGTCCAAAACAATTTCTTTGTCGCAAATGCGTGAGCAGAATCCCGCTGAGTACCTCATTTATATGTGGTATTTGGAGTCTTTGGTGCGGGCTATGCCCCGGCAAGAAGATTTTGATAGCTTTCTCTCGAGGTCGCCGGAGCAGTTGCCCGTAATTGGCTCCCTCCGAGAAGTTTTACCTCCCCTTCGCAAAGAGATGCTCGTGGAGGATATTATGGAGCAACCCAATAGGCACACGGCCTCTCTTACCGCCCTACTTCAGGAGCTGGAACAGCTACATAAGCAGTTGCTAGCTGATGCAGGAGAGGAGATTTACGAAGAGCTATATACAGCGGTATTGACGGCTATTGTGGAAATACGCAGGCGTAGTGGCGGTGTCGCCCTGGGGGAAGTGGAGGCAGCCCTTGTGGCTTTGTATGGATATACTTTCCTCAAGCAAACCCGCCAGGAGACCTCAAAGGCTACTCAGGAGATAATGATGCGTATCTCCGTTTGGCTCAAAGTGTTGGGAGAAAAGTACACCCTACAGAAGTCCGAAAAAGCCCCTCTTGATGGGGACGTAGCACCTCAATCTTGAAATGCGAGAGGCACAACCCAAATTGGAGAAAGGGATAATACTCCTAACCGGAGCGCAAGGGCAACTCGGCTTGACCCTTCTTTTGAGAAGTCTACAGACCGAAGTCTTGCATGATATATACCCTCTCTCACGAGAGCAATTCGACCTCGCACACCCCGAGACACTCCCTCCTGTTTTGGAGCGTTTGGCTCTCCGTTTTGAGCATTACAGGGAGATTATCCTTCTCAATGCCGCGGCATACACACAGGTCGATTTGGCAGAAATACACCCCAAAGAAGCTGAGGTAATCAATACCATTGCCGTGGATACCATGGCGCGGGTCTGCGCTCGATTACAGATTCGTTTTATCCAGATTAGTACCGATTACGTATTCGATGGGGCGTACGATCAGCCCTATCCCGTGGACTATCCACCGCATCCCATCTCGGTCTATGGGACTACCAAATGGCACGCCGAAGAGGCTGTCGCTCGAGCTTTGCCCTTGGGCGAATATGCTATCGTGCGTACTTCGTGGCTTTACAGTCCCTACCGTCAGAATTTCTATCGCACGATGTGGTGCCTAGCGCATGAGCGGAGCGAATTGCGAGTTGTAGCCGATCAGATAGGAGCTCCGAGTAGCACGGAGTCTGTGGCAGAGCAATTGTTTCTTCTTTGCTCACGTAGAGAGGCTTTGCCTCCCGTCTTGCACTTTGTCAATAGGGGTGAGACCTCTTGGTATGGCTTCGCCCAAGCGATTGTGGAAAAAGCGGGTCGCTCCCACTTTTGTAGAGTACACCCCATTACAACCGAGGATTACCCAACGGCAGCTCATCGCCCTCGCAATTCGCGTCTTGAGGTGAGTTGTCTCGACTCGAATACTCCTCTCTGTAGTTGGCAAGAGGCTCTTCGCCTTTGTCCTCCGCCCTCAGATCCCCCTTCCATCCCTAGTCTTAAGCAAAAGAAGTGAAGGCGCTCTCTCTAGCTCGTACGATGCGGCGACGTATCGTACTTCTCGCCCTCCCCAATATCCTTTCCAATATCACAGTGCCCCTCTTGTCGCTGGTGGATGTGGGGCTGGCAGGGCATACTCCGGAGGGAAAAACAGCCATCGGGGCAGTGGCGGTGGCGTCCGGAGTGGTGAGCACGTTGTACTGGTTGTTCGGCTTTTTGAGGATGGGAACCACCGGTTTTGTGGCTCAATGTTTTGGAGCTAAGGATCTAAAGCAAATCAATCAGCACCTAGCGCAGGGGCTTTCGCTGGCTCTTCTCTCGGGGCTTTTGCTCTTTATGGCAACGCCCTTGGTCTCTCTTTTTGTTCGCTTGATGGCTCAAGATCAGCTTGCTATTGCGGCATCGGCTCAGCTATATGTCTCAATCGCGCTCTGTGGGGCACCTGCCGCCATGTTGCTCTATGTGCTCAACGGCTGGTTTATTGGGATGCAAAATACCCGTATCCCCATGATTGGGGCGATCTCTATTAACCTGATAAATATCGTACTCAGTGCTCTTTTTGTACAGATCCCGGGCTGGGGTGTTGAGGGGCTGGCGTTGGGTACCATTATTGCGCAGTATGTAGGGGTGCTACTCTTAGGTCTCTTGGCGGTGTGGCGTTATGGTCGAGTGCTGCGGCACTTTTGCTGGCGCGACCTATTTCGCCTTAGGCGAAGAAAAGGCTACTTCTCCACGCAACGAGATCTCTTTATACGCTCGGCACTCCTCAGTGCCGTAACACTTTTCTTCACCTACGCCTCTACGAGTTATGGCGAAGAGGTGGTAGCGGCTAATACTCTTTTGCTGCAGTTCTTCCATCTTTTCTCCTATTTCATGGATGGATTTGCCTATGCCGGAGAGGCTCTCACGGGGCGTTATGTGGGTATGCAGCGGAGAGATTTGGTGCAAATACTCGTCCGGCAACTCTTCTCCTTCGGTTGGCCTTTGGCTGTCTTGACCAGTCTTCTCTACCTCTTGGTGCCCTCTCCTCTCCTACACCTCCTCAGTGATAGCCCCGAGGTGGTAGCTGTAGCACTGAGTTGGGTGCCCTACATCGCTTTTGTTCCCTTGCTGGGGTTTGCTGCTTTTTTGTGGGATGGCGTATTTGTAGGAGCTACCTATGCACGAGGGTTGCGTACCAGTATGCTGGTGGCTTCCGCTTTTTTCTTTGGGTTTTACTACCTCATGCGAGCCTCTTGGGGCGTGGCTGCCTTATGGATCTCTTTCGATCTTTATTTAGCCGCCCGCGGTCTAGTCCAATGGTGGTTGTGGCGGAGGTACACGCCCAAACTCACAAATCTATAACCTTTCGGACTCGGAGGCTCCTTCCTTTTTCTAGAAAGAAACGAAGATTCCAAGCTTGATCGTCCAGTCAGGAGCCCCGGGGATGCTGCTTTTTGTAAAGCGGCGGAAGTATTGCAAGGAGAAGATATTGAGAATGTTTTCGATCCCTGCACTTCCCTCAAGATAGAGGTGATTGTTCATAGGAGTGACTATCTCGGGATAGACTAACTCCCCTACACGTCGGTCTTTACGGCTGTGAGAAACATCGCCCCAATAGCCTCGAATGGAGAATACCTCGCGCCAGCCCGTGAGCCGAAGCAGGGGAAGACGATTGAAGATTAGCCCTTTCATGTGGTAGTTGAGGGTGAAGTGGAGGTATTTGTCGGATACATATTCGAGAGGTCTCATCAGCTCAAAAGTAGTCTGTCTTGCCACAAAACTATTGTTGATGGAGGGGGTGAAGAAGTTCACTTCGTCTAGCTTACCAAGACCAAGCCCCCCCTGTATATAAGAATCGATAAAGCCGAATAGGGAGAGGTAGAGGCGAGCGCTAACTCCGGCCGTGAGCTGAGCACTCGTGTGTTCATTGCCGGGGAGTCCCTTGGGTTGGAGCGATAGCCCAAAGTTGAGTACAGGGTAGCGACGGCTCTCTTTCTCCATACTTACGGGGCGACGCCCATTGCGAGGCATTCTCCCCGGGACGAATGTAAGACCGGCATAGAGGCTCGTTGTGGAGAAAGAGGGGGCAGCGATGAGAGAACCATCCTCTGCGACGCGATAGTAACGTAGGTCGCCTGCAGGGGTTTTGTGGTTGTAGCTGATGGAGAAGTCGGTGTGGAGAGCTTGGCTCCAGTCTGCTTTGAATCCGGCACTAAGGTTGGTACCATAGAAGCGATTGCGCAGTTTCATCGTGCCGACGAGGGTACTTAATCCATCTTTGTACATGGCATCTTCTGTGTAACCGGGGACAAAGAGATCGTGATGAGCCGAGAGGTAAAAATTACGCTGGGGGTATTCCTCTTCGTGTCCCTCCTTGGCGAGAGGTGAATAGGTGATCTTGCCGTAGTATTTCCAACGCTTATCGCCCAATCCGTATGCCACATAGCCCTGCCCAAAGAGGTGCTGACTTAGTTTGGCATTGGTTACTCCCCCGAGGCGGAACCGCGCTCCCTCTACAACATTCCAAGCAAAAAGAGTCTCGACGGGCCCTACTTCGGCAAGATATTCCTCTCGCTTGAGCTTGCTTAGAGGCAGTCCAATGAATCCTCGTCCCACTACTTGTGTTGCTTTGGCTAGGAAGATATAGGATGGACGCCGGTGCAGATAGTCGAGGATGGCAATAGTGCCTTCACCCAATTTGGGTAGAGGTTCGGGGCGTTCTACAATGCCAAAGTTGCTAAGAGTTGGCTTGTCTATCTGGCTACGCATGGGGGCACTCAGGGCAAGCCGAGGGTCTAGAGCTAGAGAGTCTTTCGCCTCTTCTCCTACTCGGTATTGCTTGTAAATGTAGGCAAGATCCACTTCACAGCTATAGGGAATTAGCTCGGTAGGCGTAAGAAAGGTATGTATCTCTTGCTTATGAGGGAGCCAAACGGTATCTCCATCGAGTACGGTTGGCGCATAGTGAAAGTCGGCAGACCAATGGGATACCCAGTCTACATTAGCTTGCTTTGGAACCTGGAGGTGAGCCTTAGCGAGGGAGTAGGAAACTGTATCTATCCATACTGTACCCGATAGCCCTATGCTATATTTGGAGAAGGGTACAAGCCCGATCTCGTAGGCGGGGCGCCCCTCTATGGCCACCGTATCGAGTAGATAGTATTTATAGAAAGAGGTGGAAAAGAGCTTGCTCATAGGCCCTGGGAACTGATTGCGTAGGATTTCCAAATCATTGGCATAGAGGTCAATTTCAGGATAGAGCTCCTCCAAATTTGTGTCAGTCCCGGAGGATTCGATAGCCTCTTCCAAACCGGAGAAGCGTCGTCCGATGATCAGTTCTTCGCGTTCTTTACCTCCTAGAGACGAGCGAACCGACTCGCGCTCTCGGAGGGAGAACGGGCGCACCATCATACCCTCTAGAGCAGAGCTATCGCTCCACATACGCCACTTCTTCTCGGGAATGCCAAAGTACCAGCCTCCGGCACTGTCGGCAGGAGTGGCCAAGCCCATCATCTGGCGGCGGTAGAGCCGATAGCTGAAGTCCGAGTACCGTGAGATACGATTCTTTTCTTTGTTAGCGATGGCTTTGTCTATAATTGCGACGGCCGGATTTCCTTTTTTGGTGTACTTCTTCTTGGGCGTTACTACCACGGTGGCAAGTTCTTGGCTATTGAGTGTAGCGTGCCAGTAGTAACCGGTCTCTACATGGGTCTTGGCAATGGTTGTATTCTGGGTATTGTACCCCACCATACTTGCCGATAACATAAGGTTGCGACGAGAGGCAATATCTCGCGGGAGGGTGAGGGTGAACTTGCCATCGAGGTCTGCACGGGTGCCTATAGAGCGATGCTTGGTAACGTAAATCGCGGCACCAACGAGGGGCTCGCCGGTAATGGAGTCTGTCACTACCCCCCTAAGGGTAATTTGAGCCGTGAGGGGAATGAAGGAGATAATAAGTAAGAATAGCAGTGCAATACAGCCTAGGTGTCTTGCGCTTTTTCGAGAGTGGATCGGTTTCATTGTAAGTGTATATTGTTGGTGTGTGTACGATGAATGGGGAAGGGGAGCGTTACAACTCGCGGCGGAGGCGCGCTATGGGGATGCCCAATTGTTCGCGATACTTTGCTACTGTTCTGCGTGCTATGGGTATTCCCTCTTGGCTTAGAAGAGCTCCCAATTCCGTGTCGGAGAGAGGGGTTCGTTTGTCCTCTTTTTCGATCAATTGCCGCAGGAGATCCTTGGTACTTCGGGACGAAACGGCTTCTCCATCGCTGCCCGTTGTACCTTCGCTGAAGAAGAATTTGAGAGGGTAAATGCCGTAGTCGCTTTGTATGTATTTGCGTTGGGTGATGCGGCTGATCGAGCTGATGTCGAGGGCTACAGTCTCCGCAATTTGCCTTAGAACGAGGGGGCGAAGTTGCTGTATATCCCCTGTGCGGAAGAAATCCTCTTGGGCTTGTACAATGGCCCCTACAACGTGTAGGAGGGTTTTACGTCTGCGCTTTAGAGCGTCGATAAATTGCCGGGCTTCTGCAATGCGAGAGGAGGCAAAGGCACGGGAGGTTTTCTCGGCTTCGCTCCTAATCGGAGCCTTTGTAATGGCAAGATATGCCGGTGATATGCCTAGTTGAGGGAGGTTGGGAGCATCGTTGATCCATAGTTGTAGCTCTCCATTATGGAGGTGTACCGTAAAGTCGGGAACAATGCGAGCCACAGCCGCCTCTAGGTTCGAACCATACCCACTTGCGGGGCGAGGGTTGAGTTGTCGGATGATACGTTGGGCTTCGGAAAACCGGTCCGGAGTGATAGCAAGACCCCGTATAATTCGGTCGTATCGGTGGGCAGCAAGATCTTCGAAATACCCCTCTATGATAGAGAGAGCCAAGCTGTGAACTTCGTCTTTCGGGAGCCGCCGGAGTTGCAATAGTAGGGATTCGCGTAAATCACGTGCCGCAATGCCGGGAGGGTCGAGCTGCTGTATCCTATGGATCATTTCCTCTATTTCAGCATCAGAAGCATCAAGATTTTCGTTAAACAGGAGAGCATCGCTGATCTCGTGTAGAGAGGCGGAGAGATAGCCGTCGTCACTCAGGTTGCCAATGATGTATTCGGCAATGGTCAGCTCCCGATCCGAGAGGGTAAGCGAGATTAATTGCTCGTGGAGCTCGTCCGAGAGAGAGGGCGCTTCGTTGGGTTGCACATAAGAAGGGCCATCGTCGTCACCGGCGGAGGGGCGAGGGGGCTCGCGTAGAGCATCTTCGCGCTCATCGTCTGCTGTGTAATCTTCCGGAGAGAAGTCGTCTTGTAGCCCCTCTTGCTCGTTTTCGGTGTTACTTAGTGGCTCTTCGTCTAGGAAGTTGTCTTCGGGAGTTGTCTCTTCACTCTCCTCTACCACTTCTAGGGCAGGGTTGGTGGCAAGCTCCTCACGAATGCGATCTGCAAGCTCTTCTCCGGAAACCTCTAGGAGCTTAATTTGCTGTATCTGTTGTACATCAATCGCTAGCTTTTGCCGCTGCTCTTGCTGTTGTTTTAGCATAGTTCTACCAGGGACTCAAAGTGCATACCACGGGAGGCCTTCACGAGAATGAAAGCGTGCTCGATGGGAGCAAGGCGGAGTTGCTCTGCCAAAATCTCTGTAGAGGGGAAATAGTGGAGGTGGGGGGCTTTAGCTTCGCTTTCGAGAGCGGCGAACTCTTTTCCTACGAGGTAGCAGGTGATGTCTGTGGTCTCTCGGGCTAAGCGTTGTACGAGGGCTAGATGCTCTTCCCGAGAGGCACTGCCGAGCTCAAACATATCCCCCAGTATGAGGTATTTGGCTTGTGCGCCGGAGGTGGAGAGAAAGTTCTCTATCGCGGTATACATACTCGAGGGATTGGCATTGTAGGCATCAACTACGAGGTTATTGTGATGGGGTGTATTGGCAATGTACTGCGAGCGACTATTTGATGGAGAGTAGTGCTCCAATGCCATTACGATATCGGGAGGGGCCACTCCCAGTCTAAGCCCTACGGCTACGGCAGCGAGGGCGTTGGGGAGGTTGTATTTGCCTACGAGTTGTGTATGTACTCGGTAGGTCTCTCGCTGCCAGTAGAAGGCAAAGGCAAGGAAATAGCCCAAGGGATGATCGAGTAGTGAGGCACGGAAAAAGGCCTCTCGGCTTGTGCCGTAGGTCGTTCGTACAAGAGGGGCAGAGTGTTGCATGAGTAGGGGATCATCCGCATTAACCCAGGCCTCTCCATTATGTTGCCCAAGCCAATCATAGAGCTCGCACTTGGCTTTTGTCACTCCTTCGAAAGATCCGAACCCCTCTAGATGCGCCCTGCCTATATTGGTAATAAGCCCAAAGTCCGGCTCCGCAATGGCAGTTAGCTCCGCAATGTCGCCTATATGAGAGGCTCCCATCTCCACAACGCCGTATTGCATCTCCGGTGTGAAAGAGAGTAGGGTAAGGGGTACTCCTATTTGGTTATTTAGGTTACCCACTGTAGCTCCAATGGTATAGGTGCTCCTCAGTACGGCCGAGATGAGTTCTTTGGTGGTCGTCTTGCCATTGGTCCCCGTGATGCCAATGATGGGGAAGCCGAGCTGGCGGCGGTGCATGCGAGCCAGCTCCGTGAGGGCGACAAAACTATCTTCCACATAAAGACAACGAGCCTCTTTTTGCGCCAATTCTGCACGATCTACCACGGCATAGGCACATCCTTTTGCAAGGGCATCAAGGGCAAAGTCGTTACCATCAAACCGCTCTCCTTTGAGGGCTATAAATAGCGAATCTCTTTTGGGGGCGCGGCTATCTGTAGTTACTCCACTACAGCGTTTGAAGTACGTATAAAGCTCAAGAATATCCATCCTATTGGGGAGTAGGGAAGAGTCTTTTTGGGGGGCTAGGTGTCTAGAGGTAAGGAAGAGCACATGCTCTATCCCTCTCGGGACGAAGTTTGTGCTCTTCTATTGCGATTAAACTTATTCGCGGAGAGGAGAACTATCCTCTAATTAGTAGGCTGAGTCTAATACGGCAGAAAAGAACACTATAACACCCCATAAGAGGACAAGTGCTACCGCTACTGCCATACTAGCAATAGACCACGAACGAGCGGCTTTGCTGAATCGTTCGGCTCCGGCGAAGTCTCCCTGATTGTAGGCTTTCTCCACGCGAGTTGCATTTATAATGGCGGGGATACCCAAAGGCCATGCGCAGAAAATCGTGACAATGATAGCAAAAGCCAAATAGGTAGGAGGGCACTTGGGGGGAATGCCCCCGTTAGCGTAAATGTTATAGGGAGTGTTATTTTGAGAGGCGAATGACTGCTGACTAGGGGGCGCTTGAAAGGGAGGAACTCCACTTGCCCCGTTGTTTGTATTATTCTGCCAGAGGAAATCAAGCTCCGGAAGGAGGCGAGCCTCTTTCCAATCTTCCATTCCTTGCCTCCAGACCATAGTCTGAGGGGTGATGTTTTCGCGGGCGAGTTGTTCTGCCTCAATGGGGCCGATTTGTTGTCCGTTACGGATGAAATAAAATTTTTCAGTAGTCATATGGAGATCTCTCTAGATTGCTAATTTTCAGTTGCGAAAGTAGTGATTTTCTATCACATAGAGCCTTTTTCGAGGCGTGCCGCTTGCCAAATCTTCCAATTTTCGTGCGCTTGCAAGAAGAGCATATCAATCCCGTTTTTGATCGAGGCTCCCTGTGCTTGGGCAAGTTGTAGGAAGCGGGTTCGATCGGGGGAGTAGATCAGATCGTAGCAAAGATGTTCGGGCGTAATCTCCTGATAGGGGATAGGGGGAGCCTCTTGTACGTTGGGAGTCATACCTACGGGGGTACAATTCACAATAATCTTGTACTCTCGAATCGCCTCCGGAGTGATGTCGGAATAGGAGATGGCATAGGGAGATTGGGGCGCACGGCTTACGACAAGAGTTGCTACGCCCAGCTTCTTAAAGGCGCGTTGTACAGCACATGAGGCCCCTCCGGAGCCTAGGATGAGCGCACGACGTCGCCCCCCAAGTACGGGGGCTATGGATTGTCTAAAACCCTCAAGGTCGGTGTTGTATCCGATGAGTTTACGCTTGCCCCATCGTGAGTTTTGTACTACTACAGTATTGACAGCCCCGAGCAATGAAGCCTCGCTTTCCACCTCATCCAAATAGGGAAGTATGGCTTGTTTGTAGGGGCTTGTTACGTTGAAGCCGTGTAGATTGGGGTGTGCCGAAAGGAAAGCCTTTAGCTCTTTGATGCTTGCTAGATCTGCCGTGATGTAGCGAGCATCAATCCCCTCGGCGAGGAATTTTTCGTTGAAGAACTCTTGAGATTTAGAGTGTCCTACGGGGTGACCAATCAGCGCGTATTCTCTCATTTTATGGCGTAATATAGGGTGGCAATCCCACCCGAGAATGCTTTGTACTCTGCCTTGCCATAACCTGCCTCTAGGAGCATCTTGGTAAACGCTTCGTATTGGGGTACTTGGCGGACAGACCTGGGGAGATAATTATAGGCTCCACGGTTGTGGGCGAAAAGGCTGCCCACAAGGGGGATAAAAGTGTGCGTCCAAAGGGTGTATCCGCAACGCAAGATGGGATTACGGGGCACGCTAAGCTCTAGAATGGCAATGACACCACCCGGGCGCGTTACTCGGCACATCTCCTCTAGCCCCTGAGCTAGGTGCTCAAAGTTGCGTACCCCGAAGCTGCTTACCACGGCATCAAACGACTCCTCTTTGTAGGGGAGAGCCTCGCAGTTGGCTTGCTCTAATTGGATGTTTGCTTGGGGGGCTTTTTGAGCGATTTTCTCTCTCCCTTTTTGGAGCATCCCCTCGGAGATGTCTACGCCTGTGATCTGCTCTAGTGCGGGGCATTGCCTTGTAAGCTCCATGCTTAGGTCTGCCGTGCCCACGGCCACGTCGAGGATCTTGTGGGGGGAATGGCTTGCTACCCAACGAGCGGTGCGCCTACGCCATAGGCGATCGATGCCTAGGGTCATCAGTTTATTGGCAAAGTCGTAGCGATCGGCAATGCCGTCGAACATCCGACGGATGCGTTCCGTTTTACCTGTCGTTGGGGTAGCTTGATCCATACCGGAGAGGGGAAATTACTTCTTCTTTAGGAAGTCTGTGATGTTTTTCTCGATCCGTTGTGCGAGGTGATCTTGCTCTGCGTGCACGAACTTCTCGCCCGTTACGTGCTCATAGAGCTCGATGTATCGCTCGGCTACGCTGAGGCAGTATTCGTCGGTCATCTCGGGTACCTTCTGTCCCTCTTTGCCCATGAAGCCCTGCTCGGTGAGCCATTTGCGTACAAACTCTTTGGAGAGCTGACGTTGGGGTTCTCCCTTGGCGAAGCGTTCTTCGAAGCCTTCTGCATAGAAGTAGCGAGAGCTATCGGGTGTATGAATCTCGTCTATGAGGTAGATCTTACCATCCTTTTTCCCGAACTCGTACTTGGTGTCTACGAGGATGAGTCCCATCTCTTCTGCAATCTTGCTGCCGCGTGCAAAGAGATCTTGTGTGTACTGCTCGAGGAGGGTGTAGTCCTCTTCGCTTACAAGTCCGGAGCTTATTATCTCCTCACGAGATATGTTTTCGTCGTGTCCTTCATCCGCCTTGGTGGTAGGGGTGATGATGGGATGTTCGAAGCGTTGATTCTCGCGAAGTCCCTCAGCAAGGGGGATGCCGCAGATAGAACGTGCCCCCTCTTGATAAGCGCGCCATGCGCTACCTGTGATGTAGCCGCGGATTACCATTTCTACTTTGAAGGGCTCGCACTTGTGCCCAATGGTAACCATGGGGTCGGGGGTTGCTATCTTCCAGTTGGGTACGATGTCGGCCGTGGCATCTAGTTGTTTGGCTGCAATTTGGTTGAGCACCTGCCCTTTGTAGGGAATGCCCGCAGGCAGTATTACGTCGAAAGCACTGATGCGGTCGGTTGCAATCATTGCCACGAGGTCTCCTTCTAGGAAGTAAACATCGCGAACTTTACCATGGTAAACGCTCTGTTGACCCGGCAAGTTGTAGTCGGTACGGAGGAGGGTTTCGATCTTCATAAGCTATCTGTATCTCTGTTGATTAAGGGTTCTTTCTTTTCTTCTTCTTGTTCTTCTCTAGCTTTGGCATCGTAGGCCTCTACAATTTGTTGTACTAGGGGGTGCCGTACGATGTCCCCCTTTTCGAAGGTAATGCGTCCGATGGCGGGTATGCCCGAGAGCACCTCCAAGGCATGTTTCAGTCCGGACTTTACGCCCCGCGGGAGGTCTATTTGGGTTACGTCGCCCGTTACAATCATTTTGGAGTAGTACCCCATACGGGTGAGGAACATCTTCATCTGATGTGTGGTGGTGTTCTGCGCTTCGTCTAGGATAACGACGGCGTCGTTGAGGGTGCGTCCGCGCATGTAGGCAAGGGGAGCAATCTGTATCGTACCCTGCTCCATGTATTCTTTGAGTCGGGGAGGGGGTATCATTTCCTCCAGAGCATCGTAGAGCGGCTGTAGATAGGGATCGAGTTTGTCTTTCATCTCACCGGGCAAGAATCCCAATTTTTCCCCGGCCTCTACGGCAGGGCGAGAGAGGATGATGCGGCGTATCTTGCGCTCTTTGAGGGCTTTGACGGCTAGAGCAATGGCTACAAACGTCTTGCCCGTACCGGCCGGCCCCACGGCAAAGAGCAGGTCTTTCTCCTCAAAAGTGCGGAGCATCCGTTGCTGATTGGCTCCGCGTGCGGCAATGCTTTTGCCTCGCGCTCCGTAGACGATGTGGTATTGCGGTTCGGGGGTAGAGGCGTCTTCTCCTCGGGCAATGCGGCGGATAGCATCCTCGTTGAGGCTGTTGTACCGTCGGATGTGGGCGGAGAGGTGATCGAGTACTTTTACAAAGTCGTCTATCTTCGAAGCCTCTCCCAAGATCTTGAGCACGTTGTCTCCGGCTACAAGGCGCAACTTGGGGTATAGGGTGCGGAGTAGAATAAGGTTTTCCCTATTAACCCCGAATAAAACCCCCGCATCTACATCGTCGGGGACATAGAGTCGCTCGGTTATCAGCATGATTGTTGTTCTCGGATCCTATCTTTTTCTAGCCACAAAAGTACCAACAAATTTTCGCCTAGAGGGACTGGAACCTGATGAATCGGGGTAAATAACCCCCCTCTCTATCAGAACGAAACTTTACCCTTTTCCATCGACTTTTGAGGAAAGGGAAGGGTGAATTTTTCGTCGTTCTTGTAGATTTTGTAATTCGCTGTAATTAAACAATTTACAATTCTTCCGCTTTCGCTCATATTTGTGTGCGCACGCAGATTGTTTTTCTTCCGCACAAAAATAAATTTCCTTGCGCACGAAAATTATTTTTCTTCCGAACGAAAATAAATTTTCTTCCGCATGAAAATTTTTCTCCTTCCGCACAGAGTTTTGAAGAGATGCGCGCGCAAATTGTTTTTGGCGTGCACGGAAATATTTTCTCCTGTACGCAAAAATAAATTTTCTTGTACGCAGAAAATCAGAGGAGTGTATGCGCAATTTTGAAGATCCCCCTTTCGTGGTGTTTCTCCTTCCTCTCCTCGTTTAAGAGAACTAGGCAAGGCGGCGATGGAGTGTGCGCTTTAGGTAGGGGAGGAAAGAGACCGCAGCCACCCCCTTTACGGCCATGGAGGTGGCAATAGCCCACCAGATACCTACGAGCCCAAATCCCATGGCTCCAAAAATAAGGGCTAATGGGATGCGGATGCTATTGCCAATAATGCTAATGAGGGCCGGTTGTAGGCTACGCCCCGTACCATAGAATAGCCCTTGTATCAAGATCTCTGACATCATAAAGAGCTGAACACATCCGGCAGCACGCAGGTAGCGCCCACCCTCTAAGTAGGCCTCTTCTTCCGGAATGATGAGGGCGAAGAGCTCTATTCCGAAGAATATGTAGAGGGACATTGCCACAATACCAAATACAGAGGTTATGGAGATACTGACCCGAAAAGCGGAGAAGATGCGCTGCGGCTTTCTTGCCGCATAGTTCTGGGCTACAAAGGCCGCTAGGGCTGTGCCAAAGCCTTGGGAGGTATCCCAGGTAATGGCTTCGAGCTGACCGCCTACATTGATGGTGGCTACGCCGATATGTCCGCCAGCATGGGCTGTGATTGTACCCATGACAAAGGTGATAAGGGCGAATAGGGAGTTGAGAGTCACGATAGGGAGTCCAAGCTTGAGTATCGCTAGGGTCTCTGTGCGTTTTAAGGGGCCTACTACACGCCAGCCCCCGAGCAGATGGTCTCGTCCATGTACTTGGTATAAGAAGAGCAGGGCTACGACCCATTGTGCTACCACGGTGGCGAGGGCGGCTCCCGAGATGCCCCAGTCGAAGACGAATATAAAGAGGGGATCGAGTAGCATGTTCAGAACCAGACCGATGCTGTTGATCCGAAAGGGGACTCCGCTTCGCCCGGCAGCGATGTACACCCCACTGTAGGATAGCGAGAGAAAGAAGCCCGGGAGCCCCCAGATTATGATGTTGAGGTATTGTTGGGCAAACTCGCTAGTCGTCTCTTCTAACCCATAGAGACCGATGAAAGTAGAGCCGCCGACTCCGTAGACTAGCATCAAACCAAGGGAGATATAGAGGGCGAGCGTAGAGGTGTGCTGAGCGTAACAGCGAGCTGAGTTGCGGTTTTGTGCCCCTAACCCCTGTGCAACAAGTACCTCGGCCCCCGTCTTAACGAGGGCTCCAATAGAGGAGGCGAGCCATGTGAGTACGCTAATAACACCTAGAGCTGCTATCTCTCGGCTCCCTAAGCGCCCTACCCATGCCATGTCGGTGAATGAGTAGGCCACCTGTATAAAAGAGGTGCCAATGATGGGGGCTGCTAGGGTGACGATTTGCCGAGCAATAGGTCCTCGGGTTAGGTCCTGCGTCTCGGGATGTTCTGCTGCCTTCCCGCTCATTTAGAAAATGCTTAGGTTGATATACTTACGGGGGTGCGCCTTAAAGTCTGTTACAAGGGAGTCTGTTCTCGTGAGCAACGAGCGAAGATCTTCGTATAGTTTTTCGTCATTAATCACCTTACCTAGGGTGCCCTCTTTGCTATTGAGTTGCTGTGAGAGGGCATGTAGCTCGTTGCTTGTGGTCTCTAGGTTGGTCATGATTTGACGTACATTGATGCTATCGAGCTGTTGAGAGAAGTTGTCGATGCGAGTGAGTGTGCTGTTGGCTTTACCGAGCATGGGGGCTACATCCTGCCGGGTATAGCCTTGTAGGGCGGTCATTAAACCATCGAGTTTTTGCATCGAACTACGAGCCGAGGCAAGGGTAGCATGGGCTTCGTGGATAGATTGCTTTAGTTCCGGAGTTGCCAGCAATTGCTGTGTGGAGGATAGAATGGAGTCTACCTTCGGTATCAATTGTGCAACACGGGGGAGGATCTCGTTGCCTAGGGTACTAAGGGGGTCACCTGCTCCCTCATTCGTCTCTAGGAAATCCCCTTCGGCAAGGATTTGCTGCGAAGTCGCCAGTTGCAGGTCGAGTTGTGCCCCTCCAAAGATGGCGGCTTTGATGCTGGCGCGGGTGCCACGAGGAATTTTATAGTCTCGGTCGATATTCACTTGCACAAGGGTAGACGCCGTACCATCGGGTGCAATTTCAAATTCTAACCCCTGCACCGTACCCACTTTGTAGCCGTTGATCTTGACGGGTGATGCCACAGAAAGCCCTTCTACGTTGGTAAAGCGAGCATAGTAACTACACTCCCGACCGAAGACGGCGAGCCCTTTGAGGTAGTTGAGCCCAAAGTAAAGTAAGGCGATAGCTAGGAGGGTAAAGAAGCCAATCTTGACGAGTTTCGAGGGGTCTTGCATATCGGTTTGGTCTGTTGTTGGTGTGTATTGTTGTTGAGAAGAGTACCCCTCCTCTAGGGGGAGGGGAGTGTCTAATTAGAGGGATGAGCTCTTATTGTAGGCTTCGTAGTAGCTGGCAAATCCGTCTGCAATAGCTTGGGCTAGGCGGTTTTGTCCATCGCTAGATAGAAGGAATTCGGCCTCTTTTTTGTTAGAAATGAACCCAACTTCGATGAGGATACTGGGCATGGCAGTCTCGCGTATTACCAAGAATCCGGCTTGGCGTACCCCTCGGTCGGAGGTAGGCAATTTCGCTAGTTTGCCTTGTACGGCTTGGGCTAGACGAATGCTCTTGTCTTGGTGGACGTTTTGCATCATCTCAAACATAATATAGCTCTCGCTAGAGGATGGGTCGAAGCCTTGGTAGGTGCGTTCGTAATTATCTTCGAGGAGAATGGACTCATTCTCTTTCATAGCAACGCGTAAGTTGTCTTCGGTGCGCCACAACCCTAGTACATAGGTCTCAGTACCTGCTGCCGACGAAGACTGAGCCGAATTGGTGTGGACACTCATAAAAAGGTTGGCCTTGTTGCGATTGGCAAAGTTGGCACGCTGCTGTAGCCCGATAAAGGTGTCGTCGCTACGTGTATAGAGCACCTTCACCTCGGGGTATCGCTTCTTAATGATCTCACCGGTGGCGAGGGCAACTTTTAGGTTGATGTCCTTTTCCCGTCCACCATTGCCTACGGCTCCCGTATCTTTCCCTCCATGTCCTGCATCTAAAACAAGTACGAAAGAGTCCTTCTTGGCTCCATTTTTCCCCTTCTTTTGTGCAGAGGCTGTGGAGATGCTAGGGAGTAACATCCCTAAGAAGAGAAGGGCGTAGAAAAGCCTTCGTAGGCCCTTGTGCCCTTTCTTCTGGAGGGCGATATTTTCTGTTTGACTCATATTAGCAGTTACTATAAGCCGGGTAAAACACGGTTTTTCCGTCTGCAAAGTTATTGATTTTATCGAACTATTTCTCCATTTTTGCCCTAGGGGATGCGATAGAAGGGGCTGGTTTTTCGTTCAAAGTCAGGCCTTTTTCTCTTGTGAGTTGGCCAAAATCTCCTTACAAATCACCCTTTCCTCCTAATTTTTCTATCTAGAGTGATTGTCTCTCTTTGGAGAGAGAAACCTCGTTTGTGAGCCCCCTTATCTAAGAGAGCTGGGAGAGCCTGTTGGGTTTAATTGATGAGAGAGGAAAAATGGAAAGGGAGGCTCCTGATTGATGTTCGGAAGCCTCCCTTCTTGTCTACGGGGTTGTTACCTCCCTCAATCTTTGCACTTTGCTTTGATAAACTCTCGATTGAGTCGTGCAATGTGTGAGATGGAGATGTTTTTGGGGCACTCCATTTCGCAAGCACGAGTGTTCGTACAGTTTCCGAATCCTAGCTCGTCCATCTTGGCAATCATAGCCTTGGCGCGACGTGCAGCCTCCGGGCGTCCCTGGGGGAGCAAGGCAAGCTGACTCACCTTTGCGCTGAGGAAGAGCATGGCAGATCCGTTTTTGCAGGCAGCGGCACAGGCACCACAACCGATACAAGCAGCTGCGTCCATGGCTTCGTCTGCCTTGGCTTTGGGGATCGCTATAGCATTCGCATCGGGTACCCCACCGGTATTGACCGATACGAATCCGCCGGCTTGGATAATTTTGTCGTAGGCGGAGCGATCGACCATAAGGTCGCGGATGATGGGGAATCCGGCAGAGCGCCAAGGCTCAATCGTGATGGTATCGCCATCGTTGAAGCGACGCATGTGCAATTGGCAGGTGGTAATGCTGTCGTCGGGCCCGTGGGGATGTCCATTGATATAGAGGGAGCACATCCCACAGATGCCTTCGCGGCAGTCGTGGTCGTACACAACCGGTTCTTTCCCTTCGGCTACAAGCTGCTCGTTGAGGAGGTCTAGCATCTCGAGGAACGACGCACTCTGCGATACCTCCTTGAGGCTGTAGGTTTCGAAGCGACCCTTCTCACGGGGCCCCTTTTGCCGCCAAACGCGTACGGTAATATTGATATTGTGATCCATTGCTTAACGTCTCAATTAGTTCTTGTAGTTACGTGTTAATCGCTCCGTAAATTCGTACTCGAGAGGCTCTTTGTACATAACGGGAGCTTGGTTTTCACCCTGATACTCCCAGCACGAAGCATAGGCGAAAGTATCGTCGTGGCGTAAAGCCTCGCCCTCTTCGGTCTGATGCTCTAGACGGAAGTGCCCACCGCAGCTCTCTTCTCTGTCGAGAGCATCGTGCGCCATTAGTTCACCAATTTCGATAAAGTCGGCAAGGCGGAGTGCCTTTTCGAGCTCAATGTTGAGGTCATTGCCGCTACCGGGTACGTTTACTTCTTTCCAGAACGTCTTCTTTAGTTCGGCAAGGAGGGCAATACCTTTTTGTAGCCCTTCTTTGTCGCGTCCCATGCCAACGTACTCCCACATGATGTTCCCGAGTTCTTTGTGTAGGCAGTCTACCGAGCGGCTTCCCTTATTTTCCATAAGGGTTTTGATGCGCTTGTTGATTGCTTCTTCAGCTTCTTTGAACTCCGGAAGATCGGTGCTAAACCGAGGCACGCGGATCTGATCGGCAAGGTAGTTTTGGAGTGTATAGGGGAGGATGAAGTAACCATCGGCAAGCCCTTGCATCAAGGCAGATGCGCCCAGACGGTTGGCTCCGTGATCGGAGAAGTTGGCTTCCCCAATGGCAAAAAGTCCCGGGATAGTGGTTTGGAGTTCGTAGTCTACCCAGAGGCCGCCCATTGTGTAGTGGATGGCAGGATAGATCATCATAGGCGTTTTGTAGGGGTTGTCGTTGGTAATCTTTTCGTACATCTGGAAAAGATTGCCGTACTTCTGCTCCACTACATTTTTGCCCAAACGGCGGATGGCATCGTCGAAGTCGAGGAAAACGGCGAGCCCCGTATTGTTTACCCCAAAGCCGGCGTCACAGCGTTCTTTGGCTGCACGGCTTGCTACGTCGCGAGGTACGAGGTTACCAAAGGCGGGGTAGCGACGCTCTAGATAGTAGTCTCTATCTTCTTCGGGTATGTCGTGTCCCTTGAGCGTTCCGGCCTGCAACTTTTTGGCATCTTCGAGCTTTTTGGGCACCCAAATACGACCATCGTTGCGGAGCGACTCGCTCATAAGAGTCAGCTTCGATTGGTAATCGCCATGCTTGGGGATGCAGGTGGGGTGGATCTGTGCCATACAAGGATTGGCAAAGTATGCGCCCTTTTTGTAGCATTGCCAAGCAGCGGAGCCGTTAGAGGCCATTGCGTTGGTGGAGAGGAAGTAAGCATTCCCATATCCCCCGGTGGCTATTACTACAGCATGAGCTGCATAACGCTCAATCGCTCCCGTGGAGAGATTGCGAGCAATGATACCTCTTGCACGACCTTCGATAACAACGAGATCGAGCATTTCGTGACGAGTATAGAGCTTAACGCTCCCCTTAGCCACTTGGCGACTGAGTGCCGAGTAAGCCCCGAGCAGGAGCTGTTGCCCCGTTTGACCCCGAGCGTAGAAGGTACGGGATACTTGTGCGCCCCCAAATGAGCGGTTATCGAGTAGACCACCATATTCGCGAGCAAAGGGAACGCCCTGAGCTACGCACTGGTCTATAATAGCATTGCTTACCTCTGCGAGACGATATACATTGGCCTCGCGGGCACGGTAGTCCCCTCCCTTGATCGTATCGTAGAAAAGACGATATACCGAGTCACCGTCGTTTTGGTAGTTCTTTGCTGCGTTGATCCCCCCTTGAGCTGCGATGGAGTGTGCGCGGCGAGGTGAATCTTGGATGCAGAAGTTGAGTACATTGAACCCCATTTCACCGAGAGAGGCGGCTGCAGAAGCCCCTGCCAACCCGGTCCCTACCACGATAACATCAAGACGACGCTTATTGGCAGGATTAACGAGTTTCTGGTGATTTTTGTAGTTGGTCCACTTGCTTTCGAGTGGTCCCTGAGGTATTTTAGCGTCAATTTTAGCCATACTTACAACGATTAATAGAACCAGAGATTACCATCGCATATAGCTCTACCAAAGTAGTAAAGTACCACAGCGGCGAAGCCCAGCATTAGGATAGACGAGACCCAAGTAGAGAGCACTCGGATGCGTTTCATCCAAACAACATTGTTCCAACCGATGGTCTGGAGGGCACTCCAAAATCCATGGTTAATATGGAACCATATAGCAAGAAGCCATACAAGGTATAGTACCGAGAATATAGGATTGGAGAAGGTGTACGCGATAAGACCGGCACCATCTGTGGGGCCTGTTACCCCTGCTATCCCCAAGTCGTGTGTGTGCATTAGCTCTGCAAGCTGCATCTTCGCCCAGAAGTTGAAGAGGTGAAGGCCAATCCCCAGCATTACGATAATCCCTAGCAGTAGCATGTTTTGCGAAGACCATTCCACTCCATGGGGGCGTGCTGTTACGGCATAACGGTCGTTGCCTCTCGCTCTATGGTTTTGGACGTTGAGCCAAAAAGCGTAGATGATATGGATGATCATCAGACCTGCCAGCCCTATTGACGCCACCACGGCGTACCAATTGGCTCCTAGGAATGCACAGATCGCATTGTAGCCCTCGGGGCTGAATATGGCCACGAGGTTCATGGACATGTGGAAGAGGAGGAAGAGTATAAGTGCGAGTCCTGTAATACTCATTACAAACTTCCTCCCAATGGAAGAATTACAAAGCCACATAGTGATTCTTTCTTGATTTATAGTGTACTAATTAATTGCTACCCAGAGAAAGTATCTCCCTCATTTGTGAGAGGGCTTCTCGATGTTGCACCGGCAACGCAGAAATAATTACCTCCTGAGATATATCCTCTTGCATAAACTTTACGCGCCTGCAAAGATAGGGAAAATACCTTATAGTAGGTAATAAGGGTTTCCCTTTTGTCCCTAGTGGTGAAATCGGAATAGCAAAAAAACTTACCCCCAATTGTTGCTGAGGGTAAGGCGAATATGAGGAAGCTAAATTTTAGTCTGCAAGTAGAGGGCGATCTCCTATAAGGCGATGCAGTAATACAATTGCACGATCTTCTGCAAAGTGCATAAGTCGCTCTTCTTCGGGCGTTTTGTCGTCAATCCCCGAGAGATGTAGCACCCCATGGATGAGTACACGGTGTAATTCCTCTTCGTAGGGTACGCCAAACTTTTCGGCATTGCTCGCCACCGTCTCCAAGCTGATGAGGATGTCGCCCGAGATATATTCAGAGCCTTCTTGGGAGGCATCGAAGGTGAGAATATCGGTGTAGTAGTCGTGATTGAGGAAGAGTTTATTTGCCTCCAGTATGCCGGCATCATTGGTAAACTTGTAGGAAAGTTCACCCAGTGTTTTCCCCATTTCATTTGCCACTTGCCTTATCCAGCGAGCAATGATTTGTCGCCTTAGGTGGGGAACTCTGACGTTTCGTTCGGTGAAGTAGTTGATCTTCATGATCTATGAGATTAGTTGTTTATGCAAAAAATAGATAGCCAATGAATACGGAGGCAATAATGCCGGCTGCATCGGCGAGTAAAGAATAACCAATAGTGTAGCGAGTCTGTTTTACCTTGACAGCGCCATAGTAAACCGCTACTATGTAGAGGGTTGTATCGGTGCTCCCTTGTACAATTGAGGCGATGCGCCCTACCAAGCTGTCCGCTCCATAGGTTTGCATGGCATCCACCATAAGGGCGCGGCTGCCACTGCCGCTTAGAGGTTTTACCAGCATTGTTGGGAGGGCTTCTACCCATTCGCTATCTGCTCCTAGGAGCAGAACGAGCCGGCGAAGTGCCTCTATGATGTAATCGAGTGCTCCCGAGGCACGGAAGACGGCCACCCCCACGAGCATGGCCACGAGATAGGGGATAATGTTGACCGCCGTAGTAAATCCCCCTTTGGCTCCCTCTACAAAAGTCTCGAATATCTTGATGTGAGCGCGCACGCCGCTTATGAGGAATAGCACGATAGTGGTGAGGAGTAAGAGGCTGGCTGCAAGCGTGGTGCAGGTGCCAAACATCTCGGGAGAGAGTTGTTGCTTGAGTAGAACAATGAGGGCAATAAGTAGGGCAATCCCTCCAAAGAAGAGCAGAAGAGGGGCTTGCCATAGTTTGATTCTTTGGCGAGCTCCTACGAGTAGAATAGCTACGATGGTGGAGACGAGGGTTGCCAAAAGGATGGGGAAGAAAACATCCGCAGGGTTACTGGCTCCCGCTTGCATCCTAAACGCCATGATACTTGTAGGGATAAGGGTTAGCCCACTTGCATTGATGGCAAGAAACATGATCATGGCATCGGAGGCTCTATCCGGCTCTTTGTTGAGCTCTTGCAGGCGTTTCATGGTTTCCAACCCTAGGGGCGTTGCGGCATTGTCTAGCCCTAGTAGGTTGGCGGAGATGCTCATAAAGATTTTGCCCATAGCGGGGTCGCCTTGGGGGATTGAGGGGAATAATGTGCGCAGTAGAGGGCTGATCCCCTTGGCCATCCGTGGTATTAGTCCGCTCTTTTCGCCCACGCTCATGAGCCCCATCCAAAAGCAAAGTACTCCTGTGAGGGCTAGGGCTATCTCAAATGCGGTCTGTGCGGATTGGAAGGTGGCTTGCAGTATGGTATTGAATATCGTGAGGTCTCCTTGGAAAACACAACGCACGACCCCTGCAAGTAAAGCAGATGCAAAAAAAGCAACAAAAAGGAAATCCAGAGGTCCTATAGCCCTTTTTTGTTTTAGTCGCATACCTTCCCCTTTCCTCGGAGTTGCGTATAGGAGTATTTCTCTCTGTAAGGATGGAATTTAGCTCCTATTCTCTATATCTGTAGATATATAGAGGATGAGCAACCTTGAGTTAATATCTTATTCTTGCACAAATGTACTAAAAAGAATTGAGAATAACTTCGTTTTTGGAAAATTAGAAATCGAGATAGCAGACCGCTTTCCCCTTGAGTCTAATTTCTTAGTAATCAGGGGGATGTTGCGGATGGAGGGCGGAAATGTTATTTTTGCTGCCTTGCTCGCTTCTCTTTTTTCGCCTCCTTTTCTGCTTGGCGCGCGGCTTTTTCCTCGGCACGCGTGGGCAGGCCTAGTATTCTGCGGTCGGCATTGGAGGGATTCCATTTATCGCCATATCGCTCGCGCATCCGTTTAATATACTCTTCGTTGAGGTTGGCGCGTTGCCTTTTCTGGTTCATTTGATCCGCTCTTTGGCTTGTCTCCTCGCTCAGCTTTAGTCCGGAAGGTCGTTGCTTAGAGAGGGGTACCTCCGTTGCATTCCACCGAATTTCGTTGGTGAACTTAGGTTGGATGGTCATCGTCTTGGGGTAGAGGTAAGAAGGCTCGGGTTGGCTGGTGGGGTAGTGCCCTGCGTCCCACTTCCCATTGTTATTGCGGTCTATCCACAGACGGCCATAGTAGCTACCAGCGGGGAGCATGTCGAGAGTGATCGTACTATCGGGTAGGACAGGGCGAGTGATGAGTACCCTATTGTCTTCGGACAAAATCTCTAGATAGGCAGTCGCCCCGTGGGTGGCTAAGCTATCAAACGAGAGGGAGATGGCTCCAAATTTATCGGCAGACTCTAGCACAATGTCGAGGGAGGCTGCGCGGTTGGGGACGCCATAGCAAGAGCGAATGGCTGCGGAGTCTAATTGGAGGCGATACTTTGTATCAAACTGCAGGTCTGCCAGTATTTGTAACTCTAGAGCCTGCTCGGGATGGAGGCGTAGCTGTACGGTTTGCGGCGTTTCTACCGAGTCTGTCACGCTGTAGAGGTGAACCCCCGCAGTATCGATGTGGATAGGTGGCTGGGCAAAGGTGATGGCAAGAGTATCACGTGGGGAGAGAGCAAAGGGCGAGGTACTCTTGGCAAGTTGGGGGGTGAGGTGTGGAGTTTTCTCCTCATCGTCTTCCTGTGGGGGCGTGGAGGCCGGAGTTTCTCCTGTATTATTGCCGGTCTGCTCCTTTTCGCCAGTCCTGTCTTTGTTTGCCTCTTTACTTTGAGAGGATGAGCCGGAGACGCCTTGCCCCGAGGTGCCTTGGCTGAGAGAGGGGGTATTTCCCTTGTCTCGCGATTTCTTTTGTGTCTGTCCCTTTTTCTGAGCTCGGTAGATGAGCTTAAGGGTATCCGTCTGTAGTGTGGGGTGCTCTAGCGAGTCGAGAGTAGCGTACTCGGTAAGTAGCTGTAGAGTATCTCTCCTGTAGTAGTTACTATCTGTAATCCAATAGGTTACCTCTTTTCGCTTTTCGTCGATTTGGGGTAGGAGTAATCCCTTTTTCTCGACGGGGGCATCCAAAAGGCGGACGAGTGGGAGTTGCTCCAGAGGTTGGCTAAAGGTGAGGGTTAGGCGTGTGGAGTCTTGGCGTGCACTCTTTTGCAAGAATTGTTTTTGTGGTAGGTCAATAGAATAGAGAAGTAGGTGATCCGGCTTTTCGTTTCTGCCCAAAATCGAGTCCGCTTTCTGCCCAGAAAAATCTGAAAAATCAGCTGATTTTGGGGGTGCATTTAGGCTGTCTTTTTTTGCGGAATCAGCTGCGAAAGGGAGCGGGGTCTCCTCTTGGGGAGAAGGAGCTACCGCCTCTACGGCTTCGCTTAGGAAGGCAAAGCCCTCCGAGCGTTGGCTATAACTGAATGAATGGTCAAGGTCGTTCAGCGCAAAAAGACGGTATTTGCCGGGGGCTAAGTGCGTGATAACAAAAGAACCATCGCTCATCGTGCGCCCTGTGCGTAGGAAGGCTTGGGTGCGAAAGAGACTGTCTGCCCCCCCTTTGTGTACCCCCACGAATATATTGGGGATGGGATAAAGCCCCCGAGCATCAAGTACTTGCCCTCGTATCTCCATGCTATCAATTTTCTCTCCCGTGGAGAATGCAAAAACGAATCCCTCTAGCGGATTTCCCTCGTTTAGGTCTACAATGGCATCGGTAAAGTCGATAGTATAGGTGGTATTGCTGTGCAGGGAGTCCTCAAAAATGATGGTAATGCTCTTGCCTGTACCCGAGAGTATGCGAGGATTTGTATTCTGAGGCGGGGAAAAGATGACCTTTTCGTTACTCTTCTCCACCTTTACATTCTCGTTAAAAGTGAGTTTGATTTTCTTCCCGGAGAAGTGGGTAGTACCATTATTCGGGTCACTTTTGATGAGCCTAGGGGGAGTCATATCATAGGGGCCTCCCTCGGGAGAGGCTTGCTTGGCACAGCCTACAATAAGGCTGGTGAGTAGCAGAGATAGGACTACAAAGGGGGGGAGTAGGGACGAAAAGAATTGCTTCATTAGTTCTTTTGAAAAGACTGTATGGGGATGCGGCTAGTGGAGGGGTTGAGGAATACCGGCAGGGCGGACGATCTCGGGTTCCCCTTGAGTAAGGGATACAATGGCCGTGGTACCTCCCAGGGCACATCCCCCATCTAAGATGGTGTATACCTCGTGTCCGTATAGTTCATCGATGAGTTCGGGGTCTGTACGGTACTCAGGATCCTCTTTTTTGGTAGGGAGAGAGGCGGTAAGTAGGGGCTCGTCGAGTACCTCCAAAAGGAGTGTGGCGAGTGGATGTAGAGGAAGGCGTAAACCTACTTCGTGCTTGTTGATGAGGAGCTTGGGCAGTTCGGAAGTTGCCGGTAGTAGGTAGGTAATAGGCTCTTTTTCGTGCTCCCGAATGTAGCGAAACGAAGTGTTGTCTACCTTGGCATAGCGTGTAAAGTCTGCCAAATCGCGACACATAATGGTGAGTCTGTGCTTCTTGGGATCTACCCCTTTGAGCCTACATACCTCCTCAATAGCTCGTGCTTTGTAGGCAGAGCATCCGTAGGAGTAGCCAATGCCTGTAGGGTAGATAATAATAGCTCCATCACGTATTTGTGCGGCTATCTTGTGCAGGAGATCCCAGTTGGGAGTCTCGGGGTATATCTTGGTAATCATAGGCTCTTGTTTCCTCCTTTTGTTTGAGAATTAGAACGTAAAATAGTGCCCTAAGCGGATGCTGTCGTCGCGCGTGAACTCGGGCAAATTGGCGAGTTGTTGCCAACCCTGTAGTTTGCCGTCGCGGTAGAGAATGCGTGCTATGGCATTCCGTTGCCCCCTATTGAGGTAGGGATGCTGAGGCAGACTATCGTAGGGGAGCGTGCCAAGTGCAATGCGTTGGGGGGCGGTGCCTAGGGTAAAGTAGGGGTAGATTTGTTGGAATTTCTCCGTAGTCATACCATAGACTTCTTGCAGTTGCAAGAGGGTGTAAAAGCCTCCGAGTCGCTCTCTATAGCGTACAATTCGCTGTGCAAAGGTAGCTCCGATGCCGGGAACTTGGGTGAGCGTTGCCGAGTCCGCTTGGTTGAGAGGGAGGGTAATCCCTTCGGGGAGCTTGCGGCTACTTGTGTAACTTCGATCGGAGGTGGGTGGCCCTATGTAATCTTTGCTGAGCACAAGACTATCGCGAGCTGCCGGGCTCCTTCTTGCAGCAGAGGGGGTGGCTGTATTGCCATAAAGGGGAGCCTCTTGGCTATTTGAGGCAATTTGATTCGTTTGGGGGAGGATCTCCGCCTTGTTTTGTGGCTTACCCCAGAGCAGGAGAGTGGCTCCAACGCCGGCAAGGCAGACGAAGAAGAAAAACACAAGAAGGTCGCTCTTGTCAAAACGAAAGAACTTACTCAGATGGGAGTTCATGGTTCTCTTTGGGGGCTGTTTGGGGAGATGATGGTGAAATGCTTTCGTCGGATTCGATTTGCCCATCGTGCAGTGTGATGATGCGATCGGCTCGCTTTGCCATCGTGCGGTCGTGGGTTACGAAGACGATCGTTTGCCCCATTTCTCGGCTAAGGCGAGAGAAAAGCTGATGAAGCTCTTCCTTATTCTTGCTGTCGAGACTACCCGAGGGTTCGTCAGCGAGCAGTACATCCGGATGATTGATGAGGGCACGAGCTACGGCCACGCGCTGTTTCTCCCCTCCGGATAGTTCGCGAGGGGCATGATGGCAACGCTCTGCCAGCCCGAGCATGGTGAGGAGCTCTTCGGCATGCCTTAGCGCTTCGCGTCGGGGTTCGCCTGCGATGAGGGCAGGGAGGGCTGCATTCTCAAGGGCTGTAAACTCGGGGAGTAGTTCGTGGAATTGGAAGACAAATCCGAGATGCTTATTGCGGAAGTCCGCTTGCTGCCGAGCCGAAAGGGTATGTGGATTCACCCCACGGATGTAGACCTGCCCCGAGGAGGGCGTATCAAGGGCACCCATAATTTGTAGGAGGGTTGTCTTGCCTGCTCCACTCGCTCCTACGATAGCGATGACTTCGCCTTGCGCTACGGAGAAAGAGACGCCGCGTAATACTTCGAGCGAGCCAAAGCTCTTGTGGAGTTGCTCTATGGTGATGAATGGGGTTTGCATCAGATTGTTGTTGGTAGGTATGGGGTGACGAGTTGCCTTAGTACGTAGCTGGCAAGGAGGCATCCAAAGAGATTGGGCATGTAGGAGATGGTGCCCACGGTGGAGCGTTTACTCGGCTCTGCAGAGGTGGATTGTATGGCGTGTGGTAGGGCTTTCTCTGTGGAGAAGACAACCGGTATTCCCTTGTGCACGCCGCGTTCTCGCAGTGCTTTGCGTACGGCTTTGGCAAGAGCGCAAGTGTGACTAGCACTTATATCTTCGATGCGGAGGGCTGTGGGGTCGAGTTTTGCCCCTGCTCCCATAGATGAAACAACGGGGATCTTGCGGTTATGCGCCTCTATGAGCAACTCCGTTTTAGGGGCTAATGTATCGATGGCATCCACGACAAAATCGGGGTGGCACTGCTCAATAAGAGGAGCCACCTCCTCCGGTGTGAGGTATTGGGTCACCAACGTGAGGTTTACATCGGGCTGTATGCGCCTCAGCTCTTGAGCCAACGCCTCCGTCTTAAACGCTCCCAATGTATCTTGATAAGCCACCATCTGTCGGTTGAGGTTGCTGGGCGAGACTCTATCCCCATCCACGAGGGTAAGTCGCCCAATCCCTGCGCGAACTAATAGGTGAGCCGTTATTCCCCCCACGCCTCCAAGCCCTACGAGTAGGACGTGGGTAGAGCGGAGATGTTGCAAGGCTTCCTCGCCTATCAGTAACTCGGTGCGGCAGAATGCTTCGCTAATGTCGGTCAAAGCGCTTTACTTAATGGCTCGTTTGTCCAATTCGGCTTGGTAGGCTTTGGCATTGCGTTTGTGCTCCATGTAGTTGGAGGCAAAGGCGTGGTAGCCGGAGAAGTCCGCTCGGGCACACATATATATATAGTCGTGCTTTTTGTAATGGAGTACGCTATCAATGGTACTCTGCTCGGGGTAACAGATCGGCCCCGGGGGCAATCCCTTTACCTTATAGGTGTTGTAGGGAGAGTCTGCACTCAGCTGTATTTGCCCGATGCGTTTGACGGCGAAGTCGCCATAAGCATAGCGAGCTGTGGGGTCGGCTTGGAGCTTCATCCCCTCGCGAATTCGGTTGATATAAAGCCCTGCGATGGTGCTGTGCTCATCTTTTTTTGCGCTCTCTTCTTGTACGATAGAGGCAAGGGTTATTATCTCGGCAGGGGAGAATCCGGCTTCTGTGGCGAGGCGTTTGCGCTCGTCGGTCCAGAACTTTTTATACTGATCGTGGAAGAGTGCGACAAGAGAATCGGGCGAAATATCCCAACGCACTTTGTATTCGCTGGGCATAAAGAGGGTACGTATGGTAATGGTATCCACGCCTAGAGAGGTGCAGAACTGGAGGTCTTGTAGTCGCTCTCTCAGGCTCTCGGGCTTCATCCTAAGCTCCCCGGTTAGCGTTTTTATTAGCTCCTCTTGTGTACGAATCCCTCGTGTGATCTGTAGAGTAACAAGGCTTTCTTCTCCACTTGTGAGGGTAGCAAAAAAGGTGTGAAGGCTCATGGAGGGCTCAATGCGATAACGCCCGGATTGAAGTTGCCCTTTGGTGCGTAGAACCCAAGGAGCCACACGATGTAACACACCGGGATAGCGTACCAAAATGCGTTTTTCGATCTGCTGAAGTACATCGTCGGCCGTGGTGTTCTCAGTGACATATACATACATTCCTTCCCCGGATTTCCCTATGGGGGCAAAGCGATACAGCCCTATTACTCCTACAATAGCCAGTACTACGATGATGAGTAAGGTGGTGAGTAGGGTACGGCGCACGCGGCGGCGGTGTACTTTGCGTCTGTCCATCCCGGGACGCCACTTAGGGTGATATGATGAGTTTCTTCGTTTCATCGACTTAGCTAATTTGTGTACGCAAAGATAGAAAAATATACTGCAGAGAGGGCTCCCCTCCCTTAGACACGAAGAAAAGGAGAGTGTATTTTGTTTTCGCACCACGCTCCTCTTTTGACACTTTGCCCTGAGGAATTTTTCTTTGTTCCCCTCCAGCTGGAGAAGTTGCGGCTTTAAGTTTTTATTAGAATAGCTGATTGTCGGTGGAGATGTCGTCTTTCTGTCGTTTCTTTTCTGTTTTATCCTAGATTCTTTCTCTTTGTAATATTGTATTCAAAATAATGTCGTAACTTTCGGGCAGAGACGAAATAATATTGACAGAATGAGGTTGGAGAAATCCGCCTTTGTGGGGTTTTCGTCGGGCTGTAAAGCTAAGTGTTTTATTAAAATAATAGATTATGAGAAGAACAGTAGTTCGCATTCTTGTCTTGATTGTAGCTTGCTTGGGAGGAGCTTGCACTTCTGTGTTGGCTCAAGAGCACTCTATCAAGATGTCTTTTCTCGACAACGTGGGCAGTGATTTCGCCTTGCTTCTAATGGGAAGCCGAGAGGGGGAAGTCTCGTTGGTTTGGGAGGATGGTTCCGTAGAAAAGCATGCCTTGCATACCACGGCCACTGCCATCCGAGGGAAAACGAAGTCTAAAAATTTGGAACTCCGCGGTGATATTGCTGTATTGGAGTGCTCGGGTAATGGCTTAGGCATGCTGGATGTTACAAATATGCCTCCGCTTACCGACCTCATTTCGAGAAAGAATTTCTTCACGAAACTAGACCTTACAAAGAATGTAAATCTGCGTGCTCTTACCCTAGAAAGCATCCCTCTAGAGACGCTGGATCTCTCCAATAATATGTTGCTCGATAGCGTTGTTTGCCAGAATTCGGGGAAGATGACAAGTTTTGTTATGCCTTCGCATTCTCCGATTCAGAAGTTGGTGTTGGAGGGTTGTCCGCGTATTCCTTCGTTGGATCTCTCCGGAGCTCCGGAACTTCGGCATCTAAATGTGGCTCAAGTGTGGCTTAAAGAGTTGGATCTTTCGAACAATAAAAAGATCTCTTATCTCTTTGCCGGCTTTGGATATCTCAATAATCGCCTCGAGAAACTAGTGCTCCCCAAGGAGAATGAGTTCGAAACGATCTTGCTTCCTGCCACGGGGCTTACGGAGTTAGACCTCCGAGATTGTAAAAAACTTAAGACGATTGCGACGAACAACAGCGTCAATTTGGCGAGCATCAATATCGAAGGGCTAACCGAACTTTCCGTTATCGAGTGCCCCTCTTGTGCGATTACTTCGCTTGATCTCTCCCAATGCACCAAGTTGACCAACCTGATTTGTAACAACAATCAGATAAAGACTCTCCGTTTGGATAATTGTCCGCTCGTGTGGAATGTGACTTGTTACGCCAATAAATTAGAGACGTTGGAGTTGAGTAAATGCTCTCTTCTTAAGGTGTTGGACTGCTCAAGAAACCCTATGCTCGAGAAGTATGAACTCCCCATGTCGCTAGAGACATTGGATATTAGTGCTTGTAATCTATCGGAGATTTCCGCTGTCCAGGGGATGAAAACCCTCAATAGCCTTACTTGTAGTGAGAACCAAATTACAACGTTAGACCTCTCTTCTTTGGAGAATCTGAATACTATCATTTGCTATGCCAACCTCATTTCCGATCTTTCTTCCATCGTTAATTTGACTCAGCTAGTGCACGTCAATGTGCATACCAACCCGATTAAAGAGCTGACCCTCCCCAATGCTAAGGGGGTGTATTACGTATCGGTAAAGGGAACGGATATGAACGACTGTGCCCTCAACGACCTCTACAAGTCGTTGCGCCCTAAGGAACCCAAAGATGATAACAACGGAGCCGGCGGATGTATCTTGCTCAACAAAACGCCCTTTGTTGCCACCAGTAATACCGCCCTTGCTATAGCAAAAGGATGGCAGGTGTCTGATCTTGGAGACGGAACCGGCTGTCCCGAGGGTTCGCCTAATGAGAAGATTGATGCGAATGCCATCTCCATTGCGAGACTTTCGCACGGCTGGGTGATTGGCAATATCCCCATGGGAACTCAATGCTTGCTTCTCTACGACCTCTCGGGTAAGCTCCTAAGTCGTATAGAAGTTACCGCTAGCAGTATGTTTGTGGAGGCTCCCGGCGACGGCGTTTATCTCATTCGATTGGATGATAAAACGACCTTACGTTGCCCTCCTATGAGTTACTAAAAATCTGATTTCACGAAATTATAGACCAAATAGTATGATGAAAAAACTACTCGTTTTGATGGCTTGGGTGGTGTGCAGTGTAGCCTCCCTCTGGCATGCTAATGCTCAGGAAGAAAATTTTGACGCCGTTGTCAATCTCTCCGAAGCCGGTAAGTTGTACGACGAAGCTCCCGATAATATTTGGGAGGAAACAGCTGTGTCGGTCAAGATTATAGGCAAGCTCAATAGTTACGACCTACGAGTTTTGCGTCAATTCTGTGGCTCCGATGAGTACGGAACTAAGAGACCTCACGCCTCTGTGAGACGTATAGACCTCTCGGAAGCAACGATTGTGCCCGGTGGTGGAACCTACTACATTCGTGTGGAGGATTTGGGTAACATGCGTGAGTACGTTGTGGACGAGACCAAACCCGATATGCTCCCTGAGAAGCTATTCTATGGCTGCTCCACGATTGAGAGTCTTACCCTTCCCAAGCATATCCGCTCTATTGGTATTGGGGCTTTCTTTAAGTGCGAAAACCTCAAAGAGGTGATCATTCCCGACGAAGTGACTCATATCTACGCAACTGTATTTGGTGCGTGCCCTGTATTGGAAGAGATCAAGCTCCCCAGCAAATTGGAGTTCTTGGGTAACTATGCTTTCACCCACTGTCGTGCTCTAAAGGAGATAACCATCCCGGAAGGCGTAAAGGAAATTCGTCACAATTCTTTCGATCAGACGGATGCTCTTAAGGTGATCAACCTCCCCAAAGAGATGGAAACATTCGACGAAAGTGCTTTCTTCGGCGCCACCGGTCTAGAGGAACTCGTCGTGCCTAAGGGGATCAAGACTATCCCAACTTCCTGCTTCGGATATTGCACCGCGCTACAAAAGATCACTTTCCCTACCACAGTCGAGTCTATCGCCAATGAGGCGTTTGAGGGCGACGCGGCTCTCAAGACCGTTGTATTCGCAGAAGGGCTAAAGACAATCGGGGTAGCTGCTTTTAGAAATTGTTCTTCTATAGAGAAACTGAACTTCCCCAATTCGCTGGAGAGCATTGCTACCGACGCGTTCCTTTCTTGCGAGAAGGTTAAGGAAATTACCTTTGGATCTGGTTTGAAAGAGATTAAGGAGAAGTCGTTTTGGCACAATCATGCCGTGGAGAAGATCTCTTTCCCCGAGAGTTTGACAGAGATTGGTTATGCGGCTTTTAGTGAGTGTCTAGGTCTTAAGGAGGTCAATTTTGGACGGTCGGCAGCCTCTTTCTCCGGCAATCCCTTCCTCGGATGTTTTGGATTGGAGCGTTTCACTGCAGATGAGGGCAATACCGCCTATGCAGCAAAAGAGGGTGTTCTCTATACCAAGAACCTCGCCAAACTGCTCGCCTATCCCAATATGAGCAATAAAGTTTGCAAGATGCCCGATGCCACAACCACTATAGACGACTTCGCTTTTTGGTATTGCACCAATTTGGAAGAGGTAGAGTTCTCTCCCAACTTTGCGGCGTTTGGAGAGAGGGCTTTCTGTGGAAGCAAAAACATCAAGAAGATAACAGTAAAAACGGCAACTCCTGTAGAGAGTGCTTTTGTAGACGATGTGTTTGAGGGGATTAGCCGTAGTGAATGTATCCTCATGGTGCCTCAGGGGAGCAAGAGTGCCTATTTGGCTTCTCCGCTTTGGAAGGATTTCAAGATAACGGAGATGACGGCCCTCGCGCCGGTTGCTTGGGGTGCTGATGTGGCATTGCGCGCGACTTCTGAAGGCTGGGAAGTAGTGAATCTGCCTCAAGAGAGCAAAGAAGTTCGCTTGCTCGATCTTGAAGGGCGTCTCCTCGCGGTGGCTACTCCTCAAGCCGGTAGGGTATTGTTTAGTATCTCCACAGGCGAAGAGAATCCCTGTATTATCGTGGTAATGGGAGGTGCTACGCCTCTTGTTTTCAAGGCGGTACGCTGATATTCCGGAATGGATCCTGTGTAAATCTATATAAGTTCTTCATGAGTAAGGAGGGCTGCCGTCGGGGTGGTCCTCCTTCTTTTTTATGAGAATTAATTAGGATGCTAATGAGCGATTGATAAGCTACTCAGTACTTCTCTACTAATTGATAATGTGCTTTTTATAATATGCTGATGTGTTTTCTTTGGATTCCTAATGAGTATTCTACAAATTCGTAATTAGCTTTCTCGAAAATCTTAATACACTTTCTCCCAATTCTTAATACACTTTCTAGAGATTGGTAATGTGTTTTGGGCGATAAGTTCATTATCTTTGCACTATAAATAAATCAACTCTCCCCTAAAGCGAACCCCTCCGACTTCGGGAGAGCAAGGACAAAAGGAGGAAATGGTCTTGAGTTATGGCAAATAAGCCCTTGCAGTTCGTCCTGATAGAACGTAAATTAAGTGTCGGTCCTCAAGCAGAAAAGATCTATCAGGTAGCTCGCCCTACGGGCAGACATCGTGTGGACTTCCGAAGTTTCTGCGAGCGTGTGGCAAAGTCTACCGCATTCAACCGTCAGGAAGTGGAAGCCGTATTGAACTATGCCACCGAAATCGCACGCGATATTGTTGCCAATGGCGACATTGTAGAATTCGGGGACTTGGGTACGCTCAAGCCCTCTTTCAAGAGTAAAGCTGTGCCTAAGGGGAAGACTTTCCGTGCGCAGGAGCATATCGAAAAACCTGTGGTACTGCTAAATCCGTCGAAGAAGTACTTCACGCTAACCGACGTGACGTACGAACAAACTACCGTTAGACCCAAGAAGGCATGACCTCCGTACTTCAACCTGAACGAAAACGGCGGCGAGGGCTCAGGTTCGGCTACTTAAATTTCATTGGGATACGTTTAGAAGAGCAGGTCGCTTGCGACGTTGCGGAGAGGGTGTTCCTCGGGGAGTTGCGTCCAAGAGCGGAGTGCAGGGCTGATCTGTTTAGTCCATTCCTCGTTGTTGTAGAGCCGCTCTAACCAATCCATTTCGGTAACGGATAGCGTCTTGGGTTGGGCGGAGAGCCTCTCCAGCGTCGTCTCAATCGCTTGAGATAATCCCGAAGTGGGGAGATTTTGTAGGAGTCGGCGAGAGAGCGCGTTGAGCCACACCCTCTGTATCCTTAGGGATTCTCCTCGAGGAAAGCAGGCAACAACGTTTTCGTTCTTAGCCAAAAGGTGAGTGGAGAATAGGCTGAGAAGTTCCTCCGTTTCGAGTGATTTTGCGAAAGAAATTGCCTGGGAATAGGTTAGGGTTTCGGGTGGAAAGGAGAGAAGCCCAAGGATACGCATCTCGCGCAGTTGGGCAGAGAGGAGTTTCTGGGCGAGGCTTAGTCGTGAGGGGAGTTCGCTTGCTAAGTCGCGCAGTTGGGGGATAGACAATCCGAAGTTGTAGGCATAGTCCACACCGGAGGCACGCATGGCAGCGGCTGTAGCCCCGTCCATACGAGAGCGCACCCTCGCCCGCAGTGAAGCCATAATCTCTTCATCGGTGAGCGAAGGTGCGTAAGGGGATTTTTCGGGAGTCGCCATTAAGCTTCGGCAATCTCGCTAATGAGTCGCTGGAAAATACGTCCCATCCGTTCGCTGGCCGCGTTGGCAGCATCAATTACTTCCTGAGCATCGTTGGTATAGTCGCCCTCGAAGTGCCAGCCTTCGTTGGTGATGACAGACATCCCGAATACTCGGATTCCGGCGTGCCGTGCCACAAGTACTTCGGGTACTGTGCTCATGCCGATAGCATCTCCACCCACACGTTGGTAGAAAAGATACTCGGCAGGGGTCTCGTAAGAGGGACCGGTTAGCCCTACATATACCCCTTTTCTCACTTCGATGTTCTCTTCTTTGGCAATGCGTTCTGCACGAGCGATGAGGTCGCGGTCGTAGGCTCTGGTCATATCGGGGAAGCGAACTCCGAACTCTCCCATATTAGGACCGATGAGCGGATTGGGCAGGTTGTTGATATGATCTCGTATAATCATTAGATCGCCTACGTGGTAGGTGTTGTTGATACCTCCGGCAGCATTGGAGACAAAGAGTGTCTCTACGCCGATGAGCTTCATCACACGTACCGGAAAAGTTACGCGCTCCATGGGGTAACCTTCGTAGTAATGGAATCGCCCCTGCATAGCCACCACAGGGACGCCCCCTAGCTTACCGCAGATGAAATTGCCCTTATGACCAATAGCCGTAGAGTGAGCAAAGTTGGGGATTTCGCTATAAGGGATGATGGTGGGGTCTTCTATCTTATTTCCCAATTCTCCCAAGCCACTGCCTAGGATGATACCTATTTTTGCTTTGAAGGGGAGGCGTTTGAGGAGGAAGTCCGCAGCCTCGTGATACATTTTCATTTCCATAGCATTACCTATTTATTGTTTGATTCCGTAGGATTTGATGAGCTTGTGCGCTCGTTGATTCGCCTTTGCAATTACCTCTTCTTCGCCCGGGATCACTCCTTCGCGCATCAGTATTTTACCATCCACAATAGTGGTATCTACCACGGAGCCATCGGCAGAGTAGACGAGGTTGGAGGTGAGGTTGTGTAGGGGCACCATCGTGGGGCGATCTGTGCGCAGGAGGCAAAGATCCGCCAAGGCTCCCTCTTCTATCCTGCCGCCATTAAGCCCTAGTATGTTGTAGCCCTCACGAGTGGCAGATTGGTATATCGCCTCGGCGGCTGTTGCCGTGGGGTCGAAACGCCATACTTTGCCCAGAAGAGCCGCCATACGCATGGCGATGAACATATCCAAATTGTTGCTAGAGGAGCATCCGTCTGTACCGATTCCCACTCGGATACCGCGCTTTTTCATCTCCTCAAACTTAAAGGTGTAGCCCGACGCTAGCTTCATATTGGAAGCCGGGTTATGCACGGTGGCAGCTCCATGGCGAGCGATAACGTCTAGTTCTTCATCCTCCATCCAAAGCGAGTGTGCCAAGACGAACTTATCGCTCAGCGCGCCAAGTTTTTCCAAATAGTGCACGGGGCGCAATCCATACTCCTTGATGGCGTTTTCTATCTCGGTTTGGGTCTCTGAGAGGTGGAGGTGAACCAGCACGCCTGTTTCATCTGCAAAGTCGCGGCAGAAGCGGAGTTGTGGGCCGCTTACCGTGTAGATGGCGTGTGGACCGATAGAGAAGACTACTCGAGAGGAGAACTGCTCAAATTCTTTGCGGTAGCGGCTACAATTTTCTCTGTCGAGCTTGGCGCGCTCTGCGTCCCCTCGGTCAAAGAGTGTGTAGCTCACCACGCCTCGCATCCCCGAGTCCTCTACGGCTTGAGCCGTTGCCATGGGGAAGGCGTACATATCTAGGAACGCCGTTGTACCGGTGCGTACCATCTCGAGGCAGGCGAGCCGTACACCCCAATAGACATCCTCCTCCGTCATGTGTGCCTCCACGGGCCAAATGTAGTCTTCGAGCCAGCGCATCAGGGGCAAATCATCGCCGTAACCGCGGAAGAGGGTCATGGCGGCATGGGTATGCGTATTCGCCATCCCCGGTACCACCACACGGCGGCATCCCTCCAGCACGTCGTAGTGATTGGCTACAGGGATACTCGGGGCAATACGAGCTATTTGGTTGCCCTCAATCAATAGATCTTGTATGGAGCCATTGACAAGGGCACCGGTTATCAATATCGGTTTTTCGTTGTTCATCGGTAGAGTTTATAGAATTCGGCAACGGCTTCTATACCAATGCGGAATATATCCAAGGGGAAGTTTTCGTTGGGAGAGTGGATGGCATTGCTTTCGAGACCAAAGCCCATGAGTACACTCTTGATACCAAGAACCTTTTCGAAGGTAGCGATGATGGGGATACTCCCTCCGCGGCGTACCGCTAGAGGACGCTGACCAAAAGCCACGGCACACGCCTCCTCGGCCGCTTTATAGGCGGGGAGATCGATGGGGCAGAGGTAAGCCTCGCCTCCGTGCATGGGTGTTACTTTGACGCGTACGTAGGGAGGAGCAATCTGCTTTACGTAGTCTACAAAGAGTTTAGAGATCTTATCGTGATCTTGATTAGCTACAAGGCGAGTAGATACTTTGGCGTACGCCTTAGACGGAAGCACCGTTTTGGCTCCTTCGCCCGTGTAGCCTCCCCAAATGCCGCATACGTCGAAGCTGGGGCGGCAGCTATTGCGCTCGAGAGTGCTGTAGCCCTCTTCGCCAAATACGGCGTCCACATCAATGGCTTTGCAGTAGGCCTCTTGAGAGAAGGGTACTTGAGCAATCATATCTCGCTCTTCCTTCGAGAGGGGTACTACATCGTCGTAGAAGTGGGGTATCGTAATGCGTCCCTTCTCATCCACCATTTGGGCAATGATTTTTGAGAGCTCGTTGATGGGGTTGGCAACAGCTCCGCCAAAGTGCCCCGAGTGGAGGTCGCGATTGGGACCGGTTACCTCTATTTCCCAGTAGGCAAGTCCGCGTAGTCCCGTAGTGAGTGAGGGGGTGTTGCGGCCGACCATACTTGTATCTGATACCAAAATCACGTCGGCACGAAGCATCTCTTTGTGCTCTTGGCAGAATGCCTCCAAGTGGGTAGAGCCGATTTCTTCCTCTCCCTCGAATATGATTTTTACGTTGCAACGCACGAGGTCGAGAGCTAAGGCGGTGCGGAGCCCGGCTACCTGTATCATGGTTTGCCCTTTGTCGTCGTCGGCTCCTCGCCCCCAAATGTGTCCGTCGCGGATGACGGGCTCGAAGGGTTCGCTCTTCCAAAGCTCAAGAGGCTCCACGGGCATTACATCGTAGTGACCGTATATAAGGATGGTTTTTGCGCTCGGGTCTATAATGCGCTCGGCAAAAACAACGGGATTACCGGGGGTGGGATAAACTTCGGCTCGTTGCATGCCTGAGGCGAGTAGGTAGTCCCTCCAGTGCTCAGCCGTGCGTACCATATCGGGTTTGTGCTCGCTCTGCGAACTGATGCTGGGGATGCGAAGCAGTGCGAATAGGTCTTGTAGGAACTCCTCTTCGTGGGCTGCGATATACTCTTTTACTGTCATAGCTCTTGTTTGTTTAGTGGTGTTTCATTTATCTACAACCAAAGGTAGTCTATTTTGCTGTATAAAAAAAGAACGGACACCTCGCTTTTGCTTAGGGTGTCCGCTATGGATAGGAAAAAGAGAAATAGCCTTAGACCCGAGTGACCGATGCGATCGTGTCTTTTTGTTTTAGCCCTTCGATGATACGACGTACATCCTCCACGTCGTGTACCATCACCTTGATTTCTCCACCAAAAACTCCCCCTTGAGCCGAGAGGTTGATGCTTGTAATGGAGCGGTAAAAGTCCTCGCTAATGTCTTGGATAATAGCGTTGAGAATACCGATTGAGTCCATCCCTTTGATGGCGAGAGTTGCCTCAAAAAGGGAGTGCGGATGGTCGCCCCAAACGGTCTCGATAAGCTGATTCCCTTTACTGCTTTTGAGTCGCATTGCCTCCGGACAATTGCGCTTGTGTACCATGATGGTGCCGTTGTCGGTAACAAAACCTACCGTATCATCGCCCAAGATAGGAGAGCAGCAGGGGGCTATGGTGTAGTTGGGGGTGAGGAGGTGTTGCTCTAGAAGGTAGGGCTTTTTTGTATTGGGCTTATCCGGAGATTGCGCCTCTTCGATGGTGGCCGCTGTGAGCTCTCTGTTTTTCTTTGAGGGGCGGAATAGGCGCGAGAAGAAGTTGCCATCAGCCCCTTGGAATACCTTGCGGAAAGACTCCGGTAGCTCTATGGAGCGGTTCCCTACGGCCAAGAAGAAATCTTCTCGCTTGTGGAAGTTGTAGTAATTGGCAATCTTGTCGAGTAGGAGAGGGGTGATGGTTTGTCCATCCGCCTCGAGTAGCTCGGTTACCATTTTTTCTCCTAAAGCGGTTTTCTCTCGGTCTGCTTTGCGTAGTGCAGCGTTGATCTTCATCCGAGCTTTCCCGGTCACTACATACTTGAGCCATTCGGGATGAGGCTCCTGGGTCGGGCTTGTGATTACCTCCACTTGATCTCCATTCCTGAGGGTATGGCTCAGGGGGAATAGATGATGATTTATCTTGATACCGAGACATTTATTCCCCAGCTCCCCGTGGAGGGCATAGGCAAAGTCGAGCCCGGTAGCTCCCTTGGGGAGAGTGAAAACTTTCCCTTTGGGGGTAAAGACGCTGATCTCGTCGGAGTAGAGATTGAGCTTGATTGTATCGAGGAAGTCCATCGAGTCCGGAGTGGGATTCTCCAGGATCTCGCGGATCGTTTCTATCCAGCGGTCGAGCTCGGAGTCTTCCTCCACGTTTTCGCTTTTGTACTTCCAATGGGCGGCAAACCCACGCTCCGCTATATCGTCCATGCGGCGAGAGCGTATCTGTATTTCTATCCATTCTCCGTCGGGCCCCATCACGGTAAGGTGGAGCGCTTGGTAGCCATTGGTCTTGGGCGAACTAACCCAGTCGCGGATGCGGTCTGTCTTGTTGCGGTATAGGTCTGTGATCTCGGAGTAAATATCCCAACACACCTTTTTGTCGGGGATGCCCTCTTGGCTCTCAAAAATGATGCGCACGGCATAGAGGTCGTACACCTCTTCGAAGGGGATTTTTTTCTCCTGCATTTTGCGCCAAATCGAGTAGCAACTCTTCACCCTCGCCTTCATCTCGTAGTTGAGTTTTTTGCGAGCGAAGACCTCGCGCAGTGGGGCGGCAAAATGCTCAAAGAGGAGAGTTCGCTGCTCTTCGCTGGCCTCTATTTTGTTTTTAATCTCGTTGTATTCGGCAGGATGCTCTATGTGGAAGCATAGCTCCTCGAGTTCTGTTTTGATGGTAAAGAGCCCGAGGCGATGGGCAATAGGTGCGTAGACGTAGAGCGTCTCTCCCGTGATCTTGAGTTGCTTATGCGTAGGCATCGACTCAAGAGTGCGCATGTTGTGCAGGCGGTCTGCTATCTTGATGAGGACGACGCGTATATCGTCGTTCATGGTAAGGATTAGCTTTCTGAAATTCTCCGCCTGGGCAGAAACATCCTCCTGATCCTTGAACATCTCCACCGAGATCTTCGTAAGCCCCTGCACGATTTGGGCAATCTTGTCGCCAAACATGTCGCGGATGTTCTCTTCGGTGTACTCCGTGTCCTCTATTACATCGTGCAGGAGCGCCGAGGCGATAGAGGTGGAGCCAAGCCCCATCTCGTGGCTAACGATATAGGCAACCGCTATGGGATGCATGATGTACGGCTCTCCACTGCGGCGTCGTACCCCTGCATGCGCTTTATTCGCTAGGTTGAATGCCTTAATAATGATCTCGTCTTTGCGACGATGATTGCTCATTTGATAGTCGTGAAGTAGGGCTTCGAAGGCTGTGCGCACCATCTTCTGCTCTGCTTCGCTTCCGTAATATACTATGTCTTGTAGCCCTTGAGGCTGAGGAGTAGCCGTCTCTTTCATACGCAATGTTATTTGTCAGAAGATGAAGAATCCAATGTTTCGTATCCTATCTCCTGCCATAGGGTGGAGGGGAAACAGGAGGCAAGGTAATGCCGTAGGTACGCTATGGTCTCTTGTGCTATGGGGGATTCTTCGGGGGGATAGTGGTTGTAGATAACGCGCTCTACCGGGATCTCCCGATCTTGTAGAGCTTGCAAACTCAGTAGGGTGTGGTTGATGCTCCCCAGTCGCCCTGAGGTAACCAAGGCTACAGGATAGCCCCGCTGAGCAATAAAATCGAGGGTAAGGAGCTCGGGGGTCAGTGGAACCATAAGCCCTCCGGCACCCTCCATTAGGATGCGATCGTAGCCCTGGGAGAGTAGCTCTTGGGTGTCAGAATCAATCTTTTTGGGGTCTATCGGGCGTTGTTCTAGCTGAGCCGAAAGGTGAGGTGATGCAGGATACTTATAAAGATAGGAGCAGCGGTAGGGTTCTGCCCGTTGCTCGGGATCGAGATGGGGGGCTAGGGCGTCGTGTACGTCAAGGTCTTCGCTACGCCCCTTGCAGCCTGTTTGCACAGGTTTCTGACTGATGACGCGGAGTCCTTTCTCTCGCATCTCGCGAAGCAAAACGCCTGTAGCATAAGTTTTCCCTACCCCGGTATCTATACCGCTGACAAATAATACTTTATTACTATCCATGGGTATCAATGTCTTTAATATAGTGCAAATGTACAAAGGATTCTCGTTCCTATGTACACTTCTTTATCTTAATCAAAAAGTCTTTTCTCCCTTTTTACAAACTGAGAATAGTCCATTCCTTTTGGGTAAAAGCATTAGAAAGGATTCCCATTGGCGAACACTTAGCAAGGACTATTGACCAAAAAAGCTCCGGGAAGTCCCAGAGCCGTACAGATACATAATGATTAATCTAGAGGAGAGTGCGGCCGGAGGGACTCGAACCCTCACGCCTCGCAGCATTAGATCCTAAGTCTAACGTGGCTACCAATTACACCACGGCCGCAATCTTCACTGCAAAGGTAAGCATTTATTTTTATCTACAGCTATATCGCCCTCTTGTACTCATATAATTTGGGGAAGTATACAACAGGAGAAAGAGCTCTCTCTCCATTGCTTCCCTTGGAGTGGGCTAGAGAGCGTTGCATGTCTCTCAAAAGCGAGAGCAATCCCCTAGCTAAGAAACGAAGAAGGGGCTATGCCTCTACGACACAGCCCCCTATTGTTTTAATTTTTATCTGCAGGAGCGTTTCCTCTACACCTCTCTACGAAGTGCGTACGGACGCTCGCTACTCTTTACTTATTGCGCTTTACCACAAAAACGGAGGCGGCTTCAGCCGAATTACTTCCGTCGCTCAATGCTTCAGAGATCCAGGTGTCAGAGTCCTTTACCTTCTTCCATAGCATAGCGACGTCCTTTCCGCCTTTTTTCTCGGTCCCTACGACGTAAATATTATCGTCAATCACATACACGGAGAGAGCATCTGCCTCTTCTGCGCCACTACCACTCAACTTGGTACGTGTACCATTTCTCCAGAGCATAGCGACATTCTTCCCTCCCTGGTTTTCATGCCCTACGACGAAAACATCATTGCCCGAGACAAAGAGGGAACGAGCCTCTGCCCATTGGTCTCCATTTGTTATCTCTTCAGGGGTGCCATTCCTCCAGAGCATGGCAAACATCTTGGCATCTGAAGTCATCTTATACCCTACGGCGTAGACATCGCGTCCCTCTACATAGACAGCATTAGCATAGGAGTGTTTAGCACTGCTTTTCAATTTGATAACTTCATCATTTCTCCAGAGAGTTGCATGTGAGTTCCCTGTAGTCTCGTCTTTTTCATATCCCGAGATATAGAGGTCTTGGCCCGATACAAAAACAGATTTGGCATTACTCGGAGCGTCTGATAGGGTCTTGGGCTTCCCATTTTTCCAAAGAGTAGCGCACCACGTCCCTGTATCTTTTTGCTGCGCATACCCCACTACATAGACATCGCTACCCGACACAAAAACAGAGTGGGCGTAGGAGACTCTTCCTGAAGGCGTCAAGGGTACAGCCACACCATTTTTCCAAAGTGCCGCAGACATAGAAGAGCCTCCTTCGAGGATTTCCGATCCTGCGACATAGACATCATTACCCGACACAAAAACAGCCTTGAGCCCACCATCAGCACTCGGAGCGCTTGCCGGCTTGCCATTTACCCAAAGCACTGTCTTCCAAAAAGGATCGTGTGCTTCGGATCCTGCTACGTAAACATCATATACCGTCTCTTTAGGCGAGCTTTTACATCCTATCGCTACCATAGCCGTAAGTGCCATGGCTATACCTACTAAAATTGATTTTCTCATACTAATTATACAATTTGCGAGTTTTTCATCTGTTCCGAAAGTCTTATCAACTCTCTGTTCCTTATTTATTTTTTCTCACGCTTTACCACATAAACGGATTGGGCATAAGCATTAGTTGCACCTGCGTTCAAATTGGTAGGCTTCCCATTTTTCCAGAGTACGGCTCTCTTTCCTCTCGCATCTTTTTCCCATCCTGCTACGTAAACATCATTGTCGATTACGAAAACAGAGAGAGCACGAGCTTCGTCTACACCCTCTTTGCTTAACGTGGTGAGCACGCCATCTACCCATAGCACAGCTCTCATTTTACCTTCAAATTCTTTCATTCCGGCTACATAGACTTTATTATCCGCCACAAAGACTGAGAAGGCGTCACTCTCGTTACCCGTTAGGTAGGTGGGGTTCTCATTTTTCCAAAGTGTAGCAGTCCCTGGTCCAGCTCCCACCTTTCTCCATCCTACTACATAGATATTACCACCCGATACGAAAACGGAGTTGCCAGCGCCAATTGTTATTGCATCATCTACTAATGCAATCCGATCTTTATTCTTCCAAAGTATGGGTACATATTCCCGTGTTGCATCGTACTCATATCCGGCTGCGTAAACAACACCCTTCGATACGAAAACAGAATGGGCATAAGCATTTTTCTCTCCCTTTGTAAGCTCGATAATTTTTTTCTCATCATCATTTTTCCAAATCAAAGCACGACGGTTTGGCTCCGGATCGCTCCAGCCATACCCTGCTACATAGAGGTTGTCACCAGAGACAAAGAGGGAGCGAGCATAGTGGAAAGATGTGTTACTACTATTATCCAACATTGTAGCCTTAGTATTTTTCCAAACTGTGGCAGCCCATCCTTTCGTAGGAGATTCACGCATAATTCCCCCTGCCACGTAGACATTGTCTCCGGAGCCGGAGACGGTACCGGCCCAACTTTCTCTAGTTGATAGTTTTTTAAGTTGGTCATTTTCCCATAGTAGAGCTCTTTCTATACCTGTTGGGCTAATCGAATTCCCTGACACATAAACATCATACACATACTCCTTAGGGGTGGGCGTAGGTGTGGGAGTGGGCGTAGGTGTGGGGACACCACGCTTGCATCCTACTGCTATTACAGCCGCAAATAGTACGGCCAAACTTACTAAAATTGACTTCTTCATACTGATATCACAATTATGGGTTAATAAAAAATTTCTGGTATCCTTCTACTCAGGTTTTCACGCTCTTTCTTTGGGGGAGGAACGACCATGAGACCCCGAATAGAATAAGGTTGTTACATCGCTTTGTAACCTTCTTCGGGTGCAAATATAGTAATTTATCCGAAAAACACCCTAGTGTTAAGACGAAAAAATACAGATGGGAGGGGAGATGGTGAAATTGGGGTGGGCTTGAGGGGAAGAAATGTACGCTAGAGGGGCGAACTTAGTGCAGTTGCTCGAGAAAGCGGACGAGAGGCGTGGGGAGGGCGTAATCGCCCAATTCGCTCTGGTTTACCCATTGGTACTTGGTGCTCCCCACGGCGTCGGACTCGAGTTCGGCCGTGTAGATGGTGATGTGAAGTATTTGGTGGGAGAGCCGGTGCTCGAGGGTGAAAGTGGTGGGCGCAAGGCGTAACTCTCCTGAGTAGGAGAGTTCATGCTCTAGCCAGTGGGCTACCTCGTCGGGGGTTTGGGGGCTGTCACTCTCGAGTAAAGGGAATTGATACAGCCCTCGCCAGATGTCGTTTCGCCCTCGCTTCTCTAGTAAGACTTGCTGATGGCACGTGGTGTAGATGTAGCTGAAGTAGCGATCTCTAAGGGTTAGCTTTTTCCCTTTTATGGGCAGGAGACGAGCGAGAGGGAGCTCCGCTACACGGCACCACGATGAGGCAGGGCAGGCGGAGCATTGGGGGGATTGAGGGGTGCAGACCAGTGCGCCTAGCTCTATGAGGGCTTGCCCCAGTTTGCTAGGGGGGAGTTGGGTGGCGAGTAACTCCTCCACCGCTTGGGTGCAGAGTTGCTTCCCGCTTAGGGTATCTATGGGGAGTTCGCTTGCCAGAAGTCGGCTGACTACGCGCAGTACATTGCCATCCACGGCGGGATAGGGCATATCGAAGGCAAACGAGGCAATGGCTCCGGCTGTGTAGTCTCCCACCCCGGGTAGAGCACGTATCAAGGCAAAATCTTTGGGGAATATCCCCTGATGCTCCGTGGCTATAACTTGTGCTGCACGATGGAGGTTGTGCGCTCGGCTGTAGTAGCCAAGTCCCTGCCATAGGCTGAGCACCTGATCTTCGGAGGCTTGCGCCAGATCGGTAACGGAGGGGAATGCTTCCACAAAGCGAAGAAAGTAGTCATGTCCTTGGTTTACGCGCGTTTGTTGCAGTATGACCTCCGAGAGCCAAATGTGGTAGGGGTCGCGAGTGGTGCGCCACGGGAGCTCTCGGGCATTCTCTTCGAACCAATCGACGAGGGCTCGGGCTAGCTGTTGGGGATGGGTAAAGAGGGTTTCGCTCATTTCGCCGCAAAGGTACAATTCGTGGGGCGAGGGAGAGTGGTCTCTTACTTCTTTTGTGAAACCTTAAAATTTCGCTGCCTGATATTTTTTCCACCACAGGGCAAAAAGAAAATATTTCACGGGCAAGATTTTTTCTAAAATCACCCGGAAAGGGGAGGAGAAATCAGCCTATGCCGAATTTGCTTTTGCCTGATGGCGGTTTTGTTTGTGGGGAGGGAGGTACCTACCCGTAGGGTTTTTCTTAGAATTTGGCTGAGATTTATTTTAGTAGTACCTTTGGTGTAAGTGGATCCTCTTGGGAGGAGATACTCTTCCTATTTGAGGTTCTTTTAAAAACAAGGTATGGGTATGGCAAGAAGAAAGAAAGCATATATCGGAGCCGTGGTGGCAGTCGCCTTTGCCTCTTTATCGGCCTTTTTGCTGTCGGGTTGTGCCCTTTTTGGAGGGAAAAAGGGAGGAACGAAAACGGACTCCGATTCGGTTCGAGGTCAAAATCCCCTACAGCAAGACTCCATTCGCAGGGAGGAAGAAAGGATAGAGGATATGCCTAGAGTGATGTATGGCGTCCCCTATCAGAGGTATGAGGAGATGAGAAAAGTACCCTCTTCTCCCCAAGGGAAAGAAGAAAGAGACTCGCTAATGCAGGAGGACTCCGAAGCCTAGAGGCGTAAAGCATTGGGGGCCTCTCTTGCAAGTTTATAACACACCAAAAACAACACACCAGAAACAATGAAGAAATTTTTTCAACTCAAATTCACTCTCTTGCCGGCGATGCTTGTGCTATTGCTGGCAGGGTGCAATCTTATTGAGACTCCTCTTGTGGAGACTCCGATCCAGGCTCCGGGTCGCCCCGATGGCACACTGGAGATTGTAGTAACCGTGCTAGACTCCCAAAATAAACCCCTCGAAGGGATGGTGCTCGAACTAATAGAAATGCCCTTGGAGCGGGAGGTAAGTGCCTCGGCTGAGACCAATGTGCGAGGGGTGGCTAAGCTAAGCAAAGATGTCTATATTGCGAATGTGATGCAGCCTATCCACCTGCGCGTGCGGGATGCTAAAGCCTCTGGCAGGGATTATATGTACCGTCCTTGGTATGGAACCATCCAGCTGAGCAAAGGGGACTTTGTGCGTAAAAAGGCTCGTAAGGAGCTTGTGGTGCACCTGGAAAGAATGGGCGTCTCTCACGCTTCGGGCTCTCTAGAGCCTAATGTCTGATAGGCAGGATAGTCACGATGGATGTATTGATGAAGTGAACACCTATAGACGACCAACACAATGAAAAAACTAACCAAACGAGTAGCCGCCCTCCTCAGCATCGGATGTGCCGCCTTTCTGGGGCTATTCCACACCTCCTGTTACTTAATAGGGGGAGTGGAGTATGGTACTCCCTACATGGAGTACGATGTGAAAGTAAAAGTACAGAGCCCCGATGGAAACCCCATCGAGGGTATAGAGGTAGCTGTAGTTCGGAAATATCATACAGAAGAGGGAGACCGCATAGTAAAATTGGTGCCCCCTGTACAAACGAATTCCTCGGGTATTGCACAAATATCACAAGCGAGTAATCTTGGCGGATCGGGAAATAAGCTTTATGTGCAAGCTGTGGATGTGGACGGAGTTAAGAACGGCCGTTGGGCTACCAAGGTGGACTCGATACCCCTATTCCCATCAGATATACAAAGTAGGAAACCGAAGAAGCGTTGGTGCATGGGTGTCCTCAAAAAGGGAATCGCCGTGACCATGGATCCGGCTCAAGACGAAACCCCTTCGAAGTAAGCGTCCGTTTGCACTCATCCCTCCCCGGGATATTGGATAAGAAGAACCATCACAATGGATTTAATCTGGTAAAGTGAAACCCTATAAACAACCAACACAATGAAAAAACTAACCAAACGCGTAGCAAGCCTCCTCAGTATCGGGAGTGCAGCTTTCCTAGGACTATTTCACACCTCTTGCGACAGATTAGGAGGCGGGGGTAGAGAAGAGTATGGATGCCCCTATGTGGAGTACGAAGTCAAAGCCAAGGTGCAGACCCCCGAGGGCAAGCCTATCGAGGGCATAGAAGTTACTCTTCTTGAGAAATCAGATTACTCAGATAGAGATCTTGTACCATGGAGTAGAATCGAACGAACCAATGCCGCCGGCGTCGCTCAAATATTTGATAATGCATCGGGCTTTGCTAGAAATATGCTCTACGTGCGCGCTGTGGATGCAGACGGAGCTAAGAACGGCCGTTGGGAAACTAAGGTGGATTCGGTAGCGATAACCTCTGCTGATATCCACAAAGACAAGTCGAAGGGGCATTGGTATGAAGGAACTATTAAAAAAGAGGTAACCCTCACCATGGCTCCGGTCCCTAAAGAAAATACTCCGAAATGAGCGGGAGCAAAATCTCTTTTCGCCAGCGCATTTCGCTAGAGGCGCATCGTTCTTACCGCCGCAAGTGCGTGGCAGAGCACAAACTCAATACGCTCTTTTGGGAGTGTACGCTCAAATGCAACTTGGCGTGCAAGCACTGTGGTAGCGATTGTCACGTAGATAGTGATGCAAAAGAGCTCTCCGGAGAGGAATTCCTCCGCGTGGTCGATAGCATAACGCCTCATGTAGATCCGCATAAGGTACTCGTCATCTTTACGGGAGGCGAGGCCTTGGTGCGTCAGGACCTTGATGCCATTGGGCTTGAGCTCTACCGCCGAGGTTACCCTTGGGGTCTTGTAACCAATGGGATGCTTCTCAACGAAGAGCGTCTCGAGAGTCTATTGCGCAGCGGCTTGCATTCCCTCACAATTAGTCTAGATGGCTTCGAAGAAGCGCACAATTACCTCCGTGGGCATCATTTGAGTTTTGCCCGAGCCTCTCACGCCGTTGAGCTTATGGCAAAGACGGAGCAGGTGCGCTGGGATGTGGTTACCTGCGTCAATCCGATGAACTTTGGCTACCTCGCCGAATTCCGAGACTACTTGATTGGCTTAGGGCTTAAAGAGTGGCGGCTTTTTACCATTTTCCCCGTGGGGAGAGCAGCTGAGGACCCCAATTTGCAGCTTAGCGATGTGGATTTTTACCGCCTTATGGAGTTTATTCGCGACACCAATAGAGAGGGGCGCATTGCAGCTTCCTATGGTTGCGAGGGCTTTTTAGGCGGTTTTGAGGGCGAGGTACGTCCCCATCCCTATACTTGCTACGCAGGTGTGGAGGTGGCTTCTATCCTCTGCGATGGTACGATCAGTGCCTGCCCGAGTATCCGCTTCGACTATAAGCAGGGCAATGTACGTGAAGATGACTTCTGGACCGTATGGCAGAATCGCTTCCTCCCCTATCGCGATCGGAGCTGGGCTCGCCAAGGGCAGTGTGCCGAGTGCCTCCAGTGGCGTTACTGTGAGGGGAACGGAATGCACCTGCACGACGATGAGGGAAAGCTCCTCTTCTGCCATCATCAGCGACTTTTGCGCGCCGAAGCATCACTAAAAAAGAAATAATACACAATACTGTATAGACTATCCCTTCTCCCCATCCATAGTTATGAATAGAAAAACCATTAACGAGTATATCCTATCCAACCGCTTTTACGAAGCTATTTCTCTACTCAAACAAGTCATCGAAGAGCATGCTCTGTATAGCTTGGGAGATAGCTTGAGCCGAGAAGAGAGCATCTATGGAATGATGTTGGGTTACCTCGATAAAGGCATTGTAGACCCCGATAGAGCGCATATTATAGAGGAACTAAAAGTGAAATTGCTGAAGCTAAGCGATAGAGTCTATCGGGCTGTACGAAGCAAAGACTCGGGTTCGCTCTACTTCCGCCGTTGGGCAGTGGTGGAGGCTCGTAAGGGATTGTCGGTAGAGAATTTGCTCGAAGATCTATCACGCCCTGCCTTCAAAGAGGCGGAGCGCGATAGCTTCGATACGCTTGTCGATCTTCTGTTTGAGACGCTGTGGGTATCCGAGTCGCTCACGGAGGTGGAGCAAGACCGCCTCTCTGCTTCGAGTGAATATGTGCGCTTGGTCACCTCTTCTGCTATTACGCTGGGCTTGATGTCGTATTGGGATGAGAGTAAGATGGCGTTCCTCCTGCGTGAGGCTGCTTCCTCCTCTACGAGCGAAGCCTATATGGTGCGGCTTGCCATGGGCGTTTTTGTCAGCCTCTACCTCTATCGCGATAGGTTGCCTCTCTTTATGTCGTGGCTAGAGCCGCTCCTAAAAGATGCCCTCCAAAATCCGTTGTTTGTAACGGCTTTTATCCATCTCTGGACGCGCTACACGCATGCTACAGAGACGGAGCAGCTCTCCCAAAAAATAGGAGAGCTCATGCCCAATATGCTGCAAGAGATGAAGGCCAAATGGAGCTCCATAGAAGAGGATACGGATGAGAATCTAACCGAGGATAAGCTGGATCAGCTCTTCGACAAAGTGTCGGGCTCGGAGGAGATGAGCACCTTCTTCCAAGAGTTTGGGACGCTGGAGCAGGAGGGCGAAGACCTCTTATTTAGTAGCTTCAAAGAGAATAAAAGCGATTACTTTTTCAACTCCATTTCTTCGTGGTTCCTGCCTTTTGACGAGGAGCATAGCCGCATTGCGGGAGTTTTGACCAGGAACGAAAATCTCCGAAAGCTCTATCCCCTACTCAAAGGGAAACTCTGTGATTCGGATCTATACTCCCTCTTTATCACCTTCGATAGGATGGGGATGGGAATAAAAGTGATGGGGATAGAGATGCCGGAGGAGCTCAACGGAGCGATGTTGAATGAGCTATCGGCTGAGTCTTTGATGCCTAAGTGTGCGAAAGTCTACGTCGAAGATTTCTACAGATTCACCAAGCTATTCCCCCTGCATGAGCAGTTTGTGGATATATTCCGGCAGGATATCATGGTGGCAAGGCTTCCTATCCTAAAGGAAGCTCTCCCCATCGAGTCTATGGTGCGTGGGGCGGCTCTATTTTTCTACTCGCGTAGGAATTATGCCAAGGTGAGGATGCAAATTGGCTCGATCCCTCAGCTCTTTGATACCGATGCCAACACCCTGAATATTTGGGGTAATAGCTGCTTCTTTATGGGAGATTACCGAGAAGCCATTAGGCACTACCGCCATGCCGACCTCGTGGAGGATGCATCCCCCAAAGAGTTGTCACGCCTTGCCGTTTGCTATCAGCGCGTAAACATGCCCGAGAAGGCAATAGAGACACTTGAGGAGCTTCTCAAGAAAAATCCCGAAAATCTAACCCCATTGCTAAAGATTGCAGGGGTCTATATGGAGATGAAAGCCTACGATGAGGCTCTTTCTTATCTCTATAAATACGAGTTCTCGGCACCCGATGGCGAGAGGCAGGTAGCTCGTTTGGTGGCTTGGTGCCTCCTCTCCAAAGGAGATTACGAGCGTGCAAAAGGTTACTATCGTACCCTTCTCTCCCTCCCCGGTGCAAAGGCTAGCGACTACCTCAATAGTGCCTATGTGCATATTGCCCAGGGCGAGGAGCGAGAGGCTTTGGCGGCCATGCGTATGGCGCTGGAGCATTACGACGAGCCTAGTGAGCTATTCCGCGAGATGCAAGAGGATAGCAGGAACTTAGATAGGAGCGCGATAAGTTTTGATCGTCTTCGCTTTTTGGCGGATGGAGCCATCGCCCTCCGGAACCAAGATTTTATACAGAATCTAAAACCCAATTATACTATTCCAAAGAGAATGAACATCAAGGATTTTAATTTCAAAGGACTGAGAGCCTTTGTGCGAGTGGACTTCAATGTGCCCCTCGACGACAACCTACAAATTACGGATGACACGCGCATGCGTGCTGCTTTGCCCACGCTCAACAAAATTATTGCAGACGGAGGTCGCCTGATCATTGCTTCGCATCTAGGTCGCCCCAAAGGGGTGAGCGACAAACTTTCGCTCCGCCATCTGGTGCCCCATCTTGCCGAATTGCTAGGTCGCCCTGTGACCTTTGTGCCCGATAGCGTGGGAGCCGAGGTAGAGAAGGCTATTGCCGAGATGCAGGACGGGGATGTGCTTCTCTTAGAAAATCTTCGCTTCTACGAAGAAGAGGAGGGTAAGCCTAGAGGTCTTGCCGAAGATGCCACAGCCGAAGAAAAGAAAGAGGCTAAGAAAGCCCTCAAACCGCGTCAAGCCGAGTTTGCCAAGAGACTTGCCGCCCTTGCCGATTGCTACGTGAATGACGCCTTTGGTACCGCTCATCGTGCGCACGCTTCTACGGCTCTTATCGCCGATAGCTTCCCTGCTGATCGCAAAATGTTTGGCTTCTTGATGGAGCAAGAAGTAAATGCCGTACAGCGAGTTTTGGGCGACATCCATCGTCCGTTTGTGGCTATCATGGGAGGTTCTAAGGTCTCTTCTAAGATTGATATTATCGACAACCTGCTCGACAAAGTGGATACCCTTATTATAACGGGTGGTATGTGCTTTACCTTTGCCAAGGCCTATGGCGGCAAGGTGGGTAGCTCTTTGTGCGAAGACGATAAGATGGACGTGGCTCGTGCCATCGTAGAGAAAGCAAAGGCAAAAGGGGTGCATCTCGTTTTGCCCGTAGATGCAAAGGTGGCCGATGCCTTTAGCAATGATGCTAATACCCAGGTGGCTCCCGTTGACAATATCCCCGATGGTTGGATGGGGCTTGACGTAGGTCCCAAGACAATGGCTCTCTACGACGAAGCAATCCGTGGGGCTAAAACGATTCTGTGGAATGGCCCTGCCGGTGTCTTCGAGATGAGCAACTTCCGCGATGGCTCTAAGGCATTGGCGCAGTCCATTGTGGCAGCAACAGAGGCCGGAGCTTACTCTCTGGTAGGGGGCGGCGACAGTGTGGCCTGTGTGCATCTCTTCGAGGTAGCCGATAAGGTTTCGTACGTTTCTACCGGTGGAGGTGCCTTGCTCGAAGCTATCGAGGGCAAAGATCTCCCCGGCATTGTAGCTATCAATAAATAATTATTCCCCCCCTTATGGGAATTGTTTTAATCCCCTTCCGATGGGCGGATGATGGCGACAAACTCGCCTTCATTTACCAATTGATGGAGGAGGCTTTCCCTGCCGCCGAGCGGCGATCTAGGCGAGACTTCGAGGCCCTGTTGGCTTCGGAGCCTCGCTTTCTGCTGCATCTGATTTATCGTGATGAGGCTCTTGTGGGTTTCCTCTCTACGTGGCATTTGGAGGGCTTTTACTACGGAGAGCATTTTGCGATACTCCCCACCGAGCGCAATCGGGGCATAGGGCGAGAGGTATTGCACTTGCTAAAGAGTGGGGCAGCATCGAGTATCCCCCTTGTTTTTGAGATCGAACCTCCTCTCGATGAGTGGAGTAGAAGACGCCTTGCCTTCTACGAATCAATGGGTATGCAGGTGCTTTCTCGCACCTATATACAGCCCTCTTATGGCGAGGATCGCCCGGCTATCCCCCTCTACTTGATGGGGAATGAATGGGCAGCAAAGGGGCAAGATAGCGAACACTACGCGCAAGAACTTTATCGGCACGTCTACTGCAAAACCCCGGGAGGGGAGAAAATCTACTAGCTATAGCCTTTTGTTGTTGATGAAACGACTCTCTCTCTTTATCCCCCTAGTCCTCTTTTGGAGTTTTATGGCTCAGGCTGAGACCGATTCGCTTCGCACGGAGGATTCTACTCTTCGCCGGCAGCCTTGGGAGTGGGGCGTATCCACTTTACCCTTTATGGGGGTGGCCGCGGCAGTTGCTCCGTCGCTGGATGGGGCTATTCGGGGGATTCGTATGCAATCTCTCCCCCCCTTTCGCTCCCACTACGACGATTATTTGCAGTACTCGCCCTTGGCTTTGCAACTATCGGCAGCGTTGTTTGGGCTTAAAGGAAGCCACTCTTCGCCCTACGAACTCCTCACGACTGATGCCCTGTCGGTAGCGAGTACGTTGATTTTGGTGAACACAACAAAATGGCTTACCCATCGTCTTCGCCCCGATGGTTCGAGTGCTAATTCTTTCCCTTCGGGGCATACGGCTACCGCATTTATGGGGGCGGAATTGCTGGATATAGAGTATGGAGCGCGTTATCCGTGGCTATCGGCATTGGGCTACTCGGCTGCTTACGCTACGGGGGTGGGGCGTATCCTCAACAATCGCCACTGGGCGAGTGATGTATGGGCAGGGGCTGGCGTGGGGATTCTGTCTGCACAGATCGGTTCTATCCTAAGTGACCTCCTTTGGGGGAAGAAGGGAACCTTTCTCTACGAAATCCCCTCAAGCAAAGATCTCCCCCACACATTATCTATCCACTACGGCACCTCGCAGCTTACGCAACATTACTATAAAGCCTCCATTCGCCAAGCTATTCGCAACGAAGTTGCACTTCTCTTTCCTGTTTCTTCTGAGGAAGAAGTCCTCCTTGATTGCGGCGTAGTGGGAGGGAACTTGCTACAAATCTCGGGTTATGATGTCCCCAACAATACGGATTGGTACTTCGGTTTTAAGGGAGATATTTGCTACTATCCTGCCCCTCGTATTGCCTTGGGGGCGGCTCCTTTTTACTATGTCTATCCTGCAGCTCCCTCTGCTCCCGGGTCTGTACTACTCGGAGAGTTGGGCTTGCGTGCCCTCTTAGATTACGACATTCGACCCCATAGGAGCTTCCGTTTTTTTGTAGGGGCATCGCACTCTACCGCCTATTATCCCAAAGAGGAGGGGGCGTCAAGTTCCGAAGACAACGTCGTAGCCACTCCGCTTCGTCTCTCTTTTGAGCTGGGGATTGCTCTCTTGTTGCACCTTTAGCCCTCTCATTCTACCTTTCGCCTTTGGGGGCTCTCTCCCAAAACATCCCCTCTACTTCTCGAGGGGCTGGTCTGCTTCCCCCTTAAAAAAGAGGAGGGTAGATCTCCTGACCTATCCTCCTCTACTCTGCTAGTATAGAGATGATTTAATGAGGATTTACCTCCAAGAATTGCTATGCATAACTAGAAGTGGTGTGCCAGCATGGAAGAGCATGCGACGCGCCATCCCGGGATTGAAGAAGCGAGCAAAGAGACTGCGTCGGTACGTATTAACCACGATAAGACCAATATGCTTGCTGATGACAAATTTCTCCAGCGCAAGGGAGAAGTCGCCGGGATCCAGCGTTGTAAACTCGATGTTGCTATCGGGGTAGTGTTGCTTGTGGTACTCCATCATGGCGCGCAACTCAATCTCACTCCAGTCTTCCGTAATTCTAGAGACGTTGAAGAGCATGTAATTGGGCTTATTAGGCTTTGTGAGCTGCATCATGCGGTCGAAGAGTACGAGGTCGCGTTGGTCAAACCCTGTAGCTACCCCTACATTTTCTACATCCGCAAGGTCTACCACCTTGGCATCTTCTGGTACGACGAGTACAGGTACCTTGGCGCGGTCAATAACCTCAGCGGCAACGGATCCGATGAGATCTTCGTTGCGTCGGCTCTTCCCTCTCGTACCCATGATGATGGCGATGGGAGGACGGTTGCGCGCTGTTGATAGCACTACGTCCTCGGGGATACCATCAATGAGCTGGGTTTCGAAGGGTGCCTTCGGGATTTCCCCCTTCTCCATTTTCTCTTTGAGTTCCTTCTCTAGAGCGTTCATTTTGCGCTCGGCACGCTCATGTTCCCGACGAATGTTAAGCTCTTTATTGGCTTGGTAAACGGAGATGTCGGGGGATAGCATGGGGGCAACAGAGTAGAATTGCGAGAAGTAGACATGGAGCAACTTCACGTGCAGACCTCTGCGCTGAGCAAAGTGGAACCCAATCTGTAGCACATTGGGCATGAAATCGCTAAAGTCTACAGGTATGAGTACGTAGGGTGTGGCTTCTGTCGACTTCCCCTCTTTGTTGTAACCATCCACCTGATTAAGCTCGGCATATAGTTCGGGACGATTCCAATTATTGTTCTCGATCACGTCTAGTGCATGGGGTAAGTCGCTCTCTTTGATGCGCACACGCACCCCAGCCGAGACTACGGGAAGTATCTGATTAACATTTTGCAGGGTAGCCTCTATTCCCTCGCTTTGTAGCAGTGTTTGTAGTATCTGTGCCTTTTCGAAGGTATGGATAGCTACGGTAACGAGTTTTTCTTGTTGTTCTGGATTGTTTTTGCTCATGGATTCCTTAGTTTAATGCCACTTTCTATTCTATTACGCACGTAAGAGCAGAGAACGTGTCCGGAGTGTGGTAGCACACAACCCCTCCACCCCTGCTTTTGAGATCCTTCCCGAGGGAGAACCTCTCAAGGTAACCGGCCGAAATTCCTCAAAACCCCAGCCCTATGCTAAAGAGGCACGGAGCGGTAAACTCACCCTCTCGCGGGAGCGATGCTTGTTTTGCCCCTCCCATGCCTTCTGTATGCTTCGCTCTACTAGAGTTAAGCTTCTTCTTTCTCTGGCTCGGAGACTTCTTCCATCTCTCCAATCAGTGCAAGAGCCTTCTCTAGTATCGTTGTATCGTCAATCTCTACAATACCTCCGTCGGGACCCGGTTCGATGTGAATACCCGCACTTCTTCCATTTTCGTAATTGGCACCACCGAAATAGTTGCGTACTGTTTCTACTTTAAGCCCCAACTCATCAGCGATGCGTTGCGTGGCTCCATCGGGAAGGCTATCTTTGATCCTTCTCAGTTCGTTGAAAGTGATCGTTTTAGTCATGGGTCAATCCGTTTAGTTGTTAGTACTCGTTGTCTTTACTTACGCCACTAAGTTACAACTTTATTTTCTACTTTGCAACCTTTTCTGCAACTTCTTTTGCATAATGCTTTTTACTGTGGAGATTAGATTTCTCGCTTCCCCATGCAGGAGGATTTTGTACATCCAAAAAGATGAACAAAGGAAATCATAATAGAGGAGCCACCGAAACGACACTGCGTTGCGATGGCTCCTCGATGTTCTATAGTTCCTGTTTACGCGTTCTTTTGTCCTATGAGTTTGGACTTCTTCCTTATTGCTTCATCACCTTCTCGCCATTGACGATGTAGATACCTGCCGGTAGGCGGTCGAAGTCGTCGCCCAGATGCATGCCCTCTAGGGTATAGATGCCCTTGTACGCAGTCTCTGCTTTGTTATTGGCTACCGGTGTATCAATGGCGATGGACTTTTTCTTTGTGAAGTAACCCGTTGTGGGGTTTGCCATCATTATATCAATTCTCTCATCGTCGTAGGTAACGGTGCCGTCTGTTCCTCCCTTTATGTTCTTGCAGTTTTTGAACATGTTGATAGACATTTCGGTCGTCCAGGTCTCATCGCAGTAGATGGTGGTGAGGGATTCGCAGTCATGGAACATATCGCTCACGTCCTCCACAGCTTCGGTGTTGAAGCTCGAGACGTCGAGTGTAGTCAAGCCTTTGCAGTTATAGAACATAAAGCCCATTTTGGTTACCTTCTGGGTGTCGAAGCCCGATACATCAAGTTCGGTCAAGATTTCGCAGTTATCGAACATATAGTCCATAAAGGTCACATCTTGAGTTTTGAATGCCGATACGTCGAGTTGCTTCAAGGCTTTGCAGCCGGAGAACATACCTCCCATGTTGGTTACTTTGTCGGTATTGAGGTTCTCTATATTGTTGATGGTGGTAAGCTCCTCGAAGCCGTCAAACCACATTCTCGTGGTGGTAGGGTGGCAGTCCGCCATCGAATTGTCAAAAGTCACGGTGGTAATTATCTTTCTGTTATACACCAAACACCATTCGGGGTAGCCGGTGTTGGAGTCGGGGAAATCGTAAACGGTACCCTCGGTGTGTGTGGCCTTGTTGGCGTCGTAATAGAAAGTCATGGATTTGTCTGCGACGTTCATCACTGCGTAGCCTTCTGTGCTTTGTGCCTGTACCATGGCGGGCAACGCGATGCTTGCAAATAGAGCGGCGATGCCCATGAGTGCATTGTGGAGTAATTGTCTCTTCATAACTTTTTAATGATTATATGTTGAATATCTGTTTGTTAATTGGAGGTTGTGATGCCGTGGTGGGCAACTCCATAATGCTAAAAGACTCTGCCCGAATCTCTTTGACGCAGAGATGCTGGCAGAGCCTTCCGTATATGGTTTTTGTTGGAGAGGTGCGTTCCGTAAATGGCACAGGAACGCCTGAAATGTCCCCTCCCTCGAACGAATGAGAACGACACATGGCGAGCATGTAAAACGCACTAGCGCCGGAGTCTCGCAGAGCTGTGCGGAGACTTGCTGTATAGTGCTTTACTAATGTCTTCATCGTCGTTCGAACTTTAGGATTTATCGTCGCCTTGACTATTTGTTGCAAACTTAAGCATTTGTGTTGAGAAGTACAAGAGTTTACGCAAGAAATGCGACAAATCGAAACGACTTTGCCTATTTTTGAGTCAAGGGGATGCGGTTCGATGTCCGAATTAGATGGTAGGGTATTTGCGTCCATCAGCCGGGGCTGGACGGATGTCCCATGCATGGCTGTCTATGAGAAGGAGTAACTCGGCTTGGCGAACAAACCGATGATACTCGTTCTCAAAGCTTCTTTTTAGCGGATAATGCGCTGTGTGATGCGCCCCGTCTCGGTCTCTAGTACTACGATGTAGGGGGCTGGAGCTATCCCCTCTAGCGATAGGGTGGCGGAGGGGTGAAGCCACGTTTGTACCAATTCCCCGTCAAGAGTATAAAGGCTAAAGCGTATTACACGGCTGGGAGCTGTGAGATGGAGTAGGCCATCTTCGCCCACTTGGGAGGGATACACCCCGGGCTGCTCCTCGTTTGCCACCCTTTCTGTGGGGAGCACTTCGCCATTTTCGTACACTACCTCTATCGTGTAGATGTCGTTTTCACCTCCTTCTTGATCGGTATAGCTGAGGGCATCACCAACGCGTGCTACCTCTTGTCCGTTCCGTTTAACAATGTACTCTTTAATTATAGGGAAGGGTACGGGTCGTTTCCCTCCGGCATAGATATGGGTATCGTCTTCCGGAGTTATCTTCTCAGGATTGTCGCTCACATGGAGGCGAATGGCTAGATATCCGTCTGTTGCGCACCTGCCAAAGAAATGGTTCCCGAGGTCGCGAGAGAAAAGAGCGTCTACATATTGCTGAATACTGTCGCCGGTCCCTTTTACCGAATAGATAGAAGCAATATCTGTCTTTTCGTTGCGAGTTGAGAAGCCAACCCAAAGGGAGCGTTGCGCATCCACCTTAAAGGGCTTCTTGAGATAGACGGTATGCCAAGTTTTTTCTTGCCATCCCTCGGGTACATCGAATAGTTGGGTTACGGTGGTTGAGGCGTTGCACAAATTGCCGTAGCGCAAGAAGGTTTTGTAGTTGCCCATGGCGCTGCGTGTGGGCATGTAGCTAATGGCGTGGATATAGACCTCTTTGTTGTGCGAAGTGAAGTATTCGCTCGGGAATTTGCTCGCAATAGTTTGATATTGAGGGTCTATAGCCTCAGGGGCAATTTTGCTGATGTGGGGCAGATCTAGCTTGCTATACTGAGGATCTTGGGGGTAGCCAAAGAGTGAAATCTCCTGCATATTGTAGGGGCGATGCCACGAGAGGGTAACTCCTTGAGAAGTCTTCTTTTTCTCGGGAGATAGGGTGCGGGTGGCATCGCCTATGTAGATGCCCTCTTCGACGCAATCGGCAAAAGCCTCTCTCTCGTCGCTAGGCTCTATTACCTCTCCATGGTAGGTGTAGTGGGCTTGTACGCCGTAGACGACTGAGCCGTGAGCCCCTTCGAGGGCCGTTGGGTAGGGTTCGGTGAATTCGGTTGCACTTATCCCTTTGGCAATTTCTGCCCCGTTGCGGTACAGATTGTAGTCGAGGCTCCAGCCCGAGGGGATATGCTCGCGAGAGGGGGCAGTCCAAGTAACTTTGAGGAGGTTGCCCTCTTTGCGAATGTTGAGATCGTGGATGGGCGTAAGAGGGCGTAGGTAACCCGCTTCGTCGCGCCAACGTCCTTTGAGTGTTTCGGCACTGCCACTCCCTTTGGGGTCGAGGTAGGTTGCCATTTGGGTGGTAGGGTCTCCCTCTTTTTTATACTTATCCCAATGATAGGCGAGTTTGCCATAGAGGTTTTCACTTTCTAGAGCGCATCCGGGCGTCCCTCCCGAGAGGGTCCCCACCACGAGGTGGTTTTCGTTCCAAAGAGAAGAGCCGGAAGAACCTCCCTCTGTAGCGCCTTGCCAAAAGCTAAAGCGAATGTGTGCGTCGTCATCTCCCTTGATGTTTTCGATGATGGATCCGCTGTACCACGTGCCATCCATTACGGGCGATTGCGCGTGGTCGTACACCGAGATTTTCTTGGCATCTCCTCTAGGGTGATGTAAGCTTACCCCTTTGGTGGGCAGTACTTTGCGCCTATCCCAACCATTGTAGTACACTCGGTAGCTCCGAGGGATGGCTTGGTTGAGTTCGAGTAGAAGTCCATCGGATTGTCCGGCAATGGGGAGGAAAGAAAGCAGTTTGCACCCTACCATGCTCTTGCCACGGAACAGGGAGAGCCTGCCATTGCTGCATCCCGGTTTTTCGTAGTGGAAGGTAAAAATCCACTGGTCACGCTCCTCCGGAGTGTTATGTAGTTGGTTGGAGGCACTCTCGCAGTGGGCTGCCGAGAGAATAAGGGGGCGAAAGTCTTCGTTGGTATTATTGAGAAGGTTGCCGGTACAGAAGCTGGCGCCCTCTTTGCTGATTATGTACATTTGTACTACTCCTGCCTTTTCGGCTTGCCACTCGGCACCCTCTTTACAATTGACATTGATCTGGCAAAATTCGTCCGAAGCCTCGTCGCGATGGAGAGCTCCGGGGTCGGGTAGTCCCATTGTAGCGAAGAGATGGATTACACTAGAGAGTAGGAGGCTGGGGAGTTCTCCTGATACAGGAGGGGTATACTCTAAGATAACGCTACTACCCGAGAGGGGCTCGGTGGCGAATCTTCCGTGTGTTGGGTGTGTTTCGTGGGTGTAAGCCCCAAGTAGTTGGCTCCGATCGGGGGTGTAAATGAATAGTTCTCCCCCTTGAGGGATGAAGAAATCGTCGTAGGTTAGGAGTACCCCTCTAGCACCCTTTAGCTCAATTTGCAAGCGATAGACGATGCGTCCATCATTGAGTAGTGTGCGTACGGCATTGCGAGCAAAGTCGATATGGGAGGAAAGTCTGCGCCCAATGGAGAGGGGTTTCCCTGTTAGATTAGTATGCGTGCGGAGGTGTAGCGCGCGTTCGTCATCGGGGTTGAAGTTTGGGCGGATGGTGATAACCTTGGCAGGGGCACTCGCACGAAGTGTTTCTACACTATCTTGGAAAGAGGCAGGAGTGCCGCCGAACGAGATTTGCGCCGAGCCTGTAAGCGTAGCGATTGCCACTAAAAAGCTGCCGATAAGGAGCCTAGAGGTCACAGGTTTTTTCCTTTTCATAAAAGACTTCTTCGATAGGATCTACGTCGCACAAAGGTAGTGAAACATTACTATTGCCCAATAACCTATAGTGCAGATGCAAGTAGCAACTGCAATGGATGGTAACCAATTTGCTGTACGAGAATGTTATAAACTTGAGGAGAGCCTTCCCGTGAAACGGAAGCCCCCCTGCCCTACATTTTTTTGGGAATAGGGTAGAATAAAAAAGTTTCATGGGCAGGAGCAAAAAATATTTAGGCCTACAGCTCAAAAAAATCCTGGGCAGAAAGGAGAGAGGGCACAAGCTAGCCCCTTTCAGCCCCTACTAAACCGCAGTAGAAACGTTTGGGGCATTGATTTCTCTCTCTTTTCTCTCGGTTGCCTCATCAGATAGCAACCGAGAAACGGGGTAAAAGGCCTTTTGCTACTATTGCAGTAGCCGTATAAAAAGAAGAGAGGGGAGACCCTTTGTTTCGGAGCCTCCCCTCTCTCAAGAGAATCTTATGTCAAAAGACTTACTGATTCTTATCGGATAATGCGTTGCGTTTTGCGTCCACAAGAGCCGTCAAGTACCACGATGTAGTTGCCGGAAGGCACGTCTTCCATAGAAACGGTGCTCGCTGGCTGATGAACCGACTTCACGAGCTGACCATCCATTGTATAGATCGTGAGGCTTGAGAGTGCTTCGCTACCATTTACATGCAAGAGTCCATCTGTACCAATTGTTGTGGGGTATACACTGGGATTTGCCGAGTCTGTAGGAATATCTTTGCAACCTGTGTATATACCGTCTTCGTATTTTACTTCTACGGTGTACGTGTCATTTTCGTTACCCCCTTGGTCTACATATTCGCGCACAGCTTCTACAGTGGCGATCTCTGTGCCATTACGCTTGATGGTGAAACCCTTTACTTTTGGGAAAGCAACTATGTTCTTCCCTGTTACATAGATGCGTTGATCGTCTACGCTGGTAATGGGTTTCTTTACATTGCTTACGAGGAGGCTGATAGCAGCGTAGCCGCTATATTTATTAACAATCCGCAAGTAGGATACAGCATCGTTATAGGAGAAAATATCCTGACCATTCTCCAAAACAACGTTTCCGTCGATGTATTCGCGTACAGCATCGCTCGTGTACTTAACAAAGCTGATGGATGGATATGAGGTGGTATTCTTATTAGGAACAGTTACACCGGCATATAAGACCTTCTCTAGGTCAATGGCGATAGGTTTTTGGAATAGTACCGTGACCCATTGCCCTGGAGTCCAATCTGCAGGTACATCAAAGGGTTGATTCACATAGTACTGTGAGTTTACCATTTTGCTAGAGTGTACATAAGCCTTGTACACTCCCGAGACTTTTTGGGTCGGTATTACACGAATCCCATGCACATAGAGAGCAGAACCATTTGCATCAAAAGAGCCGGTAGGGAATTTGCTTGCAAGTGTAATCTCCGAAGGAATAAAACCATTGGGATGGCTGTTTGTGTAAACTGCGCCTACATAGCGGAGAGTAATATCTTCATATTCCGATGTCTCTTTGGGAGCACCAAAGAGGGTAACCTCTTGGAGGTTATGGGGTTGATTCCAGGAGATGCGCACTCCATTAGTCTCTTTCTTTACAGAAACAACAGGTACCGTCTTGCTCTTCTCTCCAATGTAGATACCTTGCTCAACCCAATCGGTAACAGCGTATCGCTCAGGCCTATCCGGATTTTCTGTGGGGATGCCTGTCCCGTACTCGTAGCGAGCTTGTACGCCATAGGTGATGGAGCCATGGTTGTCTTTTTCTGCTTCAGTAATGGGTTCTGTAAACTCAGTAGCTTCCGTGCGCTTGTCCAGATCTTTGCCATTGCGGCTGATGTTGTACTTCACTTTCCACCCATCGGCGAGGTGCGTACGGGGGATGGGATCCCAGGTAACCTTAATGTTATCTCCCTCGCGGCTAATCTTGACCCCTGTAACAATGGGAAGAGGACGAAGTGTACCTGCCTCATCTTTCCATCTACCACGTAGCTTTGTTGCTTGCCCATTAGTCTTGGGGTCGAGGAAGGAGGCCATTTGTGTGGTGGCGTCTCCATCCTTTTTGTACTTATCCCAGTGGTATTGTAGTCTTCCGTAGAAGTTTGTGCCGCTTTGGCAACGTCCACCACCACCGGTGAGCGTACCTACCACAAGTTTATCTTCGTTCCAAAGAGAAGAGCCGGAAGAACCTCCCTCTGTCTCCCCCTTGGTGAAGTGGAAGAAGAAGTGAGCATCCGGTCCGCCTACAGCCTCTTGGGTGCGCCAAGTACTGGTCATAACATTGCCATTATAGACGGAGAGTTTTTTAGCATCTCCGGCAGGGTGGTGGATGCTTACACCTCTGTTGGGGATGGCGTCTGAGCGATCCCACCCGTTATAGTAGACGCGATAAGAGTCCGGGATCATCTGATCCAGTTTGAGGAGGAGCCCATCCGACTGCCCTTTTATGGGAAGGAAAGCCATAAGATCGCAACCGACCATGGTTTTAGCACGCCCCAAAGCAAAGGAGCCACTGCTACAGCCCAACTTTTCGTAGTGGAAGGTGAAAATCCATTGGTTGAGGTCGTCCTCTGATGCCTTCCTATCAGTAGTTACACTCTCACAGTGCGCTGCCGAGATAATGTAGGGGGTAAAATCTTCGTTGGTATTGTTGAGGAGGTCGCCCGAGCATAGCCCCATGTATCTACCATGGAGCATTAGCATCTGTACAACTCCCGCCTTTTGTTCTTGCCACTCGGCACCCTCTTGGCAGTTGATGTTTACAGAACAATCGTCGCTTCCTTGGTCTTCTCCGGGGTCTACAGTAGCTGCAGCCTTGGAGAATATGTGCCCTACGGAAGAGATCAGAAGAGTGGGCATCTCTTTACTATTGAGAGCCGGTCTATACTCAAGTACAGCCGTAGTACCGGGGAGGGGTTCCGTAGCGAAAGCCCCATGAGTGGGGTGTGTTTCGTAGGTGTACTTACCGAGTACCTTTTTACGATCGGGGGTGTAGATATAGAGTTCCCCTGCATTCTGGGGAATAAAGAAATCGTCGTAATAGAGAACGTTTGCCTTAGCTCCTTTTACATCAACAGTGAGACGATACACAAGGGTACCATCATCGAGAGTTACACGCTTGGCGTCGCGAGCAAAATTGATGTCTGTGGCAATAGTGCGCCCAATAATCAACGGTTTTACGTGTACTTGCTGAGCATCCCACACTTGCAGACTCTGCATGTCATCCGGATTGAAGTCGGGTCGTACTTCTATTACCTTGTTAGCTCCCGTAGAACGTAGGGAGTTAGTTGGCTGACGGAAGCTTGCAGGCTCTCCTCCAAACGATATTTGCGCCGCGGCAAACAGCGTAGAAGAGGCTATTAGCGTAGTGCTCAGCAGAGCTTTCGTTAATAGGTGTTTGTTACATCTCATTGTTAGTATGATTGTCTGAGTCTTCTAGATTAGTTTTTCTACCTCACGCAAAGATACGATTTTCTTTCAGTTTAATATGCGATTTGCTGTGATTGCTTGTTCTTTTATGAGACTCTGACAGTTTGTAGTGTTCTCAGCTGTCTTTTGTTCCATTCTTGGGCAGGACGAGAATATTTCTAGACCGATTTTCGACTAAAAAATACCCTGTCCTCTATAAAAAAGAGGGCAGGGTTTTCTCTGAGATTTTAGCCGGCTTATTATGCCGGTATAACTAGAGCATTATCGGAAGATGCGGTGTACACTGCGTCCTGCATTACCATCAAGGACAACAATGTAGGTATTACCGGCGGCAAGGTCTTCTACTGAGATACTTGCTGATGGATGCTCTACCTTCTTGAGGAGTACACCATCTACCGTGTAGATAGAGACGGCTGTGACAGAAGAGCTATTGGTTAGGTGCAAAAGAGCATCATTGCCAATCTTGGTAGGATATACACCGGGAGCCTCCTTTTCGTAGGGTATCTCTTGGTTGCCTGTGTATACACCCTCTTCGTATGCTACCTCAATATCGTATTTATCGCTTTCCTTTCCGTTCTTATCTAAGTACTCACGAGTGTTTACGCGAGCGATCTCTTGTCCATTACGTTTTACGATAAACTCTTTTACAACAGGGAAGGGGGCAAGCGATTTATTCGTTGCAAAGACGCTAAGATTGTCTTCAGATGAGGATTTTTTATTATTGGTACTTAGCAAAAGACCAATGGCATAGTAACCAGCTGGTGACTCAGCGTAGAGAGTGCTTGCCTGAGAAGGAGACATGTAGAAAAGCTCTCCTTCCTTTAGGTCGAAAGCAAAAGATCCGTCAGAGTAATCACGATAAGCATCGCTGGAGTATTCGTAGTAGCTCAAGAGTTTGGCTCCTATGACATTGGGTACACTTACTCCTGCAAAGAGCACCTTCTCATTGTTGATTTGCACGGGTTTGTCGAACATGACGGTAACCCAATCCCCCGACTTCCAGCTAGAGGGTACATCAAAAGATTTGGTTACAATATCATTGGAGCTTTTGGATGTTTGTAAGAATGCTTTATATGAACCTCCGGCCGTGGCGGGCATGAGGCGCAAGCCATGTACATATACCGATTTGCCATCGGAGCGGAGTGCATCCGAGGGGAACTTGCTGAAGAGCGTGATCTCTCTGGGAACAGGGTATCCTTGGAATGCGACTTTAATTCTTGTAGAGGTGGGTTTGTAGGTTGCATCGCTTTTGGGAGCCCCAAAAAGAGTTACTTCTTGGAAGTTGTAAGGCTGATTCCAGGAGATACGCATGCCGCCAGAGTTCTCTTTACTCTTGCCAATTACCGGTACCCACTTGGAGCGTTCGCCCACGAAAATACTTTGTTCGATCCAGTCTGTCTCCGCATAACGCTCGGGTTTAGAAGGGTTGAGGGTTGTCAGGTCGTTACCTGTTCCATATTCGTAGCGAGCTTGTACAGCATAAGTAATGGTTTGGCAGAATCCCTTCTCGTCTTTGCTTGAGTTCTCAGCATCTTTTGCGGGCTCGGAGAACGAGGTCGCTTCTGTACGCTTGTCTTCTAACACCTTTCCATTGCGTTGGATATTGTACTTCACTTTCCATCCGGGAGCAAGGTGTGTTGTGGGCACGGGATCCCAGCTCACTTTCAGGTTTTCTCCATCTTTTTCTATTTTGAGACCTGTTACATGAGGTAAGGGGCGTAGCTCTACGCCATCTTTGTTTTTTCTCCAAGCCCCTTGAAGAGAAGTCGCAGTTCCATTTGTTTTGGGGTCGAGGAAGGTCGACATCTTCTCGGAAAACTTATCCCAGTGGTACGAGAGTTTGCCGTAATAGTTGGTCCCCGTTGTACAGCGACCGGCCCCACCGGTGAGCGTACCTACTACAAGTTTGTTTTCGTTCCAAAGAGAAGAACCCGAAGAACCTCCCTCTGTCTCTCCCTTGGTGAAGTGGAAGAAGAGGTGTGCGTTGTCTGCACCTTTGCTCCCTTCTCCATTATACCGGTTGTCCCAAGTTTTGCTGACAACTCCTCCGTTGTACACCGAAATTTTCTTTGCGTCACCGGCAGGATGGTGCATCCCTACGCCACTATTGGGGAGTACATCCGATCTATCCCAACCATTGTAATACACTCGGTACGACTCGGGAACTTCTTGTTTTAGCTCTAGAAGAAGACCATCCGACTGACCATCAATGGGTAGGAATGCTTTAATGTCGCAGCCTACCATCGACTTAGCTTGATTTCTAACGATGGCGATGGCGCCGTTACTGCTATTGGGCTTTTCGTAGTGGAAGGTGAAGATCCATTGGGCGAGATCGCTTGCGCTAGAGGTCTTGTTTTTTGTTGTGCTCTCGCAGTGTGCTGCAGAGAGAATATAGGGTTTGAAGTCTTCATTGGTGTTGTTGAGGAGGTTTCCTGAGCATACGCTAATCCGTCCCCCATGTACCATCATTATTTGTACAACACCCGCTTTTTGGTCCTGCCACTCGGCTCCTTCGGCTGCATTTACGTTGAAAGCGCAATCATCGTGTGCACTGTCTTCACCGGGATCCCTAAGTCCGGCTTCGCGTGTGGAGAAGATATGCCCCACTGAGGAAATCAAGATTGAGGGCATCTCTTGGCTATTGATATAGGGATAGTACTCAAGCACGACTGTCGCACCGGGGAGCATTTCTGTGGCAAAAGCTCCATGTGTGGGGTGCGTTTCGTGCGTGTACTTCCCAAGTACCCTCTGACGGTTTGGCGTATAAATATATAGCTCACCCCCATTTTTGGGAATGAAGAAGTCGTCGTAGTAGAGCAGGCTCGCCTTGGCATTTTTTATGTCTATGGTAAGGCGGTACATTGTGGTACCATTGTCTAGCGTAATGCGCTCAGCATCACGAGCAAAGTCAATATTGGTATCAATGGTTTTGCCTATCGTCAAGGGCTTTACATGCAGTCTGTTTACATCCCATCCGTTCGTGCTCTTTACGTCGTCTGGATTAAAATTGGGAAGTACCTTTATCACCTTAGGAGCCGCAGTGGAGCGGAGTACGCTAGAGCTTGCGGAGTGGTTAAAACTTGCAGGAGTACCTCCATACGATATTTGCGCCGTGGCAAATAGGGTAGACGAGGCTACTACTAGCACAGGAGCCAATAGGGCCTTTACTAATAGGGGGGTGTTACCTTTCATTGTCGTTTTGGTTGTTTGAATTATTTATTTTGCCGATTGCAAAAGTACAATTTTCTTGTTCTGGAGAAATAAATGTCGTCGAAAAATTTGCGACTTGGCAGCAAAAGAGAGTCGAGTATCTCGTTTTTTATTCCTTCTGTGCAGGTTGTACTTGTATCTAGGAGGTCTTTATTCCCTTTTTGCTAGGTGAATAGACTGAGGAGTTAGCTCTATGAGTCTCTGTTTGTAGAGTACACCGATTGCCATCTTAAAGGCTTTCTTGGAGAGCTTGGTGAGGGCTGCAATTTCCTCAGCACTGCTCTTATCCCCAACAGGAAGGCTCCCTCCTTGCTCTGTTAGTAGTTGGAGGATATAGTCGCTATTGGTTTTAAGTCGTGCCACCCCTATCGGGTTGGGAGCGAGATCTAGCTTGCCGTCCTCTCGTGTGCGTACTATATAGGAAGTCGTGCGAGAGCCTACTATAAGGGGGACTTCGAGGTCGCTATGGTAGAGCATACCCCAATAGCGATGATCAACTACTGCCCGATAGCCCCTCTCGTGGTTCTCCACAATGAGAGCCTCCACGGCCTCGCCGGGGATGTAGTTGGGAAGCTCGTTCCCAATATGTTTTCGCAATTCTCCGGAGCCGGTAAGCCTGCCACTAATATGATCTATATAGACAACAATAGGGTAGCTGGCGCCTTGGGCAAAGCGTGTAGGCTGCTCGGCAAAGGGAACGAAGAGGTCACGATGAATCCCCCATGCCATAAAAGCCCCTTCTTTGGTCACTGCCTTTGTTTCTAAAAAAGCGACTTCGCCTAAGAGAGCATAGGGGTGGAGTGTAGTGGCAATGAGCCTTCCCTCATTGTCATGATAGATAAATACTTCGATGAGATCCCCCTCTTGTAGCCCCTCTTCCGGGAAATACCGACGAGGCAATAGTACCTCCTCGGTATCAACGGCAAGGTAAGCCCCGGGAGGCGTGATACGCAATACCTCTAGAGCCGCCCACTTTCCCAAAGAGGGATTTTGGGAGGAAAGAGGGGGCTGAGCAGGGAGGCGAGATGGCGGAGATGCAACTTCATCTTCGTGTAGAAAGGTGATTTTGCGAAGACCTGTACCGAACTGGCGAGCAGGCTCTCGATCTCCCTTTTTTGTATTCTTGGGGTGTGACATTCGTGTCTCTTCCGAGGTTAATCGAGCGTGATATAGCTATTGTCGTGTAGCTCCGGCATCACATTGAGGCGTTGAGTTACTCCCTCGCTTAGTACGTCGAAAGTATAGTAGGGGGTAGAACGCTCTCCAAGGATATAGGGACGGAAACCAAAGAGGTAGGAGAAGATGGATAGGCATTTCTCCTTTGCGATCTGTTTCTGGATAGACGAGTAGCTGTCTTTGCGCCAATAGCGGCAGTATTTTACTCCATTACGATCCGTAAACATGCTGCTTTCGTCTCGGTATTGCAGCGTGTTCTCTACGAAGAGACGATAAGCGGCATTGAGCTGATCCACCATGGCCATAGGCTTTTCGTTGATGGCTACTATCACATCGTTTGCACGTATTCCGACTTTGGCGGCAGGAGAGTTAGGTGCTACGTAGGCAACGTCTCCGAGATCGGAGGTGCGTAGGTAGAGCCCTGTGTAGTTGTGTCGATGCGTGGCAATGCGCCATTTGGGGTTGATATTGTAGCGAACGAAGGGGAATTGTCCCATCATCATGGGGATGGAAAGGCGAGCATACTCCTCGATAGAAAATTCTTCGGTGAGGTGCTCTACGGCTTCGCAGCTCCAGAGCAAAATACTGAGATTGCGCCCATTAAAGATCCGTATTCCTATGGTAAGCACATAGTCGGCAAGCTGTTTGTCGGCCCCTACGGCTAGGAAGGGAACTTGTACAAGGCTCTTTTGGTCGGGGTCTATACGTACATCCCAGAGCTTATCTGCATTCTTTGCCTTTTTGGCGTCGAAATAGGGATTGCGTGCCAACGTGTAATAGGTGTCGATAACGATGTCGGGGTCGGAAGCGTCATAGCGTAGACCTTTGGCTTCTAGTTGCTTGCGGATTACTTCGTTTAGGGCAATATCGGTGCTAGAGAGGGCTTTGCTCTCGTCTGCAAAAGCAAAGTTGCCAAAGTTTTCGAAGCTCGTTTTTCCCTCACGTCCCGTGTCGAAGGGATAAACGATGGCACGTTCGCTTTCGTCTTCGAGGCTATAAAAGGCAAAGGCTTGCGCGAGTAGTCGCTCGTCGAGTAGGGAGCGGTCGTGGCACTCGGGTTGGAGGGTACGGCTCTTTTTCTTGTAAGAGAAATTGCTAACCTCCAGCTGTATGGCAGCGTCTCCTCCCTGCAAGATTTCCACAAACTCCTGCTCGGAGAGATCTTTGAGAGACCGACCATTGATACTCTCCACTATATCCCCCACTTTGAGTCCGGCAAGAGCTGCAGGAGAATTGGGCTCGATAGAGAGGATGATAGGGCGATTGGCTCCCCAATTTTCGTTGTAACTCATCTGATACTCCAGCCCAATGCGGCAGATTTGGCTCTTAGACTTGGAGGTTTGAGCTTCTGCACTACCGAATCCCAAAAGGAGTGTAGCCAAAGTTAGAGGAAGAAGGTGTTTAAGTTTCATCGTATGCTTCTCTAGAGTTATTTCTTCGTTGTATAGTGATGGATAAAGAGCTGTAGAGCTTCACGGCAGACCTCCGAGATGAGAGCCTCTCGCCCTTTTTGTATTCTGAGTTTGTGTGCATAAAGTTGGCTCCCGAGGGCTATCCCAATCCAAACAGTGCCAATAGGCGACTCGGGAGTGCCTCCTAGAGGTCCGGCAAATCCTGTTGTTGCCAAGGCATGGTTTGCGCCAAAGCGCGCTTGTGCGCCCCGAGCCATGGCAAGGGCCACCTCCCGACTTACTACGCCATGCCGGGCAATGAGCGAGGGATCGACCCCCAATAGCTCCACCTTTTGCTTTTCACTATAGGTGATAGCTCCGCTTGCGTACCAATTACTAGCCCCTGCTTGGGCGGTAAGGTAAGAGGCAAGTCGCCCCCCCGTACAGCTCTCGGCCGTCGCTATTGTCTCCTGCCGAGCAAGGAGTAGTCGTGCTATTTGTACTACAAGGGGGTGGAGCGTTGTCATTCGGATCTCTCTATTTATAGGTTCTCTTTGAGCGTAGTGCGTACAAAGGGAACGAGGTCTCGTGAGGCAAAATCTCCAGCTAGATACGAAAAGTATCCGGCGGCGGCTACCATGGCAGCGTTGTCTGTAGTGTAGGCAAACTTGGGGATAAAGATCTGCCATCCGTAGCGAGAGGCATAATCGGCAAAGGCATCTCTAAGCCCCGTATTGGCAGAAACGCCTCCGGCTACAGCCACCCGATTGATTTGATATTGCTTGGTTGCCTTTAGGAGCTTACCCATAAGAATGTCGATAACCGTCTTTTGGAGGGAAGCGCAAAGGTCCGCTTTGTTCTCTTCTATAAAGTTAGGGTTCTCCTTTAGTTCGTCTCTAAGCGTGTAGAGGAATGAGGTTTTGAGCCCGCTAAAACTATAATCGAGTCCTTTGATTTGAGGCTTGCTAAATTGGAAACGGAGGGGATTCCCCTCATTGGCTAGCTTATTTACGATAGGGCCTCCCGGGTAACCTAGCCCCATTACTTTGGCGCATTTGTCGAAAGCTTCGCCTGCCGCATCGTCTATTGTTTGCCCCACAACCTCCATGTCGTAAGGGCTATTTACTTTGATGATCTGCGAGTTCCCTCCCGAGACCAATAGACACAAAAAGGGAAATTCGGGGCTTTGGTGTTCCTCCCCGGGTTCGTAGATAAAGTGAGCCAGCACATGCGCTCTCAAGTGATTTACTGAGATGAGAGGCGTACCCAGTGCGAGGTGTAAGCCTTTGGTAAAGTTGACCCCAACCAACAGAGACCCTAGCAATCCGGGTCCTGCCGTAAAGGCAATGCCATCCAAATCGTGCACCGATACTCCTGCACGCTTGAGGGCTTCGCTTACTACAGGTACTATGTTTTGTTGATGTGCTCGCGATGCCATCTCAGGTACTACTCCTCCGTAGGCACTGTGCACTGCTTGACTTGCAATTACGTTGCTGAGTAGCTCGCACCCACGCACTACGGCGGCACTGGTATCATCGCAGGAGCTCTCAATCCCTAGTAGAAGTGGATACTTCTTTTCTTGTGTCATTTGCTGTTGCACCATTCTGTTTGGCGCAAAGGTAGGGATAAAATGGAGATTAGATATAGATAAAGAGTGGATTGTAAAAGATAAAACGCCGAAGAGGAAAGGAACAACTTTCGTATTGTATTGCCCTCTCTCTTCGGCGTCTTATCTTATTATGGAGTGTCAGTATTAACGTCTGATGTCTACTAAAATACTTGATGAACCGATCCGTACAAGGTAGTGACCTGTGGGGAGGGTAGCAACGTGGAGGGTAACCTCTCCCTCAGCGTTGGTGGTCACCTGTTGGAGGAGCAGACCATCCATATTGTAGAGAGCTACTTCGCTATTGGGGTTAGCATTGCTGATTTGTACCTTATGACTGGCAGGGTTGGGATAGACCAAGATGCTTGGGGAGTCTATAGCCGAGAGGGCAGTCGTTGCGATAAATTCCGCAGAGATTTCAACAGAAGCCTCCACCACGAATGTACCGGTGTAAACCTGTCCTTCACGAGTCAGTGCTAGTTCTTTATCCCCCAAAAGTACTTTGCCATTTTTCAGCTCATAGCCTTGGTTGGCAGTCGCTACGACAGAGAGTTGGGTTCCCTTCTCTACCGAAGCACCGGATGCTAGGGTGTTCGCTCCCTGCTTTACGATGAGGTTGCCATTGGTCGCCGGCTTGTAGGTAATGGTTACTTTCTCAATCTTTCGCTTGAAGGTGGCGGAGATGGTCGTCGCCTTTTCAGCGGTAAAGTTTGCCTTGTAGGTGCGGAGAGCTGGGTCGAATGTGGGGTTCTCCACCTTCTTGTTGTTGATCATCAACGCTTCGAGTTCGTAGCCTTGGTTGGCAGTTGCTACGACAGTGAGTTGAGTTCCCTTCTCTACCGAAGTGCCGGATGCTAGGGTGTTCGCCCTTGCTTTACGATGAGGTTGCCGTTGGTCGCCGGCTTGTAGGTAATGGTTACTTTCTCAATCTTTCGCTTGAAGGTAGCGGAGATGGTTGTCGCCTTTTCAGCGGTAAAGTTTGCCTTGTAGGTGCGAAGTGTTGGGTCGAATGTGGGGTTTACCTTTTTATTGTTGATCATCAACGCCTCGAGTTCGTAGCCTTGGTTGGCAGTTGCTACGACAGTAAGTTGGGTTCCTATCTCAACAGAAGATTGAGATGCTATTGTACTGGCTCCATTCTTTACCGTAAGAACTCCATTTGAGGGTTGAGCGTAGGTGAGGAAAAACGTAGCAGGGGTGTATTCTTTCCAAGTATTCGCGCTTTTGTTGTACGTGTAGGGAACCCAGCCGAGCTTTTTGATTGCAGCGGTTTGTGCCGATGTGCAGGTGTTGTGCTCACTATCTTTGCTGTTATCATAGATGGCGAGGACTCCGGGGTTCTCAGGGTTGTTGAGTTTGGGAAGAGAGGCGATGAGAGCATCCATAGATGCCCCTTGAATCTGATTTTGTGTGCAGCGAACTTCTATAAGTTCTGTAGCTTGCTTGGATACAATTAAGGAGGAAAGTTGATTATTGTCACAATGCACTTCCTGCAATCTGTTATGCTTTGAGAGGTCCAGAGATGTGAGCTTATTGTTGGAGCATCTCAGCTCAAATAAACCTGTGTTCTTCGAGAGATCCAAAGAGGCGATCCTATTATCCGAGCATTTGAGGATGCTTAGAACAGTATTCTTTGATATGCTCAATGAGGAGAGATTGTTATTGGAGCAATTAAGCGTTCCAATATTTGTATTCTTCGATACATCTAGAGATGTGAGACTGTTTTGGGAGCAGTCTAGCACTTTTAGCTGCGAGTTCTTAGAAATGTCTAGAGAGGTTATATTTTCGCCACTGCATTCAAAGAAGAGTACTGGCCCACTTATTGAGATTTTTCCATCTTCGGAGTCAAGAATATAAATCTGCTTATTTGTTTCTGGGTCTATCCCGTTGGCTTTAACACCCTCTATTGTGAAGGAGGCTTTAGGATAGATGTTAAAGAGGAGTTTTTCTCCCTTTGTCTTGGAGGTCTTTAGTGTAATGACAGGATTTTGTGCGTTAAGTTGTGGTAGGGCGATGGTTACGAGTGCGAGGGACAAGGCCCAAGCCACTAAACTTTGTAATCGAAGTCCTAATTTCATATCGTTTTATATTTATGGGTGAATATCCTAGTGGAACCTCCCTATGTATGGGAGGAGTTAAAACAAACAAGAACAGTGAGCAATGAGCCTTTTCTGTCCTCTTTTCCACAAAGGTACTACTTTTTTCTATATATCCTTGCAGCGAGATGGAATTCGCCGCTCAAGAATTAGCTTTTTGTCTCGTCTGTTTTTTGAGTATTCTTGTCCGCCTTTTGCTTCATATGACGCTTATCGCTGAAGTAGAGGATAGCAATAAATACGAAAAAGGAGACAAGAATGAGAGTCATCTCAAGGGCATACTCCAAGGGGTGTACCCAGATCTCTTTGAAAAGATTCCACCTTCCTAAGATCTCTACCGTATTCCATAGGATAATCACCGTGGGTATAGCGTAGCGGATGGCGGCTCCAATGTTTTTGATACGGATGAGACGAGAGAAGAGATACATAGCCCAAACAAGAGAGCCAAAGGCTATGATGTAGGCAATGGGGTGCCTATCTCCAATAAAGGCTTCGTCGTAGACAAAGAGAAGGAGTAGGTAGCAAGTCCAGATGACAGCATTAAACTCCATAAAGGTGGTAACGGCCACGTTGTGTACCGGAGCACGGAATGTTCTCACTTTTTCTTTGGGGAGGAAGTGACGCTGTATCCAATTGAATAGGTTGCAACCCGTGCGGGAGTTAAGGGTATAGCCGAGCATCATCATAGCCCAAAAGCTAATGCTCGAGGGCATAATTAGGTACTCAGGTTTGGTTATAACCTCTTTGGTTACAGGGTCTAGTAGGGGTTCTATACCGTAGCGTCTAGCATAGTAGACGAAGGCAAATTCCACCCAACCGGTCCAGAAAAGCACCCCTCCGAGGAATCCTAATATGGTCTGCTGTGTAGCGTTTCGTGCTATAAATCCCCAGAGAAGAAGTGCTACTCCGATGAATCCCATGACTAGTGCAGCGTGAAATACATAGGCATCACCGGCAAATTTTTCGCTCAAAATCATGAGAGCATGCCCTAGGGGCATACTGAAAAGTACGATAAGAAAGGCCCAAACGCCCTTCATACTAAAACGAGAGAGGCTCTCGCTAGAGGGGGAGCTAGGAGAATTTGTTGTTGTCATTTAGGTGCTATCTATTTATTTTCTTGAGGCAAAGATAGTACAATATAGTTGTATTTTGCTGGGGAAAAATCGGAAATGAAACTAAAATGCGGCAGAAATAGAGTCTTAGCCTCGCTTCTAGGAGTTTATAAATTGCGGATAATGGTCCAGGCTATGGTGATGAGAATGAGGACCCCGATAAAGAGAGGTCTATTGCAGCGGAGGTAGATACGCTCTGCCCAAGCGTGGCGATGGCGTAGACGCTCAATCGCAAGAAGGAAAAAGACTAGGGGCATCCCAAGGAAAAGAATCGGGTTGTAGTGCCAGGCTTGTAGCAGGCGACCATGTAATAATGCATGGGTAGCTCTAAGGCTCCCGCAACCGGCGCATTGGTAGCCCGTGAGTAGACGTGAGGGACAACGTGGGTAAATGGGCGTTGTCTCAGGGTTGAAAAAGAAAAGGAGTAGGAGGGCAACCACAATTGCCACCCCTACACCTATGCTTAGAATACGAGTGAAGGAGTATTTCATCCTACCTCCTGTTTTGGGATCTCTGTTGGGCTATTTTTGTTTACGGATAGCGTCGAAGCCCTCGCCATACACACCATGTACAATGCCTTCGGACACGAAAGCGTTGGGGTCAATCTCGCGCACAATCTGCATAAGAGGGGTGCGCATATTCTTACGCATAACTACCATCAATACTTTGGTGGGTTGCTGACTGTACCCTCCGGTAGCCTCTAAGATGGTGCAACCTCGGTGCAATCGATGGACAATAGCGTCGTTGATCTCGGAATACTTGAGGCTGCTGATAAAGAATTGTACGCTCTGTTTGTTGCTGTTGAGGTAGAAGTCCATAGCTTGGGCTACCACCACGATTTCTACAAATGAGAAGGCAAGTTTACCAAAAGCTACCGTCCAGTCGTATTGGGGTCCCATGTAGTGGCTTACGACACAGCCCGTACCTACGATCACGCTATCGACCATAATCATGGCACGACCAAGCGATACATTTTTGTACTTATTGATGATGGCAACAATTACGTCCGTACCTCCGGTAGATCCATTAACAGAGAACACGAATCCCAATCCCAAACCGCAGAATACCGATCCTAAGAGCAGTGCTACAAAGGGTTCGTCATTTGCGAGCAAAGGCCCTACGTTGGGTACGAGATTGCGGATAAATGGGGAGATGTTGTTGAGTACCTCTGCTTGCTCCACGGGGTCTGTGAAGAGGGCTTGACCAAAGGGGAGTACAAGCAAAATCATCCCTACCCCGATAAGAGTATTAAGTGTGAAGCGCCACCCTAAGAAGAGGATTGCGAGCACCAAGAGGAATACATTGATGATGTAGTAGGGGACAGTTGCGGGGATGTTGGTGGCGAGCTGGATGATGGTAGTGATACCTGCCAAACCACCGGAGGTAATGTTCTGAGAAAGAATGAAGGCTGTCCATCCAAAAGCATAGCTCACTACGCCGATAAACATGATCAGAAGATCGTGCGCAATGCGCAATTTTGCCCCTCGTTGCTTGGGGAGCTGCAACTTAGATTCGGTCATCTTGAGAGATATTTTCTTGTTTTTAATTTCGTTCTTTAGAGTACTATATTTACGATGCGTCCAGGTACCACAATCACCTTTTTGGGTTGTTTCCCTTCGAGCCATTTGGCGGCTTCCGGGGCACTGAGGGCGGCACTCTCTACCTCTTGGGGTGTTGCAGAGGCTGCTATCTCGAGGGTGAAACGAACTTTGCCGTTAAAGCTTACCGGGTACTTTGTGACGCTCTCTACCAAATATTTTTCTTCAAATTGAGGCCACTCTGCATCTACGATAGAGCCTGAGTTCCCGAGTGCTCGGTAGAGATACTCGGTGATGTGCGGTGCAAAGGGACTAAGCACAACGAGTAGAGGCTCGAGGATGGCGCGTGAGGAGGTCTTGAGGTGCTGTAGGTCTCCTACACAAATCATAAAGGCAGAGACAGAGGTATTGAACGAGAATTGTTCGATGTCTTGCCCAACCTTGCGGATAAGTTTGTGTAGAGATTTGAGTTCTTCGGGGGTAGGAGCCGTGTCCGTTACGGCCAAGTCTTCTCCCTTATAGAACAGTCCGAAGAGTTTTTTGAGGAAGCGGTGCACCCCATCAATCCCCTTGGTATCCCAAGGTTTGCTCTGCTCAAGTGGCCCTAGGAACATTTCGTAGAGACGGAGGGTATCTGCCCCGTAGGATGCGATGATGTCGTCGGGGTTAACCACGTTGTACATCGACTTACTCATCTTCTCTACGGCCCAGCCACATTGGTAGCTACCATCTTCTTCGGTGATGAACTCGGCGGTGTTGTATTCGGGGCGCCATGCACGGAAGGCTTCTAGGTCTAGTTTGTCGTTGTGTACGATGTTTACATCCACATGTATTTCTGTGGTGTCGTACTCATCTTTCTTGCCTAGAGAGACAAACGTGTTGCTGTTTTTGATGCGATACACGAAGTTGGAACGCCCTTGTATCATCCCCTGATTCACCAGTTTGCGGAAAGGTTCGTCTTCGCACACAACGCCTAGGTCGAAGAGGAATTTATTCCAGAATCGGCTGTAGATCAAATGCCCTGTGGCGTGCTCGGTACCGCCTATATAGAGATCAACGTGACGCCAATAGCGATTGGCTTCTTCGCCCACGAGGGCATGATCGTTGTGGGGATCCATATAGCGGAGGTAGTAGGCACTACTCCCTGCGAAGCCCGGCATTGTGCTGAGTTCGTAGGGGTATCCCTCGGGTGTATGCCAGTTGGCTGCACGTCCTAGAGGGGGCTCGCCTGTCTCGGTGGGGAGGAAGGCATCTACCTCGGGGAGCTTGAGGGGGAGCTGATCGTCGGCAACAAGGGTTGGGATTCCCTCCTTATAATAGATGGGGAAAGGCTCTCCCCAGTAGCGTTGGCGGCTAAAGATAGCATCGCGTAAGCGGTAGTTTACTTTGACTTTGCCCAGCCCCTCTTTTTCGATGTGGCTGTTCATGGTCTTGATGGCATCGGCGACGGACAAGCCGTTTAGTATGCCGCTATTGATAAGAGTTCCCTCTTTGCTAGCCTTGGCATCTTCCCACGAGTCTGTCTCAGAAGGCTCTTCTCCATTGGGGAGCACCACCTGAGTAATGGGGAGCCCGAAGTGACGAGCGAAAGCGAAGTCGCGCGTATCGTGGGCAGGTACCGCCATAATAGCCCCCGTACCATAGCCGGCGAGTACATAGTCGCTGATCCAAATGGGGATAACTGCACCCGTGAGAGGATTGCGAGCATAAGCTCCGGAGAATACCCCCGTTACACGCCGATCGGCAATGCGTTCACGCTCTGTTTTGCGTTTGGTGGCAGCGAGATATTCTTCTACGGCGGCTTTTTGTTCGGGGGTGGTAATCTCCCTTACCAAATCGCTTTCGGGCGCAAGTACCATAAACGAAACTCCGTAGATGGTATCAGGGCGAGTGGTGAAAACCGTAAAGCGAGTATGGGTGCCCTCTACCTCGAAGTCTACCTCGGCACCTTCTGACCGCCCAATCCAATTCCGTTGCATCTCTTTGAGGGCATCGGTCCATTCTAGGGTCTCCAGAGAAGTGAGAAGTCGCTCGGCATAGGCAGAGACACGTAGGCACCATTGCTTCATCTTGCGTTGCTCTACGGGGTGCCCTCCTCGGATGCTCACCCCTTCGCTTACCTCGTCGTTGGCAAGCACGGTGCCCAGCTCTGCACACCAGTTCACTACAGACTCGCCTAGGTAGGCAAGGCGGTAGTTCATGAGCACATCGCTTTTCTCTTGGGGGGTATAGGCGAGCCACTCTTCGCGAGAGAAGCTGCAAGGCGTATGGGTATAGGCATGAATCCCTTCGGATCCGTGTTCCTCGAAGTGGGCAACGAGCGACTCAATAGGGCGAGCCGAGTTGCTCTTCGTATCGTAATAACTCTCAAAAAGGCGTGCAAAGACCCATTGCGTCCATTTGTAGTAGGCCGGGTCGCTTGTGCGTACCTCGCGGCTCCAATCGTAACTGAAGCCGATCTTCTCGAGTTGCTCTCGGTAGCGTTTGATATTTATCTCGGTGGTAACTTCGGGATGTTGCCCTGTTTGGATGGCATACTGCTCAGCAGGCAACCCAAAGGCATCATAACCCATAGGGTGTAGCACCGAAAAGCCTTTCGATCTCTTATATCGGGAGAATATGTCTGACGCAATATAGCCCAATGGATGCCCCACATGCAGCCCAGCCCCCGAGGGATAGGGAAACATGTCAAGAACGTAGAAGGGAGGGCGATTGGGGTTTTCGGTTACCTTATAAACATCATGCTCACGCCAAAAGGCTTGCACCTGAGCCTCTATTTCCGAGAAATTATACTCCATAGCTATCTCAATTTGACCGCAAAATTACTATAAACAAATGGATTCTCTGCAATGGAGGTGTGGCTACTCTCTCGGCGAATCATAGCCTTTGGGGCTTGCCAATTTCTCTCCCGTATTGAGATGGCAATGGCTAGGTTCTCTGCTTGCTTTGGGGAGGGCAGGGCAGTCTCTAGAGGGAGAGTTTGTAGTAGGCTCTGCCTACGCGCAGTAGGTATATCCCGGGAGAGAGGGTGTAACTACCGCTAGAGGTCCATTGCGTAATTAGGTTGCCCTCGTGATCGTAGAGCCGAGCCGTTGTAGCCCCTTGAGGCAGGGAGAGCATCAGGGTATTGCCCACAAGTCGGTAGGGTCGCTCCTCATTCTCCAGTATCTGTGCTTGCTCTTCCAATGCATTGATAGACTCTATTTGGCGCACTATCTTCTGCCAAAAGGGGGATTGAGCGTAGAGTGCGATGGACTCTTCGGGGACATAGAGATAGAGAGGGTCTCCGCGGTAAGAGGAGGTTGAGCCCATGATTTCGGGCGGGAATGCACTGCGGATAATGAGGGTGTCGAGGGGGGAGTCGAGCCAAGGAATCCCTTCCATTTGGGAGAGCGTAGTCGGGAGATCGAGGGTGGTGAGGGAGCCACACGCCCGAAAGGCCTCTTGCCCGATACTCGTAACCCCTTCGGGTATCTCTAGATGGGCTACATAGGGGCTCATGGCAAAGGCGAATCGCCCGATGCGGACTATCTCTTCGGGCAGGAGGGGGCGAGCATAGAGGCTCCCCGTGGGGTAGAGTAGCAGCGTGCGGTTTGTGAGATCCACAAGGCACCCTTGTTGTACGGCAAGGTAGGGCGACCCTTCCTCTACCTCTATGGTTTCTAGATAACGCCCCATGATGGCGCCCTCTTCGTAGTACTGGAGTGTGGCCGGTAGGCGAATCTCCGAGAAAGCCCCATCCACAAAAGCCCATTGCTCCATACTTCTAAGCCCTTTGTTGAGGAGTACATGGCGTAGGTAGGGGCAGTAGAAAGCTCGGGAAGAAATGTGCTGGAGGGGGAAAGGGAGAATCAGTTCTTGCAGAAAGGGTTGACCTGCGACTTGCCCCAAAGAATCGACGTAGTACGTAGCTTGGGGAGCAATGGTATCAATCCATTTTAGTACGGGATCTATCGCCATATTGAGGTAGGCTTCTTGTCCTTTCCAATGCAGCAGGGTACGTCCGTCGGGGCTTAGAGAGTATTCCTCAGGAGGTATGGAGGGGAGGTCTTGTGCCCTAAGGGGGAGGAGGAATGCGAGTAGGGCGAGGGCGAAAGTAAGAGGGTGTCGTTTCATAGAGGTAGGAATTGTTGAGGTGGGAGGTGTGCTAGGTTTTTCCTCTCTAGAGCCTGGTAGAATAGGTCCAGCAGCCGAGCTAGATAGGCATCTTGGGGGAGACTCTTGAGGGCCTTGAGGGCCGGGGATTGCTCTGGGTGATGGAAGTCCCAAGCGGAGAGTAGGAGCCGTTCCTTACCACCAAAGTGTGAGAAAAGCTCGGGAGCTAGGGCTAGGGCCCGCAGCGAGAGGGCGATCACGGCTAAAGCAAAGTCGCTGGCGTGTAGATTAAAGTCGCTTGGGGAGCAGAGAGGATGTGTATAATCGGGATTGCCCTCCTCTCGTGGTAGCTCACCTTGCATAGAGGGCAGATAGATGCCATCGTAGTCGAGAAGCACGATGGAGCCATCGGGGCGAATACGCAGATTGTCGCTCTTGAGGTCGCCGTGTGCAAAGGGTTGGCTACGGAGCCAGTAGGCAAAATGCCCAAAGTCTTGGGATAGTTGTCGCAGTCGCTCGGGGTTGTGGAGGTAGTAATCGACCTCACGAACGAGGCTTTTCCCCTCCACCCAAGGTAGTAGCACTAGTGGATAGTACGTATGGCCAATCCGCAACTCCTCTTCGCATAATCGCATGGGGAGGAGGTAGGGGGAGGTAATACTATTGAGCTGTTGTGCGATGGCTCGGCAGCTGGGGATACGCCGCTCTTGTTCGGCTACGTAGCATTTGACGGCCCATTCTTCGCGTTCGTTCCCCTCGCTATGCGCCTTAAATACGACAGAGTAGCTCCCCCGGGAGTAGATGGGCTCCCCCTCATCATCAAGCGAGAGCGCAAGGCGCAGGCTTCGGAACGTACCACTCTCTGCGTGGCGCAATGCCGAGGTATATTCTGAGATAGAGGGGAACATCTTTGCCTTTTGTTTTTGGACTCCCTTGGGAGAAGAAAAAAGCTAATGAGCTTTTGCGAAATTACTAATTAGCTTTTCACAAATTCCTCATTAGCTTTTTCTACTAACGTAATAAGTATTCTCCGTCTTAGGGCTGAGTGGTGTGCAGCATATCGATAACCTTCATCAAGTTATCAATGAAGAATTTGATGGAGACGGCAAGTAGGATGACCCCGAAGAACTTACGAAGAACGAAGATCCCGCCCTTGCCGAGCCAGCGTTCGAGCGGATCTACAAACTTGAGCATCAAGAAAATGAGAGCCGAGACAGCCAGCACGGCTACAAATATATTGGAGTAAGCAACCCCCTGAGCTACCAAGGTGAGCAAAGCGGTAAAGGAGGCGGCTCCTGCAAACAAGGGGAATACGAGGGGTACGATGTTGGCATTCCCATTAGGCCCATCGTCTTTGAATACTTGTACACCAAAGAGCATCTCCACGGCCAGCACAAAGAGCACGATAGACCCTGCTACGGCAAAACTCTGTGTATCTACCCCAAAAATATTGAGCATAGGCTCCCCGATAAAGAGGAAAGCGAGCAACATTACCCACGACCAGAGCGTAACGGTGGAGGGGCTTATCTTCTGCCCCTTGTCTTTGAGGCTAAGCACAACAGGGATGGCTCCCACTATGTCTACTGCAATAAAAAGAGTCATAAAGGCACGACCTGCCTCCCCAAAATTGAATGCCGATAAGTCGGCTAAGATTTTATCCCACATACTAATCTACTATTTTATATTAAGCCCCACCATATATACTCTCTGGCGATCTCCCTACTTATCCCCAATTGGCGAAGCGAATTCCCAAAATCTGCTGTCCCCCTAGAGCGGAGGGGCTCTCTCTTCTAGAGCCTGCGAGTGAGCTCGGGTAAGATCCCGGCTTTCCACTCCGTGAATCGATCCTCTTCGAGAGCTTTGCGCGCCTCGCCCACGAGCCATAGATAGAAGGCTACATTGTGGAGCGATGCGAGGGTTAGCCCTGTTAGCTCCTCAGCCTTGAAGAGGTGGTGCAGGTAGGCAAGCGTGTAACGCTCATCCATGGGGTGTGCCCCTCCGTGGTCGATCGGCTCGAAGCATTTGCGCCACTTGGCATTCTTTATATTGATGGTGCCATGCCGTGTAAAGAGCATCCCGTTGCGCCCATTGCGTGTAGGCATAATGCAATCGAACATATCCACCCCGCGCTCAATTCCCTCCAAGAGATTGGCAGGAGTGCCTACGCCCATCAGATAGCGAGGCTTGTCAAGAGGTAAAATGGAATTGGTGAGTTCGATCATCTCGTACATCTTCTCGGTCGGTTCGCCCACGGCAAGTCCTCCGATGGCATTCCCATCCGCCCCTAGAGCCGTAATGTTTTCGGCTGCTCTACGTCTAAGGTCGGGGTAAACGCATCCCTGTACGATGGGGAAAAGAGACTGTTGGTACCCATAGAGTGGCTCAGTCTCGGCGAGTCGTTTACGGCAACGCTCCAGCCAACGCTCGGTAATGTCGAGCGACTGACGTGCGTACTCGTAGGGGGCATCCCCGGGGCAACACTCGTCAAAAGCCATGATAATATCCGCCCCGATGGTGCGCTCTATATCCATCACCCTCTCGGGGGAGAATAGGTGCTTGGAGCCGTCAATATGGGACGCAAATGTTACCCCTTCTTCTGTGATTTTGCGGCGGTGGGCTAGCGAAAACACTTGGAATCCTCCGCTATCCGTGAGGATCGGTTTTTGCCAAGTGCCGAACTTATGCAACCCGCCTGCGCTACGCAGTACCTCCAGCCCCGGGCGGAGGTAGAGGTGATAGGTATTGCCCAAGATAATCTGTGCGCCCGTTGTTTCCATCTGTTCCATGGTGAGGGCTTTGACAGCTCCTGCCGTACCTACCGGCATAAAAATAGGAGTCTCGATAACTCCGTGGTCGGTCGTAATCCTCCCCAATCGAGCCGCACTCTTGGGATCGTTGCGTAGTACTTCGTATTTCATTCTGCCGCAAAAGTACAAAAAGATAGGCACTCCTCTCTAGGGCGAGGCTTGTGTATACCGCCTTTTCGCCTACGAGTATGAGCGCTTTTTCTGTAGTATGGGGGAAGGTGTGGATAAACAAAACCCACTCCAGGGGCGGGCCCGAGGAGTGGGTGATGCAAAGGGATCGGATGCCTTTTAGAGGGCAAAGGCCGCCTTGATACGGTCTACATAGTCGAGTCTCTCCCACGTGAAGAGTTCTACCTCTACCTCCTCTGCGGGGCGGTGGAAGTATTCAAAACGCTTGGTTACACGCTGGGGCATACGACCAAAGTGCCCATAAGCTGCAGTCTCCTGGTAGATGGGCTTGCGCAAGCCGAGGCGTTGCTCTATGGCATAGGGGCGAAGGTCGAAGATCTCCCCAATCTTGCGGGCAATCTCTCCGTCGCTCATAGCTACGTGGCTGGTACCCAGCGTCTCAACAAAAATGCTGATGGGTTGGGCTACCCCGATGGCGTAGGCAAGCTGCACCTTCATCTCATCGGCTACACCGGCAGCCACCATATTTTTGGCAATGTGTCGTGCAGCATAGGCGGCCGAGCGGTCTACTTTTGAGGGGTCTTTGCCCGAGAAGGCTCCCCCACCATGACTGCATTTACCACCATAGGTATCCACAATAATCTTGCGACCGGTCACACCTGTATCACCCGAGGGTCCACCTATAACAAATTTGCCTGTGGGGTTTACAAAGAGTTTGTAGTCGCCTTTGAATAGGGCTTGAATCGAGGCATCGTAGCGAGCCACAAGGCGAGGAATCAGCAGCGAACGTACATCATCTTCGATTCGTTGGCGCATGGATCTATCCGCATCGTCTTGGCTTTGCCCCTTCTCCGGGGTGATGAACTCGTCGTGCTGAGTCGAAAGCACAATGGTATCAATACGCAAGGGACGGTGATCGTCGCTATACTCAATGGTGATTTGGCTTTTGGCATCGGGGCGGAGGTAGGGCATCAATGAGGGTTCGTGCTTGCGGATGTGTGCCAGCTCGAGCAGCAGACTATGAGCCAAGTCAATGGCTAGAGGCATGTAGTTGGGGGTTTCGCGTGTTGCATACCCAAACATAAGTCCTTGGTCTCCTGCACCTTGTTCTTCGGGGGCTTCGCGCTCTACCCCTCGGTTGATGTCGGGGCTTTGGTCGTGTATTGCCGAGAGGATACCACAGCTATGGGCGTCAAATCCATAGGCAGCTTGGTTGTACCCAATACCTTCTACCACACGGCGCACGGTGGCATCAATATCTACATATCCTTGGCTGCGCACTTCCCCTGCGAGTACCACTTGTCCACGAGTGGCAAGCACTTCGCAGGCAACTTTGGACTGAGCATCGGCAGCAATAAGGCTATCTACTATGGCGTCGGCAATTTGGTCACAGACTTTGTCGGGGTGACCTTCCGATACGGATTCGGATGTAAAGAGGTAACTCATACTTTCTTTTTTGATTAGTCTAATATTGATTGTTTCGCAAGGACAGACACCCGATTTTGTTGGAAAGGGGGCACGCAACGCTTTGCTTCCTCACGGATTTTTGGTTGCACAAGGTAGAGGTTAGGCTCTCACTCGGGCAACAAAAAACTCCCCACGTCTTACTGTGGAGAGTGAGAAGGGATATAATAAATTGCCCTCTCAGCATCGGTTTTACTTGGGAGTTGTCCAAAGATGCTGCTCAGTGTTGTCTATTTGTTCCCTCTTTTTGGGAAACCCCTAGTTCGCAATTTCTCTTTTTTTGAGAAAGAGGCGAAGAGCAGCGTAGCATAGCCTTTGTCACGCGAGGGGTGGAAAAGGTTTAGCATTTTTTCTTGTGGTTGCAAGCTCCGCAAATCCGTCCACAGACCAACGTCTTTTCTGATGTCGTCGATGCAAAGTTAGTGACTAATCTCTTACCCTGCAATACCCATAAAAAGGGACACTTCCTGCACATCCCAATAGGACTGAATGTGGCACAAAAAGAATCCAAAACATTTCCAAAGGGACTTCATTCAAAGACATCAATGACAAACAAATACGGAATATCAGGATGCTGCTAAACAACAGGTCTAGGAAAAGTTTGGACTTTAAATCTCCGAATGAAGTACTAGCATTACTTTTGTCACACCGTTGCACTTGATACTGGAATCTGCAAGTTTGGACTTTAAATCCCCGAATGAAGTCTTAGCATTACTTTTGTCACACCGTTGCACTTGATACTGGAATCTGCATCCTCCGTATAATTGGCGTTGATGATGGTAATGGCAGATATTTTCCGTAATTTTGTACTCGGTAATCATAGTAATTATCGTCGGTAAATTTTAGTATTCGAGCAGTATAAAGATACAGCACTCTTGGTCAATTGACAGATTTATAAATAGTTACACCCCGTAAAGTTCACATTACACCCCATCAAGTTCACATTAAATACTGATGAAAAGAATTGCATCCATCCTGTTTATCCTTACGCTTTCGATAGGGAGTGTACATGCCATTAGTCTTGCCGACTCCATACGTCAGGAAATGAGACACCTTGAGGGGCAAGATCTCTTGCAGGCGCACAGCAACCTTTGCCAGTTAGCAGCCACCCAAGACGATATGCAGTATGAGTTGCGCTGTATCCGCGAATTTCTTGCGGAGGCTCTGAAACAAAAGGACGCGAAAGCCGAAGGGATGGCACGTGTGAGACAGCTCTATTGCTACTACAATTACGACAACCTAGACAGCATCCTCTTCTATCTACCGGCGTCGCTCAAGTCTCTGAAGAAAAACAAGACCTGGGACTATTACTACAATGCGTGGAGCGTCTTGGTAGAGAGGTATATTTATGAGGAAAAACTACAGACCGCTTTGCTCGAGGCACGGAAGATGTATGCTGATGCACGCGCTGAGAATAGCAACTACGGACTGGGCGTTTCCTCATACGATATAGGCTGCATCTACCAAACGATGGGACGCTTTCGTGAGGCGGAAAAATCCTTAACGGAAAGCATTGCCGCTCTCTCTAAGGAAGAAGACATCTCGCAACTGCTCTCCGCTTACAATGCTTTAAGCGAAATCCTCGACGAATTGGGAGAGTACGACAGATTGCGAAGAATAGTCGAGGAATGGAAATCCGTCCTCGACAAATATCGGGAGGAGTCACTGCGCAAGGGGTATACCCAGTCGCTAAATGGGCGTTACCTCTACTGCACGCTGGCTGCCGCCGTTGCCGAGATAGAGACGGCAGATTATACAAAGGCTGGCGAACTACTGAAGCAAGCAGAGATATACGCCGAGGGACGCAAAGCTGTTGCACAGTTCAAGCTCCTGCAAGTGCAGGCACGCTACTATGCGGCGATGAAACAATATGACAAAGCAATAGCCTGCAACCATAAGAACATAGAAATCATTGCCGCCTCGGGCGACTCCGTGAGTCTACTCTCCGTACAGACCCAGCAGGCAGATTTCCTCTTAAAAGCCGGGCGGTATAAAGAGGCTGCCGAACTCTACCATGAGATCCTTCCCCACAAGGATAGAGTGCGCACCACGGAACTTGCCAATCAGCTTGACGAGCTGCAGACCATCTTCGAGGTAGATAAGCTCACGCTACGCAACGAAGTCATCACCACACGTTTCTACCTCTCTCTCGTTATCGGGCTGCTGCTGTTGCTTGCTTTTGTCCTATACATTATATATACGCGCAGGCTGCGTCGTAAGAACCGAGCTTTGTACGACTCTATCCTACAAGCCCAACGTACGCAAGACAAAGCGGAGGAGGCGGCGAGAACCACTCCCGAAGAACAACTCGACCATAAAAGCAAGCTCTACCGCCAATTGTGCGAACTGATGCAGACCGAAGAGCTCTACAAAGACACGACCCTGAACCGAGATATTTTGGTCGAACGGCTCAGCACAAACTCCGTTTACCTCGCCGATGCCGTGCACAAATATGCCGACGGCGCCACCATCAATGAGTTTATCAACAGCTACCGTCTGCGCCGTGCCGCCTCTCTACTGACAGAAAATCCCACCCTAAACATCAACGAGGTGGAATACCAATCGGGCTTCAACTCTCGCTCCACCTTCAACCGTTGCTTCCGAGCTTGCTACGGCATGTCGCCCTCGGAATACAAGGTCATCTCCAAAGAAAAGAAGATAGGGAAGTAACCCTCAAAGGGGGAAAAAGAGCCGAGATGGCAACTTTTTCCTCATTTATACCTATCTGATTTAGAGTCTCTTGCAAATATGAGACGCTTTTTTCCAAATATGGCACATCCCCAAAATCCCTCTTTTTTAATTTTGTACCGTCATCAAAACGAAAAGAAGGATGAAGACGGGAATGTATTGGGTATACATAACGGAGGATAGCGAGAGCGGAATAACCATTGGGTTCTCTACCGAGATGGATAAGACGTTCTTTGAGCTTTCCATGCGAGGAGCGACCCTTTCCTATCTCCGCTCCTTTTCCATTCCTTTCGATGCTCTAGCACACAAACACCTGCTTGAGGATCTCTCGCCAGTGACGATTAGGAGATTCATGCGAAGCCATCGGGAGGAGACAAAGCGACGTTGCGACAAACTCTTATCTACATCTAAATACCGAGAAGCGAATATTCTAAATTAAATCAAGATATGAATTATAAAAGAATTGTGTTGTTGGCGATACTGCTTGGAGGGATAATTCTCCTCCCCACCCATGCACAGCCGGCTCCGGAGGGGCGCACCGCGGATCTAGGGTGGTACACCGGGCTTCGCGGAGGAGTGTCGGCAGGGTCGTCTACATTTGTTTCGGCCGCTGCCGATAAGTTTCGAGCCGGGTGGAGTGCAGGCCTTTTCGGCGGTTACCGATTTAATTCTGTACTCTCTCTTGAGGGCGTATTGAAGTGGGAAGAAGTCACGCTCGGCGTCCGCAAGGGCGATGTCGACGCTAACTATTGGCTAGGCAGAGACCTCGTGCGCTACCATGCCCCCGTCATCGACTTCGAGGGTTGGAACTACAACGACCTCAAAAGTCGCGTTGACGCCCAGAGTTTTAGTCTGCAGGGCAATATCAACTTATTGGGATTCTTCCATTCCGGCAATTGCCGCTGGCGCATGGAGGTCTCCCCCCTTGTCTCGCTTGTGCGTACGAAGGCTCGTTTCGTGACGATTGCCAACGACAAGAGCGTTATGGGGCTTGAGGCGCAATGGCATGCCGGATGGGGTGGCGAGGCGCAAATCGGGTATCGGGTTTCCGAACATTGCGAGCTCGGCATCTACGGCGGTTTCACACAGCTTCTTGGCAAACGCTTCGACCGCATCCCCGAGCAGAGCTACAAAACCAACCGGCTCTGCGAAGGCGGTCTGAAGCTCACGTATGCTTTCGGTAAGCAAAGGAAGAGAACGGAGGCATTGGAGCCCATCGAGCCCGGCATGCCCGAGGGGGACGCGCATTACGAACATGCGGCACGGAAAGTGGACAACGAACCGGAAGCAACAAAGAAGACCGAACCGCTGGATCAATCAACGACAACGGCTCCCCCCTCTCCCGAAGTAAGTATCGCCCCCGTAGAGAGTGCGGCAGCCATCGACTTCCCCACCGTCTACTTCGCCTTCAACAGTGCAACGATCTCGAGCGAAGAGGAGGTGAAAATGCAACAGACACTGCGCTTACTACAAGAGAATCCGAAGCTGAATATCATCATAATAGGCTGGTGCGACACAGTGGGCAACGCTGCCGTTAACCTACGGATGTCTCAGAAGCGCGCCGAAGCCCTCAAAACATGGCTGACCTCCCGAGGTATCAGTGCCGCCCGTATCAAGGCCGTGGGCAGAGGCCGAGACTTCAACGAAAAGGAGGCTGCCAAAGCGCGCCGTTCGGAAACAGCAAAGGAGGATTAAACAATGAAACAAACACCCTTTTATTACACACTTCGGAGACTCCTAGCACTCTCCGTCATGTCACTTTTGACTTTGGCCACACTCTCGCTCACGTCTTGCCGCCACAAGGATACAGAGCATGATGATTATGGGCTTTCTGCCGCTCTCTCCTGGGCAGACCCTGCCGATGCCGGGCGCGAAATCAAAAACGTCAGGATATGGATATTCCAAGCCGGTGGCAAACTCGTGGCTAAGCGTCAGTATGGTAGTAAGTTTCCGGTCGCCCTCGACATTCATCCCCTTCCCGTTGGGGAGTACGACGTGGTGGCTACGACCAACCTTATCGAGCCTTTCGGGGCGGAGGGTGACGAGACCTTTTCCTCCCTGTTGCTCAAACTTCGGGAGGCTTCCACCTCTGCCGAGCACGCCCACTATGCCGTGGGGCACATCAGCCTCCCGAGGGATAGGAATAGCCGTATCGGTCTCAGCCTGCGCCGCATCCTCTCGGAGCTTACGGTAGAGGTGGAGGGCGCCCCCCGGGGCACGAGGCTCGAAACGATGGTACTCAATGCTGCCGATGCCCTTGTGCCCTCGCAAAAAGGAGCCGAAGGCATTTGGGGTAGAGCTTCTAACAACAAGCAGCCGGCCCAAGGCAAGAGTGCCATCGAGCAAAACGGACTCATCAAGACCGAGACCCTTCGCCCGATGCCCACGGTGAGCCATGATGCATATGCCTACCTCCGGTTTACGTTCCGCCTGGCGGACGGAAGCCTGCGCGAGTGCGCTGCAGAGGCACCGATCATGAAGCCGGCAGGCAAGTATACGTTGAAGATGAAATACTCCGAGCTCAAACCCTTTATGCACATCAAACCCACACGTATCAGCGACTGGGAAGAGGGTTGGACCGTAGTTGGAGAAATACTCAACCCTGATGACTAAACGGGGCAAATGACGAAATGAATGCCCCCTTCCCCCCTATCTCTAAACTATTCAAATTCAATCACATAAAATTAGCAAGTATGAAGAAAAAGACTCTTTTCGCTGCCGTGCTGGCAGCCGTTGTGCTCGTAAGCTGCCACAACAACAAGCAGGTGCAGTCAGAGACCGAGCCTGAGTACATCACTGTAAGTACCTCCATCGACAACCTGACCCGCGTCTCCACCACAGGCGATGCCTCCCGGTTCGACGAAGGCGACAAAATCAGCGTCTATGCCTGGACAGGTACTGCCGACGAGGTACCCACTGCCAACCTGGTGGTGAACAACTCCCTCAACGAGCTGAAGGGCGGCAAGTGGCTGCCTACGCCCCTTATGAAATGGGCGAACATGTCCACGCCCCACTTCTTCCTCTCCGTTTACCCTGCACGCGCCATTGCCGACTTCAAAGCCGACCCCGTGAAGGTAGATATAGAGAAACAGATGGAGAGCGACCTACTTGTGGCCGTCAATACGGGCGAGAGCAAAGCCGGGCTCAAAGCCACCGACAACCCCGTGTCGCTCCGCTTCGACCACATGATGTCTAAGCTTATTGTAGAGCTGACCTACCGCAACGAGTTCAGCAAAACACCCACCGTGGCTTCGGTAAGCACTGAGGCTAAGAACGAGGGTACCATCGATTACCTCAAGGGGGTGATTACGCTCAAGGGGGCTTCCGCTCCGTTCCATCTGCATACGCAGAAGGCCAACGAGGCATACGCTTCCGTTATCCTGCCGCAGGCGGTGCAGAAGTTCACGATCACCATCGATGGCAAGAGCTACGTCTACACCCATCCCACACCGCTCATCCTCGTCAAGGGCAAGAAGCAGACCGTAAAACTCATTGTGGGGCGCAACCGCATCGAGCTGGATCAAGTGGTCATCAACGACTGGGGAGCCGCCGAAGACATCACGGGCGGAGAAGCGGTAGATTGAATATAGTAAGCACTGATTAAGAAACCAACTTCAAAAAAGAAAAAAGGAATATGAAGAACCATTTTTTCATCTCAATGCTTGCAGCGGTGGCTCTCCTCGGGGGGCTGACCGCCTGCAACGGCAAACTCGACAAAGCCCCCAGGGCAGACCAAGTGCCCGAAAATGCCGTGCGGATTACAGTCAGTATCGGCAACCCGTTTGCCGCCACCCGTTCCATGCCACTAGGCACGGAGGAGGAGCAGGGCAAGTTCAACGTGGGCGACGAAATCTTTGTTGTGTGCACTCGAAGCAACCAGCGTGCCACCTATCGTTTCGATGGCTCTGCCTGGACGCCCAAAGACGGCAAGTACCTCCTTTGGAAAAGAGATATGGAGAATTTCGATGCCCGGTATCCCGCCGAATATGGCGAGAATCCATATGTTCATCCAACAGACCAGAGCAGTACAGAAAAAATCGCTAAAGCAGACGTAATGTCGGTAGGGCTTAACCAAGAAAAGACGAAAGAGGCGTTGCACTTTACGATGCAACGCCAGACGGCACGCCTCATTGTCGAGATAGCCGGCTTCAAGTCCGAATTTCCCGGCGATGCCAAGGTGGAGAACGTCAGGTTCCTTAACAAGGCAAACGCAAGTGCCCCTCTAAGAACATACATACCCTATGCCAAGGGCGAGGGCAAGACGGGCAGCACCTACACGGTGCTCGTTCCCGGTGATGCTGCGCACAATACGATTTCCCTTGAAGTAGGCGGCAAAACGATGACCGCCAAGCTATCGGGAATTACGTATGATAGCGGCCTGAGCTACACCTACCGCCTCACCGTGGGCAAGGAGAAACTCGAGACGACCGAAGTAACGGTATCCGACTGGACCGGTAGCGCAGTCATCCCGGGCGGAGAAGCCAAGGCGAACTAAGGAACCCACCTGTCGCACTCACAGTACGGCTTCGGTCGAAGCATAAGTAAAACAGAATGAGTATATAACCCATCAAAAAAAGCAGTAAATGTTGATCCATCAAATAAAAAAAGGAGTTGTCTATGTAGGCAAAAACAAGGGTAAGACCGTTTACTACGCATCCCCCATTGTACAAAACAAGATTACCTCCCATCAGGTGGAAAACCGTATCATCAAGGCCACGGCACTCTCGCGTGCCGATGTACGCAGTGCCATCGCCGCCCTTGCCGAGATCGTGCGCGAAGAGATACTTGCCGGGCGGTCGGTAGCTCTCGCCGACCTCGGTTCGTTCAGAGTTGTCTCGACCGGCAAACGCATGGCCACGGAGAAAGAGGTGACCGCCGATACGCTAAAAGCGCCACGCATACAGTTTCTCCCCAAAATGGAGATGCGCAATCTGACCAAGAGCATACAGCGCGTTGTGCTACGCCCCGGCGAGGCTGAGCCCACACCCGAGAACCCGTTGGGTTGAACCCCCGACGAAAGAAACATTTTCATTCCTCAATACGAATTCAATAACAAAAAAATAATCTAGATAATGAAGACAATAAAGAACCTGGCAATGCTTGCCGTTGCCGCACTTGCCGCTGCTGCATGCAGCCATGACAAAAACCTCGTCGCCCCCACCGATCATTTCCCTGCTGACGGAGTCATCCGCGTGGCTACCGACGTAACTCGCCCACAAACCCGTGCTGGGATGGAAACCAGCAACCTTACGATGTTCCAACTTCGTGTAAAGAACCCCGTAAGTGACAGCTATTCTTACAACGCCCTCATGAAGAAAGAGGGTAGCGACTGGGTGAGCTACAACAACGACGGCACCCAAAAGCTGACGATGCTCTGGCAGAACAAGACGCAAAAGGTGAACGTAGCCGCCGTATACATCCCCGACGTCACGCTGATCGACGATTATTGGAAGACCACCGACGGCATACCCGTGAATATTAAGGTAAGAAAAGACCAGAGCAATGTCGACAGTCTGAACAAAAGCGACATCCTCGTGATGAAGGACCACGAGGTGGACCCCACCAGCGCCACCGACCTGACCCCACAAGGCAAGATAAAAGTAGAGCTCAAGCACCGCCTCGCTAAGCTCAACCTCACGGTGAATCTCGGCACGCAGTTCAACCTGAACGGTACCGCCACCAACCCCATCACCGCAGTGAGCGTGGAGGGCACGAAGACCGAAGCCGACTGGACGCTCATCACCGACGTGCTGGAGGGGCAGAGCGTGGTGAAACCCATTAAACTCTTCGAGGCTGCTTACGCCGCCGGCGAGGGTAAAACGAAGAGTGCCGTGGCGAAGTACGAATGCATCCTCATGCCGCAGACCATCACTTCCAACGGCTTCACGGTGAAGATTGTCATAGGAGACAAAACGTATACATGGAAGTCCTCGGGCGAAGTCACCCTCGCACCCGATACGCAGTACAACCTCACCCTCTCCGTGGGCAAGGACGTCGTAATCGTCGGCAGCTTCTCCGCTAAGCCGTGGACCGACGGCGGCTCAAGCAACATCGAGACGGAGTAAAAACTTTTTGATGCAATGAAACTCAACGTAATGATAACGCTTGCAGCGGCGGCTCTCCTTGGGGGGCTGACCGCCTGCAGCGACAAACTTGATGAAGCCCCCAGGGCGAACCAAGTGCCCGAAAATGCCGTGCGGATTACAGCCTGTATCGGCAACCCGTTTGCCGCCACCCGTTCCATGCCGTTGGGCACAGAGGAGGAGCAGGGCAAGTTCAACGTAGGCGACGAAATCTTTGTGTGCACTCCCAACAGTAGCCAGCATGCCACCTATCGTTTCGATGGCTCTGTCTGGACGCCCAAAGACGGCAAATACCTCCTTTGGGAAAGAGATATGGAGCGTTTCGATGCCTACTATCCCGCCGAATGGGGCTTGGCAGTGGTTAATGGGGGGGCATATGCTTATCCAACAGACCAGCGTACTGAAGCAAACATCGCTAAAGCAGACCTAATGTCGGTAGAGCTTAACCAAGCAAAGACGAAAGAGGCGTTGCACTTTACGATGCATCGCAGGACGGCACGCCTCATTGTCGAGATAGCCGGCTTCAAGTCCGAATTTCCCGGCGATGCCAAGGTGGAGAACGTCAGGTTTCATAACAAGAACAACTTCTCAAACTTCCTTCAAGCGACATACATACCCTATGCCAAGGGCGAGGGCAAGACGGGCAGCACCTACACGATACTTGTTCCCGGTAATGCCATAAACAATACAATTTCCCTTGAAGTAGACGGCAAAAAGATGACCGCCAAGCTGTCGAGAATTACGTATGATACCGGCAAGAGCTACACCTACCACCTCACCGTGGGCAAGGAGAAACTCGAGATGACCGAAGTAACGGTATCCGACTGGACCGATAGCGCAGTCATCCCGGGCGGAGAAGCCAACCTAGCCAAATGGGATGGGGTAACTACATCGCCCGTAACTCCCGATGCCGACGGCAAGACCTATAATGTCAAGAGCCCGGAAGAGTGGCTATGGCTTTGCGAGCAGGTCGGCAACAAAACGATTCCTACGAATGGACTGACTATCAATCTGACCGCAGACCTGGATTTCGGCGGGCACGAAATGTATCCCTTGGGATATACGAAAGACAATGCAAGTGGTGCGGCCGTTGGATTCCAGGGCAAACTCAATGGAAACAATCACACAGTTAAAGGATTGAAGATGACACAAGGCACCTATCAGCATACCGGTCTTGTCGCTATACTATATCCGAACTCCACCGTCAAAGACCTCACCGTAGAGTGCGACATAAAAGGGAATTGCGACAACAACACCGGTTCAGCTATGACTATCGGAGGAATAGCCGGGAGCAGCATAGGAGGCACCGTAGAAAACTGTACGGTCAAAGGGACTGTATCCTCCGATAAGAGAGCCGTCTATATGGGAGGTGTCATCGGCTATTTTTACGGAGGGACGATGATAAAATGCTCGAACTATGCCGAGGTGCTCTCCCTCTCCGACGAAAACAGGGTTACGGGAGGCGTGGCCGGATGTGTGGGCGATCTTTTTCAGACGGGGTACGATATGCCCTCTTTCATGATAGCCTGTGTCAACTACGGCACACTCTCTGTACGTGGAGACGGACGAGCCGGAGGGATAACGGGAGAGGCCGCGTTTAATACGAATAAACCGAACGACGTCCGAAGCACTTTTACAGCCTGCTATAATGTCGGGGATATAAAGGTGGTGAACGGCGCAACTTATACAGGAGGAGCATCAGCGGGATTGTGCGTAGCACCGTCCGAAAAGAATACGGAACTCTACGGTTGTTTCAATGCCGGCACTCTTCCACAAGACGGAAATCCCGGCGTAAGCCAAAGGAAACCGTATGGCAATGGGGTCTTTGCCCTTTCGGATGCTTCGGACAATTTGCCGGCCTCTGTGGGAATAGCCGATACAGGGATAAACTGCGGAAAGAAAACGCATAGCGACCTGAACTCTTCGGAGACGGTAAAGGCAATGAACGACGCCATCGAGGCCTTCAATCAGAAAGTACCGGCTCATGCCTGTAGCTCCCGATTCAAAGTAGGGCCCACTCATCCGATTTTGGAATAGTATTTGCAACTTGAACCTCATCAGAGAGAGAGGCCCAAAGAAGAGTCGCGTCATTGCTCAAAACAGAGCTTGATGCGGCTCTTCTTAGGTTTTGTATGCAACTTTTCGGAGAGCCCTTTTTAGTTTTGATGCCCCCCTTTTCGAGTTAAACGGAGATTGTCGTCGAGTTCAATCAACCCCCAAGAAAGAAGCACAACGCAGCACAAAACGACACAACGCAGCACAACGCGGCACATTTTGGGCGAGGCTATTGCACAGCGCAAAATCTCGCTTTACCTTTGCAATGCAATCCACGAGAGAGAGGGCGCTCTCTAGCACAAGTGGGAATAAGAGCAACGAGCCATACTACAGAAGACTCTACCCCTAATCTACATTGTATTTTGTGTAGTAGAGGAAGAGGATAAGAAGCTTTGAAGACAATGCCGGCTTACCCCTATCAAAGACGCATTCTTTAGTACTACGCCACACTCCGCCCCCCCACGCCCCCCTCCACGAGGAGAGCAAAAACATTTTATTAACTATTTATTCCGACAAAAGTTATGTCTGTAAATTATCGTGTGGTCCGTCGAACCCTTAACTTCGACAAAGCGAATCCCAAAGAAGTTGTTGTCGCTCAAACCGAACCTCGTGCTACCACGGGTCTCGAAGATCTTATCTCGCTCATCGGTCAGATTTCTTCCATCTCGCGAGGCGATGTACTCAGCGTTATCAGCACGCTCACGCGCCTCATTGCCGACGAGCTGGCCAAGGGCAATATCGTCGAAATTGGAGAATTGGGGCGCCTCCGCTTCAATATGCGTAGCAAGGCTGCCAAGAGCGTCAAAGAGTTTACGCACAACAATATTCTCACCCCCACGCTGCACTTCTTGCCCGGTATGCTGCTCAAAGATGCACGCCGCCGTATCCGCTTTACCCTTGCTGACGAAAAGGGGAAATCCACAGAGGGCAAAGGGAAGCCTACGACCCCTCCCAATAGTGGTAGTGGTACCGGTTCATCCACCGGTGGAGATGGGAACGAATAAACTCTAACCTTACTCTCGTCAACTCTAACTAAGAGGGGGCAAAGGTCGGCTCCTCCCCGTGAAAAGGGACTCCACTTTTGCCCCCGACCTTTTATTCTCATCCCCTCCTCTCGTAACAAAACATAGAAACTCTACGAGGAGGGGACACTATACTCCATTAAAAACGACAACACGTATATGAATGTACAATATATTGTAGTGCATTGCTCTGCCACGCGCATCAATCGCCCCTATAAGGTGGAGCAGTTGGAGCGCGATCACCAAGCCCGAGGGATGCGCTCTGCCGGTTATCATTTCTACATTCCGAGGAATGGTATTATCATTCCTCTCCGCCCCCTCAACGTAGTGGGGGCACACGCCCGAGGTTATAACCGCAAAAGCATTGGGGTATGCTACGAAGGCGGATTGCTCAGCGACGGTACCCCCAGCGACACGCGCACCCTAGAGCAAAAAGGAGCCCTTGTGCTACTCCTTAGGATGCTGCGCAGATGTTACCCCCAAGCGCGCATCGTGGGACATCGAGATCTTAGCCCTGACCTCAATAGAGATGGCAAGATTTCTCCCAACGAGTGGACTAAGTTATGCCCTTGTTTCGACGCGAAGGAGGCGTATGCTCAGCTATGAATCGACCCTCTTTCCAGCTTTGGTATGCCGCCGTCACCACCCTGCTCGGCATCGTACTGCTCTTCTGTTCGTTTTATGCACCTCCCGAGGGGGAGATCTCTCCTACCGTAATGGTAGCTTTTGGCGAGATCTGCACCTTTGCCGGAGCTCTGATGGGTTTGGATTACAAATGGCGCAATCGAGACCCTAAATAGTGCGGAGCAAACCTCCCCTTTATACACAACACGACCCTCCGACCCCCTCTATACGGGGTGTAGGAGGGTCTCTATCTATCTCTCGAGACGCCCCAATTCCTTCGCATAATATACTTACAAAAAAGAGGAGGCACAAAGCTCCCAAATATTGCTACCTTTGCCTTGGTTACCTACCCAAAAGAGAGCCCGAGGAGCGGAGGCATTTACCGATCAAATTCTACCTCCCTGGGCGAGTCTGTAACCTAGCCGGAAGCTCTCCGAGGGAGGGGTAAAACCCGATTCTATATATAAGGGATGTAGTTCTCTCTCCCTAGAGAGGCGTGCATCCACCCAAAGTTCTCCCCTCCCCTTCTGAATATCCCGGAGAGGAGAGAACACAACGAGAAGTTTATTTATCGCTCTTCTCCCCTCACACCACGCTAAGAAAGTGGGAGAAAAGAAAGAAGAGTATGTGTATATATTTTATTATCTATTTATGATGAATTGGAAGATCAGGAAGTCGACCCCACAAGAGGAGCTGTGCTATAGCTTAGAAGCTCGCCCCTATGCCACCCAAGAAGTTGCCCTCAAATGGTTTAGCATCGAAGGGAACATTACCAGCAACCCCAAGCAAAATGCCGTGCGCAATATGCGCAACTACATCAAAAGACATCGCGACCTGCAAGAAGCCCTTGCCCGAGAGGGGTATCGCTCGTACATGCGCAGCCTATCCCCCGTATTGGTACAGCTCATTGTGACTCATCGCTCCAAGATGAAAGTGATCATAACCCCTATCGGTTTGGAGCATAGTTAGATTCGCCTTTGTAGGAGGCATGGAGGTCTCTCTCATTGGCAAGAAATTGCTACCTTTGCAGACGGAGTATTCCTCTCATAAATTAAAAGAGATTCGAAGTAATAAAAAGCAATGACAGACGATTCGTTACCGCCGCAGACTTCAGACGATAAGTCGCCCATAGGCATAAAGTGCAGCGACCCAACAAGGCGAGAGAGCGTCTATCATGCTATTACGCTCGCCTCATTATAGATAGGAGGAGAACGGAGGGCTATCCCAAGAGAAAGCCTCCCCACAAAAGCTCTCTCCCCCAAAGATGAATCTATAATTAGGGCTCCGAGCCTGCCCAATGCCCTGCCCTCTAAGGGGAGAATGAGGCATTTATTCTTATCGTCTACGCACTTTACGACAAAAACGTGCATTCCTTTCTCACGAAAAAAAGACTATGCGTAGATACTTTTACCCCGAAAAAGGCTTTGTTGAGACCGACACCCTACACGAGGGTTGCTGGATGAAAGTGGTAAGCCCCACGACAGAAGACCTCGACTTCTTGACCAACGACCTGGGCATCCCCGAGTCGTTCATCGCCGACATTGCCGACGCCGACGAGCGTCCTCGTACGGAAGAAGAAGAGGGCTGGAACCTAACCATTGTGCGTATTCCCATCGTGGCAGCCGACTCTGCCACGCCCTATACCACCATCCCCATAGGTATTATTTACTCCCCCGAGCGGCACATTATGATAACGGTGTGCTACCATCGCACGCAGTTGATGCCCGATTTTATTGGGCATAACCGGCGCAAAAAGATTGTGGTAACGAGCGAGACGGATTTCATTTTCCGCTTGGTACACAGCTCGGCGGTATGGTTCCTAAAGTACCTCAAGCAGATAAGTTCGCTTATCATGGAAGCGGAAGAGGCTCTCGAGAGCAGCGTGCGCAACGAGGACCTTTTGCAGCTCATGAAGCTCCAAAAGTGCCTCGTATACTTTAGCACCTCCATCCGAGGCAACGAAGCGGTTATCAACAAGTTGCAGGGGAGCCGACGCAGCATCGGATACGACGAAGACCTTGCAGAAGACGTTAGTATTGAGCTCAAGCAGGCCTACAATACCGTGACTATCCATGCCGAAATCCTAACGGGTACGATGGATGCTTTTGCCAGCGTTATCTCCAACAATGTGAACACGATCATGAAGCGTATGACCAGTGTTTCCATCCTACTCATGCTCCCCACCCTTATTGCCAGCCTATACGGGATGAACGTGCCCAACGGGCTGGAGCATTCTCCCATCGCATTTTGGGGGTTGGTAGTTATTGCCGTTGTTATCTCGGTAGGCGCATTCTTCCTGCTCAAACGCATCAAATGGTTTTAAGACAATAACAGAAAACGAATACATATATATATGATCACGATCAACGACCTCTGCATCCAATTTGGCAAACGCATCCTGTTTCAGGATGTCAATCTCAAATTCACACCCGGCAATTGCTACGGTATCATTGGAGCCAATGGAGCAGGAAAGTCTACTCTACTTCGTGCCATTAGTGGGCAAATAGACCCTACTCGTGGCAGCATTTCTTTGGGACCCGGCGAGCGTCTCAGCGTACTTAGTCAGGACCACTTTGCCTTCGATGAGTTTACCGTCCTCAACACCGTCTTGATGGGACATAGCACACTATGGGAGGTGATGGAGGAGAAAAATGCCATCTATGCCAAGGAGGATTTTTCCGACGAAGACGGCAATCGCGTGGCAGAATTGGAAGAGCAATTCGCCAACCTAGACGGCTGGAATGCCGAGAGTGATGCGGCAGCTCTTCTCAGCGGGCTTGGGATCAAAGAAGATCTCCACTACCAACTCATGAAGGATATTAGCGGTAAGCAAAAAGTGCGTGTGCTACTCGCTCGTGCTCTCTTTGGTAAACCCGACAACCTTTTGCTGGACGAACCTACCAACGACCTCGACCTCGATACCGTAGGATGGCTCGAAGATTATCTTGCAGAAACAGAGAGTACCGTACTCGTTGTAAGCCACGACCGCCACTTCCTCGACGCCGTTTCCACCCACACCATTGACATAGACTTTGGTAAGGTGCGCCAGTTTGCCGGGAACTATTCCTTCTGGTACGAATCAAGCCAATTGGCCCTCCGCCAGCAGCAACAGCAGAATAAAAAGAACGAAGAGAAGCGCAAGGAACTCGAAGAATTCATCCGCCGCTTTAGTGCCAACGTGGCCAAGAGCAAGCAGACAACCAGTCGCAAAAAGATGCTCGAGAAGCTCAACGTGGATGAGATTGTGGCCTCCTCTCGCCGCTACCCCGGGATTATATTCCAACCCGAGCGTGAGCCGGGCAACCGCATTCTAGAGGTCAAGGGGCTCACCGCAAGCATCGAAGGGCAAATCCTTTTCCAAGACCTCAACTTCAATGTAGAGCAGGGCGATAAGATCGTTTTCATCAGCCGCGACCCTCGTGCCATGACGGCTCTTTTTGAGATTATCAACGACAATCGCAAAGCCGATTCGGGTACATTCGAATGGGGACAGACCATTACCAAAGCCTATCTTCCACTAGATAATACCAACTTCTTCAATACCGACATGAACTTGATCGAGTGGCTCGGGCAGTTCGCTCAGGATACCAACGACGTCTATATCAAGGGATTCCTCGGACGTATGCTCTTCAGTGGAGAGGAAGTAAACAAGAGCGCTTCGGTACTCTCCGGGGGAGAAAAGATGCGTTGTATGATCTCCAAAATGATGCTTCCCCCGGGAGCTAACGTGCTCGTGCTAGATACCCCGACCAACCACCTTGACCTAGAGTCGATCCAAGCATTCAACAATACGCTCATCGGATTCAAGGGGAATGTCCTCTTCAGCAGCCACGACCACGAGTTTATTCGCACCGTTGCCAATCGCGTAATTGAGTTGGGCCCCAAGGGAAGCATCGACAAGATTATCAATTACGACGACTATATCAGCGATACCTCGCTACTCGAGCGTCGTGAGGCTATCTATTAATCATCAAGAATGCCATATCCTATGAAAAGAACTATCCTCAGCCTCCTCGCAGCCGTTTCGCTTGCCATACCCGTATATGCAGCAGGCTATAGCGATGGAAATCCAACCCAACAGACTTCTCAATCCTCTATGATGACTCCGGAAATGCTCCTTACCATGGCTCGGATAGGAGGCTTCTCCCTCTCCCCAAACGGCAAACAGGTTGTGTACAGCGTGAGCCTACCAAGTATCCAAGACAACAAGGCTAAGACGCAACTTTTCTTTGTCAATAGCGATGGTTCGGGTCGCAAAGCGCTCACTGACGGCACGCGCACAGCAGTCTCTCCTCGCTGGATCGAAGACGGGAAGCGCATCGCCTATCTTACGGTTATTGAGGGCGAGATGCAACTTGTCAGCATCCTTCCCGATGGCACCGACCAGCGTCAAGTAACCCGCATCCCCGGGGGAATCACCGGATACCTCTACAGCCAAGACGGTAAGCAACTCGTGTACACAGCGGACATCAAACTCCCCAATGAAGCAAAAGATCGCAACCCCGATCTCGATAAAATCTCGGGGCGTGTCATTACCGATCTTATGTACAAGCATTGGGATGAGTGGGTAGAAACCGCTCCGCATACTTTCGTTGCCTCTCTCGCTCAGCAGCCCATTACACAAGGGAAAGACCTCCTAGAAGGCGAACTGTTCGAGGCTCCCATGAAGCCCCACAGCGACGAGAGCGACATCGCCATTACCCCCGATGGTAAAGGGATTGCCTACGCTAGTCGTAAAAAAACGGGCTTGGAATACAGCATCTCTACCAACTCAGACATTTATTACTACGACCTCACAACCGGCACTACCACCAACCTAACCGAGGGTATGATGGGCTACGATACACATCCCTCCTTCTCCCCGGATGGTAAATACATGACATGGTGTAGCATGGAGCGCGATGGGTACGAGTCGGATCTGATCCGCCTTTTCCTCCTCGATAGAACCACGGGCGAGAAGACCTATCTAACCGAGGGGTTTGAGTACAACGTAGAGCAACCCACATGGAGCCAAGACGGCAAGAGCATCTACTTCATTGCTTGCGTTGAGGCCGAATCGCACCTATACGAACTCACGCTCAAGAACAAAAAAATCCGCCGTATCACCCAAGGACAGATGGACTATGTGGGCTTCGACCTACAGGGCACGACGCTCGTTGCTGCACGCCAATCCATGCTAGCTCCAACCGACCTCTACCGCATTGACCTCAAAAAAGGAACGGCTACGGCTATTACAAAGGAGAACGAATCGACACTCGCTCAGCTGGGAGACATTCGTTGCGAAAAGCGTTGGATGAATACCACCAATGGCGAAAAGATGCTCGTATGGGTACTCTATCCCGCCAATTTTGATGCCTCAAAAAAATATCCCTCAATCCTATATTGCCAAGGAGGGCCACAGAGCACCATCAGCCAATTCTGGTCCTATCGTTGGAATCCTCGCATCATGGCGGAGAACGGATATATCGTAATTCTCCCCAACCGTCACGGCGTACCCGGATTCGGTAAGGCGTGGAACGAACAGATTAGTGGCGACTACGGCGGTCAGAACATGCGCGACTACCTAACGGCTGCCGATGAAATGAAGAAAGAATCCTACATAGATCCCAACGGGATGGGCTGTGTAGGTGCCAGCTACGGCGGCTTCTCGGTATATTGGCTTGCAGGTCATCACGAAAAGCGATTCAACTGCTTTATTGCCCATGCCGGCATCTTCAATTTGGAAGCTCAGTACCTCGAAACGGAGGAGAAATGGTTTGCCAATTGGGATATGGGAGGTGCTCCTTGGGAAAAATCCAATGCAACCGCACAACGTACCTTTGCCACCTCGCCTCATCTCTTCGTGGATAAATGGGATACGCCCATACTTATCATTCACGGAGAGCGAGACTACCGCATCTTGGCGTCACAAGGGATGATGGCTTTTGACGCAGCTCGTATGCATGGCGTTCCCACCGAGATGTTGCTCTATCCTGACGAGAATCACTGGGTGCTCCAACCCCAGAATGCGGTACTTTGGCAGCGCACATTCTTCCGTTGGCTGGACCGTTGGCTCAAAAAATAATCCTTTATAAACGTACAAACATGGGGCGTACCAAGATTTTTTGCTTGGTATGTGCCCCTGTTTTTTATTCCTATGATTAAGAATATCATCTTCGATTTTGGAGGAGTACTTGTCGATCTCGATAGAGACGAAGCCGCCAGACGTTTTTTAAGCCTCGGGGTACACGACATAGAAGAGCTACTCGATCCCTACCTACAACGAGGGATTTTTCTAGAGCTTGAGCGGGGTACTTACTCTGCCTCTCGCTTCGAGGATCTCCTAAACGAGCAATACCATCTCTCCCTCACACATCAGCAGGTAAGCTGGGCTGTGCAAGGGTTTATAAAAGAGGTTCCTCTCTATAAGTACGACTATCTCCGTGAGTTGCGCAAAAAGTACTACCTCGGAATCCTAAGCAACACCAACCCCTACATTCTCGAAACGGTAGAGGCTCCCGGCTTCCTTCCCAATGGAGGTTCGCTCCCCCAAATGGTAGATCACATCTACGCCTCCTGCCGCATGGGACTTCTAAAGCCAAGCCCCGAAATATACCAAAAGATGCTCTCCGAAGGGCAAATGAAGCCCGAAGAGACTCTCTTTGTAGATGATGGGATAGCGAACGTAGAGGCGGCTCAAACTCTCGGCATCCACTCTTTACTCGTAAAAAACACTGAAGACTGGCATGACGCCCTACAAGATATGCTCAATCAGCTGGAGAAGTAACCAACTAACTCTCTAAGAGACAAGAAAGTAAGATATAAGCAAGAAAAATATTTTTGCTCTGTGAGATCTAAAATAGTTGCATATCAAAAGTTTGTAGTAACTTTGCAGAGTATTTGCTGGAGCTACCCACAAAAGGGGATCGTCTAGCAGTTTCGTGTATCCACATTTGAGTGAGAATATAGAACAAAGAAATAGTATTATTAATTAAGAAGAAAATGAAAAAGGTATTTGGTATCATCGCTCTTTCTATGGCTCTTTTTGCCTGCGGTGGCAACAAAAACGAAGAAACAACTGACACAACTGCTACTGTTGTAGAAGAAGTTGTAACTCCTACTCTTCAAATGGGTGAATGGAAGGCTGGTGAAGTATCTCTTACCCTCAACGAAGATGCGTCTTTCATCTTTGTTGAAGGTGAAAAGAAAACTGAAGGTACTTATGCTTTCAACGCAGAAACCAAGGAACTTACCCTTACTCCTAAAGAAGGTGAGCCTATGGTTTTGAACCTCACCGAAGCTGGTCTTGAACCTGCTGTTAAGGAAGAAGGCGCTGCTCCTGTAGTATTTGTAGCTCCCGCTCCTGTAGTAGAAGCTCCCGCTGCTGAAGAAGCTCCTGCACAATAAGAAAGGAATCTAATCACCCTCTGTCTCTCCACTCTGAGAGACTTGGGAAAAGATAAACTTTAAGCGACCGCTACTCCTCTTTACGAGGGGTGGCGGTTTCTCTTTTCTAGGAAGAAGATAGACGCCCAAACCCTTAGCGAAAAAAATCTACGCCCTAAGGTGTACAATATATAATCCATATTTTGTACTTTTGCAGCGGAAAAGGAGAGAGGGCATTTAGGACCATAGGATAATCTCCACAGCTCCCAAGAGAGGGGCTGATTTCGATAATAGGAAAAAGAAGGGAGCCCATTCCCAAAAAGCCGAGGTGAACGCTAGTGGTCTATATGCGTTAGACACCATGCGTAAACATCGTGAGGTAAACAAAGAAGGGGCTCTACATTGGAAAGGATAATTTTTAATAAATCAATCGTTATGATGAAAAAGATGATGGGCATCGTTGCCCTCTCAATGATGCTTTTTGCCTGCGGTGGCAACAAGAATGAGGAAACGGCAGACACAACTGCAACTGTTGTAGAAGAAGTAGTAGCTCCCGAACTCCAAATGGGTGAATACAAGGCTACATTCCCTATGGCAGACAAAGGTACTGCTGAAGAAGCTACTCTCGTAATCAAAGAAGGCAACCTCTGCGACTACAAGACTTCTACAGAAGACCTCAAGGACGTACCTTACACTTTTGCTGAAGGCAAGCTCACTTTTGCTGACAAGGCTTTCGAAGTAGAAAACGGTATGATCTACATGCTCGATCAAGATGGTAAGCGTGCTAACGTAGAAGGTTCTCAAGAATACATCTTCATGCTCGTTCCTGCTGAAGCTCCCGCTGAAGCACCCGCAGAAGCTGCTCCTGCAAAGTAAGAAACCCAACAAATATCCCCTAGCCATCTAGCGGGATAAAAGAAAAGTCGATCGCTGCGCCCTTTCTCTATTAGGGCGTGGCGATCTTCTGTTTATGGGGCTACCCCTAGACTCTTGGAGCCATGAACTAGAGAACAGCCCCCCCAAGAGGAAAGGGAGAGACGACAGATAGGGCACCCCTTTTCGCCTAAGACTCTCCTCGCTCCTCGCCCAAAACACCCGGACACTTCGGGCAAAAACCTTTTCGTTTCTGATCTATTCTCCCTCAAATCTCAACTGTGCAGATTCCAGTATCAAGTGCAACGGTATGACAAAAGTAGTGCTAAGACTTCATTTGGGGATTTAAAGTCCAACTTTTTCC
>NZ_ACNN01000006.1 GCF_000174815.1 Porphyromonas endodontalis ATCC 35406
AAGGGAGACACCTAAGCAATGCACATGGTATTGGAGCCCTTTTGGCGAATATCGCTATCGGTACAACTTCGGATATATACGAAGGGGGGCAAAAACAACTTGCATACGCAGCCCGTTCTGAGTTCATAAACAAAGACAAAGAAGATCTACAGAGTGCATCTGATAATAGTGAGAGATCGAGTCTCTCAAGTGTTGTTTCATTGACATAGTAGATGGGCTATGAAGATCAACAAAAAGAAAGTGTTGTACGGGTTATTCCTTGCAGGAATGATATTCATCATTTACAAAAACACGACCCAGCCGACAAACAATGCCGACAAGTATTTTCAAGAGTATTTCGAGGGTGTTAAACTTCTTCCAGCAATTATATAAGACCGAAAAAATGAAAAGTACAAAGGAGCAAAACGAAAAGTACAGAATTAACAAGTCGAAACAGCAAAACGAAAAGTACAAAGGAGGGGCGAAAAATACACGCCACCTCCTTTTTTTTACACCATATCGAGGATACTATCGATATGGTTAATTAGCACTTAAGCAGCATTTAATCGCTACTTAACTTATAGTAGAGTACCTCGGGATTAGCTCCTCCCGACCCGAACGGGCTGGATCGGTACAACACTTGAGCATCAATAAATGGATGCTGATAACCCCATGCAGCGGAGGTGCGGCGGAGAAACGGTACGAAGTCGAACTTAGTCGAAGAGAAGTAGAGGTAGTTATTGGTTGGCATCAAGGTGAGGAGATCTAGGTAATCATCGCACGACCACGAGTTACCTCGGTATCCACCGCACTCAGTCGAGAGATAGGGAGGGTCAAGGATTAGTATCGTATTAGAGGCATCCTTATATGCTGATAGTAACTCTCTGTAATCGACAGATACAATCTCTAGCCCGCACAAATACCTCTCGGATGCGCCAGCATCTGAGAGAGCCGTACGGCTCGGGTGGGCATAGAGGCCTCTTGATGCCAAATCCTTGGGAGAATAGGCAAAGTTGTTGGTAAACAACAGCCATCCTGATAAGGTTACCCAGTCGACGTATTGACACCTTTTTTCGTGGGCTTGTACAGCTCGTAGAACAAGAGCTTTGTACTCTTCCGGGACGCGGGAATTATGCTTGAGTGGGGCAAGAATAGAAACAATCTCTTGTCTTAGCTGCTCGGTCTCCTTAATGTGGCGGAGACGCTCAGAGTAGTTATCGTAATCGTTGTATATAACACGTGCAGCAGGATGTACATCCTTGCAGAGGCGGGATACGAGACCCGAACCACCGAAAACATCAACAAAGATCGTGTTAGAGGGCAGCGAGCGGATAATAGGCTCGAGCTGCTTTAGCCATCTGCGTTTTTGCCCGGCAAATGGCAAAGGGGCTGTAGTGTATTGTATCATGGTTTGGGTATCGATAAATGCACTACTTTTGTAGTGCCAAACTCAAAAATTAAAATAGGTGCTAGCACACTGACGGGATCCATATCCCCTCGCTGGGTGTGCTAGCACCTTTATTTTTGCCCTTGGAGTTTGGCGACAAAAGGGCAGAAAGGCGAGGGGCTTTTTATGCCCCTCTGTGTGTTTACTCTTTAGTGGTTACCTTGGTGGGCTTACCATCATTGACAAAGGTCGCGGAGTAGGTAGAATTGTCACTTGCAGGGTCAGTCCTGTCAAAAGAGGAGACGATAAAATCACCCTCTGTAAAACTCTTACCGCCATTTTTGCCCTGCTTGTATCCGTATTTGAGTTTTACAGTCTTGCCTTGTGTGATAGCCTCCTCAAGATCCTCGAGGGAAGTATCGCCAGTCTTGCAAAATCCATCACAAGTGATTGTAATCTCTACTTTTTTTACAACCTTTTTATCGTAGAGAGAGTCTTCGACGTCCTTATCGGTAACTACAGTAGTGGTAGTCTTGGTTTGACGCTTGTGCGTTTTGGCTCCAAGCATCACTTTATCTCCTACGGCGAGTACGATGTCACTACCATTTACATACGCTGTCTGAGTCGTGGGAGATGAGGGAGGGTTAGGCATAATCTTGTGTTTTAGAGTTTTATTTTTTCGATTTAGTTACTCTATATGTCACATATAGAGCGATAGGTATAGCAGCTCCAAGGCCGAGCAATAGGAGGATATTGCCCCCCTTTTGAGGAGGAGAGTCCTCTATAATACGCTTAAGTGTCGTGACACTTGGAGGAGGGACAGAGTCTACTCGATGATTACTCTTGCTCTCACTCGTTGCTCTCACTCGGTCAGAGGTCTCGCGTATGTAGATCGTATCCCCTACCTGCTTAATAATCACACTATCTACTTGTAAGATAGTATCGCGTTGTATTGTTGCGATACTATCACGATGGTAGTGGTGCACGTCAACGGGGACGATACGAGTCTTACATCCAACAAGGGTAAGGAGAGTAACAAGGAGGAGGGCGGCTCTACTCATTATCATTATCAATTCGGGCTTGGAGATCAGAGAGAGCTTTATTAAGGCGCGTGCGCTCCTTAACCAGCTCGGAGTTGGCCCCCATTAGCATGTTAATTGTGTCCTGATAGCTTTTGATACCTTCCGCCTTTCGGCCCCGGCGAGATGTTACGACGTTAACAATCGTTCCAACGAGCCCTCCGCCGACGAGGGCTATAATGACATCGACAATAAGGCTCATCGTAGGTACTTACTATATCTAGGTCGCGCGAGTGGGGTACGTATACGCTGCCGCTTAATCTCGGTCAGCTTGTTGTTGATAACCGAGTATTGTGCGCGCATCTCGGCATATTGCGTGCGCAGCTGCTCTTGCTCACGGCGAGTACGCTCAATACTCTCATTAAGCTGCCTAATAGCGCGTCGAGATCGGATATAATACCCATACAGGTAGCCTACCCCAACTCCGGCAATAAAGGCTATAAGGTTGATAAGGATCTGCATAGTTGTAATAGATTAATGGTTAGATCATGGCTTGTGCTCGCTCCCATACATCGATGGGGACCTCTTGCCCTGTCTCTACTTTTGTCATCGCACGGGCGAGGGCGACATCCTGTGCAGAGGACAGGTGAGCTCCGGCAGCTACTCCGAGGCGCTTGCTGACATATCGGATATATCCTGGGGTATCATTACCATCGGTGGGCGGCGCCCATCTTGTGATAATACCCTGTACAGTTGTTAGCTTATGCTTAGTGCGGTAGGTAGAGAGGAGCTTGAGCATTGCCCTGCAGCCCCACTCGAGGGTGGCAAACTCACAATACTTATCACCTTGTCGTGTGATCTCGCCCTGCCACTTTTGAGCCGAGGGGCGGAGGTTACCCGGGTTGTTACGTTTGATCATAGGGTCATGATGCTAGGGGTGCAGGGCGATGGCTCGCCCCTGCAGAGCCCTAGACGGTAAAAGATTAATGTTATTACTCAGTATAAGCGGTACCGGTTGCATTAACAAGGTAGACGCCCTTAGCATCCTTGCGTACAACGGTGCCCCCTGCACGCTCTTGCCCAGAGATCACGTCTCCATACATCGTGGCGCTACCCTCGTCGACGAAGAGCTCAGGCTCGTCTTTAGCCACCCCGACGGAGTTTTTTTGCCAGGCGAGCATATCAACGCCATCTGGGAGTAAATAATCCTGAACGACGTTAAAACTGAGGAGATTACCAAGCACACCTTTTGCCACGTCTGCGGACTTGGAAAAGGCGAGTGCCTCGTTTTCGGTCATTGAGTCAAGGAGGGCGTAATAGTTAGCAGGCGTGAGCATCACGTAGCGATCGGTAGCGAGGACCTTATCGGTTGCAAATTGCTCGGCAGCCGCGACGAACCACTTCTTGACACTCTCTCCGTCGTTCTTCTTACGCACTTTAGTGCTAGAGAGACACCATTTTTTTATTGTGTCTTGCGCAACAGCCTCTTTGAGTGCTTGTCGCGCCTCAGAGCAGACACTCTCGCGCTTATTGTATGACGTTTCGAGCTCCTCGGTACGTCCAACTCGGATCGGCTGAATCGCAAAGGTGTCAAGATCAAAATCCACATCCGCATCCTTGCGTTCGCCTGCCTTGGCGGGAAACTCATCGGGATTTTTGGTTATGGTGGCAGGCGTCCCTGCATTAGGCACATGCACCTTGTGCCCTTTGATGAATTCGGAGTAATCGGTTGCTTTGGAGAGGATTGAGTCGGACGAAAAGAGATTACCAACAAGGGTATCCGCCCACAATTCTACTAGGATTGGCATGTTTTTAGGTATTAGAAATTAAGGTTAATAGTTAAGGTTGTGTGTTAGTGCTTGCCGAATCGCTCCTCGTACTTTTGCTTGAAAAGTTCGGGGTCTTCGGCACGGAGGGCTGCAAGCTCGCCTCGCTTGTCGAGCTCATCCCATGATCCTGCAAAGCGTGTCTCAGCGGGAGGAGTAGATTGGAGCATAGAGCCGAGCGATTGGGGCTTGGAAATGGATGACAGGACACTCTTACAGAGCTTCTCATCCTTAGCATAGAGTTGCTCATACGTTGCTCTATCAGACTCCTTAATGCGGCCATCTTGGACGGCTGCTGTAATCAGAGCATTACGCTCGGCAGCACGGAGGTCGGATAGCTCCCCTTTGAGTTTTGCAAATTCGGCAGAGAGGGTAAGGATGGCTTGCGACAGTTCGGCCGCAGACGCTCCTGCATCAAGAGCAAGGGCTTGATACGCCTCAGAGGCAAGTTGGATAGACTCCTGGGCTGGGGTTTGGTTGGGTTTTGGCATAGTTGCTTTTAACTGTTCTAGGTATTTAACTTCTTCTTCTCGCTCGAGAGGTACCCCCTCTCGGCTGTATAGTTTGACAGCCCCTCGATTAGAGGGGATAGAAACGATAGAGATCTCTAGGAGCTCCCACGCAGTTACAGAGTCATAGTCCTCGTGATAGGTCAGTTCTGATATAAAAAATCCGGGGGACACACCTCGGAGGAATCCCTTCTCCGCTTTGCGCTGCACCTCTTTGGCCAGGGGATCCTCAGTGTCAAACTCGACACTTGCTATGAGCTTACTCCCCTCGATACGGAGGTTAGATGCCTTACCCACAATACGCTCTGTATCGTGCTGATAGAGCACGATAGGGTTAGCAGTGTAGCGAGTAAGGTCGCACCCCTGATTGGATAGGCGCCAGCCTCTGTCGTTTGTTATTGATTCGTCATTGATTATCAGGTCCATCTTGGTGTGGTTGGGCTTAATTCGCCGGCAAAGTTGCCCTTCTTTTTGCTATAGACAAAATCAATACTACGCCGTGTTGTAATTGTTTTTATCTATATCCTATCGGCTTTAATTTTGCCCCCGAATTAAGGTTTAACCACTATTTAACAACTGATTAATCATGGACAAAAAACAATCAACGACTGCTCAGACTACTATTACAATTAAGGGCGTAAGCTACCCTTGTTATGTTACGATGGGAGCCCTCCTGCTCTATAAGCGCATCACAGGGCGCGAGATGAACGAAGTAACAACCCCCTCCCTCGAGGACACTATGCAGATTATCTATTGCGTCTCCAAAGCTGCCTCAATGGCAGAGGGTATAGAGTTTCCGTTTGCGGACGTTGTCGAATTTGCAAGCCACCTCACCCCCGATCAGGTCTCTGCTATCCGTATTGCTTAATATCTAATGATCTACCTACACCCCTCCCTCGGCATCTCAAACGCCCCCTCTACACCTCCTCGCATCACAGATCCTAGCTACATCGACAGGATCTATGAGTTTGTCGGTGTGCAGAAGGCGCAGTTTAGCATCGTGATTGAGGCAAGCAATGGTACTGTACTTGACGACATCAAGGAGACACGCCTTACTGCTCATCTCTTTGACGCGGAGGGGCGTGAACTCACGGAGCATCTAACCGCCCTCACTCTCTACTGGGAGGAGCATAATGAGGCATGGACAGAGGTCGGGAGGGGGTGGTCGTACCTTGTTAATGACACATCTCGCTTTTTGCGCCTCTTGCGCGTACGTGTCTCACAGCTTGACATAATGACTGCACTTGGTGCTACAATCGACGCGGAGACAAAAAAAACACTCGCGGGGATTATGGTACAGCAAGAGGTCAAGATAACAAGCAGCTCCTCTATCTATAATCGCATACCATCTGCAGGTCTCATACATCAGCAACTTGTTAATGATGCCAAATTTAGAGAGTTGGTCAAGGGCGAAAAAGGCGATGCCGGGAAGGACACCGCCCCAATTCGCCCCAACCTCCTCGAGGGATACATAGATAGAGTTGTCACGCTCGAAGCGAGAAATAATGGTACCTCAAGCGATAATTACAATTACAACTTTCTGGTTGGTCCAAAATGGTTGGAGGATGGCAAGGCTTATGTCGTAAGTGCCGATTTTGAGTGGATAGGTGGAGATACGCCTGACGGGGTTAGCTTGTTAATGTACAAGAGAGACAATAATCACTTGTATAGTCACACAGAACTTAACGGGCGCACAAAGGCTAGAGTAAGCATATACATAGCAGCAGGCGTACATAACACTGTAGGGATAGGAGGATATGCAGGTCGAGCAGGTAAGACTCGAGGGGTTGCGGCTCGATACAGTAATATTAAGTTAGAGGAGGTACAAGATGGAGAAACAAAAGAAAGTACGACGTACCTACCTCATCTTAACGACCTTAAAGGCGCAGACGGCAAGAGTCTGACACTCGCGGACTTGGACATTAGCTGGAGGGGC
>NZ_ACNN01000005.1 GCF_000174815.1 Porphyromonas endodontalis ATCC 35406
TACTTTCCTGAGCGAACTCGTTCGGTATTCCCCCCTGCTATTCTTTGGTTTAGCGTGTGGCAATCATTGCTTAGAGCTTGATACCCAATTTTTGGGCAATTGCCTTGGGTAGTGCGTTCTTGTGAACAACGATATTCATCGTGCGACCGGCTGCATAGTTTTCGCTGATGTACCAAATACCCTTGTAGGCACCGGCTTCTCCCCATGAGTTCTTAATCATGAAGAAGGGGCGACCAGCTTGGTTCTTAGCCATACCGTAGATAACCATCCCGTGGTCATCGGTTAGGGTATAGTTATCGAAGCACTTTTGGCGATATTCTTGAGTTGGATTGATCTCGGGGCAGTCGGGAGTGTTGATTTGCTTTAGGATCTCTGCACGGCGAGCAGCGGTGCTTAGACCAATCCAGCGAGCTTGATCCGAACCTGCGGTTTCGATAGCCTCTACGTCGGCAAGTACACCGATTCCGTCGCGATTGAAGCCAACTTCGCTCACGTCGGCACCCCAAGCGATGGGATAACCCGTCTGGATAGCGTTACGCATTACCTGCATAAGTTCGTCGATGGGGAGGTTGTAACTATCGCTCCAGCGCCAGTTGTCTTCAATTTCGAGACCGAACTTTGTGTAGAAGGGGTGGTGCGTATAGCTCGTAAGAGATACGTAGTCATCTGCATTTATACCGAGGCTCTTAGCAAAGGTCATGGGCGTGTAGCTCTTGCCTTTGTAGGTGAAGTTCTGAGGAAGTTCGCCCAAGTAACCATCAATCATGGCATCGAAAGCCTTACGCCATACGGGAGAGAGCTTTTCGTTTGAGTTCTTGACAATGGCATCGAGATAGCCCTTAGCTGCATCTGCCATTTCGTTGTGCGCATTGCGCTTTGTGCCGTAGTTAAGCCCTGTCATTACCTCTTCGGGTACAGCACCATAGTGCTTGAATACGTAGAGTACATCGTAGAATGAACCACCCTGACCGAAGTTGAGTTTGCCGTGGAGACGCACGTACTTATCGGCTTTATCACGGTAGCTGTGGCTTACCACGAACATGTCCGAGAGGTCGTATTCGGGCCTGCCCATACGGAGGAGTTCGGCTTCGAGGAAGCCAATCGTAGAGTAAGACCAGCACGTTCCTGAGTTCCCCTGATCCTTAATAGAGGTGATGGGAAGCTCTTTTACGACCGTGAATTGGTTGGTTTCTACCTTAGCGTCTTGTGCGTTGAGGCATCCCAACGACAAAAGTCCGGCTAAGAGTGCAATCGAAATCTTTCGCATGATTCTTTTTGTTTTGTACTTATATAATTTCTATTGTGAATATCTTTTGGGTCTAGAGAGGGCGCAACTTGAGCGCTTGGATAAACTGATGAAGAGGCGTTTGTGGCTCGGCAGCCAGGGAGCGGAAGAGCTCTAGTGGCGTGATGCTTCGTTGGCTGCGTTCCTCTTCTATAGTCTCGATCTGCCGCACTTGTAGCGTAATGTCGCTATTGTGTAGCGCACTTCGGAGGTAGCTTAGGAGGGAACCCTTTATGCGTTCTACAGCGTTCACTTGCAGCATATTAAACATGATTGCCTCTATCTCTGTGCCGTTGTGGAGCTTGGGTAGTACCTCATTGAAGGCGTTCTTGAGAAAGAGGTTCTTTTGCAAATGTTCCTCTGCATAGGCGTTCCACGCAATCTGCATTTCGGTCTCAGTAAAGGACCGTTTCTCTTGAGTGGGAGCCTTGGGGGCAGCTGCAGAAGTCGCAGTGGGCGAAGGAGCTACCGCGGGACGAGGAGCCGGAGCTACAGGGCGAGGCGCTGCCATGCTAGCCGTTGGGGGTGGCTTGGGTAGGTCAATGGATTGTGGAGCCTCTGTGGAAGCTCCTGTTTGGCGAGGGGTGGGTGGAGCACTAGGGCGTGCCGGAGCCGGAGCCGCGATTGGTTGTGGTCTGGGAGCGGCTACAGGACTTGGCGCAGAGGGCGGTGTCGCTGCCGGTGTTGGGCGTTGATTGGGGGTGTGGCTTGCCGAAACCCTTTCTTGAGCAAGCGAGGTGAGGGAGAGGAGAGTCATTTCTACCAAAAGTCGCTTAGCATTGCTATTGCGATACTCTTTGAGACACTCCATCAGTTTTGCGATCGCTTGGTACAAAAATCCGCGTCCGGAAGCCTGAGCCAATTGATTATATGAGGCCTCTGTCTCTTTGGTTAAGTGCAAAAGAGGCAGCGTCTGTGGGTCGAATGCTAAGAGAAGGTTGCGCAAGAAGTCGGTCAGCCCCAAGACAATCGTCCTAGGGTCGAAGCCTCGCATGATGAGTTCGTCTAGGAGAAGGAGGGTAGAGGCATAGTCGTTGTGTACGAGAAGGTCCACGAAGCGGAAGTAGTAATCGTCGTCTAGGATGTTGAGGCTCTCTAGGGTACGACTATAGGATACTTCGCCATCGGTATAGCTCGCTATTCGGTCGAATACTGAGAGGGCATCGCGCATCCCTCCATCGGCTTTTCGGGCAATGAGCTCTAGAGCCTTCTCCTCTACTTGGATCTCTTCTAGCTGGGCAATATGCCGCAACTGCCCTATGATAACATCGCTAGGGATGGGTTTGAAGTCGAATACTTGGCAGCGAGAGAGGATGGTGGGAAGTATCTTTTGCTTCTCGGTGGTAGCCATGATGAAGACGACATACTCGGGTGGCTCCTCCAGCGTTTTGAGGAAGGCGTTGAACGCCGCCGTCGAGAGCATGTGCACCTCGTCGATGATATAGATTTTGTAACGCCCTACTTGGGGAGGAATGTTTACCTCCTCGATGAGCTGGCGTATGTCGTTGGCAGAGTTGTTGGAGGCCGCGTCCATCTCAAAAACGTTGAAAGAACGCTGCTCGGCAAAGGCTCGGCAACTATCACACTCGCCGCACGCCTCGCCGCTAGCAAGGGGCGACGCGCAATTGATGGCTCTAGCAAAAATACGGGCTGCGGAGGTCTTTCCTACCCCTCTTGGGCCGCAAAAAAGATAGGCGTGCGCCGTCTTCTGCTGTAAAATAGCCCTTCGGAGAGTTTCACTTACAGCCTCTTGACCTAGTAAGCTCTCGAAGGAGTCCGGACGAAATTTCCGGGCTGATACTACAAACTTTTCACTCATAATGATTGCAACGCACTAGGTAGACCTCTAAAGTCTATCTTGCTACAAATGTACGTATTGTTGCGAGAATACCCAACTGACTTATGCCTGGGGAGGGTGGGAAGCGGCAGGGGAAAGCCGAAGTCCCTTGCCGGGCATGGCAGGCCTGTAGCGGTACACCTATTACATATAAGGGGCGTATTGTCTCATACGTTCGTTGGTTTATTGTATGGGGAGAGTTGCTCGTAATCGCTTCTATTCCCGGATTGATCCCCTCGAAGAGCTTGCCCTAGGGATGAAAATTTCTTGGGCGGCGAAATTTTGAGTATAGGGCGGAAAGGAAAAGAATTAGGCTGTATTATATTCCGTTTTTGTGAGTGATTTATTCATTTTCTTATCGTTTTGGTGTCATTTTGCTGCCTGATTGATGTATATTTTGCCTAATTGCACGCGTGGGGAATAAATCGCTTATATTTGCGCCGTGGGTGATTTCGTAGTGGATTTCCCCCGATGTAGCGTGAAGTAATAACCCTTAATTGATAAAGACATATGATTGATTTTAGCAAGTATCCCGCAGAGCCGTTTCGCATCAAGAGCGTAGAACCGGTTGCCATGATCGACCGTGAAGAGAGATTGAGAGTAGTAAAGGAAGCCGGTTACAACACCTTCCTAATCAACTCCAAAGACGTATATATCGACCTTCTTACCGATAGTGGCACGAACGCAATGAGCGATCGCCAGTGGGGTGGTATGATGGTGGGCGATGAGGCGTATGCCGGTAGTCGCAATTTCCATCGCCTGCAAGACACGGTGCGTCGTCTCTTCGGGTTCAAATATATTGTGCCTACCCATCAAGGGCGTGGGGCAGAAAATATCTTGAGTCAGATTGCCATCAAGCCGGGGCAGTACGTACCCGGTAATATGTACTTTACCACCACTCGCTATCACCAAGAGCGCAATGGAGGGATATTTGTGGATATAATCCGCGACGAAGCCCACGATGCCACGCTCGACATCCCCTTCAAAGGGAATATCGACCTCAATAAGTTACAGCGCCTTATTGACGAGAAAGGCGCAGAAAACATTGCCTACGTCTGCCTTGCCGTTACGGTGAACCTAGCCGGTGGGCAGCCTGTCTCCATGGCAAACATGCGGGCTGTACGTGAACTTACCAACAAGTATGGTATTAAGGTCTTCTACGATGCAACTCGCTGTGTAGAGAACGCCTATTTCATCAAAGAACAGGAAGAAGGGTTTGCCGATAAGAGCATTACCGAAATTGTTCTTGAGATGTTTAGCTATGCCGACGGCTGCACGATGAGCGGTAAGAAAGACTGTTTGGTAAACATTGGCGGCTTCCTTTGCATGAACGATGAGCACCTATTCCAAGATGCCAAAGAGATGGTGGTTGTCTATGAAGGTATGCCTTCGTATGGAGGTATGGCAGGCCGCGATATGGAGGCAATGGCCATTGGTTTGGAAGAGTCGATGCAGTACGAGTATATCCGTCACCGAGTATTACAAGTACGCTATTTGGGTGATTTGCTCAAGGAGGCAGGGGTACCCATTATTGAGCCGGTAGGGGGGCATGCCGTCTTCCTCGATGCTCGCCGCTTCTGTCCGCACCTCACACAAGAGCAATTCCCAGCCCAGAGCTTGGCCGCAAACCTCTATGTGGAGAGTGGCGTGCGCAGTATGGAGCGTGGTATTGTATCGGCAGGTCGTGATAATAAGACAGGGGAGAATCATACTCCCAAACTAGAGACGGTACGTCTCACCATCCCTCGCCGTGTCTACACGTATAAGCATATGGACGTTGTGGCAGACGGGGTGATTCGTCTCTTCAAGCACAAAGAAACCATCCGAGGATTGCGCTTTGTGTATGAGCCTAAGCAGCTCCGCTTCTTTACGGCTCGTTTCGAAGAGATCTAATTCTTTGCTTTAAGTTTCTTCTTCAGGATTCGATACGTACCCTCGCCCTTTGTTGTGGAGTAAAATCTCAATAAGGGCGGGGGTGTGTCGTTTATTATTTCGGAAAACCGTAACTTCGCCGAAGAGAAAGGCGAAGTCTTATGTCCTAACTTTCACCTCCGAGAGAGGGGAGTTGGGTTTCCTTTCTCTCTGTACCACTAGAGTGTGTTAGAAGTAATGGTAAAAGCATCTGTAGGAGATCGAGTGCGTTTTTTGAATGCCCAAGGAGGAGGCATCGTGCGCCGTATTGAAGGGAAGGTAGCTTGGGTAGAGGGGGACGATGGCTTTGAGTTGCCCACCCCTTTGCATGAGTGTGTCGTGGTTAATGAGCGTGATACTTTTGTGCCTGCCTATCGTACTCCGCGAGAGATTCAGGAGGAAAAAGAGGCAAAGCGAGAGCGTCGCGCCGGGTCTTCACAGGCATCCCAAAAGGTAGTGCCGACCCCTTCTCATACAGTATCCCAACATAAAAAAGAGGAACTTCCACCTCCTCAGACTTTCCTTCCGGAGCGTCCCGAGGGCGAACAGCTCTCTATTTATATCGCATGGTTGCCGGAGGACTTTGTTACATTCGGCAATTCTCCGCTCGAGTGTTACCTGATCAATGATAGCAATTACCACGGATATTACACGTTGTCTGCCCAGCAGAGCAATGGCTATTACCGCCTTGTCTCTACGGGGATAATAGAGCGCGATACTAAACTGTTGGTCGATACCATCCCCCTTGCAGAGCTGAATGATCGGGAGTGTTTACACCTTTCTTTCCTTCCCTATAAACCCCATAAAGCCTATAAGCATAAGGAGCCGGTCTCAATCGCTTTCAAGCCCGATGGGGTCAAGTTCTTTAAGCGTCATTGTTACGTAGATAACCCGTTTTTTGACGAAGATGCCCTTGTGCTCCCTCTTGTGGAGCAGGACAAATCGCGTCACGCCACAGTAGCTCCTGCAGACCTTGAAGCCTTGGCAGAATCCATTAAGATGCCCAGAGCTCAAAAAGAGCCTGCTCGCCCCCAGCGCGAGGAGAAGCGAAAAGCGCATAAAGAGCCGCTGGTAGTGGATTTGCACGCAGCGGAGTTGCTCACGACGTTGCAGGGTATGTCTCACCATGATATCTTGCAGCATCAGTTGTCGGTTTTTAGGGAAACTATGGATAAGCACCTTAAGAATAAGGGGATGGAAATCATCTTTATTCATGGTAAGGGTGAGGGGATCCTTCGCAAAGCTGTCCTCGATGATTTGCGTAAGCGTTACCCAAAAGCTTCGGCTCAAGATGCCTCATTCCAAGAGTACGGCTTTGGTGCCACTAAGGTGACAATTCACTAGCATTCTATTATAGTGTAGGGTATGGCTCTAGAGATCGAACGCAAGTTTCTCGTCAAGGATAAGGTCTTTTTAGAGGCTGCAGAGAGGCATGTCTCTATATGTCAGTACTATCTACACCAAGACGAATCTGGGGGTGTGCGTCGTGTTCGCTTTCTAGATGATAAAGTATATCTCACGATCAAAGGACTTTCTTCTCCCGATGGTTTAGTGCGAGAGGAGGTGGAGCGTGAGATCTCTCCGGCGGAGGGACAGACTCTCCTCGCGCAGGGGCATGAGGGCAAGGTGTGCAAAACTCGCTATTACATACCCTATGCCTCTTTTTTGTGGGAGGTAGATGTCTTTCATGAGGAGCTTGAGGGGCTTATCATTGCCGAGGTAGAGCTCCCGAGTTTAGAGGCTCAGCCTTCGCTCCCCTCTTGGGTGGGGGAAGAAGTTACCGGAGATGTTCGTTATTACAATAGTGCGCTGGCGCGAGTGGGGCAGTACCCTTTCCCTGCTGCCGACCAGAGCAAACAACCGTCCAATACTTAAGTAGCATAAACTTATGAACAAACGATTTTTTCTTACTCTTTTGTTAGCATTTGTCTGCTCCACACTCGCCTATGCCGATGGGGGAATGTGGTTAATGCAGCAAATCAACGGACAGGTAGCGCGGATGAAATCCCTCGGGATGCAACTAGAAGCTGCCGATATTTATAATCCCAACGGCTCGTCGCTCAAGGATGCGGTGGTGATGTTTGATGGGGGATGTACGGGTGTATTGGTTTCGAATCAAGGCCTGCTTCTTACCAACCATCACTGTGGCTACGACCAGATACAGAAGCACAGTAGTGTACAACACAACTACCTCAAAGATGGTTTCTGGAGCTATTCTTTGGCAGAAGAGCTTGTAAATCCAGGTTTGGAAGTGGAGATTGTAGACGAGATAACAGATGTAACCGCCGCGGTAAAGAAGGAGCTGGAACGCATCAAAAAGCCCTCGGGGCTGGAGTTCCTCTCGCCAAGATACCTCTCCTCTCTTGCCCCCGAGATCGTGGGTAAGAAGGCTGCTTCGCGCCCTGGGTATCGCTACGAGATTAAGGCTTTCTATGGGGGTAATCGCTACTATATGTTTACCAAAAAGGTATTCCGCGATGTCCGTTTAGTAGCTGCTCCTCCCAGCTCTATTGGGAAGTTTGGTAGCGATACCGACAACTGGGCTTGGCCACGCCATACGGGAGACTTCTCTATTTTCCGTCTTTATGCCGATAAGAATGGCAATCCGGCTGAGTACTCAAAAGATAACGTTCCCTACCGCCCCAAGCGTTGGGTCAAGGTTAATGCTCAAGGCGTAAAGGAGGGAGATTTTGCCCTCATCATGGGCTACCCCGGTACGACTTATAAGTTCTTTACGGCTGATGAGGTGACTGAGTGGAGCGAAATTGACAACAACATTCGTATAGAGATGCGAGGGATTCTCCAGGATGTGATGCTGCGTGAGATGCTTGCCGATCCCAAGATCAATATCATGTATGCCGCTAAATATGCCTCTAGTCAGAATGGCTACAAGAGAGCACAAGGGGCCAACTGGGCTATTCGCCGCCGCTCTCTTCGTGAGATCAAGTTGGCTCAGCAACAAGAGGTGCTGGCTTGGGCAAAGCAAAAGGGTATTGCCACAACCGAAGAGGCCGTTCGGGCTATCAGTAAAGCGATAGAGGGACGTCAGGATCTTCGGATGCGTCAGCGTTATCTCCTAGAGGGGATTCTAATGGGTATTGAGATGAGCAATGCTCCTGCTGCCGATAGTGATATCGCAGATCATTGGGACGACCCTGCAAGGCGAGAAGCCGGCTTGCAATCGATTCGCAAGCAGTTCGAAGCCTTCTTTAATAAGGACTATAGCCCCGAAGTGGAAAAGGCCTTGGCCATCGCTCTTCTGACTCGCTATGCCGAGCGAATCCCTGCTGAGAAGCAACCCATTTCTATACGTGAGGGTATTGCCGAGTACGGATCTGCCAAAGCGTATGTAGAGATGATTTTTGATAAATCTATCTATGCCTCCCGTGAGCGTTTCGAGGAGTTTATGAAAAATCCCGATCGAGATCGTCTCTTGCGCGACCCTATGAGCCGTTTTGCAGCATCTGTCGCCTATGAGCACCAAAAGCTGGCAAAAGAGGTGGCTGCTTTTGACGCTCCGCTCGCTGCGGCGCAACGCTCCTATGTTGCCTCCGTGCTTGACATGAAGGGGCAACCCAATCTTGCTCCCGATGCCAACCTAACACTCCGCTTTACCTATGGTGAGATCAAGGGGTATCAACCGCGTGATGTGGTGACCTATGGAGCCAAGAGTACCCTAGAGGGAGTAATGGAAAAAGAGGATCCCAATAACTGGGAGTATGTCGTGGATCCCAAGCTAAAGGCTCTCTACGAAGCCAAGAATTATGGCCGTTATGCCAATTCGGATGGCTCGATGCCGGTCAATTTCTGTGCAACAACCCACACAACGGGTGGTAACTCAGGTAGCCCCGTGATGAATGCCCGTGGCGAGCTTATCGGACTCAATTTCGACCGCAACTGGGAGGGTGTAGGTGGTGACATAGAATATCTCCCCAACTACCAAAGGAGTATCATCTTGGACATCCGTTACCTGCTCTTTATTATAGATAAGTTTGCAGGTTGCCAGCGTCTGATTGATGAGATCCAACCGCAGTTCTAACCCAATATTGTTTTAAATCAAAATAGAAGAGATGGTATTCCCTTTGCTGTAGAGCTTGGACTACCATCTCTTTTTCGTAAGTTATGGAGAATGAATTTCTGAAATTAGAGGAAGACATTGTGCGCATGCTTCGCACGGTCTACGACCCCGAGATCCCCGTAAATGTTTACGACTTGGGGCTTATATATAATGTGGATATAAAGGAGGATGGGCTAGTAACCATTACGATGACCCTCACGGCTCCCAATTGCCCTGCGGCAGATTTCATTTTGGAAGATGTGCGCCTAAAGGCTGAGAGCGTGAAAGGAGTCTCTCGCTGCGATATCGAATTGACTTTCGAGCCTGAGTGGAATCGGGAGATGATGAGCGAAGAGGCAAAATTGGAGCTCGGCTTCCTCTAAGCAAATCCTTGCCCAAAAGTTGTCTCCCTTTTTGCCCAAGAATTTTTTCATTTCTGCCTGATTTTCTCAGAAATCTTGCCCTAGACTTTTTTATTTTCCACCCTGCGTTTTTAGAAGTTCTACCCTTCTCATAAAAATAGATTCGATACTCTGTGATTTACTTTACAAGCGACGCGCACTTAGGTTCGCACTATCACCCTGATGCTTCGGCTGTGGAGCGTAGGTTGGTGGCTTGGCTGGATGCAATTGCACCCGATGCCGAGGCCATCTACTTTTTGGGAGATATGTTCGATTATTGGTTTGAGTATCGTCATGTGGTACCCAAGGGCTATGTGCGTTTCCTGGGTAAGGTGGCCGAGTTGGCAGACAAAGGGGTGGAGATTTATTTCTTCCAAGGAAATCATGATGTGTGGATGCGCGATTACTTCGAAAAGGAGTTGGGCGCACACGTTGTAGATCATGCCATGGAGGTGCAGTTGGGCGGAGCTACTTTTCGTCTTTCACATGGGGATGAGGAGTATCGAAAGGAGCGTTGGGTTAATGATGCGATGTACAGGCTTTTCCGTGCAAGGTGGGCACAACGGCTTTACGCTGCCGTGCATCCGCGTTGGACGGTAGGGCTGGCTCTCGGGCTTAGCGAGCGGAGTAGGCGAAAGGGGCTGCAGAAGCAGTCTGCCACTTATGGGGGCGATAATCCCTATTTTCACCTCGAGGATGAATGGTTGGTGCGTTGGGTTAAAGCTCGCCGTGAGCAATTCTCCCATGTACAATACTTCCTCTTTGGACATCGTCACTTGCTGGTAGATCTGATGCTGGGAGAGGGGCAGCGGCTCCTTATCTTGGGAGATTGGCTTCATTACAATAGCTATGCAGTGTGGAACGGTCGGGAGCTTTCTCTTGAAACGTTTGAGCTATCCGACCTTCCAATGAATGGATGAACCCTTTTGATGTTTTTGGGTGGTGATTTGCTCGGAATCAGTTGCTATATAGTGATAAATTACTATATTTGTCCCCAGTATAAAACGCAAGAGCGTTGTGCATTTCTCGCGGAGAGTGCAGGTGTTTCTTGCCAATATGCCGATTATGAAAAGGTTAGCACCGAGTGCCGTCTTTAGAGAGAGGGGGCTCCCTTTCTCCTCCCCGAGGTGAGTTCTGGTGCCTTAAGTGGATTCCCATACTATGTAGGGATTACGCTCCTAGCCACAGAGAAAGATATGAAATAAGATACTACTTAGGAGAGAGTAGAAGAGAGAAGAAAAGGTAGAGCGTGCTAGAGCGCGACAAAGAAGATAGGACAATCGCCCCACGTTGTGTAGCGGTCGCCCTTTTTCTCGTGAGTGCTACTCGTTCCTTCTTTGGGTTACAGGGCGATAATCATCCTCCAAATCTTCCCTCTCCCTTATGGCTTTAGAGAATAAAAAAAGAACAGATAATCAAATTAGTAACAAGGAAAAAGAAATGTCTATGAAAAGATTGGCACTATTCTTCCTTACCCTGATGATGGGGTTGGGTTGGGCTGTAGCCCAGAATAGAACAGTGACAGGTACCGTTACTTCGGCAGAAGACAACGAACCTATCCCTGGCGCAAACATTGTAGTCGTGGGGCATACCAACATTGGTACTACGACCAACTTAGAAGGGAAGTTCCAGATTTCCGTTCCAAGCAATGCAAAGCAGCTTCAGTTCTCATTTGTGGGGATGAAGACACAAGTTTTGGACGTGAAGAGCGTCATGAACGTGGTGCTTGCTTCGGATACCGAGGTGATGGAAACCGTTGTTGTTGTAGGTTATGGCTCTGGTCAGAAACTTAGCACCGTATCGGGTTCTGTAGCTCGCGTTTCTAGCGAAAAACTGGAGAACAAACCCGTCGCTAACGTAATGGACGGACTCCAAGGTCAGGTTGCTGGTATGCAGGTACAGACCTCTAGTGGGGATCCTAACGCTGCTGCTTCGGTACAAATCCACGGTAATGCTTCTCTTGGAGCAGGGGGGGCACCTCTTTATATCATAGATGGTGTACAGACATCTGCTAGCGTGGTTATGGCCATGAACCCCAATGACTTTGAGTCTATTACTGTACTTAAGGATGCTTCTTCTACCTCAATTTATGGTGCTCGTGCTGCCAATGGGGTTATCGTAATTACTACCAAGCGTGGTAAACTCAACGAGGATGGGCGTATTTCTCTCAATGCCATGTATGGTATCTCTTCTCTCATCAGCGATCGTCCTATGCGTCAGATGATGACAGGGCAGGAGCTTATCGAATATCAACTCCGTCATACCGATGGTAAGGCTGCTCGTAAGAGATTCTTGGATGGATTCCAGGGAACAGCTTTCGATGGAACTGTGACGCAGGATGAAAATGGCGACTATACCGCTACTGTTGGACGCGATTATGACTGGCTCTCTTTCTTCCTCGGAAAGAAGGCTCCTACGTTCCAGGCAGATATGTCTATATCCGGAGGTACTGACAACGTTTCCTACTATGTGTCTGGGGGGTACTTCACTCAGGAAGGGATCTCTAACTCAATCTCAAGGTATAATAAGATTAACCTCCGTAGCAACATTGATGCCCGTGTAAAATCTTGGCTCCGTGTTGGTGTCAATATTTCTGGAGGTCTTGTACAGCAAATCTCTGCAGATGCTTTCAATAGTGCCTATGTTGATGGTGGTACATTTGGTGCACTCACTATCCCACGTTACTATAGCCCATATACTCGTGATGCTAATGGTAATTCTACCAACACTAGGGCAGACTATCTTACTTTCCACCGTCTCTATCCTGCAATCACGGATGCTGTCCTCTACAACCCCGAATACAAAGCTAAGTTTGTAAAGGAGGGGTCTAATAGCTATCGTTTTGGTGGTTCTGCATATGCACAACTTCGCCCCGTTGACGACCTTATTCTCAAGAGCCAAGCCGGTGTAGATATGGTTTTCAGTCGTGATGAAATGCTCCTATATCCCAAGCATCCCGAAGTGAGTGGTTATGGTATCAATAGACAGTCTTATGACGGCTCTTATGCCATTACCTGGACCAATACGGCTGAGTACAAGTGGAAGCAGAGCGATAACAATAACTTCACGTTCCTCCTCGGTCAGGAATTCGTAGATAGCAAGAGCGAAGGCTTCTCAGCACGTGCCAAAGGCCTTACGAACGACAGGTTTATGATGTTGAGCCATGGTATGAAGGGTAATTATCTAACTCTCCCCAGCCAGTACCGTACGGCTTATGCTTACTTCTCTCTCTTCGGTCGTGTAAACTACCTCTTCAAGGATTACATGGCATTCGACTTTACGCTCCGTAACGACCGCTCTTCTCGCTTTGGTGCTAAGCACCAAGCTGCTACCTTCTTCTCTGTTGGTGGTATGTACGACTTCATCCGTTCGGGTGTAGTTTCTGATAAGGGGGTTGTGAGTTCGCTCCGTCTTAAAGCTAACTATGGTACACAGGGTAACTCCTCAATTCCTCTCTACGCATCCTATGCTCGCACAGGTACCATTAACTATACAGACGAACTCGCATTTGGTGTTACCTCTATTGGTAACGACGATCTCGCTTGGGAACGTCAAGGTATGTTGAGCGTTGGTGTTGACTATGGTATGTGGAATGATGCTCTTACTGTAGACCTCGCATTCTATAACAGAAAGACTACCGACATGTTGATGAATGTACCTCTCCCTTACTCTACAGGTTATTCATCTCGTTGGGAAAATGTGGGTGCCATGACCAACCGCGGTATTGACCTCACAGTTAACTACAACTTCCTTCGTACCAAAGATTGGGATGCTTACGTTTCGGCAACCCTGAACTACAACAAAGAGCGCATTGATAACCTCTTTAGTGAAAAGACCAATAAAGATGGTTACCGCGTAGGCGAAATTCACTATGCCGTAGGCAAGTCTATGGTATTCTACCAAGCTTCGTATGCAGGTGTTGATCCCAAAACCGGTAAGCAAATGTGGTACAAGCTTGATGCAAATGGAAATGTAACCAAAGAAACAACAACTGAGTATAGTGATGCCTTGAAGCACCGTATTGAGCATGCTTTGCTCAATGCTCCTTTCTCAGGAGGTCTTCAGATGGGTGTAACTTGGAAGAAGCAGCTCTCTCTTACGATGGACTGGACTTTCCTCGCAGGTGTTTATTCTCTCAATAATGACCGTTACTTCCTCGAAAACAACGTAAGTGGAGGATTTATGATGCTTAACCGTTCTAAGAAACTTAATAACGAGTGGAGAGATGATCTAACTGACGAGGAAAAGGCAAAGGTGACAGCTCCTAAATTTGACGAACAAACGGTAGTTGATGATCGTTTCTTGGAAAACTCTTCTTTCCTCCGTCTTAAAAATATTCAATTGGCTTATACTTTCCCGAAGAGCGTATTTGGCACACAAAAGGTGATCACCGGAGCTAAGGTTTATGTTTCGGCTCGTAACCTCTTGACCGTTACGTCTAAGGAATATAACGGCTTCGACCCTGAAACAAGTGCCGGTGGCCTTACGCTGAACAAATTCCCCAATACGCGCCAATTCGTTGGTGGCATCCAACTAATGTTCTAATAAAAGACCTATAATTCGTAATTAGACAGATGAAAAAAATAGCATTTTTCCTCAGCGCTATCCTCGTGTTTGCTACGATCTTTACATCGTGCGACATAACGCGCTTGCCCGAAGGGACTCCTCTGCAGGAGCCTTTCCAGGATATCAAGATGGCAAAGCAGAACCGAGATGCCGTCTATGCGTTACTTATTGGGGTGGAGTCTCCCAATAATCTGAATTCTGCAGATATACAGACAGACCTTTTCCACCTTACGCAACTTGATAACAACTCTCTCAAAGGGCTTTATACCTGGCAGGAGCAGTCTGTTCTTGATCATGATAATATTAATTCTTACTACGCTGCCTACTATAGAACGTTGATGCAGGCTAATTACTTCATTATGCGTGCGGAAGAGCTTATTGCTAGCGCTGAGTATAAGACTACAGACGAAGAGAAGACTCTCCTCAAGCAGTACATCGGAGAAATTAAGATCATGCGTGCTCTTGCACACTGGCGTTTGATCCAACGTTTCTCTAAACCTTGGGATGGCACAACAGATAATGACGAGCAATCGGGTATTATCTTGATGAAGCAGTATGATCCTCTCAAAGGGGCTAAATCTAAGAAGGCAACACGTGCAGAAGTTTACAAGGCTATGATTGAAGACCTTGATTTTGCTATCGCTAATATTTCCGATGAAGCTAATAAGGATGTAAAACCAGCTATCTACCTCACTCGCGACTATGCTTACGCTATAAAGGCTCGTGTATGTCTTACAATGCACGATTGGCAGGGTGCTGTAGATGCTTGCAATGCTTTCATGGATAAGTATCCTATCAATGTTGATGGAGATGCTGCTGCTAAGACGAAAGCTCTTTCTTCGATTTGGCATACTGAGGACAGCCCTGAAATTCTAGTTCGTCTCCGTGCCACGGCCCAAGATGGAGCTGTTCGCAGTTCTCTCCTTGCTGGTAGTCATCAAGAGGGTTATAGCAATCCTAGGGACTATAAGGATAAGAGCAGGGCTTGGTTTATCTACTATACTCCTTATCTCGTGTTGGAGAAGTGGGTTGTAGACCTCTATTCTGCAAATGATATTCGTAAGGAAGTGTACATCGGTACGAAGGGATTTTATCGTGATGATTGGCCTTTTAAATTCAATACTCTCACAAAGTATTCAGGTAATAAGGCTCTTGATACAGACAAGAAAGTCCTCGAATTCAAGTTTGGTGTTCACCTTTTCAATGTAGCTGAGGCATACCTTATCAAGGCAGAAGCTCTTGCTGAACTTGGAAAGACTTCAGATGCTGCCGAAACCATTGTTAAGCTTGAGAAGTCTCGTCTCTCCTCGGGATATCCTGATCCCCTAGACTTTGGTACGAAGGATGAGGTGCTGAAAGAAATCCGCAATGAGCGTGTACGTGAGCTTGTGGGTGAAGGTTTCCGTACCAACGACCTTGTACGTTGGGGGATGGGCTTCAAGCGTAGTGAACCTCAAACTGGTGGTCTTGCTAGTGCTGGGGAGCAGATCTTTGGTACACCTCATGCTGTACAAGAAGTTGGCAAGGATCTCGAAAAGCAAGCTAGTGATAAGATGTTCATTTGGGAATTCCCTCTCCGCGACCGCGAGAACAATGAGAATCTCCAGAACTTCCGTAACTGGCGTTAAGATTCTTTTTGAGGGGCTAACGCATATCCCGCTTCCCTGCTAGGGGAAGGGATTTGCCTCCTCTCCGATACTTACTAAAAAACTCTCCCTCTCTCTTGTAGAGTGGGGGAGTTTTTTTTTATTTTACAGGTCTAAGGAGGTGGAGATTTCCTTCCCGAGAAGCCTATTGGGCTAGAGGAGAAAAGAAGAGAAAATAAGGGGATAGAGCAGAGTAACACAGGAGGGGAGGGGATGTTTTTTTTGTTGTATCTTTGCCCAAGTTATGCAGAAGAGAAACTTCGTTCACCCTTTGTTTGTGGGCTTATTCACCTTTCTTTGGATAGCTCTACCCCATTCGTCCCTCCGGGCGCAGTCTTTGGAGGAGCTTATCGTAGCTTTACCTGAGGGTACAATCCCCTTTTTGGATGTTGAGGCTCGCGAGTCTCTGCTAAAAGCCGAGCCTACGCAGGAGGTGGAGGTACAGGCCTTGGGGGCTCTTCTCGTACTCAAGGTGGAGGATCGAACCAAGCGTTTCCTTTCTTTCGGAACGGGAGTACTTTCTTTTGAGATGGTTGCTTTACCTCATAGTGGAGGGGATATCCTTTGTTGTATTGCCACGATAAAGGAGCCGTTTGTCTACTCAAGCATTTCCTTTTTCAATAAACGCGGCGAGACGCTTCCGCCCGAGAGCTTTCTGCCGAGCTGCCCTATAACCGATTTGCTTTTACCTGAAGCATCCGATCAAGATAGAGCAAAAGTTTTTGGGCTTTCGCGCTATATTTTTTTCTCTTCTAGCGAAGAAATTTTGAATGTCTCGCTCGTGCCGGAGAGTGCTCCTACGGAGGAAAAAAAAGAGCATTGGCGCACCCTACTACGTCCGGAACCCCTTCGTCTAAAGTGGAGGCGTAAAGCTTTTCAACTTAAGTAACCCCCGAATCCGTTTGGAGAGATAGCTCTTTAGTTTTATATGCAAGCCCTTACTTCTAAGCAAAAAAAACTCCTTATTGTAGCAGCTTTTGTCGTTGTTATTTTTCTCTTGGGGTTGTTATTCTTTTCTCTTCTCTCTAGGGAGCGTCGCCATTTGGATAAGGAGAAAAAAGAACTTGTGGAGATGGAGCGCGCCAAAATGCAGGAGGAGCTTTCCATACTTGAGGAGGAGTTTGGCATTCAAGCACAGAAGATCCGTGGAGCTTCCGGCTATGGAGAGCCCCGTTTGCACATAGTTTCCGATTCTCTTCTCGATCAATTGGGGGAGGCTCAAGCTAAGATAAATAGGCTTACGGAGGAGCTACGCGCAGTAAAAGATACCGATGCTAAGCGCATTAATGAGCTGTCTCAGGAGATTACGTCGCTTCGCAAAGTTTTACGATCCTACGTGGAGCAGATTGATTCGCTTCAGAGAATCAATACGGAGTTGCGGGAGGAAAACCAGAAAATGAGCGACCACATAGAGGCGACCGAGGCAGAGTCTCGTAGACTGGCCGGGGAGAAAAATTCCCTTACCGCCCAAGTAGCTCGTGCTGCACGTCTCGAAGCTCAAGGTCTACGGACTGCAACTCTCGACAAACGAGGGCGTACCACTCAGCGGATTGAGAAGATACAATCAATAAAGATAGAGGGGGCTATTGCGCGTAACGTTACGGCACAACCCGGGCGACGTATCCTCTATTTACGCATCCTTAATCCTAACGACCAGCCCCTCGCCGGGGATGGAGCCGCCTTCAGTTATGAAGGGAGCACGTTACATTCTTCGGCTTCTAAAGAGATAGAATATGGCGGGGAAGACCTACCCTTCGTGCTCTATTGGAATGTGGCGGAGACCCTGCTTGTGGGTACTTATCGTGTGGAGTTGTTTGCCGATGGATCGCTGGTCGGGCGCACCTCTTTTACCCTTCGCGATTAGTCTCTAGGCGTGAGGCGAGAGAGCCTGTCTACCGAACGCTCTCTTTGGAGCAACCCATACATCTTGATTTATCCTATACCCTCTCAGCAAAAAAAGAGGTACTTTTGTGCGTTAAGACAGCAGTGCACGTCAACGCAGTATGAGTACAGAGCACTTTGTGTGGAGTAATAGGATAACTGCCTTTTTGCTACTCTTCTTCCTAATCTTGGGAGGAGGGTGTACGATGCGTCGCCCTTCGGTTTCTTCTTCGCCTGCTGTTTTACCCCATGAAACCCCGAGAGACACTCTTACTTTAGCTTCTGATTCTTCTTTGTCTTCTGCCCCTATCTTACCGGAGATTACTACCGAAGTAGGCAAAGAAGCCCCCCTCGGACTAGATTCTCTTCCTCCTGATTCTTTGGGGAGACCGGCTGCATTGCCCGATTCTTTACCCGCTACGATACTTCCGGGTAGCTTGTCAGAAAAAAAGGAAGAACCGGATTCTCTCTCCACTCCTCCCGAGGGGCAAGAAAAACCTGTTGTACTGGAGAGTGTGATCGAATTTGCCGCAGAGGATTCTATTGTGATGCTGGGGCAAAATCGTGTTTACTTCTTTGGTAGGGGCAAGGTGGACTATCAGTCGATGAACATACAGTCCAACTTCATGCATATCAATACGGATAGCTCAGAGGTGCATGCTCAGTATGTGTTAGATAGTGTAGGACATCCTATAGCTTACCCCACCTTTACGGACGGCAAACAGAAGTTTGAGAGTGAGACGATGCGCTACAACTTCCGGACGGAAAAGGGCTATATAACGGGCATTCTCACCCAGCAGGGTGAGGGCTTTTTGATGAGTGATGAGGCAAAACGCATGCCCGACAATACCATGTATATACAGGGAGGACGCTATACCACGTGCGACAATCATCTCAATCCACACTTCTATCTCCAGCTCACAAGAGCCAAAGTTGTCCCCGACAAAAACATAGTGGCAGGTCCCGCTTACATGGTAATGGGGGGAGTTCCTCTCTATCTTATTGGGTTGCCTTTTGGCTTTTTCCCTTTCAATGAGCAACGCACCTCCGGGCTTATCATGCCCTCCTATGGAGAGGAAGCAGATCGAGGTTTCTATTTGCGAGGCTTGGGGTTGTACTACGCTATCAACGACTATGTGGATCTGACGGCTCGTGCCGATCTTTATACCAAAGGCTCTTGGGGACTTTCGCTTGAGTCTAATTACCGACGGCGTTATATGTATTCGGGGCATTTTAGTGCAGGCTACGTCTCCACGTCTCGGGGGGATAAACAGATCCCGGGAGACTACTCCAAGAGCAAGGATTTTACCGTCAATTGGTCGCATACGCAGGATCCAAAGGTAGATCCCTTGCGCACGTTCTCGGCAAGTGTCAACTTTTCTACGAGTAGTTACAATCACAATTCGATAGATAGGATGTACGATCCCGACCGTCGTGCCGAGAATACAAAAGGATCTAGCGTGAGCTATTCTCGTCGCTTTACCAGCATCCCTCTCTCTCTTACGGCTGCGCTCAATATCGACCAGCGGTCGCGAGACTCTACCCTGTCGGTATCGCTACCTAACCTTTCTGTTTCGCTCAGTACGATTTACCCGTTTAAGAGAAAAAAACGTGTGGGCAAGGAACGTTGGTATGAGAAAATCTCGATGAGTTATTCGGGCTCTTTCCGTAATAGCATTACGACCAAAGAGAATCTTATATTGCAGAGTAGCCTAGTGCGGGACTGGCGTAATGGGATGCAGCATAGTATCCCCATATCTGCCTCCTTCGACCTCTTCGACTACATTCGTATTACCCCTTCGGTGAACTACAACGCCAAGTGGTACACGAGCCGCAGTACTATGCGCTACGACGACGAAAAGAAACGCTTGGTGGATGCTGATACCACTTTTGGTTTCTATCATATCAATGACTTCAGTGTCTCCCTCTCTGCCTCCACTACGCTGTACGGATTCTATAAGCCGTGGAAAATCTTTGGAGATAAAGTGCAGATGATACGGCACCGCATTACGCCCTCTGTCTCGTTGGGGTATACCCCCGATTTTAGCGATCCTTTCTGGGGATATTACCGCACGGTGCAGTATACAACGCCCGAGGGAGAGTGGCGCGAGGAACCCTACAATCTCTATCGTAACGGTATCTTCGGGGCTCCCGGTCGAGGCAAGTCCGGCGCACTTTCGTTCAGTTTCTCCAACAACTTGGAGATGAAAATCCGTACCCTCAAAAGTGACTCTACGGACAGCGAAGAGGCCTTTAAGAAGATTAGTTTGATCGATCAACTTGATTGGCGAGCAAGCTATAACATGATGGCGGACTCATTGCGTTGGAGCAATATTTCCGCTTCCATTTCTTTTCGCTTTTCGTCCCGTTTTTCATTGCGCTTGAGTGGGGAGTTTGATACTTATCTCTACGATTACCGCCTCGATTCAAATGGGAAACCGATTCCCTTCCGCGTTGATAAACTTCGTTTGCTCAATGGTAAAGGCTTTGGCCGATTGATTGGTACCGGCACCGGCTTTAGCTATCAATTTAACAATCAGAGCTGGGGTAAACTAGTGGCATTCTACCATAAAGTATTTAAGAAGAAAGGTAGTGATGCTCCTGAGGAGCCACCTTTGGGCGATACTTCGGCACCTAGGAACGACGCTTCTCCTTCGCAGACCGGCCCCATCAATCTAGCCGGGGAGGGAGTTGTGTCTCGCCAAAGAACGTCGGAAGAGATCCTGGGAGAGCATGACGCAGATGGGTATGTGTTGTGGAATTTCCCTTGGAATTTCTCTTTCAATTACAGTATGAACCTAGGCTATGACCGTGCGAATTTTGATATGGAGCGCAAAGAGTTTCGTTATAAGTTGACTCATAACCTAAGTTTCCGTGGGGATTTTAAGCCCACAAAGAACTGGTCGTTTATGTTTGATGCCAACTATAACTTCGATCTCAAACGTATTACCAATATGACCCTTTCTATCTCGCGCGATTTGCACTGCTGGCAGCTCTCGGCGAGTGTTATCCCCATTGGTCCCTATAAGAGCTATACGATTACTATCGGTGTTAAGTCGCAGCTCCTCAAAGATCTAAAGTATCAGCAGAGCAATCTCACAACGAGCAATAATGTCTCTTGGTATTGATTCCCCTTTTATTTTATCCGCTACACTATGAACGTTTACGAGCATCTCAAGCAGAGAATCCCCCCTGTAACTCTCAATCTTATCCTTATCAATTTACTGATTTGGTTGGCACAGATTGTTTTTCTTCGCCTTGGTTTCGACCTCTCGCAGGTGCTGGGGCTCAAGTACTACGCGGCGGATTCGTTCTACCCCTTTCAGCTTTTTACTTATGCTTTTTTGCACGATACGAGTAGTTTGGCTCATATCATCTTCAATATGTTTTCGCTCTTCATGTTTGGAGGGGCGGTGGAGCAGCGGATGGGGTCGTGGCGATACCTATTCTTCTATGTAACCTGTTTGGTTGTTGCAGGAGTCTGCCAAGAGATCTTTTGGTTTACGGAGTTGCACGATGTTGTTTCCTCAGGAGCTGAGATGATTAACCTTAACGGAGTACAGACGCTCTCCCTACGTAGTTTCTTAAACCTCTTTGTAACCATCGGAGCTTCGGGTGCTGTGTTTGGCTTGCTCCTTGCTTTTGGGATGCTTTTCCCGAATGTCCCTATGTACCTTTTCTTTATTCCTATTCCCATCAAGGCGAAGTATATGGTGATTGGTTATGGGCTTCTGGAGCTTTTCTTGGGTATCTCTAGTTACGGCGATGGCGTTGCGCATTATGCCCATCTAGGTGGGATGTTAGGCGGCTTGGTGCTCTTGCTCATTTGGAGAAAGAAAGGAGTTGTACGATGAACCGCCCGAGGTATATCACATCTTTGCGTGCATTTTGGCAGCAATCATCTCCGGCATCCCGCCTGATTAGCATAACGGTAGGATGGACGCTCCTCCTTTGGATTCTCAAAATTGTACTTCAACTATTGTCCGCTCCCTCTTCGTGGATCGACGTCCAGCTCGCTCTTCCTGGGAGCCTTTACACCCTAGGGCACAGACCTTGGACGCTCTTTACCTATATGTGGTACCACAACGACCTCGGTCATCTCGTGGTAAATATGTTGCTTCTGTACATCTTTGGACGCCTTTTTCTGGTCCATCTCACCTCCCGACAATTCTATATTGTCTACATCTTGGGAGGGGTTTTAGGAGGCTTCCTTTATCCCTTGCTTTTTTCGATTCTCGATGCCGTGGGGCTCTTTTATATCCATCTGCCCCTTTACGGCTCCTCGGCAGCCATTCTTTCGTTGATTGTAGCAATTGGAGGTTACTGCCCAAAAGAAAAAATCAGATTCCTTTGGGTTGGATCCCTCTCCTTGTACGTTGTAGCTCTTATTTTTGTTGTAACGTCGTTGTTATTCAATCTGAATAGGAATGTTGGGGGCTCTATTGCTCATATTGGGGGAGCTGTGTGGGGATTGATTTTTGCTCGTTCCCTAAGGGGTGGAGTAGATGTTACGCGCCCGATAGCCCTCTTGTGTGATCGGGTAGCTTCGCTTCTAAAGGGACGAAAAACGACCTCTCGGGGAGGAAGCTCTCGGCAACAACGTCGAGAAAAAGCATCTTCGACTCAATCCTCTTTTGACGCGGAAGATAGCACTTCCGCTCACTCTTCGTCGGTCGATTCTTCCCCCAAGGCTTCGGACGGTCCCACCCTAGAGGAGGTGCTTGACAAAGTGAAACGCTCGGGCTACAGTGCTCTCTCCGATGAAGAGAGAAGCCTGCTTTTCGATAGACCTTCTTGGCAAGACGCCCCAAAAGTCTAATTATTTTGCTAGCTTTGTACTACCTTCGGATAAACTCCGGAGGAGGGCTTTACTAAGTTGTAAAGCACAAGGCTACATGACGCAAAGATCCGATATTACACCCCAAGAGCAGACGGCTCGCCACACCCTTAAACGGCTTTCGAGACCTAGGAATACAACTCAAAAAGCATCTTCGTCTCGAGCTTCTCGCTGTCGCAGTTTTTGCTACAATCTCTTTCATTCGGTCTCGTGGCTCATCAATCTCTTTTTGGTGGCATTGCCCTACCTCTTGGCTCTTTTGGGGCAGTACCTCTCGCCCCGATTTTTCCTCTTTCCGGCCTATTTGGGATTGGCTTTCCCTTTTTTACTTTCGATGGTTGTGCTCTTCTTGCTTTTTCGCCTTGTGCGGAGGCAGTGGCGCGGCTTCATCTTTAATTTCCTTCTACTGGCTCTCTCGTGGTGGAGCATCCGGTCGTATATCCCTTTACATCCTACGCCCTCAGTAATTCCACCTCATGCCGTTAAGGTTTTGTCTCTTAACTGTCAGGCTTTTGCTTACGAGAAGCATACTGCGGATAAACCCAACCCCACTCTCCGGTACATTAAGGATAGTCATGCCGATATTGTTTGCCTGCAGGAGGCGGCCATAATGCGCGATGATTCTCCCTACGTCTCTGCTAAAAAGATTACGGAGTACCTACCCGAGTACCCCTATGTAGTTACGCGCTATGCCCAGGGAGACCGAGGTACTAGTTTGATGCTTCTCTCTAAATTCCCCGTGCGCAATACGCGTATGTTGCCCCTAGAGTCTACCTTTAATGGCGGCATTGCCTATACGTTGGACGTAGCAGGTCGGGAGCTAACAGTATTCAATTTACACTTGGAGTCTTTCCGTCTCACTACAGAAGATGGAACACGCTACGCTCGTCTTGCTCGAGAGATAGAGGCTGTTGCCCTCAAAGAGCAGATGGAGCAAAAGTTGGGCCCTGCCTTTCTTAAGCGCGCTAAGCAAGCTGACCGCGTGCATGTAGAGATTATTCACGAGAAGACGCCTTACATACTGGTCTGTGGCGATTTCAATGATACTCCTATTTCGTATGCCCACCAGCGTATCGCTTCCGGCCTTATAGATGCTTATGCTTCCACGGGTTGTGGGACGGGGTATAGCTTTACCTTTAAACGCTTGGGCTTCCGTATCGATCATATCTTGCATAGTCGCAGGGTTAAGTCCTACAATTGTAAGGTGGATAAATCTGCAACGATAAGCGACCATAAACCCTTATCTTGTTTTATCTCCCTCGAGTAATTTTAATTCCCTTTCCCCCTTGCTATGGAGCCTACACCCCAACATAAGTTACGTGGTTTGCTGATTGCCGGTACCTCTTCGGTGGCTTTCGGCTTTATCCCCCTTTTTACGTTGCCTTTGATGGCGATAGGGTTGCGTACCCCCTCCATCCTTACCTATCGCTTTTTGTTTGCAGCCCTTGCCATGTTTCCTCTTTTGCTGTACAAAAAGATTGATCTTAGGCTCACAGCGCGAGAAATCGGGGTTTTGCTCTCTTTGGGACTTGTCTATATTGCCTCAGCTATGGGGTTGCAGTTGGGGTATCATTATATGCCGAGTGGGGTGGCCACAGTAGTCCATTTTACCTATCCAGTCTACGTTATTTTACTCATGTTGCTCTTCTATAGGCAAAGACCTACGAGGATTATGATTCTAGCCATTCTCCTTGCTTTTTTGGGGGTGCTGTGCCTCTCGGGCTTGGGATTGGAGAAGGTGGATCGGCGATTTTTGATAGGGATGCTCATTGTCGCTCCTACGGGGTTGGCGTATGCCTCTTATATGGTTATTGTCAATAAGAGTGTGGTGCGTACGATGAATAATATCAAGCTTAGCTTTTATGCCCTGTTGGCTTGTGGGAGTGGATTCCTAGTGATTGCCCTCTTTTGGGGAGGCCTGCAAGGGATTCCTTCGCTTGAGGCCTGGGGTTTGACTATCGCCCTTGCGATTATCCCTACAGTGGTTGCCAATATTACACTGGTGGAGGGGGTAAAGCTGATTGGCTCTACTATGAGTGCCATATTGGGAGCCTTGGAGCCTCTAACCGCTGTAGTGATTGGTTTTTTGGTTTTCGACGAGGTGCTAACCCCTTTGCGTCTTGTGGGTATTCTTCTTATCATCCTTTCGGTACTCCTTATTGCCCTCTCGGGGCGTATTGCCTACTTTCTCAAGGTTTCGCACCTGCGCAAGAGGCATCGTTAGTTCCTCTGCTTTTTGGGAGACGATAGAGCCCGAAGAGAATAATAAAGAGACTTGCCTCGCTTTTGTAAAAGAGTGGGGCGAGTCTTTTTTTGCCTGTCGGCGTAATCTTTTCAGGCTAGAATGTAGTCGCCTTTCTGCCCAAAACTTTTTTATTTCTTAGGTGAAAGTGGAATGACATTCTGGGCAGGAGCGGAAAATATTTCAGCCCGCTCCCTTTTCTCTCTTCCGCTAGAGGGGGGGCTTCCTCCAGATAAGAGATCGCTTCTTATAGATCAAAACCTCAGGCATAGACCTTTCTAATGCGTTAGCCCTGACATATGTCCTGTGGGGCAATTTTCATAACAAAAATGTACCTTCGCAGAAGATCAATGAGTTTCGTTTTTAATAATGTGTAAAAGAGCTATTATGATGATTAATGAACAACTTTTTTCGCTTTACCGCTCTCACTCTGCTGGTATCAATGTTTTATATGATGAGCTTGATGCACAAGATGTAACAGCCTATGAGGGACCACTATTGGCATACTGTTGGGAAGATCAGTATTTGAAGTCTAAGTACAAATTGGTAGTGATTGGACAGGAGACACATGGGTGGTACGATGATTACATGAGGTCGGATGAGAATATTCGTGAGGCAATGGAGTATACCAAAGGCTTTGATATGGGAAGAGGGTACAGATCTTTTTTTTTGGGGACTATGCCCACCAGTTCAATTATGACTTGAACGGCTTTGATGACCTGAACTTTATCTGGATGATCATCAATAAGTTTGGCAGAGTGTCAGAAGCTGGTAGGCCAGATCAGAGAGTTCTAGATAAGGAAGTGGAGCACTACAATATACTCGCTGAAGAGTTGGCAATATTGAAGCCTGATGTATGTCTTTTCTTTACGGGGCCTTACTATGATAACGATATTCAGCGGAAGTTGCCCGACGTTAGTTTCCAAAAGTTCGGGGATTATGAGTTGAACCAAGTCGCTCAACTCTCCTCGGCACATTTGCCCAAGCACTCCTATCGGACCTATCACCCAGGTTATGGTAATCGGCATTCCAATGAATATAAAGACATGCTTGGGGCTATACTTGAAGAGTGTAAGAGGTGAGATAGACAGCTTTCTTATGTATAGTGTTGAGGTCTATACTCCAATGGAGAGATAGCCCAAGTTTCACGGCGGGAGACGGGTGATGGTTGCTGGAGGCGGGGTATGGGCGTTGGGTTATGGACCTTGTATCCTATAGATTTTAATTCCCCTAAATGGGGCTTCTCGTAACCCTAGTTTGTGTAAATCTCGGAGGCTTGCTGCGAGGGCTTGCTATATTGTCGTATTTGTGCCCTTTTGCTAAGAGGGTTGACGCTCTCTGCGCTCCTCTCCCTCAGCTTCTTGCTCTTTATCCATTCTGCCTAGTCAAGACGATTTTGCACGCTGTTAGACAGTGTTAGTTGCAAGTCAAGCAACTCTTGCTCTTTGAAGATTTCTTGCAGGCGGTGGAGGATTAGGGATTTTTCTGTGGAAAAATAGCTGAGACTATTGCAGAATCAAAAAGTATTTGTACCTTTGTCACCGCAATTTGGGATAGGGGTATAGGTCCTTGAGAAAGACGCCCCATTAGATTGCTTAGGGTTATGGCCCTTTCGTCTATCGGTTAGGACGCAAGGTTTTCATCCTTGAAAGAGGGGTTCGATTCCCCTAGGGGCTACCAAATAATTAAATAGCAAAGTAAGAAGAATAAAGAGAAATGGCAAACCATAAGTCATCACTGAAGAGAATCCGTCAAACTAGCTCTCGTCGTCTGCACAATCGTTACTATGGTCGTACGACCCGTAATCAGATTAAGCGTTTCCGCATGCTTACAGACAAGGATGAAGCTAAGGCGTTGCTTCCTAAGGTGAGCTCTATGATTGACAAGCTCGCTCGTGAGCGCATTATTCATAAGAATAAGGCGGCTAACCTCAAGAGCAAGCTCGCTCGTCAGGTTAATCGCATGATGGCTGCTTAATAGCCTTTAAGGAGTATAGCATCCGCCCGAAAGGGAGAGAATAGAGCTCTCGATCGGGAGGAAGTTACCAGAAGAGGGGAGAGAGGGAGTAGATTGCTCGGCAGTTCTCCTCCTCTTTATAATAGCAGTCGTGGCTTTGATGGCCCTTTCGTCTATCGGTTAGGACGCAAGGTTTTCATCCTTGAAAGAGGGGTTCGATTCCCCTAGGGGCTACAAAAGAAGGTAGAGAAGCCTCTCAACGTTGGGTTGAGGGGCTTCTTTTTTTGTTTTCTCTTGTGTTTTTTTGTACATTTGCGAGGTAGACTTATAAGTTTGTAGTTCTTTCTTTTCCTTTATGTGTAGAAGGAGGTGCCTTTTGTTTTTATCCTAAGGTATTATTCTTCTCTTTCTGTGTTTTAGGGGGATGAAGGTATGTAGGGTTCACTTAAACATGTGAGTTGTATGAATACAAATGGAGTAGCTTTATCCGTATTTTCTCAGTCAAGTAATCGCTCTTTTTTCCTACTTCTATTGAGTTTGTTGGGGATGATTGTCTCCAGTTGTAGTCCCTCGGGGGGTGGCTCCGAGCCTTTACCTCTTTTTACTCTCTCCGATACTCTTGTGCAGTTGGAGGTGGGAATGGAATTTACCCTCAAAGTAAATGTCCCTACTCAGGAGATTGAAAGTGAAGTAAAAGACCCCAATATAGTTTCGATTGATCAGAGGTTGTGCATTAAGGCTCTAGCAGAGGGGAGTACAGAGATCCTTCTCAAATACAAGGGTTCTCGCCAAGTAGTACATGTGTCGGTGGTTGCTCCTGCGTTTGATCAAGAGCGTTTTCCAATGCTGCCTTGGCTCAAAATGAGGGTAACAGAGGAGGCCGTGAAAGCTTGGGAAGGGAAGCATGGAGGCGAAGTTTTCCTTAGTGGGAAGGTGCCCGATAGCGAGGATGAAACTTATATAACCTTCCGGATTAACGAAAAAAGCTATCCCTTTAGGGAGTATTTCTTCGAGAGAGGAGTATTGGTTGAGAGCCGTGTATATGCAGATGATTATGAGGAGTATTGGACCCTTGACGAAGGGGGTAAGCCTACCCCTAATGCCCAAGATCTTATTTCTCAATGGGGCTTTCGCTTTTATGGCTACAACAACGAGAATGTATATCCTACCGCCGTGGGGTGGAGTGCTGCTCTCCGCTTGATGTGCTATTATGGTCCTAGAATCAAGGCAGGGAAGACCTTTATGATGTTCGATTTTTTCGAAAGTGACGAGCCTTCCGTAGTGCCTGATGAACCGAAGGAGGCGACTTTTCTTTTGACTCCAACCCCAGGAGGGCCATCATCTCTCTCCATTATGATTGAATCTCTAGATGCTTTTACGATAGATTGGGGAGATGGGAAAAAGAAAGAGTACCCTGCAGGGAATTACGAACTTGAGAAGACGATTAAAGGAACGATCCTTGGTACGACTTTGCGTGTAGTGGCCCCTAATGCAACCTCTTTTGGAGTCTTTGGCGCGAAATTAGATGACATAATTATAGGAGAGGCCTCCAAACTCGAAGAGCTTCGTCTTATTGGAAGCAATCTACAGCAGTTAGACTTGAGCAAGTGTCCTGCCCTGCGTTTTCTCTCTATCGGGAATAATAAATTGAAGTCTCTGGACCTCAGTCATAATCCAGATTTAGAGGAATTGCACTGTTATAAAAACGAGATTTCCCATCTAAACTTATCATCGTGTCCCAAGCTCAACCTTCTCTATGCTCAAAAAAATCAATTGCAAGAGGTGGATTTATCAGCGAACCTCGCCCTGCGTAACTTGGCTTTGTCCACAAATCCATTGCGCAGTATAGACGTGAGTAGACACACTTTGTTAGAGGAATTAACGCTCTCTAATACACAATTAAAGACCTTGGGAGCATTGCCTCCTCTCTCCCATCTTCTTACCCTACAGCTCGCTCGGGTAGGGCTGACAACCGAAGAGTTGAACGCCATATATACTGCATTGCCCGATGCAAGGGGTATCCCCATCGCAGATGATGAGAAGCCTTGGAAGTGTGTACTTAATCTGCGAGAGATCCCCAATGCTGCCAAGAGTTCTCTCCAGATTGCTAGAGACAAGGGTTGGAATATCCAGCAATAGACACAAATAGTCATACTTTATAAAACATTTTTCATGATGAAAAAGCAAGTACTCTTATCACTTATCTTCGGGCTATTTGCCCTTGGATGTATCTCAAAAAGTTGGGCACAACACCCCAAGGCCCCTTTGGCTATCGGTCTCTCCACAGAGAATAAAACAGACGAGCTAACCTTGACGATACAAACGATAAAGCCCATTAAGATCAAATGGGGCGAAGTAGAAAAAGACTACACCCCAGAGCAAGTGGCCGAAGCCGGAGGCGAGCTATCGGGTACCACCTCCACGGGGCGCATCGTGATTTATTATTTCGACAAAGACGCCATAACTTCGCTTTCGGTTGCAGGTATGTCACTTACATGCGTAGACTTCTCTGGTATAAGTGCGATTTCTGAATTCTCTGCTCCCGACAACAAGCTCACGTGGATTGCGCTTGAGCAATGTCCCAATTTGACCTACCTAAATCTCTCTCGTAATAAGTTTGAAGAGATGTTTGGAACGTACTTCAAGAATTTGGAAGATCTTCGTCTGGATGGCTGTGGACTGAAATCCTTTAATCTACGACACTGTCCTAATCTCCGCAATTTTAGTATTAGAGACAACGAATTTACGGAGCTGGATCTCTCCATACTCGAAGATTTGGAAAGCATAGAATGCAGCAAAAACAGCCTTGCGGGGAGCATTGACTTCTCTGTTTGTCCCAAACTCAAGACTATAAAGGCAAAGGGAAACCAGCTGACCAACATTAATATTTCGGGTCTTTCTTCCCTCGTTAAACTAGAGGTTGATGGGAATGAATTGCTCGAAGTAAAAGCAAAGGACAACTTGTCGTTGGCCATTGTAGACCTTACAAACAATAAGATGGATGCGTGTGCTCTTGACGATCTCTACCGAGCCCTCCCCAAAAAGGCGCAGAAAATCACCGTTGGAAAAGACCTGCTCGTAAAGAACAACCCCGGTGCCAAGACTGCCAAAAGTAGCCTCGCAGAAGAAAACAATTGGGTGATAGACCAGAAGGGGGATGGTACCGGATGTGAGAAGGCTTTGGGAGAGCTCCCGACGTCTAGCGCTCCATATGCTTTTGCCTATGAGGGGAAAATCTGGGTTGTTACCCCCGCTAGTGGTCATGCTGCAACTCTGTATACTCTTGATGGGAAGCACTTAGCTACTCAATCTGTGCCCTGTGGTACGGCTTCTCTCTCGGCTACACTTGCCTTGGGTAATTACCTCGTGGTTGTAGGGACTGAGGGCAAAGAGCCTGTGACCATAAAGGTGATTTTGTAATATCTTTGGACTTAGGATTTATAGCATAGGTGGCCCGTGCATCCCAAGAGGAGCAGAGCGGCCTATGCTTTTGTGTTCCTTGATGGAGCGTATGGCCGGGTGGATTAAAAGATTGTTGTATCCCTCATGGGGGCTGTCCACTTCCTTGTTGCAAAGGAGGTTTGCTCAGCGCATTGTAGTGGTAACGGGGGCTTCGAGAGGGATCGGAGCAGCCCTAGTTCGTCTTCTGCAATCCTATCGGGTTCATTTCGTTTTAGTGGCTCGCTCGGAGACCGAATTGCAGCAACTTGCCCAAGAGGTTGAGGCTTTGGGAGCATCAGCGGAGTGCTACGCGGTGGATCTTCGAGAGCGAGAGGCACTTCGTGATCTTTGCCGGATTCTTGCGGAGCGTTACCCTCGAGTGGATTATTTCTTCGCCAATGCCGGAAAGTCGATTTGCCGCTCTTTGGAAGACTCTCAGGAGCGTTTGCACGACTTTGATCGCACAATTGATCTAAACTATCGTGCTGTGGTTTACTTGGCACAAGCGCTCTATCCGTCCCTTGCAGCTACTAGGGGAGTACTTGTTTATACCTCTTCGGTAAGTCTATTATACCCACCGGCTCCCCATTGGGCCGCCTACCATGCGTCAAAAGGGGCTGCAGATATTTGGCTGCGTACAGCTCGTGAGGAGTGGGCTTTGCGTGGAGTGCGCGTACGCATTGCCTACATGCCCCTTGTACATACCTCCATGGCCGACGTTAACCCTCGCTACGTTCATCTCCCCGGCTACACCGCGGAGGAAGCGGCTACTCGGCTTATCCACTTGGCTGTTGGGCGGAGATCTTCCTATGCTCCTTGGTGGGCTCGTCTCTCTTCTCCCTTGTCTTTTCTCTTTCGTAGGGTCGTAACCTATGCCTACCGACGTGTGTCTCACTGATATCCCTTTTAGCCCGATATGCACCAACCAACCTATTCCCTCTCTGCGGCTCTCCGTCAATTGCATTTTATTACCCCTCGGGGGATTGTTGCATGGGTGAGGGCTTTTTTGCGAGATGGAGTCTCTCTTATGACGCTCTTAGGCTACGCTGCCACCATTTATCCTCAGCGAGAAGCTCTCCTCTACGAGGGGCAATCTCTGACGTATCGGCAACTTTATCAAGAGGTTCTGCGTCTCGCGTTTTGTTTTCGGGAGAAGGCTTATTGCAAGCGAGGCGGGCGAGTCGCTCTTCTCTGTCGCAATCACCTAGAGTTGGCTCTCCTCTTGCCAGCCCTCTCTCGCTTGGGGATAGGAGTCTATTTGCTCAATACCGATATGAGTGAAGAGCAGTTGGTGCGTTTTCTCGTGGAGCGGAAGTACGATCTTTTGATCCTAGATGAGGAGTTTCGTCAGCGTTATTTCTCCGACAAAGAACCGCCCACTACCCTCCTTACCACGGAAGAGCTGAGTAGAATGCACTCGGAAGACGACGGAAAGTCTCACCGCTCTTTGCCCCGGATTGGCCGAGGGACCGAACTCTCCGTGCTTACGGGTGGGTCAAGTGGAAGCTATAAATCGGCAGGTCGTCGCCCCTCTGCGATCAACTTTTTACCCCCTTTGCTTGCCCTCATTCGCTCAATTGGCATTCATCGGGGGAGTACAACCTACCTCGCATTGCCCCTATTTCACGGCTTTGGTTTGGCAACGTTGTTCGTGGCTTGGGTGATGGGAAAACGAGTTTGGCTTACCCGCCGTTTTCGTGCCGAGGAGGTTTTGGAGGGGATTGAGCGCTACGGCGTGGATGTTTTGCCCATAGTACCCGTAATGCTTGCTCGTATGATGCTTTTGCCTCAGGCTGCGAGTAAAATGAAGAGTTTGCGCTGCATTATTTCCGGAGGAGACCGCCTCGATCGCAAACTTGTAGCACAAGTGCATCGGGAGGTCGCCCCCATCATTTATAATCTCTATGGCACGTCAGAAGCCGGATTCTTTCTTCTCGCAACCCCTCAGACTCTCGATGCCTATTCTGAAGAAACGACCTTGGGATATCCTATTCGCGGGGTGCGATGTAGGGTACGCAACTTGGATTCGGAAAGGGTAGGGGAGCTATGGGTCTCTTCGCACTGGGCCATGCAGGCAAGGCGCAATAGCTGGCAGGCAACCGGAGATCGGGTGTGGTGCAGTAAGGAGGGGGCTTATTTCCATCGGGGGCGGGTCGATAGGATGGCGGTCTGTGGCGGAGAAAATATTTATCCAGAGGTAGTGGAGCGTGTGATTGAGAGTCATCCCGAGGTAATTGCAGCCCAGGTGTATACGATCCCTCATCCCGAATTCGGTAGCGTGCTAGCCGCCCGTGTCGAGCTTTCTACGGATTCTGTGCTTACGGCAGAGGTGCTTTCCTCTTGGATCAAACCCAGGCTCTCTCGGGCGGAGTATCCCCACAAAATTGAGTTCGCCCCTCTAAGCATGCTCTCTACGGGTAAGAGGTCTTCTCTTTAGAGGTGAGTTTTGCCACGTCTATCCTCCTCTTTTGTTGAGCAGATGGGCTTTGTTTAGCGTGAGTTGCTTACCTTTGTAGAGCATAGCGGAGGGCTTGTAAAGACAGAGTTCTCCCTCGGAGAAAAAGATAATGTGGATAATAACGACGATAGCACTAGGTTTCTTGATTGGGGTTTTGGTCTCTGCTCCTATGGGGCCCGTGGGGGTACTCTGTGTGCGTCGTACATTACATCGTGGGCGTAGAGAGGGTTTGATCACGGGCGTAGGAGCCATGATTAGCGATTTGCTCTACGCTGCCGCCTCCTACAAAGGGATTACAATGGTACTCGATTTTATCTACCGATACGAGTTCTTTTTGCAGATTCTCGGAAGCCTTGTGGTGCTCGCTTTTGGTATTCATATGTATTTCTCTCTCCCGAGTTACGATGTAGTAGATGATGGAAAGAGTAAAAGTGCCTGGAAGCTGATGACCTCGGCCTTCTTCTTTGCCTTGGGCAATCCGCTTATTGCCTTCGTGTATATGGCCTTTTATAGCCGCTACAATTTTGTGCCCGATACCCCCACTCTAGGCTGGCACTTTGTGATAGCAATGCTCTCAATAGCCCTAGGGGCGATCTCTTGGTGGTTTGTAATTACCTACCTTGTACTGCGCCTCAAAGAGAATGTGTCGGTGGGGGGCTTGAGGATTTTCAATAAGATATTGGCCCTTGTCTTTATTGGAATCTCTCTTGTTGGGCTAGCTATGTGCTTGATTAAGTTCACTTAATTCCTCTCTGACGATGCAACGTAATTGGCATTATTATCTTGGGGTTTTGCTGACGATTGCATTAGCTGCAATTGCCGTCTGCCTTGCTAAGATTCCATTTATCACAACTCTACATCTATCTCCTTTGATTATCGGTATCGTACTCGGGCTTATCCTTGCCAATACGATACGGAGCCGTTTACCCGAGGGGATGACTCCCGGATTGAAATTTGTGGGGAAGCGCATTTTGCGTCTTGCAATAGTCTTTTATGGTTTCCGTCTTACGCTCTCGGATGTATGGGCCGCAGGCTGGGCTACCCTCTTAGTCGATGCCATTGTAGTCTCTTCTACCCTATTGCTAGGAGCAATGGTGGGGCGTTGGCTCCGTCTAGACAGAGAGACCTCTATGCTAACCTCTGCGGGAAGTGCCGTTTGTGGGGCTGCAGCCGTATTGGCTAGCGAACCGGTTGTGGGCGCTAATTCTGCCAAAACGGTGGTAGCAGTTTCTACGGTGGTTTTGTTTGGAACGCTCTCAATGTTCCTATATCCCGTCCTCTATCAATTGGGAGTGTACCATATGAGCGATGCCCAAGTTGCGGTATATACAGGGTCTACTCTGCACGAAGTAGCCCATGTGGCGGGTGCGGGTGCTGCTATGCAGGCATCCAGTGTGGCAAGTACTTTTGACATTGCCGGCACGGCCACCATTACCAAAATGATACGAGTAATACTCCTCGCCCCTGTACTTATTGTGCTGGGGCTGTTCTTCCAAAAGGGGAACAAGGGAGAGACTCGGGCTACAAAACGTATTACTATCCCTTGGTTTGCCGTTTGGTTCCTTATCATTATCGGGCTCAATACACTCCTGCTCTCCTTAGCTTCTACTTATGGTTTAGAAGATACCTATGCTTCTGTGCGAGGTATTATTCGCTGGGTAGACGACTTTATGCTCACCATGGCTATGGCGGCTATTGGTACAGATGCCGTATTTGCTCGCTTCCGAGAGGCAGGATTTAAGCCCTTCGCTCTCGCTGCCGTGCTCTATATTTGGCTTACGGTAGGGGGCTATTTTTTGGTAAAACTTATTGTCTAGTAATCCTAAGAGGTATATGGAAAACAGGCCTCACGAAGGCTTCAAGGGACTTAGCCCTTCTGCCAATCAATCCGTTTTTATGTGGGCAATCTTGTTGCCTATTCTGTTGCTTACGCTTATTTTCGGGCGAGAGGCCTTGCCCTACTTGAGTGGGTTTTTAGGTGCTATTACCCTGTTCTCTATCTTGAGAGGGCAGATGAGATTTCTTACTAAGAAGTGGCACTTCCCTCGCTGGCTGGCCGCCTTCCTCCTCATCCTTGAGACCCTTTTTCTCTTCCTCCTCCCGCTCGCCGGTATTGCTTCTATGCTGATAGATTTGTTTACACACAATCATATCGACCTTAATGAATGGTACCACCAAGCTGTGCAGTGGGTAGATGAGGCCAAGGAATGGATTGGAGTAGATTTTGTGAAACGAGATGGATTCTTTGTTGAGCAGGTACTACCCGCCCTTACTAAGATGGGGCAAACCTTTACGACAAAGATCGTTGTCGGGGTTTATTCTCTTGTGGTCAATAGCGTTGTGCTGCTCTTTGTTCTCTACTATATGCTCTACGAACGAGAGTATTTCGAGACTGCTATCCGAGAATTACTCCCCTTTACAGAGGAAAATAAACGTATACTGGTATCCGAGACGCAGCGTATCATTGCGGCTAACGCTGTGGGGATACCGCTGATCGCCATTGTTCAAGGAGGATTCGCCTATCTCGGCTACATCTTTTTTGGTGTAGAGGGAGCACTTTTTTATGCTGTACTTACCGCCTTTGCTACCATCATTCCGATGGTGGGTACTATGGTCGTTTATGTCCCTCTCGCTCTGGCTTTTGGTTTTGCAGGAAACTGGGGTTCCTGTATAGGCCTTTTGATCTATGGATTTTTGGTTATAGGGGGGATAGACAATGTAATTCGCTTCCTGCTCCAAAAGTCTCTTGCCGATATTCACCCTCTTGTTACCGTCTTTGGCGTTATTTTTGGGGTAAGTATTTTGGTTTTTGGGGTGTAATTTTTGGTCCTCTTCTCCTCTCTCTTCTAATACTTCTTCTGAATATATTCCGTCACGACTACGTCCCCGGCTCTGTTGCTCAGCCTTGTGCTGCCCGAGAGAAGAGGGGAGGGTTGATGCCTAAGTGGGCAAAGAAGAAAAAAAAGTAGCCTCTTTGGCTGCTCCTTTCTGGCTGATTTTATTTTTCTTTTAGGCTGATTCTTTTGGAGAAATCAGCCTGTGCGGATTTTCTTTTAAGGCAGGAGTAAATCTCGTGTCAATCCCCGCTGTACTAAAGAAATGTTACACCTTGTGCTAGCTCCTGGTTTATTTCTTTGTTATATCCCTTCATTAAAATAGTAGAAACGCTTCTTTCTCTAAGAAAAAGGCTACCTTTGCAGATGAAAAGGTGTGCTGGGTTCCTATTTTTTTGTGACTCGGTCTGTTTTGATGGATATGAAGGAATGAAGAGATTAGATATATTATCAGTTGTACTAGTTTTGCTCTTGACGGCCTCTTGTCGCTCGGCAAAGAATGTTCTCTATCTGCAAGATCTTGATAGCGTTGAGAGTGCCGGTTATACTCGGCTAGAACCTACAATACAACCTGGAGACCTGCTTTCTATTACCGTTAATTCAAAGAATCCGGAGTTATCTGCCCCTTTTAACTTGCCGATGGTGAGCTATACATCTTCTGTTGGCCGCGGTATAGGTGTTCAGTATTTACAAGGGCATTTGGTGGGAACTGATGGTACTATTACATTCCCTCTTCTCGGGAAGATAAATGCTGCTGGGCTTACAAAACAACAGCTTATCAATAAAATCTCACAAGAGCTTATTGCTGGTAATTATATCAAAGAGCCTATTGTAACCATCAATTTCCAGAACTTTAAGATAACCGTTCTTGGGGAAGTGGCTCGTCCTGGTAGCTTTACGATAGACAATGAGCGAGTTACTATCTTTGATGCGATTGGCATGGCTGGAGATATGACAATCTATGGGCGGCGAGACAACGTGATAGTGGTCCGTGAAGCCAATGGAAAGCGAGAGATCTATACGCACGACTTGCGGTCTAAAGATGTATTCCGCTCCCCTTGTTTTTATCTAGCGCAAAATGATGTGGTATTTGTTAATCCCAACAATACCAAGATACAGATGAGTGAGATAAACCAAAATAATAATGTTGGGGTATGGCTTAGCCTTGTGGGGAGTGTGACTTCCGTCTCAACCCTTGTTATGACAGTGGTGCGCAACTCAAAATCTTCTAACTAATATCTCTACCATATATACTTGCTTGACGAACAATGGAGTATAGAGAATCCGAAACAAAATCTATAGAACAAGAGCTCAAACGCCCTTCTCTCGTGGAGGCTGCATCGTTTATCACCCTCTCGGATATAGGGCTTATCTTACGTTCCAATTGGTATTGGTTTGCCATAACTTTATGTGTTGCTATTGGAGGAGCTTCTGCTTACCTCTTGCATACTCCCAATGTGTATAAGCGAGAGGCTAGCATACTGGTCAAGGATAAGATGGATGCATCGAATGTGCTTAGCGAGCTATTCGAGTCTTCTGCCTTAACTTCTCTAGGAGGAAGGAGTGCCGTGGAAAACGAACTCTTTATCCTAAAAACAGACTTTCTTATCGACCAAGTAATAGAGAGGCTTAACCTAGATGTTTCCTATTCTCAGAGCAGGGGGATAAGGACTGAGATGCTTTATAAAGACACTCCTCTTGAGGTACGTTTTGTAGGAAATAGTTCTGATGTCTATTGTAAATTGGAGGTCTCTTCTGTAGATGCTAGCCATGTATCTCTTCTTTGTGAGGAGTCTTCTATAGAAGCAGCTAGGGGTACAACTTCTCAAGTACAGATCGGAGTCCCTCAAGATACTCCTATGGGGCGAGTGTTGGTTACTGCTACAGAGCATTTCCCTTCATCAGAAGCCTCCTTCTCTTTAGAGGTAGAAAAGAACACTCGTGAGAGAAGCATTCGTTCTTTTTCTCATATTTTCAATGTTTCGTCCGCAAGTAAACAAGGGTCTATTATCACCTTGACAATGCAACATCAAAACCCTGAAGTTGCAGAAGATTTTCTCAATACCCTCGTGCAGATCTATAATGAGAACTCGCGTATGGAAAAGGTGCGAGTAGCTCAAAAGACCGAGCATTTTATTGATGGGCGTCTTGCTATCATTGGAGGAGAATTAGGTAGTGTTGATACCGAAATAGAGCAATTCAAACAGAATAATCGTATTGCCGATATCCAGCAGGAGGCTCGAAGCTATATTACGGGTACTGCTGAATTTGCACGGCAGATGACCGAAGTGAATAATAAACTTGCGGTGGCTAATTATCTAAAGGATTATCTAAAGTCTCCTAGTTCGAAGGACGAACTTATTCCCGCTAATGTGGGGCTTAATGAAGCCTCTGCGGATAATTTAATCCGAGAATACAACTCCCTTCTTTTGCGTCGTGACCAATTAATTGCCAATGCCGAAACGCAAAACCCTGTGGTAGAGACATTGGAGAAGCAACTTGCCTCCATGCATGTGGCTGTGGTCAAGTCGGTGGATAATTTGATCAAATCCTTGTCAGTCCAAGCTGCCAGCATCAATAGGCAAGCAGGGCTTAATGAGGGGCGTATCTCCTCCGTGCCGATGCAAGAGAAGACGGTAGGATCAATCTACCGAAACCAAAAAATCAAGGAGGAGCTTTATTTGTTCCTTCTTAATGCGAGAGAAAAGAACTCCCTCGCCATGGAAGCTGCAGACTCCGAGATTCGTTTGATACAGCCTGCAATGGGTTCTTCCATCCCTGTTGCACCTCGCAAGGGCATGATTCTTTTGGTCGCTTTTATACTAGGGTTGATTCTCCCGGCTGGGGTCCTTTATCTTCGTTTCATCATCAATAATAAGGTGAGAGGATGCAAAGACATCAAGTCGTACACCTCATTGCCATTCTTGGGAGAGATCCCTCGTTACGAAACGCAGTCTCTGCACCATAGGATTATTCCTAAAGTTTTTCGTTCAAAGGAGAGTAAAAGACATTTGCGTCAGAAAGAGAGATACAAAAATATCCTTCTTTTCAATGCCAAGGAGCGCGTGGTTATTAGTGAGGCCTTCACAGTGGTTCGTACGAATCTTGCCTATATGCTTCACGGGATAGAGAGCAAGGGTAAGGTGCTTATGACTACAAGTGCTATCCCCGAGTCCGGGAAGACATTTATTTCGGCCAACTTCTCTTCTTGCCTTGCTTCCCTAGAGGGGAATAGAGTGCTCCTTATTGATGCGGATATTCGTAAGGCGAGCCTTAGCGATGCTTTGGCAAGCTATATGACCCAACGTAGCAAGGGTGGGCTTTCTTCTTATTTACTTGGAAGCAGTACGGATCTGTCGGATCTGATTGTTCGGATTGATGCAAGTTCGCCATTTGACTTCCTTCCTGCAGGTGTAGTTCCTCCTAATCCCACAGAATTGCTCCTAGGAGATCGTTTCTCTCAGCTTATTGAGAAGGTGCGTGAAATGTACGATTATATCCTTATTGATAGTATCCCCTTTGTTAATGTAGCCGATGCGCTTATTACCAATCGAGTAGCGGATATGACCATGGTAATAGTACGCGAAGGGCACTTGCCACGACCCTTATTGTTGGAAATCGAGGCTTTATATAGGTCTAAGAAACTGATCAATCCTGCAATTGTACTCAATGATGCAGGGGCCATGAGTGGTACTACAGGTAGCAGCTATGGTAGCTACGGAGCATATGGATCTTATGGTGGGTATGGATCGTACGGCTCCTATGGTAGCTAGGATGTTGTGCTTTGTAGCAGGGCGACACGATGTTTTTCCTGAAGAGACGAGAGTTAAATATTGTACGAGAGGGCTGGCTCAAGGGCATGGTTGATGTGCATTGTCATCTCTTGCCCGGGGGGGATGATGGAGCTCGCTCTATGGAAGAGTCTCGTGCTCTATTGCAAATGATGGGAGCTGTTGGGATTGAGAGTTTCATATTGACTCCGCACATTTATAGCCGCTATCCCCAGAATAACGCCATCACTTTACGGGAGCATTTCGATGCTTTTTTAGCAGATCTTGCCATGCCTCAGGTGCCGATTAGCTTGGCGGCAGAGTATATGGTAGACAATCAGTTTGAGGCACATCTCGATGAGCCTTTGCTCACATTAGGAGACTCTCGTTACCTCCTTTTTGAGTTTTCCTTTGCCGGAGCTCCGATGGATTATCCCAATTCCATTCGTTCCATCCGCTCTTCAGGGGCAAAGCCTCTCCTTGCACATCCGGAGCGTTATCTCTATTTTACTACTGAGGAGTACGAAGCTCTCAAAGATTTGGGTGTCTCATTCCAGCTCAATCTATTCTCCCTTACGGGCATGTATGGGGAGGCAGTGCAGAAGCGTGCTCGGCAGATGTTGCTCTCCGGTTTTTATGATTTTGTGGGGACGGATACGCATCGAAAGGAGAAGTTCAATAAGGTAATTGAGCAGTCCATGTTGCCTCGGCGGTTTGAATCCCACCTTGCTACCTTAATGGAAAATAATAGGTCGCTCCTTGCTTCTAAGGCATAGTTTACACCCTTTCTCACTAGTAGCATATTGTCTCCATCCGATAACTTCCAAGAATGAACTGCCGAGTAATCTCAAAATTGCTCGGTATTTTTTTGTTTACTTGGGGAGTCTCTTCCCGAAAGTCTTGATGTTTGTCTCCAGAAGTATCGCTGGTTTTCTTTTGATTGTAGGGCAGAATTCGATTACTTTTTGCCTAAAGAAAGAATTTCTCTAGGGCAGGATTTTTCTTGAAACAGGGCAGAGGAAAAATATGAAGTCGCTGAGAGTTGTTCGTCCTTCTTATCCTTACAATTATCTATCTTTGTGGGCAATGAAAGAGCTAATGTACCGTATTTGGATAGGTCTACTTCTCCTTTGTCTTACGGTGGGAGGGGCATGGTCGCAGCAACGCATCAAGGTATATGGATACGTAATAGACCGTGAGGATAAACCCATAGAGTTAGCTTCTGTAAAGGTTGCAGGCAAAGCAATAGGGACTGCGACCAATCTCAAAGGGGCTTATTCGCTTGCACTCACGCCTACAACGGACTCTATAGCTCTAGAGTTTAGCTGTATAGGTTATCGCTCTGTAACCAAGAGTTTCCCAAAAGGTATTACTCAAGACCTTCGGCTCAATGTGACATTGCCCGATGCTTCTACTGAACTATCTACAGTAGTTGTGGCTGCTCCCTCCAAAAAACAGCAGAATATGAGCACCATAGCCGCGGAAAATATCCGTGTAGCGGTAGGTCCCTCCACCGGAGTAGAATCCCTTGTTGGGACTTATGCCGGAGTGACGCAAAACAACGAACTGAGTGCGCAATACTCGGTACGAGGGGGGAATTACGACGAAAACATGGTCTATGTAAATGGCATAGAGATCCCGCGTCCCCTACTTGTCCGCACGGCTCAGCAAGAGGGTTTGAGCTTTGTTCACCCTGAGATGACTCAGGCGGTTAACTTTTCTGCAGGAGGCTACACGGCGGAGTATGGGGATAAAATGTCTTCCGTGCTTGATATCCGTTACAAAACGCCTAAGGAGTTCGAAGGTTCGGTAGAGGTCGGCTTGCAGGGCGATCAGGTATATATCGGTTCGCGGGGGAAGAAGTTGAGTCAGATTACAGGCTTAAGATTCAAGGATGGACGCACTCTGCTGGGTTCTCTTGATACGAAGGGAGAATACGAACCTCTCTACTTCGATGCCCAAAGCTATATCGTAGGGCGGTTGAATGACCGCTGGTCGCTCAGCTTCTTGGGGAATGTTTCTCTCACACATTATCAATTTAAGCCTCAGACCAGAGAGACGAGTTTTGGTACCTTATCCGACATAAAAAAACTAAAGGTATACTTTGAGGGGCAGGAGCGCGACCGCTTTGTTTCTCTTTTTGGGGCCTTCAGTGCCACTTATACTCCCTCATCGGAGCAACGTCATGTAGTGAGTGTGCATTTTTACAACAGTCGAGAAATGGAGACCTACGACATAGATGGCTCCTATTTCCTAGATAATGCTAAGGAGGGGGATAGTAAGCAACCCAACGTAAGTGACAACTTGAGTGCCCTGGCAACAGGGACCAATATGGAGCATGCTCGCAATCGCTTGCGCTACACGCTGGCTACACTCTCTTATAGTAACCTGCTACAACTGAAACAGGGGCACCTACTCAAAGGAGGTCTGAGTGCCCGACTTGAGGATGTAAACGACTTTATCAGCGAGTGGACGAGACGCGACTCCGCCGGATATAACGTACCCCACCATAGCGACCGGATAGAGATGTTGCACAACCTCTACTCCCAAAATCACCTCCGTAGCTACCGGCTATCTGCTTATCTTGTAGATCAATTTTCACTCGAACTGCCTCAGGGCGAGCTGTCTCTCTACCCTGGGATTCGTGCCTCTTATTGGGGATTTAACAAGGAGTTTATCGCGAGTCCGCGTTTTGTTGCTGCCTTTACCCCGACTCGTCAGAAGGCTCTTACCCTGCGATTTGCTACTGGTTTGTACTATCAAGCCCCCTTCTATAAAGAGATTCGCACCTCACAGCGAGACCAAGAGAATAATAATATTGTCGTACTGAATAAGCAGATTCGATCACAAGGCTCCCTGCATGTGCTCTTGGGAGGAGACTACAACTTCCAATTAGATGGGCGCAACTTCCGTTTTACTACCGAGCTATATTATAAGTATCTGTACCACCTTAATCCCTATCGAGTGGACAATGTGAAGGTACGCTACTTGGGTACTAACACGGGATCGGGGTATGTGGCTGGGATTGATCTGAAGCTCTTTGGACAATTTGTTCCCGATGTAGACTCGTGGCTCACAGCCTCTCTACTGACGAGTAAGCAGCGTATACCCGGTATCGGCGAGATGCCTCTACCCAATGCGCCTAGCTACAACGTATCCCTGTTTTTCCAAGATTATTTCCCGGGCTACAAGCGCATCCGTTTGAGTTTGCGTGGGGTGCTCTCAGGCGGATTACCTCAGTTCCGCCCCACGGAGGAGTTCCTACCCCCGGCTTTTATCGGTTCCTCCTACAAACGTGTAGACCTCGGGCTTATATATAGGTTCTTTGATCGCTCAACAGATACAGTGCGAGCCAAAAGTTCTTTTTGGAAGCTTTTCTCGGCAGTAGACCTCAGTCTTGAGTGCTTCAACCTCCTCGATAATACCAACGTAAGTGGGTTCTATTGGGTTACGGATGCCTTTCATCAACAATTTGCCGTACCCAATTACCTTACACGTAGGCAGCTCAATGCTCGCCTCCGTATCGACTTCTGAACTTCTGTTTAATGAAAGAATTTATACTTACCGAGACCTCTTCTGAGCGTGCTGTACTCGTGGGGCTTATTACACCGAAAGTAACCGAGCGTCAGGTGCAAGACTACCTAGATGAGCTTGCATTCCTCTCCACTACGGCAGGTATCTCTCCGGTCAAGAGTTTTGTACAACGTCTTGATATGCCCAACTCTGCCACCTTTGTGGGAAAAGGGAAACTCGAAGAAATTGCCTCCTACATACAAGAGAATGAAATAGGACTGGCCATCTTCGACGACGAACTGAGCCCTAAGCAACTTCGCTGTATAGAAGAGGTGTTACGAGTACGCATCCTCGATCGTACCAGCCTTATCCTCGATATTTTTGCCACAAGGGTACAAACGGCACATGCCAAAACGCAGGTGGAACTCGCTCAATACCGCTATATGCTCCCTCGTCTTACGCGTCTTTGGACGCACCTTGAGCGGCAGCGCGGGGGCGTTGGGATGCGCGGCCCCGGGGAGACACAGCTAGAGACCGATAAGCGGATCATCTTAGACAAGATAAGCCGTCTCAAAGAAGAGCTTGTACGTATAGACAAACAGAAAAGTGTACAGAGGAAGAATCGAGGGAAGATGGTGCGAGTAGCTCTGGTGGGCTATACTAATGTGGGGAAGTCGACCCTGATGAACATGCTCTCCAAAAGCGAAGTATTTGCCGAGAATAAACTCTTTGCCACATTAGATACCACGGTACGAAAAGTAATCCTGCACAACCTCCCCTTTTTAATGAGTGATACGGTGGGGTTTATCCGAAAGCTCCCCACGGAGCTAATTGAGAGCTTCAAAAGTACGTTGGACGAGGTGCGAGAGGCCGACCTATTGCTCCATGTCGTGGATTTGTCGCATCCTGACTTTGAGTCTCAAATAGCTGTGGTAGAGGCTACTTTGCGAGAGATTTTGGGTAATGAGAATAAGCCAACTCTTCTGATCTTCAACAAGATTGATGCCTTTACGTTCACTCCGAAAGAAGAGGACGACCTTACCCCAAAAAGCCGAGAAAACTACAGTCGAGAGGAGTTAGAACGCTCTTGGATGGCAAAGATGGGACAAAATTGTTTGTTCGTCTCTGCCCATACGGGAGATGGAATTGAGGGGTTGCGAGCTCTCCTTTATGATAAGGTGCGAGAGATCCATATCAAGCGTTATCCCTACAACGACTTCCTATTTCAAGATTATAACGAAGCCTTCTCGGAGGAGGGGCTTGTGGATAATTGATTCTATAATCTCCTAGAATTCAGTCTTATATATGTACGTGTGGACAGGATGGAGACGGGGGAGAAGAAGATTTTGTATAAGTTTTTTGCCTAGGGTGTTGTTTATTTCAAAACTATTCGTACCTTTGTGACCGGTTTTAAGGAGGGTATGTCCTTTGAGAGAAAGGGTTCTTCTTAAAAGACTGATGGTGCCATAGCTCAGTTGGTAGAGCAAAGGACTGAAAATCCTTGTGTCCCCGGTTCGATTCCTGGTGGCACCACTCGTGTTAGTTTCATTTCCCCTATACTTTCGTAGAAGGTGTAGGGGTTTTCTTTTTATACACACTCTCTTCTGTCCTACTATGCATGGTACTTCCTATCTTATCTTGGGCGTTTGCTCAAGGGGCTTGGGGGAGAACTGCTAGCGAGATGTCTTGGGGAGGGATACGCCTTTGAGCCCCCTTTTGTTTGTACCTTTGCCCTCGGTATGCAGGGAATGCTTTTTTGGTCCGGGCAGATTGTGGGCGATATCGCCTTTTCTGTACTCACTTTAGGTCTCCTTCTTATGGGGATAGTTGCCTATAGAGTACCCGGATTGGTGCGTTTGGTGATGGAGGCAATTATTTACCAACGCGAGCAGCTTTTCTTCGTTCAGGTGCATCGTAATATCCCTTGTTGGTTTTTTCGTGTGGTAGGGCGTGTGCTCTCTGCTATGCTTTTGGCTCTTACTTCCTTTATTTATCTTGATAGAGAGGGCTTTTGGCTTGAGAAAGGCCCCTTTTATATGGTGGTGGGGTATTTAGGGATTTTGGGGGCTCTCCTTCTTTTCTTTTGGGGGCGGCGCATTCTCTATCGCTTCCTAGGTTGGGTCTATCTTCAGCCACGAGTTTACGAAGAGTGGGCTAGTGGTTATGCCCTTTTGGAGTGGATTTGGTCTTTGCCTCTCTACATTGCCATTATATTGGAGCTCCGTGAAGATACTTTTATGGTCGGAGCATGGCTTTCTCTAGGAGCTTTTTTGCTTTGGAGATTGCTGTTATTACGTCGTACTTTGCCGCTTCTACGTGCGCAAGGTGTTTCTTATATGCTACTTTCTTTGTACCTTTGTGCCCACGAAATAGTGCCCTTCGTACTATTGTTTTGGGCGCTGTTGCGAGGATAGTATTCACTATACGAATAGACACAAGCGAGATGGCTGCACCAACAAAAAAGATCTTGATTTCGCAACCTATGCCCGTCTCTGGGCACTCTCCTTATTTTTCAATCGCAGAGAAGTACGGCTACGAAGTAGAGTTTCGTCAGCTCATCAAGGTAGTACCCGTGGAGGCGGCAGAGTTTCGTCGTCAGCGCGTGGATATTTTGGGGCATAGTGCGATTATCTTTACTTCGAAGAGCGCAATAGATAATTTTTTTGCACTGACTAAGGAACTTCGGCTCACCATACCCGAGGGAATGAAATACTTTTGCCAGAGTGAGGCTGTAGCCCTCTACCTCCAAAAGTATATTGTGTATCGTAAACGCAAAGTATTCTATGCTCCCAATAGCTTCTCCCTAGCCGATATGCTCACGGTGATAGGGAAGCATGCCAAAGAGACATACTTTGTGCCGGTGGCAGAGGATCATGGTCAGGAGCTTTTTGATAAGCTTACCGAGAAGAAAATAACCTTCCATAGTGCAGTAATGTATCGTACGGTCACTCGAGACTTCGAGGAACCTCTCCCCATAGATCACGATATTATTCTCTTTTTCAGCCCTTACGGGATTCGCTCTGTGAAGGAGCTTTATCCCGATTTTGAGCAGGGAGACAGGGTGGTTGGCTCTTTTGGGAGTCTCACTACAGAGTCTCTAAAGGAGCGTGGAATACGCGTTGATTTTACCGCTCCCACCCCCGAATGCCCCAGTATGGTCGTTGCTCTAGAGAAGTATCTCAGCGAGCATGCCGAGTAAGGCGTCGGGCTTGACCAAACCCGAACGGCTCTATCTTCGCGACGATATTCGTTGTCTTTTTGAGAAAAGTTCGGGATCCTTTATCGCTTATCCGCTACGCGTTGTATATCGTATTGCGCCCAAGAGCGAGGGGAAGGAGCCGGCTCTTTCTGTCTTGATAAGTGTTGCCAAGAAGCGTTTTAAGCATGCCGTCGATCGTAATAGGGTAAAGCGGCTTATCCGAGAGGCTTATCGCGTACAGAAATCTCCACTCTATAATGAGGTCGAAGCCAAGGGGCTTACCATACATTTTGCTTTGCTAATGCTGGATAAAGAACTCCCTTCGTTCTCCCAAGTGACGGCTGCTGTGCAGAAGACATTGCGTCGCTTAGAGAGAGAGGTGGCACGTTATGAGCAGTAAAAACAGATTCCGAAAAGGGGTGCGTCGTTGGCTCGTAGTCCTTCTTTCTGCACCCATTCACTTCTATAGAGGGGCTATCTCTCCCTTGTTCCCTCCCTCCTGCCGATTTACTCCCACTTGCTCGCAGTATGCCCTGGAGGCACTTCGTAAGCATGGCCCTATTAAGGGCGCGTGGTTGGCAATTTGGCGTATCTTGAGGTGCAATCCGTGGGGCGGAAGTGGGTATGATCCGGTACCTTAAAGGGGATTCTCTACTACTATGGAACATTCTTCAGGCTTAATACAATCAACTCCTCCGATGGATTTCTGGGATTTTCACTCCCACCAAAGGGGGAGTTTTTCGCTTTGTAGCTGTGATCTTTTGCGAGAAGAAGTGCCTCCTATTGCCGATTGTCCCTACCTCTCTGTGGGACTACACCCTTGGTCCTTGCCTAAGGAAGTTTCTTCTCCCCCTGTGGAAGTGGCGCTGGGGCAGTTGAATAAGTTAGCCCAAGAGGGCAGAATTGTAGCCGTGGGAGAGGCTGGATGGGATGCCCTCTCGTCAGCCGCGATGGATTACCAGCAGCAGCTCGTAGAGGCTCAGTGGCAGATTGCCGAAGAGAATAGGCTACCCATGATTTTGCACGTGGTTAAGCGGTGGCAAGAACTCGAGTATTTTATCCACCGATCGCGCCCTACAGTTCCTCTAATTGTACATGGATTCCGAGGAAAAGCTCCCCTAGCGCAAAGATTACTTCACCTAGGTGTCTGGCTCTCTTTGGGCCGCTACTACAATAGAGAATCCCTATGCGAGGCCTGGAAGGCGGGGCGATTGCTTCTCGAGACCGACGATTCTTCTCTCCCCATTGCATCTATTTATCAAGCTGTTGCAGAGGATTTGGAGATCGACCTCAGTTTGCTACGCGATAGACTTACGGGTATTGCCCATCAGCTTTTTAGAGTCGAAAAACTTTCCTAAATACGTGTCTTCGGGGCAGATTTAGAGTGCCTTGCAGAGTTTTGGTGGAGAATGTCCTAATAAATCTTCGTGCAAGCGGACTTGAGTTGTGCAATAAGGGTTATCTTTGTGCTACATAAATAGACGAAGTAAGTTGCGATGAACAGCAAATTCTATTGCGTTATTATGGGTGGCGGTGTAGGGAGCCGCTTTTGGCCCGTTAGCCGTGAAAACAAACCAAAGCAATTCCTTGATTTTTTTGGGACAGGCGAGTCTCTTTTGCAGCAGACCTTCCGACGAATGAGTCAATTCGTCCCAAAAGAGAATATCCTAATAGTCACAAACGAAGTATATGTAGAGGAGACGCTTAGGCAGTTGCCGGAGCTTCTCCCCGATCAGATCTTGGCAGAACCCATACGGCGTAATACGGCACCTTGTATTGCCTACGCCGCCTATCACATCCGCTCGAAATGCCCGGATGCTTCTATTTTTGTCACCCCCTCTGACCATATAATACTCCAAGAAGCTCAATTTGCGGAGTTCGCAACAAAGGCCTTAGAGTACGTAGCCGACCATGATAGTTTGGTGACGTTGGGCATTATGGCGTCCCGTCCCGAAACCGGATATGGCTACATCCAGATGGATCCAGAGAAGAGCCACGACTTAAGTGGAGGCTTCTTGCGTGTGAAGGTCTTTACCGAAAAGCCCGATCGTGAGATGGCAGAACTCTTTGTCAAGAGTGGAGATTTCTTGTGGAATAGTGGTATGTTCGCTTGGAATGTATCGGCTATCCTCGCGGCAATTGAGGAGCACGCCGGCGAAGTGGCAGAGGTGCTAGGTGCCGGGGCAGAGGTCTATGGTACGAGTGGAGAGTCCGCTTTTATCCGAGAGGCATTCCCTTGTTGCCCTAGTATCTCAATAGACTATGCCGTAATGGAAAAGGCGCAAAATGTACTCGTTTTGCCTAGTGACTTTGGATGGGCCGACTTAGGGACTTGGGGTGCCGTTTATGAGCATGCCGAGAAGGATGAAGCCGGCAATGCCGCCTTGGGTACTCGCTGCATATTCCAAGAGGCTTCGGGTAATGTGGTTAGCCTCTCCGACCCTTCTCGCATCGTGGTGATGCGGAGTGTCTCAGATTGCATTGTGGCAGAGCATGACAATGTCCTCCTCATATGCAAGCGAAGCGAAGAGCAACGTGTAAAGGGCATGATGGCTGAGGCCGAATTGCAATTTGGCAAAGAATACATCTAAATCTTTCCCTCTTTTTCTTACCGAATATGGCGGGTGGTAAAGGCGATGGTGGCGAAGTTGTACTACAAACTGCTTGGCTAAGGCGTTTTTACCACTCGTTGCATTTTTATCATATAGAGCCGAGCGAGGCTGATTCTTCTAGTGCCATAGAGGTACTTTACCCCGGGGAGATCAATTTAGATGGTGGCCCCGATTTTTTCAATGCTAGGTTGCGTATAGGCTCCATTGTATGGGCGGGCAATGTAGAAGTGCACCGAAAGGCTTCGGAATGGCTCAAGCATAAACATCATTTAGACCCTGCTTACGATAGTACCATCCTGCACGTTGTTGTGGAGAATGACCTGCCTATTTACAGCCGATTGACGGGGGCTCCCCTATTTACGTGCGTGATGGATCTCCGCCCGATAGACCTGCAGCGTGCAGAGGACTATCTGCAACACCAAGGGGCTATACCCTGCAGTGAGCGAGAGTTAGACCCTCTCCCCATCTCGTGGCACTCTTGGAGCCAATCTCTTTTTGCCAAGAGGATTATTGCAAAAGCCCAGCGATTTATTTCCCTCTACGAAACGTCTGGTAGCGATTTAGGCTCTGTGTTGCATCTTCTCTTGCTGCGTTACTTAGGGAGCCGCGTTAATAATGAGGCCTTTGAGCAGGTGGCTCGTTCTCTCCCTTTGAGGGTTATTCGAAAGCATACAGATCGGCTACCCATGTTGGAGGCTCTCTATTTGGGGCAGGCTGCCTTGCTAGAGGGGGCTCCCATGGATAGTTATCAGGAGGATCTCGCTGAGCGTTATCGCTTCCTTCACACTAAGTACCAATTAACCCCCATCCCCCGAGGGGAGGTGCGTTTGCTCCGTCTTCGTCCCTCCGCTTTCCCCCATAGGCGATTGGCTTATATGGCAGCACTTCGTCACCGCTACCCCCTATTAGAGAGCGAATTGATGAGGATTACTAATACCCACGAGTTGCAGCAACTTTTGGATGTTCCCCCATCGGATTACTGGCAACTCCACTATACTTTTGGAGCCGAAGCGGAGAAAGCCCTCGCGTCTCTATCTACAAGTACGATAGACTCTCTCTTTCTCAATGTACTTATTCCCTTTCCTCTTCTTGATGCGTATGCCCATGGGGTAGAGCCCTCTGCCGAAGCCCTCGAAGAGGCTTGGGCGAGAGCTTCAAAACTAAAGCCCGAGAAAAATAGTATTACTAATAGATTTGCCGCTATCAAGTTGCCGCAGGAGCACGCTGCCCATAGCCAAGCTGCTTTGGAGTTGTGGGAGAGCCTCTGTTCGCATCGCTCCTGTTACCTCTGCCCCCTAGGGCGAAAGTTGTTCTCTCACTCCGCTACATTATGACCGCAAACGATACTCTTTATATGCAACGCTGCCTCGATTTGGCAGCTCTAGCTACGGGTTACACCTCTCCCAATCCGCTTGTGGGGGCTATTCTTGTGCATCAAGATAGGATTGTAGGGGAGGGCTATCACCACAGAGCCGGAGAGCCTCATGCTGAGGTAAATTGCTTTGCATCGGTACGCCCCGAAGATGAGAAGTGGATTGCCCAAAGCACCCTGTATGTTAGTCTTGAGCCCTGCTCGCACTATGGGAAAACACCCCCTTGTGCCGAACTCGTCTTGCAGAAGAGGGTACCTCGCGTAGTGGTGGCTATGCAAGATCCCTTCCCAGAGGTGGCAGGTCGGGGTATTGCGCTCCTTCGCAGCAAAGGTGTGGAGGTAGAAGTGGGTGTGCTGGAAGAGGAGGCTCGATGGCTCAATCGCTTTTTCCTCACAGCTGTAGAAAAAAATAGACCTTGGGTCACGCTCAAATGGGCGCAGAGCCGTGATGGCTTTATCGATAGGGTACGAGAGGATGCTTCCCAACGTCCCGAGGTTTTTAGTTCCCCCATCAGGCAGCGTTATGTCCACTATTTGCGCCATTGCCACGATGCTATTTTGGTGGGTCGGCGTACTATACAGCTAGACAATCCCTCCCTGACCAATCGTTTTTGGTGGGGTACCTCTCCCCAGCCCGTTGTACTAGATAGTGAGGGCGTGCTGTGCCATCAAGCCTATAAAGTCAATCAAAATAGTACCTCTAAACCCTGGTTTATTGTCTCTCCCTCAGCATTTCGCTCTCAGCCTCTGCCCGAGAATTGCATCGCCATAGAGCGCAGCGAGCATTTTATTGCAAGTCTGCTGGAGACACTCGCCTCTCGCAAGATCCAATCCCTTCTTGTGGAGGGGGGAGCTCAAACGCTACAAGCTTTCCTCGATAGTGGTCTCTACGATGCGGTGGATCGGGAGGTCAGCCCTCGTTTGCTGTATGAGGGCGTTGCGGCTCCCATTTTCTCGGGAGATACACGATGCTCTCTACTAGACTAAACCTCAATTTACCCTCTGAATAGAGCGCAATAGGCGAGCAAATACTCTTGATGCCGGTAAAAGTGAAGGGGTATTTGGAGCGGCTCCTTGCCCGAGGGATGGTAAGAAATAACGGGGCGATGAGGATAATGAGAGAGGGTGTAGTGCCGGCGAAAGTCCGCAGAGGCGTTGGGGATGGCTTTGTAGACCGCCTCGCGAGCGCACCAAGCCGCTAGCGCATAGCGCGATTGCTCATTAGGGGGGAGTGTGGAGAGCAGAGAGAGTTCTTCTTGGGATAAGAAGCGAGCCGCAAGACGAAGAGGACGCGAAAAATCGGTTTCTAGGTCAATGCCCACACGCCATTGGGGGGGAGCTGTAAGGAGAGCTAGGTAATCTCCCGAGTGACTAAGAGAGAGTTGAATACTATGCCCTTGGAGCAGTGGGGCACCGTCTGCCGAATGTGCGAGGCTGTTATGGGGGTAGAGTAGCTGGAGAAGACGTTGAGATGCTTGGCGTTGTTGCTCACGACTAAAGCGTGATGGCACGGAGGATAGCCCTAGAAGCCTACTAATATGTACAACGAGAGGTTGTATCATGAGGCGGAGGCGGTAGCGGGCGGAATCACACGCATTTGCATGATTCGATGCTTTTCTACTTTGGTGATTTCAAAGCGATAGCCCCGATAGGTAACAAAGGCTCCCACACGGGGCAACTCCTGTTTCAGCTCCAAAAAGACACCGCCTAGGGTATCAATCTCTTGGGTTAAGGGCTCGAAAAGAGAGTCTTCTAGGGATAGGTAGCGACAGAAGTCGTTAATCTGAGTTTTCCCTTCAAATAAAAAGGAGCCATCGGCTAGGCGAGTGTAGGGTAGCTCGTCTTCGTCGTACTCGTCGGTGATTTCGCCTACAATTTCTTCCAAAATATCCTCAAGAGTAATTAATCCTGAGGTGCCTCCATATTCGTCTACGACAATGGAGATATGCCGATGCTCGGAGCGGAACTCCTCAAGCAGATCGTCTATCTTTTTATTTTCGGGTACAAAGTTGGCAGGGCGTATCAGGGTATGCCAATCGAAGTCGGATCCGGCGGTGGTGTAGGGTAGGCAGTCTTTGATGTAAAGGATCCCTTTGATCACATCTTGCGTTCCCAAGAAAACGGGGATTCGAGAGTAGCCGGCATCCAGTACAAAGCGTAGTGTGGTCGCAAAATCCCATTGGTAGTCAATCATTACCATGTCTACACGCGGCACCATAATCTCGTCCGCCGTCTTGTCGTGGAACTTAATAATCTCACCAATGAGTTTGCTTTGCGTCTCGTTTTTCCCCTCGGTAAGTTCTACGGCTCGTGAGAGATCGTCTACGGATAGCTCGTAGTGTTTTTTCCCTCTCCGCTCGAGTATAGAAGAGGTCTTCACAAGAGGTATGGTAAATGGGGAGAGAACCTTCACCAGGGGTTGCATGATGTGCGCCGAAAAACGGCTGAACGTGAGCGGATGCTGCTGGGCATATACCTTGGGAATAATCTCGCAGAAGAGCAGGAGTACAAAGGTGAGTACGATGGTCTGAAGTACAAAGCTAAGTACGCTGTTGATGCCAAAATCGAAGAGAAGGTGTACGAGGTAGTTCGACGAAAGCACAATGCCGATGTTGACAATATTATTGCCAATTAGGATGGTGGCAAGGAGTTTTTCGGAGTTCTCAAGTAGGGCGAGAAGTTTTTGGTCGTGGGGTGCTTTCGATTCGCGGATGAGGTGAATATCCTGTGGCGATAGCGAGAAAAACGAAACTTCGGAAGAAGACATGTACCCCGATAGGACGATGAGGAGTAGGATAATCCCCAAGGTGATGGCGGCCTGCCAGCCAAAGGGATAAACGATAATACCGGAGAAAAGGCTATCCATCTTGAGCTAGAGAATAAAGGGGCTACTTGGGGGCTTGCGAATATTCGCGCGGAGGATTCCCCACAAAGTGGAGACGCTCCGCTACAATCTCTGTGATGGAGTGCATAGTACCCTGCTTATCGGTATAGTTGCGGTAACTGATCCTACCCTCCACGGCAAGGAGAGAGCCTTTGCGTACCCATTGCTCTGCAAAGGCGGCTTGCTCCCCAAAGGCTACAATGCGATGCCACTCGGTTTGCTCCTCGCGTGCGCCTCCGGTGGCTGTTTTTCCTACGGTGTGTGTGGTGGCTAAGGAGAAGTTGGCTACGGAGAAACGCTCTTTGAGGTAGCGAATCTCGGGGTCTTTACCTACATAACCAACGAGTATTACTTTGTTTATCGACATTGTCTATATCGGAGTTTCTAGGTAACAAAGGTAGCAGTTTATCCTGACCTTTGCCCTCTTTTTGTGGCTTTTCTCTCCCTTTTGTATTGCATTTGCCCTTTCTAGAGGGTGGGGGAGAAGGCAAAAATAGAGGGAATCGCCCCCCACAAAATAGCAATCCCCTTGAGAGCCCGTCTGCCGAACTCTCAAGGGGATTACGTGTATGTTTTTCTATTTCAGTCTCAGAGTCAGAACCAGTAAGCAGCTCCGATCTTAAAGAAATTGAGCTTGATGGGAGGTTGAGAGTCATTAACAATACCATGAACCCACGTAGGATTTAGATCTCTCATGTAGGAGGCCGATAGCTCTAATTGCTTCCAAACTCGATAATCTACAGCAGCAATAATCCCAACACGAGATCTGTTTTCTGCAATTGTGAGTCTATTGCTTTTCCCAGGAACCGGTATAACTACTGTTCTGTAAGCATCAAAAGCCTCAAATACCATATTTTCAATAGGAGTTTCTATGTAGTGTATGCTCCCATTCAATCCATGTGTCCAATACCCTCCAGCACGTACCGAAAGATTACCATCGAGGAACGAGTTGAAGCGAACCCCGAGGGTAAGAGGTACATTAAGTACATGGTCTTGCCATCTGAATCGGAATGGGCTTTTGCCAGCTAAATCCGGGTTTTGAAAAAGATTTCGTTCAATTGAAGAGGCATAGTAGTTGCTGTACTGAGCATCGAGACGGACTTGTAGACTTACACTAGGAGAATCTTGGAAAAAAGTGTACCGCACAGAGGCTCCGATGCCAAAGGTTCGCCCCATTTTAGAGAAACCGGGACCCGAAACCCCTCCAAAGTCTACAATGGGGGCTACTTCAATTTGAGCAAGCATTTTTGTTGGTGCCACTGCAAGCAAAAGCAACCCTACAATAGAAATAATTTTCTTCTTCATCACTATAATATCTTTGTTTACTTGTTGTGATTTACGACATCGTTTTATGGAGAACCAATAATTCGTATCGTAAATTCTAAGTGCAAATATAGTGGTATTTTTTTTTAGTTGCAATTCTTTATGGATTCGTGGTGTAGTCGTGTAGAATAGCACCCTGGGTGGGGCGGTTAGGATGCCGGAAAGGGAGGGATTTTGATCGCGTTTGAGGTGGAGAGGCTCTTCCCTTCTTTGAATTTGACCCTTACCGAGAAGGTAACCTCTTGCCCTATCAATGATTGAAAAGGCATATCCGTGGTATAAAAATCCCAATCGGGATAGGAGGCTAAAGCCCTTGCTATCTCTTCGGGGATATGGGCACGAGCGAGGGAGTATTTCTGGTAAAAATCCCAGTTGTAGCCACTTTTGATAAACGAGAGATTATCGAGGAATTGGAAAATAAAGATCCTATTCAACTCGTCTCCTGCCTTAAAATGCTCATTAAAATCGTGATCACATGTAATCGAGATCTCCTCTGGAGTATTGATTTGCCCCACTACATTTCTAGGGGTTGTACGTCCTCGCGATATGGGACACTTCACGTCTCCTATTTTTGCTAAGAAGATGCGGTTTTTCTCTATTCCATCGTCGAAGTCCGTAAAGCGCGTTGTGCTATCTCGCAAGATGAGAGCAAAAATTCCGGGACTTCCCATCTTCAATCCAAGCGAAGAAGCCTCCTGAGACTGCAAATCAGAGTGAGTAGTAGTCAATATGCATGTATCTGCATCTACGAAGTCGGAGATGTAATGATTGTACTTAAGCCGATAGTCACAGCTGCTAAAAGTAACTATGCACCCTAGACACAAGGCGTAACAGCTCAATAAAAAATGTCCTTTTCTCATGTTGGTTACGAACTGAATAGGTGTGTTGTTTTATTTCTAATTCTTTTACGAAGATAGGGATGCTGGCTGACTTTGCAACCTGTTTTTGTGGTTGCTCCCATGGGGATAGGCTTGCTACTATGGTGTAGTTGCGAGATAGGGACAGAGGAGAGGGCGTTGTACTAGGTGTGAAATGCGGAGAAAACGCTGCCTAGAAAAATTTCCGCCGTAGGCTGAAAATAAAAAGTTTCTCGGGCAGGAACGAAAAGTTTTTAGGCTGGTTTTGTAGGGGAAAACCAGCTGCAAAAGAAAAGAGAATTACCCGGAGCTCCCAAGAGGCTCTAGCCCATTGCTTACGCCTGATGCTCCTTGTGGATTTTGTTGCGCGGGAGAATTAGAAAAAGAAATATGTACCTTTGCTCCAGGAAATAGTACGGAAAGAGCGTATTGTGCTATCCCCCTTTAGCCCTATGGATCGCCCAAACAACCCCTATCAACCGCTAGCAGAGCGCATGAGACCTACTACTCTAGAGGAGTATGTAGGGCAGCGTCATATTGTGGCAGAGACTGCGCCTCTGGGGCGCATGATCCGATCGGGTAAGGTGCCTTCTCTTATTTTGTGGGGACCTCCGGGGGTGGGAAAAACAACCCTTGCGGAGCTGATAGCCCAGAGTGTGGAGGCGCCTTTTTACAAATTGAGTGCGGTAGGATCGGGCGTGGGTGACGTACGCCGCGTCTTGGAGGAGGCAGAGCGTAGTACCCAGGGCTTTTTTGCGGCCAAGAGTCGCCCTCTGCTCTTTATAGACGAGATCCACCGATTCTCCAAAAGTCAGCAAGACTCTTTGCTGGCTGCCGTAGAGCGCGGTATTGTCACACTCATTGGAGCTACGACAGAAAACCCTTCGTTTGAGGTGATTCGTCCGCTTCTCTCGCGTTGTCAAGTCTTTGTATTGCAGAGCCTAGAGCCGGAAGATTTGCGACAATTGCTCGAGAGGGCCATCTCTACAGATATTTATTTGGTGCCCCGTAAGGTGAAGATAGAGAGCGACAAGCAGCTCCTTGCCTATGCCGGGGGCGACGCCCGTAAGCTCCTCAATCTGCTAGAGATTTTGGCAGGGGCAACCTCGGCTACCCCTCTCGTTATTACGGATGAATTGGTGCGCGGGAGTATGATGCGCCAGCCCATGGCTTTTGACAAAGGGGGCGAGATGCACTACGACATTGCTTCGGCCTTTATCAAAAGTATCCGAGGCAGTGACCCCGATGCGGCGCTCTACTGGATGGCTCGCCTTATTGAGGGCGGAGAAAACCCCCGTTTCGTGGCTCGTCGGATTGTGATTTCCGCTGCCGAAGATATCGGGCTAGCCAACCCTAATGCTCTCATGATAGCCAACGCTGCGGCTCAAGCTGTCGAGTTAATCGGTTGGCCGGAGGGGCGTATTCCACTCGCCGAGGCGGTGGTTTATTTGGCTGCATCGCCCAAGAGCAACTCCGCCTACCTTGCCATAGATGCCGCTCTTGCCTACGTGCGCAACTCGGGCAACCTGCCCGTACCGCTTCATCTCCGCAATGCGCCCACTCAACTGATGGGGGACTTGGGGTATGGAGTCGGTTATAAATATCCTCATGATTACGACAAGCACTATGTGCCACAAGAGTACCTCCCCTCGGAGGCGTATGGGCAGCACTTCTATACTCCCCAGGTTACCGGGGCGGCGGAGAGAAGGCTCGTGGAGTATCTGGAGTTTATCCATGAGGAGAAAAAAGAATCAGACAAAAACATTCAAAAATAATAGACAACACTATGAACTTACATCAGCGCGCTTTTTCGCTTCGACTTCTCTTATCCCTAGCGTTTCCCCTGCTTTGGGTGGCTTGTGGTACAGTACCTATCTCGGGGAGGAAGTCGCTTAATCTTGTCCCGGAATCCCAAATCATAGCACAGAGTGCCGCCCAATACACCGAGTATGTGCGGCAGATGCCCCACAGCGACGACCCTAAACAGGTGGAGCGAGTGAGGGTGGTGTGCCAGCGCGTTGCCGATGCTGCCACCAGCTACCTCCGCAAGAATAACCTTAACGACCTTGCCCAGCAGATGAAGTGGGAGTTTACGGTAATTGCAGACAGGCGCGTCAACGCTTTCTGTATGCCGGGTGGGAAGATTGTTATCTATACCGGTATTTTGCCCCTATGTGCTACCGACGACGAACTGGCTACGGTCGTATCGCACGAGGTAAGTCACGCTATTGCTCGCCATAGCAACGAGCGACTCAGTACCGAGATCCTGCGCCAGATGGGAGGGCGTGTGCTTGTCTCTGCCGTTGGTTCTACCTCCGCTATCACCAATACCGTGATACAGCAGGCTTACGGCTTGGGTTCGCAAGTACTTGTTTCGCTACCCTATAGTCGTAAGCAGGAGCACGAGGCCGACCAAATAGGTCTTGTATTTATGGCCATGGCGGGCTATAACCCCGAACAGGCAATTAGCTTTTGGAAGAAAATGGCGCAGCAGGGAGGAGGCTCTACTTCGGAGCTATTGAGTACCCACCCCAGCGATGCTAATCGTATCAAAGCTATTGGGGAGTACCTACCCAAGGCTCTGCCTTACTATCAAGAGTATCTAGCCAAACAAAAGATAGAGCAGCCCAAAACGCCTTCTACTCCTGCTAAGGACAAGAAGGATACGAACCGCAAACCCACCAACAAGAAGAAGTCGAAAAAGAAATCCACTAAAAAGTAATTCTCCTCTTTTTATCCCAATATCCCATGAACTCATACCAGTTGATAGCGCAACTTTTACCCGAACTGGAGGCATACGGAGCCATCTGTCCCGAGGGGGAAGAGACGGATCTCGCCTCTTTTTCCGCCTTCCTGAGTGAGCGAGTACGCTACCGAGCCGATCGCTTGCCTGGGGGGCAAGAAGTCCCCAAAACAGAGCAAGATGAGGTGCTCCTTGAGGCTGCCATGGCGCGCGAGATTAGCCACCTATTCCGCTACATGCGGGGGTATTTTAGGAAGGCTTTGCGCTCCAATAAGTCGGTTATTACGATGGATGATTATACCTATTTGGTTTGCCTTCTGAGGATACCCATGATGACCAAGACCGAGCTAAACAACCTCAATGTGATGGAAAAAACAAGCGGTACGGAGGTAATCAATCGGCTCTTACGTCGTGGGCTTATAGAGCAGCACGTAAACGAAGAGGATCATAGGAGCTTCTATGTCTCCATTACGGAAAAAGGGCGTGAAGAGGTAGTGAAATTATTCCCCGAACTCAAGAAGATTGTTACGATATTCTTCTCGGGGATTACTTTACCGCAGAAAATTGTACTGCATCAGCTGCATCAGAGGCTTGCGGACTGCAATCAGGTGTTCTTTTTGGAGCATCGAGATGAGAATATCGAGGAACTTTACCGCCGAGTCAATGAGAAGGTGGCAGGGGAGACTTCTCCCGGAATAGAAGGGCAAGGCGACTCCTACTGAGCGCGTCGCCAAGGGGCTAAGAGATACTCCGCGCAGTCGGTGAGCACAAAAAGTAGGAAGCCCGTAGCTCCTAAGAAGGCGATGCCGGCATACATATCGAGGTAGTCTACTCGCATCCAAGCGTTAACTATATAGTACCCCATACCCCGCGAGGTGCCGTATGTCTCCGTAACAAAGAGTACAGAGACAGCGGTGCCTATGGCTATGCGTAGAGCCGAAAGCAGGGCAGGTACAAGAGCCGGTAGTAAAAGATGTCGCAGCATGGCCGGCGTCGAAGCCCCGAGTGAATGCATCACAATGTAGTTGTCTTTGGGGATGGCAGCAAGGGCATCGCGTAGAGAAACTATGAGCTGGAAGAGCACGATTAGGAGGATCATGATAATTTTTGTGCCCTCTCCAAGTCCCCCCAAGAGCATGACAATAGGAAGCAACGCGAGCTTGGGAATGGGGTAGGAAAAGTAGATAAAGGCATTGAAGACCTTGCCAAAGTGCCGGTAGCGGTGCATGGCAAGGGCAATGATGAGGGCGATAAGGAGAGCAAGTGCAAGCCCTACCCCAATGCGGCCAAGGCTAGCTGTGAGATGCCCGGCCATACCCTCTTGCCAAGCCGTAGGCATGTGGGTATACACAGCCCAAGGGGTGGGGAGGAGTGCCTTTTGCATTACAAGGGAAAGAGTAGCCCAAAGAAGGTGAAGCAACAAAGCCCCCAAGAGAATGTATCCTAAACGAGCAAAAAGAGACTTATTGGGCATGAGGGTTAGGCTAGCTGGGTCAATATGGTACGTATCTCCTGCTCAGAGGGGGAGTGTAGGTCGGCAATAATTTTCCCGGGTTTCCCCCCTATGAGTAGAACGTGATCGGCCAGCAGTGCTGCCTCTCTAGGGTTGTGCGTGACCAAAAGGCACGTTGTGGGGAACTCCGCGAGCAGACTGCGAAATAGAGCATAGCTACGCTCTGCCGTTGCCATATCGAGGGCCGAGAAGGGCTCATCGAGGAGCAGAAGATCGGGCTTCATTACAAAGGCTCTTGCCAAGGCAACCCGCTGCCGCTCTCCGCCACTAAGGGTTTGAGGGTAACGCTTTAAGAGGTCGGCTAGTCCCAGCACTTGCACAATTTCCTCAAAAAAATCTGTGTCTACAATGTCGTGCCCAAGGTGAGCCGGTAGTAGGATATTCTCCCGTACTCTCTTCCATGCTAGGAGTCCGTAATTCTGAGGAACAAATGCCAAACGATGGCGCTTGGGGTTGGGGGCCTCTCCAAAAATCTGTACAACTCCTTGGGTTGGGGGCATTAGTCCTGCGAAAACACGCATCAGGGAAGACTTACCGCTCCCCGAAGAGCCTGCCAAAGCACAGATCTCCCCCCGAGGGATGCTGAGGTTTATATCCTCTACAGCCAAGGCACTATTGGCACCATGGCCGTAGGAGAGGGAGAGGTGTTGGGCGATGAGAGCCTCCATACCGTCGTAGGTGTTGGGTGTTATGGAAGGAGCTGTTGGGTGGAGTAGCCCTCGTCCACAAGTTTTTTACTCTTGAGCCATCGGTTCATCTCTTCTAGCTCTTGAGGGGTGGGGGTCGCTACGGGAGTGAAGTCGGGTAGCTCCATGACTAGCGCCGCCGTCTCGGAGATGCCAAGCTCGCTGATGAGTACCTTTACCCACTCTTCTCTAGGGTGTTGTTGCATGTATTGCACCCCGAGGTTGTATCCTTGATGCAGTAAGTTTACCGCCTCTTTGCGTTCGCTAGCCTCGCGTGTGAGGGCAATCCCCGTAAGGTTAATACCCAGTTCTTTTGTGGAAATAAGGGAGGTGAGCCCGCTCTCTAGCGCCATGGTGGCAAAAGGCTCGGGCAAAACGGCCGCGTCTACCTCTCCGTTGCGGAGCATCTCTAGGCGGAGGGGGATTTTTACGATCTCTACTTTCTCCACCTCTTCCGGTGCAATCCCAGCCTGATCTAGCAGTTTGTCGGTTGTGTACTCAATCACCGTGTTGCTACTAAGCGCCAGCTTCTTGCCTTTGAGGTCTTGCAAAGAGGAGATCGATTTGCCCTGCCCAACGATGAGGCGAAAGGCTCCATCGCACTTCATGTCTAGCACAATGGGCAGTTGGGCGGCATTGAGGAGAGCGGCAGAGGTGTAGTCTGTAACGGCACCGTCTAGTACCCCACCTTGTAGCGCAGCGTCGCGCTCTACGGGAGAGAAAAAGTGCTCAAGCCGGAGATCCAGCCCCAGAGAGTCGTATATGCCTTTGTCTAGCGCCACCGCAAAGGGTAGGTAATCGACCGAGGCCATTACGCCGAGGGAGAATTGTTGTCGGTCGGGATTCTCATCTTTTTCCTTGGATGTTTTCTTGCCACAACCGGGGAGTAGGGAAAGAATAAGTAGTGCAAGAGTTGCACAGCAAGAGGAGAGTTTGAGTCGCTTCATTGTAGGGTGTTTTATTTGTTTGTGGTGAGATTATTTTTCTGTGCATAGCGGCACCAAGAGGTAATGCCGCAAGAAGAGCATTTGGGCGAGCGAGCCAAGCAGACATACCGGCCGTGTAAGATGAGCCAATGGTGCGCCTTGGGGATGAGCTCGGGAGGGATATAACGCACGAGGGTTAGCTCTGTATCAAGGGGCGTTTTGGCACGGGTGGTTAGTCCTATACGCTCCGAGACCCTGAATACATGGGTGTCAACGGCCATCGTTGGCTGGTTGTAGAGAACGGCAAGGATCACGTTGGCAGTTTTGCGTCCCACCCCGGGGAGGGTCATTAGCTCCTCACGAGTGGCGGGGATGGAGCCTCCAAATGTTTGCACCACTCTCTGTGCCATTTTGCTTAGGTGCTCTGCTTTGCTGTTGGGGTAGCTGATGCTTTTGATAAGAGCGAGTATCTCCTCTTGGCTCGCTTGCGCCATCGCCTCTACTGTGGGTAGCGCGGCAAAGAGAGCCGGGGTGACTATATTAACTCGCTTATCGGTGCATTGTGCAGAGAGCATTACAGCCACCAGCAGTTCGTAAGGCGACCGGTAGTGCAGCTCCGTCTCCGCCACAGGCATGTTTTCTCCGAACCACGCCAGTATCCCTTCAAAACGCTCTTTCTTGGTCATATCTCTTCCTTCATCCGTTGTACCATCTGGCGTACTGCCACAGGGTAGTATAGGTGCTCTAAGTGATGAATGCGCTCGGCAAGCGAGTCGGGGGTGTCTACCGAAGGGTAGACGGGGCAGGTCGCTTGGCATAGCGTACTCCCATGGTCGTATTCAGCATCCACGTAATGAATAGTAATGCCCGAGACCACTTCTCCTGCTGCCAGTACGGCCTCGTGCACGAAGTGCCCATACATTCCTTTTCCCCCAAAGCGAGGTAAGAGGGCCGGGTGTATGTTGATAATGCGTGAGGGATAGTGCTCTACAATATTTTGAGGGATGCGAGAGAGGAAGCCTGCTAGCACAATGGCATCGATTTTCTCATCTTGCAATAGTTGCAATACGGCGGTGCCTTCGCGGAAGTCGGCACGACTAAAAACATGAGTAGCCACTCCCAATCTTTTGGCTCTTTGGAGCACTCCGGCTTGTGCATTGTCCGTAATAATTAGGGGGTATTGGAGCAGTTCGGAGGGTTGTTGTAGGATCAGATTTTCTGCATTCGAGCCATTACCGCTAGCGAGTATTGCTATTCGTATCATTCTTTTTTAGTCAAAAATCCGCACAAACTGTATTGTGTTGTGCAGAAACATTGTATATTTGCCCTCGCAAAGAGGATCGAGTTCCTAGGTAGTAATACCTATCTTTGCTGCAAAGATAGTGCGAAACGCGCGATTTTTGCACCCAAAATAAATAGTATAAACCCTCTAATAGAGTAAGGCAATGAACGAAATTGAAGCAAAAGTAATCGAACTCATCGTAGACAAACTTGGTGTAGATGCTAGTGAAGTAACCCGTGAGGCAAGTTTCGCCAACGACCTTGGTGCAGACTCTCTCGATACTGTAGAACTCATGATGGGCTTCGAAAAGGAATTCGATATGACGATCCCCGACGAAGAAGCTCAGACTATCAAGACTGTAGGCGACGCTATCAACTACATCGAAAGTCACAAGGCTTAATCTCGCCATGGAGTTTAAGAGAGTTGTTGTCACGGGTCTTGGAGCACTTACCCCGGTGGGTAATAGTGTGTCTGAGACGTGGGAAAGTCTCCTCCAGGGGAAGAGCGGTGCCGGTCCTATCACCCTCTTCGATGCGTCCCACTTTAAGACGCAGTTTGCCTGCGAAGTGAAGGGATTTAATCCCAACGATCACTTCGATCGCAAAGAAGCTCGCCGCTACGACCGCTACACACAGTTCGCTTTGGTTACTGCCAAAGAGGCTCTCGAAGATTCTGGTCTCGACCTCGAGAAGACAGATCTTGAGCGTGTAGGGGTAATCATCTCAGCCGGTATCGGAGGTCTCGAGACCTTTGAGCAGGAGGTGATGGACTATAGCCCCGAGAAGGGACCGCGCTTCAATCCGTTTTTCATCCCCAAGATGATCTCGGATATTGCTGCGGGGCTTGTTTCTATTCAATACGGCTTTAATGGTCCCAACTACTCGGTAGCTTCGGCTTGTGCCTCGTCTACCAATGCTATCATCGATGCCGCTATCATGATTCGTCTTGGTAAGGCAGATGTAATGGTAGCCGGGGGTAGCGAAGCGGCTGTTACCATTGCCGGTATTGGTGGATTCAATGCTATGAATGCCCTCTCTACGCGCAATGATAGCCCTGAGACAGCGAGCCGTCCCTTTAGTAAGAGCCGCGATGGCTTTGTACTAGGGGAGGGGAGTAGTATCTTAATCCTCGAAGAGCTAGAGCACGCTTTGGCTCGTGGAGCTAAGATCTATGCAGAGTTTGGAGGCTTTGGTCTCTCTGCGGATGCGCATCACCTCACAGCGAGCCACCCCGAGGGGCTTGGCGCAAAGCTCGTGATGCAGCGCACGCTAGAGGATGCAAACCTCAAGCCCGGTGATGTAGATTACATCAACGTGCACGGAACGAGCACGCCCGTAGGAGACATTAGCGAAGTGAAGGCCATCACGGCTGTTTTTGGTGATGAAGCTAAAAAGCTCAACATCAGTTCTACAAAGTCGATGACGGGTCACCTCTTAGGTGCTACGGGAGCTCTCGAAGCCCTTGTGGCTGTGAAGTCGGTTTGTGAGGATGTGGTTCCTCCCACGATTAACCATCAGCCGGATGATGAGGACCCGGAATTCCCTGCACTCAACTACACATTCGACAAGCCTTGCCACCGCACTGTACGTGCTGCCATGTCTAATACATTTGGCTTTGGTGGTCACAATGCTTGCGTTCTTTTCAAGAAATACGTTGGTAAATAACTTCAGATTTCTTTTAAGGAGAAGCGCGCAATGTCGTAATTATCACTATTAAAGAGGGATACTCAGAGAGTGGCTTTAACCGCTTTGTTAGTGGGTTAGGTTCCTTTGGGTATCCCTCTTGTTTTGTGATTTCCTATCTACTTTTAGCATCAACCACACTCTCTACATTAGCCAACTAACAAGGGATACGTAGCCGAATTTTACTGTCTACACATGTTTTTCTCTGCCCTTCTCTCACGATTCCTCCCCGCACTTACAAAGAAGAAAAAGAGGCTTGAGCCGGACTGGAAGACGCTGGAGCAGATCCTAGGGTTTGCCATCCGCGACAAAGAGTACTACCGTTTGGCTCTCATAGACCCCTCTACTACGGCTTCGGGTAATGGCGGTAAGCGAGCTGCCGGACGGAGTAAAATGACATCTAACGACAATAACGATCGACTAGAATTTCTAGGAGATAGTATTATTGGCGCAGTGGTTTCCGAGACACTCTATCGCACCTATCCCAATAGCCCTGTGGGGGCTTTGTCGGAGCAAAAAGCCAAGATTGTCTCTCGCAAAATAGGGGATACCATTGCCAAACGTATGGGCATAGATGGATTGATACAGCACTCGAGTGAAAATTTCCTAGCGAAGGATGCTCCGGGAAATGCCCTTGAGGCGATTGTGGGCGCCATATATTTAGATCGAGGATTCGACTTCGCCCATCAGTTTGTCAATCACAAAATGCTCGGGATTTATCGAGAAATCCGTGAGACGCAGCCCGATCTCGGAACCAATTTCAAGAATAAACTTATCGAGTGGGGTCTCAAGCACAAGTGTACGGTAGAGTTCTGTCTTATCGCACATGCTCCGGGGCCACGCGGTTATTTTGTCTCACAAGTATTCATAGACAACCAGCCTATGGGGCATAGCAAAGGCTCCACCAAAAAGGGATCGGAGCAAGGAGCTGCCAAGCTCGCTCTAGAGGCGATTGAGTCCGATAAGGACTTCCTTGAGTCTTTGCAGCATAATGGCTTAAAGCAGGAGGAGGTACTACAAAATGTCGATGCAGGCTCTTGTTGCTTGCAAAACGCGATTTCCTCCCGAGACGCCATGCCTATATCCAAATAGAAAGCAAATTAATCTCTCTATGCACCTACTTCAGGAGAAATTAGCACACTACACTGCCCCTCAGGAGGCACAAGCCAAGGGTATCTACCCTTATTTCCGAAAAATTGAGTCCGAGCAAGATACAGAGGTGATTATTGATGGCCGTCGTGTACTCATGTTTGGCTCTAATGCCTATCTGGGCTTGACCAACCACCCCAAACTCAAAGAAGCTGCTATTGCTGCAACAGAGAAGTATGGAACGGGGTGTGCCGGCAGTCGTTTCCTTAATGGGACGCTCGACTCTCACCTTGAGTTGGAGCAGCGATTGGCTCAGTTTGTGGGCAAAGATGATGCCATTATCTTCTCTACGGGTTTCCAAGTTAATCTCGGGGTTATATCTTGTCTTCTAGGTAGAGAAGACTATATAATTTGGGATGAATTGGATCATGCTTCCATTATCGAAGGGATCCGTCTCTCCTTTGCCAAGTCGTTTAAATTCCGCCATAATGATATGGCTTCGCTCGAGCGTCGCCTAGCTCAGTGTGCCCCCAACAAGGTGAAACTTATCATTGTGGATGGTGTGTTTTCTATGGAAGGGGATGTATGTAACCTCCCTGAGATTGTAAAACTTGCAGAGCGCTACAATGCCACCGTAATGGTGGACGAGGCACATGGCTTTGGGGTACTGGGGCAAAATGGTCGTGGAGTGTGCAACCACTACGGACTCACCGATAAGGTAGATCTTATCATGGGTACATTCAGCAAGTCGTTCGCCTCCTTGGGAGGGTTCATTGCCGGAGACAAAATCCTGATTAACTACCTTCGCCACCATGCTCGTAGCTATATCTTTAGTGCAAGTTGCACGCCTGCCTCTACCGCAGCAGCCGGAGCGGCTCTAGATATTATGCTGAGCGAACCCGAGCGTTTGGATCATCTCTGGGAGCTTACGAGGTATGCCCTTGAGCGTTTCCGCGCCCTAGGATTTGAGATTGGCAATACTTCTACCCCCATTATTCCGCTGTTCATTCGCAACAACGAAGCTACATTCTGCATTACACGCGATGTTTTTGAAGAAGGCGTGTTCGTAAATCCCGTAGTTTCTCCGGCAGTAGCGCCTGAGGATACCCTTATCCGTTTCAGCCTTATGGCTACGCATACTAAGGAGCAACTGGACTTTGCGATAGACAAACTCCATAAGGTCTTTGTAAAAAATGGGGTATTACCTCACTGATATTCCGGCTAATTTCGTTTGATTTTCTGCCCTAAAATGGGGGCGAAAATAGCTGATATTTTTCTTGGTTTAGCCTAGAAATCAAAAAGATTTAGCGCACGAGTTATTTGTTGATAGCTCGGGCGCTTTTTTCTTCTGCGCTTTTCCCGTTCTCTAAGTCGGCCTCTCGAAAGAGAGAGGAGAGCCTTCCTTTTTACTCGAATGGCTCGTCGTTGGAGTCGTGGTGTACGCTACCTTGGGATAAGCGATAGGCGTTGAAGGCTTTGAGTAGCCCCTCCACCTCGTTTAGAGAGATGCGCAGTTGCTCTATTACCTTGCGCTTGTTTTCCTCTTTATTGGGGTTTTGGAGGTAATGTTTTACGCCATCGCTGGTAAACTTTCTCTCGCGGATGAGGAAATGAATCAGCCGTAACGTCTCTATGTTTTGCGGCGTGTAGCGTCGGTGGCCGCCCCGGCTCCTTTCGATGGAGAGCCCAAAGGTATCTTCCCAATAGTAGAGGGTGTGCACGTCCTCCCCTATAAGTTCGCAAACTTCGTGGGGGGAGTAGAATAGCTTCTCGGGTGTTATTTTCTTCTTTAGGGGCATAGGGGTTGTAGTTTTTCTCGTAGATATTGCCCTGTAATAGACTGAGGCGAAGCTGCCACCTCCTCTGGAGTGCCGCAAGCCATGAGTAATCCTCCTTTGGCTCCTCCCTCCGGGCCGAGGTCTACAATGTAGTCGGCACACTTGATAATCTCCAGATTATGCTCAATGATGAGTACCGAATGCCCCTTCTCTATAAGGGCTTGCAGGGAGTGGAGTAGGCGAGAAATGTCGTGAAAGTGTAGCCCTGTAGTGGGTTCGTCGAAGATGAACAGTGTGGGGTCTACCGTGCGTTGTGCCAGGTAGTAGGCGAGCTTTAGACGCTGGTTTTCTCCCCCCGATAGCGTAGAGCAACTCTGCCCCATTTGCACATATCCTAGGCCTACCTCTTCGAGTACTTTGAGGCGAGAGACAATAGCTTTGGTGTACTCTTCTTCGGGGTATTGTTGGAAGAAAGCGACGGCTTCGGATATGCTCATCGTAAGGAGATCACTGATGTTGACCCCATGGTATTCCACCTCTAAAATCTCACGTTTGAAGCGCTTGCCTCCACAGGTATCGCAGGTGAGGATGAGGTCTGCCATAAACTGCATTTCCACCGCAATAGTCCCCTCTCCTTTGCACTCCTCACAGCGGCCTCCATTCTTGTTGTTGAAGCTAAAGAAGGAGGGCTTGTAGCCCATCTGGCGAGAGAGCGGTAGACGACTATACAGCTCACGGATCGAATCAAAAGCTCCGATAAAGGTAGCAGGGTTACTTCGCGCATTGCGCCCTGCCATATTCTGATCTACGTATTCTACGGCTTTTAATCTCTTGAGATCGCCTGAGAGAGAACCTGGCTCGTGTGTATCGAAGTAGAGCCGGAGATCTTCGTAGAGTACGTCGCGTACTAGGGTACTCTTGCCCGAGCCACTAATGCCGGTTACCACGGCCAAGACCCCGAGAGGGAGGTCGAGGGTTAGGTTTTGCAGATTGTTTTTCTGAGCGTTGTGTATGGTGATATGGTGTTTGTAGGCGCGACGTGTTGTGGGGATGGGGATAGAAAGCCGTCCGGATAAATACCCAGCAGTGTACCCCGGGGTCTCTTTTGTTATGGTTTTTGGGGAGCCTACATAGATCACTTCTCCCCCATGAATGCCTGCATCGGGTCCGATGTCTACGAGCGTATCTGCTGCACAAATCATCTTCTCGTCATGCTCCACCACCACAATGGTATTGCCGGCATCGCGCAGACGCTCTACCACCCCGATGAGTCGCTCCGTATCGCGCTCGTGTAGTCCTATGCTAGGCTCGTCGAGTACGTACATAGCTCCGTAGAGGTTGCTCCCTAGCCGGGTAGAGAGGGTGATACGTTGGCTTTCTCCTCCCGAGAGTGTATTGGAGAGACGATCTAAGGTGAGGTACTCTACCCCCACGTCGCAGAGTACTTGTAGTCGGCTTCGTATCTCGTAAAGAAGTCGCTCCGCGGCTTTGGCTTGAGCTTCGGGTAGTGTGATCCCCTCGAAGAAGTTACGGGCATCTAGGATAGAGAGTTGGGTAATTTGGTCAATTGTTTTTCCCTCAAATTGCACATATAATGCCTCGGGGCGCAGTCGCCTCCCTCCGCACGAAGGGCAGATGGCTTTCCCCCTAAAGTGGGCAAGCCGCACCCTGTTTTGCACTTTGTACCGCTCCTTCTCCAGCATCTTGAAGTAGCTGTTAATACCCACATATTCTTGGTATTGCTCGTGGTAGAATCCCCGCCAAACCTGCCGCTGTTGCTCCTCACTAAGGTCTTTATAAGGCGTGTGGATGGGGAAGTCTTCCTTACTGGCAAGAGCCATAAACTCCTTTTTCCAGAGGGAGGATTGGGGCCCGATCCAGCAGGCAACGGCGTCTTCGTAGATCGAGAGTGAGGGATTGGGGATAATCAAGTTGGGCGATAAGCCGAGGATTTTTCCGTACCCTTCGCATTCGGGGCAGGCTCCTGTGGCATTGTTAAAGTCGAAGAGATCGGGGCTAGGCTCAGCAAAGGTGATTCCGTCTGCTTCTAGTCGGTTGCTAAAGTCTAGTTTGATGGGGTTCTCCCCCTCTCCTATGATGCTGCAAGCCCCATGCCCCTCATAAAAGGCAATTTCTACCGAGTCGGCAAGTCGGGTCTCGAAGGCTCCATCGGCATGTCGCACCGACATTCGATCCACTACGAGGTAGAGAGCCTCTTCTTCTTCACTAGGAGAAAAATCTCCCAGGCGCACCACTCCCCTTTTTTCGCTCCAAACTCGGCTGAATCCGGAGCTTTGATAGATCTGGAGTCGGCTCGCAAGAGCCTCGCCGCGCTCCTCTAGAGGAGCCACTATGTAGATGCGAGCTCCCTCGGGGAGGGTGCCCACCGCTTTTACTACATCGTGGGGAGTATGTTTTTTGACCTCGGTGCCGGAGATGGGAGAAATGGTCTTACCAAAGCGCGCAAAAAGCATCTTTAGATAGTCGTAGATCTCCGTGCTTGTTCCCACGGTACTACGTGGATTGCGGCTGATTACGCGCTGCTGTATAGCCACGGCTGGCGGTATGTAGCGGATAAAGTCGCAGTCGGGCTTGGGCATTCTGTCTAGGAATTGACGTGCATAGCTCGATAGACTCTCTACGTATCTTCGCTGCCCTTCGGCGTAGAGTGTATCAAAAGCAAGAGAGCTTTTCCCCGAGCCACTAACCCCCGATACAACGGTGAGTTTCCCTCTGGGTATGGAGAGATCAATGTCCTTTAGGTTGTTTACACGATTCCCACGGATCTCTATATAGCCTTGGTCGTGCTTGATTGTTTCGTTCATAGAGGGAGAGGTTAGTGACGGTGCAGGCAGGCCAATACAATAGCAGTAGCGGCAGCTACGTTGAGGCTTTCTACCTGTTTGCCGTCCGGAGAAGAGGAGGGGATAGTAAGACGTTGGGTTACATATTGAGCGACTGTGGGGGAGATGCCTTGCCCTTCGTTGCCCATGATTAAAAGATAAGGGGAGGAGAAAAGGGGCGTGCTGTGGTGTGCGAGAATATCTTCGCCCTCTAAGAATGTCCCCAAAATAGCAACTCCATCCCTATGGGCTTGCCCTAGGGTATGGACGTCAGTTATCGGCGTTACCTTGACCCGTGCCAAGGCGCCCATCGTTGCCTGTACCACCTTAGGCGAAAAGGGGTCTGCTGTGCCCTCTGTGGTAAATACAGATCGGCAACCAAACCAATCGGCCGTGCGTAGGATGGATCCTACATTGCCAGGGTCTTGTACGTTATCAAGCAAAAGACTGGGAGCGGTAATGGTAGAAGCCGAGGGGGGGGTTGGGAGCTCTAGCAAGGCAATCATGGGGCGCGGAGTACGCAGTGTGCTGAGGGAACTAAAGTCGTATTCTTCCGGCAATAGCACCACATGTTGGATCTGACCCAAGCCCTCCACAAGGGGAAGGAATGAGGCGGTAGTAACCAGCAATCGGCAAGGGAAGGTAGCAAGGAGTTCTCCTATAAGTTTGGGCCCCTCTGCCACAAAAAGCCCCTCCGCACGGCGTACTTTGGTCTGCTGGAGGGCTACAATAAGTTTTTTCTCACGCTGCGAGAGTGTGTTGCTAGAGGTCGTGAACATATTCTATCTCCTTAAAGGCGAAGTGTTTGAGCCCATCTTCTACCATCATCACAAGGAGCCCATTAGGTTGAACATCGCGTATTATTCCCATAAACTCCCGTCCGTCTTGGGTATTGCGGAAGGTGGCTTTTTCGTCGCGTTTGTAGAGTCTCTCGAGGTAATCAAGGTGATACATATTGAGCGTGGGGGCGAGCGTGGCAATCTCCCCTAGGCGTTGCTCCATCGATTGGTAGAGGAGGGAGCGTACGAGAGAGAGGTCTAGCTCTTTCCCAACTATCTGATAAAGGGATATAGGGTTGGGGAGGTCGGAAGGGAATGTACGCTCATTGACATTAAGCCCTACCCCTACAATGCTATAATTGATGCGCATTTCCGAAAACGAATGTCCTACCAATATGCCTGCAAGTTTGCGCTCTCCGTAGTAAATATCATTGGGCCACTTGATGCGTAATAGCTCTGGAGAGGGTACGAGAGGGGCTACAGCCTCCCAAACGGCGAGTGCTGTAAGCTCCGAGACTGCCCAAGCCATGGGGGCATAGAAGTGAGGAAAGCGAACGAGAAAGGAGGGTAAAAGATTTTTCCCCTCCGAGGAGTACCATGAGTTCCCCTGCTGACCGCGCCCTGCCGATTGGTAGGGCACCTCTAGCACATAGGCGTTCGGGTCTTGAGGGTGTTGTGCAGCCCAATCGTAGAGGTAGGTGTAGGTGCTCTCTACGGGTGAGGTGGGGGATAGTACGCTAAAGCTGAGGGTGGGCATAATCTGCGAGGGAATCCGGTAGGGTAAGTGTGCAACGAAGTCGCTTGGGTAGCCCTTGTACTACAAGATAGTAGCTGTGTAGGAGCATCTTTTCTACTCGCTCCCAAGAGAGCGTCCCCCCTAAAATAACACTATTCCAATGCTTCTTATTCATGTGAAATGCAGGCTCTACCTCCTCAAATCGGAGCCGCCACTCTTCGGCGAGATCGGGGTCGCACTTGACCATCATTTGGGGATCTTTCTCTAGGGGAATAAGGGCAAACATCTTTCCACTTACCTTAAAAACGAGCGTTGTTTCGTCAAAAGGGAAACATTCTTCCACGCCCGGAAGAGATAAACATAGCTCCTGTATTTGGATAATATCTGCCATCTTGCTAATTTTGCTACCTGTGTGGAGTTTAGGAACTCTACACTCACAAAGATAATGGAAAAACTACTTTTCGCTACGAATAATACGCACAAGCTCGCAGAGGTGCGCCAAATCTTGCAAGAGCGATGTACTCTAATCAGTCTGGCAGAGGCGGGAGTGCAAAGCAATCCTGTGGAAGATGCTCCTACCCTTGAGGGAAATGCCCTTATAAAGGTGCGCGATGCTCATCGCCTTTCTCAGCTCCCTACGATTGCCGATGATACGGGGCTCGAAGTCAATTGCCTGGGAGGAGCTCCCGGAGTTCACTCGGCGCGATATGCCGGAGAGGCGCACAACGATGCTGCCAATCGGCAGAAGTTGGTGGAGGATCTTCGCTCTTTCTCTCCTCCTTACAAAGCTCGTTTTCGTACCGTGGTTGCCTATATTGATGCCGCCGGTGCCGAGCATCTTTTTGAGGGATGCGTGGAGGGGACGATCATACTAGAAGAGCGCGGAGAGGCGGGCTTCGGGTACGATGCTCTTTTTGTGCCGGAAGGGGAGGAAAGAACCTTTGCCCAAATGACGGAGCATGAGAAGAATGCCATGAGCCACCGAGCGCGCGCCATAACCGCCTTTAGTCAATACCTCAAACAATATCCCCTATGAAGCCATTACTTCGCCTTGCCCTAGCTTTGGGCGTTTGGGTTGTGTCGCTACTCCCCCTTGCCGCTCAGGAGGCTCTTTGGCAGCCGATCCTTGCCATGAATCACTATGAGCAAATAGAGGATACCCCGACCCATGTTTACCTTGTTGCCAATGGCAGTCTTTTTGGTATTGAGAAGAAACGCCCCGACCGCGTACACCTCTACAGTCATGCGGATGGACTAACAGATAATCGTATCTCTACCATCTACTACGAAGCTTCGGCGCAGCGACTATTCATATACTACCTATCCGGTAAAATGGATGTGCTCTCGCCCCAAGGGGTTGTGAGCAATACGGCCTTGTACGACAACTACCGTTTGGCAGACAAAAAGCTCCACCGCCTCATCGGCGCCGAGGACAAAGTGTATCTTGCCGGAGGCTTCGGCATCTCTCGAGTGACGCTGGAGCGCGCCCACATAGAGGCTACCTACTTTTTGGGTACTGAGGTGCGAGATGTTGCTCAGCTAGGGAGCGTGCTTTACGCTCTACGCCCCGATGGCTCGCTATTCCGAGGAGATGAGACGCGTAATTTACAAGACCCCTCTGAGTGGAAGCGCGTAGACCTCCCCCACAATGCGACTCAATTACTACAGATTGCAACCTATCAGGGGGATTTGCTTCTGTTGCACAAAGACGGTTCTCTCTACCGCCTCCCAAAAGGAGAAGGGGTTGCCACTCTTTTCTATTCGGGGATTGAGAATCTTCTTAGGGATCACAAAACGACGTTGGCACAGGGAGCGAATCAATTCATTCTTCTTGATGAAAAACAGGAGCCGCGCGCTCTTTCGCCTTTGGCTAGCCTCACCGACTTTGCCACGGCAGGCCTCCCCACGGAGCTTTGGCTTGCAGCTTCGAACAGAATAGAGCGCCTCACACTCTCAGGGGCTGATGCGAGTGGCGAAGAGTGGAAGCCTCAATACGATAGCCCTTGGGATAATAATTATTTTTACACTGTGCTATCCGGAGGCCGATTTTACGCCGTCTCCGGAGGGAGAGGAGGCGACCGTAACCGCATCCCGGGGTGTATAAAGATACAAGACCGAGTACATCCTTGGATCAAGATTACAGAGGAGGAGATACAGGGGCGTGTAAAACCTCAGTACTACGACGTGGTTTCCTTAGCCGTAGACCCTCGCGATCCTAAGCATTTTTTTGCCAGCACTTGGGGCGAAGGTCTGCTGGAGTTTCGTAATGATGAGCTGGTACAGCAATATTCGTTGGAGAATAGTCCCCTCTCAAGTGCCCTCCCCAATAAACCCTACAGCAATACTTTTGTACGAGTGGGGAGCCTGTCTTTCGACTCGAAAGGGGGGCTTTGGATGTTCCAAGGCTCTGTTCCCGAAAATATTGTCTACCTCGATGCTAAGGGAAATTGGCATAAGTTCCTAGAAATGAGTGTGCGTGATGCCAATGCTTTTGGCCCCTCCCTCGTACTCCCCGGGGATATTGTTTGGTGTACAATCGTGCATGGCGATAGAACGGGTGTGGTAATCGTAGATATAAACGGCACCCCCGATAATACAGCCGATGATGTGATTCGTAGTATTTCTCAGTTTGTCGATCGCTCGGGAAAGAGTATTGCCACGCGCACTTTTTACTGCATGGCTCTTGATAGAGAGGGTGTCCTTTGGTTGGGTTCGGATAAGGGTCCCATCATTGTAAACGCCCCCACTCGTGTGCATAAAGCCGCCTCTCCTGTGGCTTCTCGTCCCGTAGGAGGGGTAGAGCCTAACCTATACTACGTTCTTGATAACGTCCGTATCAATGCCCTTGCTGTAGACAGACTTAACAACAAATGGGTGGGAACGGCAAGCGACGGTCTCTATTTGCTCAGTAGTGATGGTACCAAAATATTGGCTCACTATCGCGCTGAAGATACTCCTCTCCTAAGCAACAATATAAATACCCTCTCGCTTGACAATGCTACGGGGTTGCTCTATATTGGCACTTCCGAAGGGCTGATTACTTTGCAAACAGGCAACTTCGATACGACTGAAGAGTCCTTGAGCTCTATCCATGTGTACCCCAACCCTCTGCGTCCCGAAGACCCGGACTTGGTCACCATCACAGGGCTCAATACCGGTATGGAGTTGCGCGTTACCAATGCTCAGGGAGGCTTAGTACATAGTGCCGTTGCCACGGGGAACGAGTATCCGCTCACCGTGCGCGCCTCGAGTGGAGAACGCTATGCCCCGGGCATTTACTCCGTACTCATCAGTGACCCTAAGAGCCGAAAAGCTCGCGTTGTGCGCTTTGCTGTCTTGTAAACAAACAATCCAAATAGAAATAATAGAACAATGAAAAAAAATCTACTCACCTCGCTATCGCTGGCGTTAGCTATCACGCTTTCTCTGCCGGTTGCAGCTCAAGTGGGCAAGGGTGGTCTTACCGAGCAAGATCTCTCTACTATCCGCTCAGGGTTTGATCAAAGCCCTGCCAATCGTGCTCTCCTCAATGCAATCCAAGCCAATGGAATGGTGCTTACCAGTGCCGCTCCCAAGGACTATCCTACAGGGGAATTCTCTAACCGAGTAGCGAGCCGAGGCATCGCCGACCAAAAGCAGAGCGGACGTTGCTGGCTCTTTACCGGTCTGAATGTGCTCCGTGCCGAGCTAATGCAAAAGAATAATGCAGGCGAGTTCTTCTTCTCGCATAACTATTCTTTCTTTTGGGATCAGCTGGAGAAATCCAATCTTTTCCTCCAAGGGATTATCGATACGCGTAAGAAACCCATCGACGATCGTACGGTAGCTTGGCTCTTCCGCAACCCTATTGGTGACGGAGGTCAGTTCACGGGCGTTTCGGACAACCTTACTAAGTATGGTGTGGTGCCGAGCGAAGTTATGCCCGAGACAACCAACAGCAATAATACAAGCCGTCTCTCTTCTCTTATCGCTAAGGTATTGCGCCAAGGGGGGATTCGCCTTCGTCAGGCTGCAGAAAAAGGGGCCAGTGAAAAGCAACTAGAACAGCAAAAACTAACCGTTCTCAAGAGCGTGTATCGTCTCTTGGTACTCAATTTGGGAGAGCCTCCTACGAAGTTTACCTACACGCTCCGCGATGCTCAAGGCAAGGCTATCAGTACAAAAGAGTACACCCCTAAGAGCTTCTATCAAGAGTTTATAGGGCGTGATCTCCGCAACGAGTACGTGATGATTATGAACGACCCCTCGCGTCCTTACTACAAAACCTACCAGATTGAGTACGACCGCCACATGTACGATGGTAAGAACTGGACGTACGTAAATGTTCCCATCGAAGAGCTAAAGACAATGGCCATTGCCTCTATAAAGGATAGCACAATGCTCTATTATTCTTGCGACGTGGGCAAGGAACTCGATAGCAAGCGTGGGGTACTAAGCTTGGGTTATAATGACTACGAAGCTATCCTAGGTTACCCCATTGATATGAACAAAAAGGAGCGTATTGAGACCGGCGATAGTGGTTCGACCCACGCCATGACCCTCGTTGCTGTGGATCTGAATGCAGCGGGTAAACCTACCAAATGGATGGTGGAAAATAGTTGGGGAGCTGCCTCGGGACACCAAGGTCACCTCATCATGACCGACGAGTGGTTTGATGCCTATACTTTCCGTATCGTAGTGGATAAGAAATACCTTACAGATAAAGTGCGCGCTGTGATGAACGACAAGCCTACCATGCTTCCCCCCTGGGATCCTATGTTCCGTGCCGAAGAGTAATACTTCGCTCTAAGCTCTAAGCAATCGAATGCTGCTATCTTTCTCTTTGGGTAGAAAGGTGGCAGCATTTTTCTTTTGCCCCGAGAGGGATTCCCTTTCTGCCTAGAAAAGGACAGAAAACTAGCCAGAATCGCCTCACTATATTGCCTGATTTTTGAAGAAATCTAGCCCAAGAAATGTTTTCTTTTAGGCCTGTGTGCAAAAAAATATAGGCTGTCGTTTCTCTTTTGTTCTGAGTGTGGGGAGATTCGATTTCTTCTCAATGTTTTTTTATCGTACAGAATTACATTATTAAGGTGATTCTCTGTACATTTGTAATGGTCTTGTGGGTACATTGTGTTGTAGCCCAAGCACAAACAAATAATCACAAGCATAAAAAAGAAAGTATGACTCCGACAAATCCCATATTCGATAGCCTAGACAAAGGCAAATTGCAGCGCATGCTCCAAATTCGTAGCGAGTACAGCGATGGTTTAATCCCTCTAGAAGAGGCTAGGAAACGTATGCTCCAAGATGTGGGGCGTATCACTCCTGAAGAGTTTGCCGCCGCTGAGCAACTGGTAAAGGGAGAGGAAGATCCCGATGAATGCCGCACGGAGGATGTGCACGAGATACTGCAAATCTTTGAGGGTCTTATTGAGCAACCCAAACTCTCACTCCCCTTTGGGCATCCCCTTGATGCCTATTTGCGAGAAGCAGAGAAGATGAAAGCCTTGCTCCAAGAGGGCGAAAAATTGCTGCAAGGAGCGTTTGCTCCAGAGCCCTGGATGGCTTTGATGCAAGAGATCATGCCCTATAAAGTGCATTTTAGTCGTAAACAAAATCAACTCTACTCCGTACTCGAGAGAAAGGGTTTTACTCGCCCCTCTACTACGATGTGGACATACGATGACTATGTGCGCGATGAGATGAATAAGGCAATGGATCTATTGCAGTTGGGCAATTATGCCGCTTTCCCTGAGGCCTTCCGCACCATGGCAACCGATATGCTCGACCTGATCAGCAAAGAGGAGCTGATACTCTATCCCACCTCGCTCAAATTAATTTCTGAATCAGAGTTTGAGGCGATGAAGCATGGGGACTACGAGATCGGATTTTTTGGTATCGAAATGCCCGAATACACGCCTTCTCGCACTCAGGCTCCTAAGGGCGACTTTATGGGAGAGCTTGCCGATTTGCTTGCACGCTATGGACTTGGCTCCAAGGGGCAGTCGTCAGACGAGGTCCTGCATGTGGCTGAGGGGCGATTGACTTTGGAGCAGATTAACCTTCTATTCCGCCATCTCCCCGTAGATCTTTCTTATGTGGATGAGAACGAACTAGTCAAGTTCTATACCGATACACCCCATAGAGTATTCCCTCGTAGTAGGGAGGTGATTGGTAGAGAGGTAAGCAAATGCCACCCGCCAAAGAGCGTCCATATTGTGGAGGAAATCATAGAGAAGTTTAGACGAGGCGAGCAAAGTAAGGCGGAGTTTTGGATCAATAAACCCGCTCTCTTTATCTATATCGTTTATGTGGCTGTGCGTGATGCCGAAGGGCACTTCCGAGGCGTTTTGGAGATGATGCAAGACTGTACTCATATCCGTAGCTTAGAGGGCTCCCGCACCTTGCTTACTTGGGACGAAGAGCAACAGGAGCCAGAGGCTTCGGAGGAAGAGAGCGGCAGCTCGGTACTATCTCCCGATACTAAGTTAAAAGACCTGCTCAAACGTTATCCCCAATTGAAGGAGGATTTGTCTTCGATCAACCCCAAGTTTGCGATGTTGCAGACACCTATTGCCAAGGTGATGTTGCCTATGGCTACCCTCAAAACAATGAGTGAACGCGCTGATATGCCTCTCAATGAATTGATGAGCCGATTGGCTGCGCTTATCTCCTCGTATGGAGGGAATTAACTTCTGAGAAGGGGTATCTAGCCAAAAAATCCTACCTTTGTAGGCGAAAGAGACGAAGGTATTTAGATTTGTAATATATGAAACCGACCCTTCTTGTAATGGCTGCCGGCATGGGAAGCCGGTATGGAGGCCTTAAGCAATTAGACGGCGTAGGACCCAATGGCGAGACCATTATGGATTATTCTATCTATGATGCACTGCACGCCGGGTTTGGCAAGGTTGTATTTGTAATTCGCCGGGATTTTGAAGAAGAATTCCGTTCGAAGGTGTTATCTAAATATGAGCACGCCATTCCTACGGAGGTCGTTTTTCAAGAGATTGATAAGCTCCCTCATCCCTTTGTTTGCCCGGAAGGGCGTGTAAAACCTTGGGGTACAAATCATGCTGTATTGATGGCTGCTGAGGCTATTCATGAGCCTTTTTGTGTGATCAATGCCGACGATTTTTATGGCAGGGAGGCTTTTGCCGTGATGGCAGAGGCTCTACAAACTATTGACCCTTCTACTAAGGGAGACTACTGTATGGTAGCCTATCACTTGGGGAATACGCTTAGTGAGGGGGGGACGGTCTCACGTGGCGTTTGCTCGGTAGACTCGGAGGGGTGTTTGCAAAAGGTAGAGGAGCAGACTGCTCTTGCTCGAGACCCTAAGGATCCCTCTCGCTGTCTTGATGGAAAGTCCGGGCTAGCCTTCCCATTGTCTACCCCCGTTTCGATGAACTTTTGGGGCTTCACGCCCGATTATTTCGACTACTCCCAAAAGGCTTTTGTACGCTTTCTAGAGGAGCATATTGCCGAGCCCAAGAGTGAGTTCTACATCCCCCTAATGGTAGATACCCTTATAAAAAGCGGAGAGGCAAAGGTGCGTCTTCTCTCGAGTACGGCGCAGTGGTTTGGTGTAACATACCAAGAAGATCGTAAAAACGTGGTAGCCCGTCTTGCCTCATTGGCTGCCGATGGTACGTATCCATCTCCGCTTTTCTAAAGCTATTCCTTTCTTTTTGCCCAAAAAACTTATTCATTATAAAACCTATGAAAGTAAAGATGTTACTTCTTCTGCCCTCTTTTATGGGGCTCATGCTCACAGGTTGTAGCGGTGGCAATGGTACAAAAGACCAGGATGCTATGCCGGCTATCGATCTCTCGGCACTAGACACGACGGTAAACCCAGCCGAAGATTTTTATCTCTTCGCCAATGGTGGTTGGATGAAAAACAACCCTCTCCCTCCTACTCATAGCCGTTATGGCTCATTTGATGTTCTCCGCGAACGCTCTATCGAGCAGATCCGCGACATCGTAGAAGAGCTTGCCGATAAGACGCAAAAAGAGGGTACTAATGAGTATCGCGTTGCCGTACTTTACAAGCAGGCAATGGACAGTACTACCCGTAATGAATTGGGTGCTACTCCTATCAAAAAAGACCTCGAAGAGATCGAAGCTATCGCTAATAAGCAAGACCTCCCCAAGATCTTTGGTAAATGGGAAGCAGAGGGACGTTCTGTATTCTTTGGCACTTATGTAGCTGCCGACGACATGAACAGCACAATGAACATCATGCACGTGTCTCAGCCCTCTCTCGCTCTTGGTAATAGAGAGTACTACCTATCTGCAGAGAATGCACAGATCTTAGAGGAATACAACAAGTACATCAATAAGGTACTTACTCTTGCCGGTTATAGCAAAGAAGATGCTGATCGTATTACCAAAAACAATGCAAAGATCTCTCGTGAACTAGCCCAAATGAGCTACTCGCAAGAGGAGTTGCGCGATAGCCGTGCCAACTATCACTTTGTTGCAGTTAAGGAGTTTGCCGCTTCTCATAAGGGCTTTGACTGGAACGCATATCTTGCCGAACGCAATCTTTCGAATCTCGAAAAGTGGGATGTAACCCAATACAACTACTTCGATAAATTTGACAAGTGGTTCCCCACGGCAGACCTCCGCGAGATTAAAGACTACCTTATTGCTTCTGAAGTGGATGGGGCTGCTAGCTACCTTAGTGACGACTTCTCTCTTGCCTCGTTTGAGTTCTACGGAAAGACTCTTAGCGGTAGCAAGGAGCAACACCCTCGCTGGCGTCGTTCTGTCAACTTGGTTAACGGCGTTCTCGGCGAAGCTCTCGGTGAGGTATACGTAAAGCGTCACTTCTCGCCCGAGTCTAAGGAAAAGATGGCTCAACTTGTTAAGAACCTCCAGGCCGCTCTCGGTGAGCGTATCGCTAGCCTTGATTGGATGAGCGATGCTACCAAGGCAAAAGCACAAGAAAAGCTCAATGCCTTTACCGTAAAGATTGGCTACCCCGATAAGTGGAGAGACTACTCAAAGCTCGCTATTAGTGCCGATAAGAGTTTCTACGAAAACCTCAAAGAGGTAACTCGTTTTGAGCAAGACTTCAATATGAGCGAGCTCGGCAAACCCGTAGATCGTGAGCGTTGGCTCATGAATCCTCAGGATGTAAATGCCTACTACATGCCTACAACCAACGAGATTTGCTTCCCTGCAGGTATCTTGCAACCGCCTTTCTTCAACCCCAATGCAGATGATGCAGTAAACTATGGTGCCATCGGGGTGGTAATCGGTCACGAGATGACACACGGATTTGATGATCAAGGCCGTAACTACGACAAGGACGGAAATATGAACGATTGGTGGACTTCGGAAGATGCTGCCAAGTTCCAAGCCGCTACCTCTAAGCTCGTGAATCAGTTCAACGCACTCACCGTAGTGGGTAACGTGAAGGCAAATGGTGCTCTTACTTTGGGCGAAAACATTGCCGACCAAGGTGGTCTTATCGTAGCACACCTTGCTCTACAAAAAGCTCTTGAGGGTAAAGAAGTTCCTACGATTGATGGATTTACTGCCGAACAACGCTTCTTTATCGGTTATGCACGCGTTTGGGGACAAAACATCACGGAGCAAGAGATGATCCGCCTTACCAATATAGACCCTCATAGCTTGGGTATGTATCGAGTAAATCAAACGCTCCGCAATATCGAAGCTTTCTTCAAGGCTTTCGGTATCAAAGAGGGTGACAAGATGTATCTTGCTCCCGAAGATCGCATACTCGTTTGGTAATATAGCATAGGAGAGAGAAGCTCTCTTCCGTAAATCTTTGTGTGTCCTAGCAGAGAAGACCTTTTCCCTCTGCTAGGGCACTTTTTTGCTCTCGAATGAGTATCTTTGTTCTCACCTATGGGACAGATGAATTGGCATACTCTTTTATCCGACAGACGCCTTGAGCGAGAGGTTTCTTCGCTTCCCTCCTTTCGCTCTCGGGTGCGCAACGAGTTTGAGCGAGACTACGACCGTATGGTCTTTTCCGCCCCTTTCCGGCGATTGCAAAACAAGGCACAGATATTTCCCCTCCCCGGTACTATATTTGTGCACAACCGATTAACGCACAGCTTAGAGGTAAGTTGTGTGGGTCGCTCTCTAGGGAATATCGTTACAAGTGGACTGCGAGAGCGTTACGAAGCATTGCCTTTTTATGATTCGGATATTGCCAACATCGTTTCGGCTGCTTGCCTTGCTCACGATATGGGCAATCCGCCCTTTGGTCATAGTGGGGAGCGTGCTATCTCTGCGTTTTTTCGTGAGGGAGCCGGAGCAGAATGGGAAGACGCTGTGCGTAGTGAAGGCGGTCGGTGGGAAGATTTTATCCGATTTGAGGGGAATGCCAATGCTTTCCGTTTACTTACTCACCGCTTTGAGGGGAGACGTCCCGGGGGCTTTGCTCTTACCTATAGTACCCTGGCTTCCATCGTAAAGTATCCCTATTCATCTCTCTCGGCAGGAGGTAAAAACAAGTTTGGTTACTTTGCTACCGAGGAGGAGACTTTTGCCGAGATTGCTCAGCATTTAGGCATTCTTCGCTTGCAAGATTCTCCCGAAGTTTATGCTCGTTATCCCTTGGTCTTTTTGGTGGAAGCTGCCGACGATATTTGTTATCAAATAATGGACTTGGAGGACGCCTATAAGCTACGGATCATTTCGTATGAGGAGGTTTCCCTTCTTTTTATGTCCTTTTTGGATACAGAGGAGCAAGATACTTCGCGAGAGGTATTGCACTCAATCGAAGATCGTAATGAGCGAGTGGCTTACCTCCGCTCTAGGGTTATTAATCACCTGACCGAGGCTTGTGGGAAAGCCTTTTTGGAGTACGAACCCGAGATTATGACAGGGGAGTTTCGTAGTCCTTTGGTTGCTGTAATCCCCGAGGCAGAAGCCTATAAAGCGGCAAGTCGTTACGCCTACAAACATATCTATACTGCGCAAGATGTAGTGGATGTAGAGCTGGCCGGTCATCGGGTCTTTTCCGAGATTATAGAGAGGATGATGCACGCCTTGATGCATCCCGATAATGCCTATTCGAGAACGTTTCTCAACCGCGTAAGTAGTCAGTACAACGTACACGAGAAGACAACGTACGGTAAGATCCAATGCACCCTAGACTATATATCGGGTATGACGGATCTCTACGCCTTAGATCTCTACCGCAAGATTACGGGGATGAACCTCCCCTTTGCTTGACGTTTCCCTCATCCTCTTCGGGATTTTTTGCTACCTCTCCGCTCTAAGTGTCCCGTTGTGGGCGCACGAGGAACTACGGATAGTAATAGTTTGAGAGAGAGTAGGAAAGGGGCAGAAGATAGGGGTAAGGTGGAAATCTCCGAGGAGAGAAGTTATCAACAATTAAGCAGTCGAGTCGCTTTTTATTCGTAGTTTTGCCCCTGCAAAAGAAGAGAACTATGGGAAAAATCATTGCACTAGCGAATCAAAAAGGGGGGGTAGGCAAGACTACAACAACCATCAATCTTGCAGCCTCTCTCGCTACCCTTGAGCAGAAGGTGCTTGTAGTGGATGCCGACCCTCAAGCAAATGCGACTTCGGGATTGGGCGTAGCTGTAGAGCAACAAGCAAAGACTATCTACGAGTGTTTGGTGATGGAGGCTTCCCCTCGGGAGGCTATAATCCCTACAGGTATAGAGATGCTCGATATTCTTCCCTCGCATGTAGACCTTGTGGGCGCAGAGATAGAGATGCTGGAGTTCGCCCAAAGAGAATCCGTGATGCGCAAGATGCTCACCCCTCTTGTAGATCAATATGATTACATACTCATAGATTGTTCTCCCTCCCTTGGGCTTATCACAGTCAATTCTCTTGTGGCAGCCCACTCAGTAATCATACCTGTACAGTGCGAGTATTTTGCACTCGAGGGTATTAGTAAGTTGCTGTCGACTATACGTATTATCAAGAGCAAACTCAATCCGGAGCTGGCGATTGAGGGCTTTTTGATGACCATGTACGATAGTCGCCTTCGCCTTGCCAATCAGATTTATAACGATGTGAAGCAGCACTTCGGGGATATGGTCTTTGAGACCGTAATCAACCGCAATGTGAAGCTTAGCGAAGCCCCTAGTCACGGAGTCCCCGTGATCCTTTACGATATCGAAAGCAAGGGGGCTGTGAACCACTTGCAGCTTGCCGAGGAGCTAATCCGACGGAATCCCAAGCGACGCAAATAGACTTCTGTTAAACGATCAATCACTATGAAAAGAGAAAATAGGCCCCTCGGACGAGGACTCGACAACCTACTTGGAGAGGCTTCGGGCACCTCGAGCATCAACGAAGTTAATATAGATAGTATACAACCCAACCCGGATCAACCTCGGCGAGCTTTCGACGAAGAGAGTTTGGCGGAGCTTGCTCTCTCTATTCAATCCATCGGGTTGGTGCAGCCTATTACGCTTAAGCAGCTCCAAGATGGTACTTATTTGATCATATCCGGGGAGCGGCGTTGGCGAGCTTGCAAACGGGCAGGTTTGTCTACTATCCCCGCCTACATCAAGACGGCAGACGATGAGCAAATTATGGAAATGGCACTCATCGAGAATATCCAACGTGAGGATCTCAACGCCATTGAAATAGCCCTTGCCTACCATCGTTTGCTCCAAAACTCTGATATGAAGCAGGAAGATCTTGCCAAGCGAGTAGGTAAGACGCGCTCTTCTATCAGTAATTATCTTCGTCTCCTCAGGCTCCCTGCCGAGATCCAATTGGGCCTGACAGAGAAGAAGATCGATATGGGGCATGCCCGTGCCATATTGGCTCTCCCTCGCTTGGAGGATCAGTTGTCGGTATACGCTACCACCATCAAGAAAAATCTGTCGGTACGCCAGATTGAGTATTTGATTAAGCGTATGATGAGAGAGTCGGAGCTGGTGCGTACGGGGCGCGAACCCCTACCAGACTTCTCTGTCCTCAATACACAGCTATCGAAGTTCTTTGGTAGTAAAGTAAAGATTACGGGCAATAAGTCGGGTAAGGGAAAGCTTACCATCGAATTTGCCAATGAGGCAGAACTCGCTCATATCATAGAGCGACTAGAGGAGCAACGTAAGTAGACTTTCCCCATGCGAGCTGCGGCATCTCCATCCCCTCTTCCCCAAAAAAGGGCTTCCCAGTGGAGCCTTCGCTTTTGCCGCCTTGTGGGGTGTGGTCTGTTGCTCGTAGGGCTTCTCGCCTTTACCCATAGAGAGGCTTTTGCCAAAGGGACTTCCTATACTTTAGACGAATTTACCCTCCTGCCTCTGCAGATCGATAGTGTACAAAAAGACACAATTACTCAAGTCGCAGAGTTTGCCCCCTCTGCTCCTTTGCTAGACACCCTACAGATGCTTCCCACTCCGGAGGCACCTCTTCGCCGTAACTTCCTTGCTACGAGTAGCCATTTTGCCCCCAATCCTACCTTTGCACTGCTCTATGCTCTTATCCCCGGAGGGGGACAGTTGTACAATCGTAAGTATTGGAAGATCCCTCTTGTGCTTGCCGCAGCTACCGCCTGTACCTATGCCGTTTCGTGGAATGCTCGTCTCTACAATGAGTACCACACGGCATACGTAGATTTCATGAACGAGAATCCTCTCGAAAAAGACTCTTGGAAGGGTTTTGTTCCTAATGGAGGAAACCCTGCAGATTATGTGGGAGATGGCAACATCCAGAGCCGTCTCAAAAAAGGTACCGAGCTATATCGACGCAATCGCGACTTGAGTATTATCGTGTCGGCAGCCGTGTATCTTCTCTCCATCATCGATGCTTATGTGGATGCTGAGTTATTTCTTTTCGACGTATCCCCTAACCTTTCGATGTCTCTTGCTCCCTCGCTGATCGCTCAGCCATGGGGCTCTACTTCGCCCTCGCCTACCGTGGCTCCGGGGCTTTCCTATAGATTATTGTTCTAATGACTTATAAAGAATTTTGCCACACCTATGGCCTCATCCTTATTGTCCCTTTTATAGGCATACTTAGTACGCTTGATCTCTCTGCTCAGCAACGCAAAGTACTATCCGGTTCTAGTGAGATCGTTACCCCTCCCAGCCTCGAGGCTGATGCCGATGCTCTTATTGCCAAATGGAACCAGGGCTACAGCACCAATCTCCCTGCTGATACAACCTGTGGTGCTATCCGTCGTAATGTACTACAGAAGACGTCCGAGATGCTCTATCGTGAGCGAATATTCCGTCTCCCTACGGCCATGAATATCCCTTTGAATCAGCAAGTGCGCAATGGTATAGAGATCTTTTTGACTCGTAAAAAGACGCTCATCTCTGCGATGCTCAGCTTGGGCGATTATTATTTCCCGACCATAGAGGCTATCCTCGATAAGTATAAACTACCTCTCGAACTCAAGTATCTCATTATTGTAGAGTCGGGGATGAACCCCACAGCCGTATCCCCTGCCGGAGCTGCCGGACTGTGGCAATTTATGGCACCTACCGCCAAAGCCTACGGATTAACCATTAATTCTCTGCTTGATGAACGGCTAGACCTCGAGAAGAGTACAGATGCTGCTGCCCGATACTTACGCGACTTATATCAGGTTTATCACGATTGGTTTATGGCGATGGCTGCCTACAATTGTGGCTTGGGCAACCTCAATAGAGCAGTTTACCGAGCCGGAGGGCGTACTGACTACTGGAGCGTTTACCCCTATTTGCCACGTGAGACGCAAGGCTATGTACCTCTATTTATCGGAGCATTTTATGCCATGCACTACCATGCAGACTACCAAATTTGCCCCAAAAATGTATCGCTTCCCCTGGCTACCGATACGCTGCTTATTCGCCATTCTCTCTCTATTCGTGAATTGTCCGAGGCGGCTGAGGTGTCCCAAAGTCTCTTCAAACTCCTCAATCCCCAGTACAAGCAAGGAACCGTTCCGGGGCATATCTCCCCTTGTTCTATACGCTTGCCCATGAAGGCAATTAACCGACTGGATAGACGATTGGAGGAGCTATACCAGAATGTAGAGAAGGTGCGACTTGGCAAGATGACATCTGCATCTGGAGAGCTTTTGGCAAGCAATGGAGAGGGTAAAGAGGGAGAAACAACAGAGGTTGATAAGCCTGTAGTAGCTTCCGCAAAGACGACTACTTATACCATACGTAAGGGAGATACCCTAGCCGGTATTGCTCAAAAGCATGGTATTACGATGGATCAGCTCATGCAAGCGAATAACATCAAAAATACCCGCTACAAGCTAGTGCCAGGGAATAAGCTCATCATCCCGGTTAAGGATGCAAGTCCCAAGGTGACGAAAACAAAAGCTACTCGCAAAACGAAAAAGAAGCCCCGTCGTCGCCGTCGTTAGTCCTATTCCCCCTGCTTAATCAATGAAAAGATTTTTTCATATCCTCCCCAAGAGAGTTCTCTATCCCTTGCTGGCTTTCCTAGTTCTTGGGATAGGTTACCTGTTTTGTACGAGCAGTAGTTCGCCCGCTCAGGGCTCTTATCCCGATTTGGAGGCCGCTCATCCTTCCATTATTTTTTCTGAGCACCTCTCTGTGACTCACTTGCCGGAGGCTCAGCATCGGGTGGCAATCCTCGATCCTACCCGTCAGGATACGGTGGCTAGATACCTATTGGTCCCCCGGCAGGATGTGGAAAAAGTATCTCCTCGCCCCAACGAGCGTATTATCCCCATCCCGGTTCGCCGTGTGGTGTGCCTTGGTCTCTCAACGATTGGCGCTCTAGAGGTGCTCAATGAGCGAGCTAGCATCGTAGGGATAGAGAGTGTAACAAAGCTCTATGACAATGACTTGAATGAACGCCTTAGGGCTGGAGCACTCGATACTTTGGGGAGAGGAAAAAATATCAATGCAAGAAAAATAAAAGAACTTGACCCGGATATTATCTTGTGGAGCCCCTTGCCGGGCTATCCAGGGGCCGCAGTTGCACCCGAAGAACTCGCGGATAGAGTAGTCCTTTCTTACGACATCTATGAGCGAACTCCTCTAGGGCGTGCCGAGTGGCTCAAGTTTATCGGGCTTTTGATGGGCAAAGCCAAGACGGCGGATAGTCTGTTTTCGGCCACAGCATCGCGCTATGAGTCTCTGCGCCTGATAGCTCAAGACCGTCCGGAACGCCCTCGCGTAGTCTTTGCGCAAAGGGTGGAGAACGGATGGCAAATACCCTATCCGGCCGGTTATGCGGATTATCTTTTGCATGATGCCAACAGCAAATTCGTCCCCCTCAAAGGCTCTATTGTCGGTCTTACACTCAGCTCTCAAGAGCTTCTTGGTCGCTATCGTGATGCCGAGTACTGGCTCTCGTGGGAAATACCGGGGATACAGACCTTGGAGCAATTTGGGGAGCTCGATCCTGAGATTCGGGGCATTCAGGCTTTTCGTAATGGGCAGGTGTACCTCAATACAAGGCTGGTAGACATACAGGGTGGCAACGAATATTGGGAGCAAGGGTGGTATCATCCCGATCTTATTTTGCAAGACCTTGTGTACATCTTACACCCCTCCTTGCAGGCACATGGAGCGGTGCATAACTATTGGATGCAACTGCAATAGCGCGAAAAAGGAGAGATGTTGAGGGCAATCAGTGGTGTGGAGAAGAGCCTTGTATGGCCCTTGCCTTTAGAGATTCTCTCAAGAAAATAGGGAGGAATTCTTGTGTATATCAAAACTATTTGTACCTTTGCAGCACCAATCGCGGAGGTGTGTCATAAAGAGACCGCAGCGAGGTTGGTTTAATATGGTGGTCGTAGCTCAGCTGGTAGAGCCCCGGATTGTGGTTCCGGTTGTCGTGGGTTCGAGCCCCATCGTCCACCCATAAGAGAAGAAGAAAGAGTCGGAATAGGGCGCAATATCCTCGTTCCGACTCTTGCTGTTTTACGATGATGGAGCAGGAAAAACAAGATCATTACGAGACCCTTGCAGAGCAAAACCAAGCGGAGTACTCCGTACAGAGAAGCCGATTTATAGCCCATGCTTACCCTATTCATTCGGTAGAAGAAGCTTTGGAGCTGGTTGCCTCTCTACGCAAAGAGTACTATAATGCTACGCATGTTTGCTGGGCTTATGCTGTGGGCGCCCTGCGAGAAGAGAATCGAATGAACGACGATGGCGAACCGTCTGGCACGGCAGGCCGCCCCATCTATGGGCAGATCTTGGCTCAGGATGTAAGCGATGTACTGGTGGCTGTGGTGCGTTACTTTGGTGGAGTAAAGCTCGGGACGGGAGGGCTTATAGATGCCTACAAAGAGAGTGCTCGCCTCGTGCTTATGGAGGCTCCTCGTCGGGAGGTAATTCTCTTGAGCCCTTTTACGCTCCGCTTTGCTCCTCATCTTACAGGTACCGTGATGCGCCTTGTCAAAACCATGGGCGCCGAGATACTAGAGCAAGGGTTTGCACAAGGGGAAAGCCTTTTGGAGTGCCGCATACGGCAGGGGCAACTGGAGATCTTACGTTCTGCCGCTGCTGCCATCTATGGACTCACCTGTACAGTTGAGGAGCCGAACTCATGAAGCACACGCTCTATCGCCCTATCCCCAGTCGCTTTATGCGGCGTATCAAAGACTATGGGTTACCTATTGCCATTCTTATAGGGATTCTCTTTTATCGTTGGCTCAGCCCTCTGAGTGTTGCCATTCCCTATATGATTGTCTGCATGCTCTTCTTTACGTTCCTAAAGTTGCGCCCTAGAGATCTTCATTTTTTACCCGTCCATGGGCTTCTCGTTATTCTGCAAATTGGCTTTGCTCTTGGCTCTTATTACCTCCTTCGCCCCTTCTTCCCCGAGAGTATAGCTCAGGGGGCTTTTAATTGTTTTCTATGCCCTGCTGCCTCTGCTTCGCCTGTGATTATTGGCATGCTTGGGGGCAATATTGCCGTAGGTACAGCCTATGTGCTGCTTACAAGTATCGGTATTGCCTTTGTGGGGCCTCTCCTTTTTAGCGTAGTGGGGGAGGGGAATGTCCCCTTTTGGGAGTCGGTACTGACGATTTTTGCGCACGTGCTCCCCATCGTCTTGACTCCGCTCCTTTTGGCTTGGGGGTTGCGCGCCCTAGTGCCCAAAGTGCACGCTCGTTTGACCGGCTTGTCCTCTGTTTCGTTTTGGGTTTGGGTGGTTGCCCTTGCCATTATTATAGCCAAGACAGTGCATTTTATGGCGGAGGAGCCTCGTTCCGAAATACCCTCTATGCTCCTGCTTATTTTGGTGGGACTTGTGGCTTGCCTAGTCCAATTCGCCTTGGGTAAGTGGCTCAGTAGGCGTTTCCTTAAGGAGAGTATTACGCTAGGGCAGAGCCTAGGACAAAAAAACTCAAGCTTGGCTATTTGGATGGCTCAGGTATATCTCAATCCTCTATCAAGTGTAGCAATGGCGGCCTATTCGATCTGGCAAAACCTGCTCAATAGCCTGCAATTGATGCGCGAAAGTAAACGACAATCTCGGTGTGCGAGAGAGCAAAAAATACAATAATATGGTATTAACGGATAAATGGTTCACCACCATCGCTAGCGACGATAGCGGTGCTGTAGTAATAATGAATGGGAGACTTGATCTCGAAGCCTTTCGTCTATCGGGGAAACTAAAGCATCGTATCGAGATACGACTTCCCTACGAAGCAGACGAAAGGGGGATGCCTACGCGTGAAGCGGAGCGTATCATAGCCCAAGTCGATGATCTATTGCGTCCCAAAATGGAGCGAGATAAATTGGCCATCCTAACGGGCAATCACCTCGGGGGTGGGGTTAAATACTGGGTCTACTATGCCCGCACCGATAGGGTTTTCTTCGAGCGACTCAACGAGGCACTTGAGCCGCTTCCTCTTCTCCCTCTAGAGTTCGACAACGAGCTGGATCCTGCATGGGACGAGTACTTAGATATGCTCTCGATGAATCCCGACGAGGGAGAGGATGAGGAAGATGAAGAGGGCGATCTCACAGAAGAATAAGAGTCTTTTATCCCATTTAATCGCTATTATAGAGTAGTCACTGCCCAAAAAATGCCTATCAGAAGGTATTGTGGAGAGTAGAAATCCGTGCTAATTTTGCAGCAGAGATTTAGTTAGATAGCGATTTGATTAAATCTTAGTTCGAGAGGGGGCTAGGATAGAGTATTTTACTTCTTCCTCCTTTGGAACGGCAGAGCGACCCCCAGAGTGGGGGAGCATTGGTTGAAGTGTTATCCTTACGAAGCCGGAGAGCCGGAGAGCTTTCGGAGCATCTTCTAGAAGGATTCCCTCTGTCTAAGAATTAGATTTTCTCTCTTTCAAATTTATTTCCTTAATTCGTTGCGTGCCGCCTTCCCTTCGTCTCTAGAAGAGGAGGCGGTACGTTTCTTTTGGGAGTGCTGCCTGGTTTTCTGAGAAAAACTGGGCAGCACTTTTTTTGTTTTAGACCTAAATCTCTAGAAGTTTAGTCCTAGAATTTTTTATTTCTTGGGCAGAGAATCCCCTACAAATCAGCTGAAAATAAAAAGCCCTTTTATTTGTATTATCAAAAAATGCCTATATTTGCGGAAGCTTTGCTTGAGAATTAAATACAACAATAGTATGAGAGGTGGAAATGTAATCTTTAAAATGAGTTCTTTGCTCACTCTCCTTTTGAGTGTTTCCTTTGATTTTAGTCTAACATCTTGTGGTGGAAAACTTCTGTGGTAGGAGATGTTGCCCCTGTAGGAACCGCTTAGAGAGCCTCTGTATCTGCAAAAGATACAGAAAGAAAGTTCGTAGATGTTGCGATCAAATTTTCTTCTCTTGGAAATCTTGTAGGTCGTTGGCATTTTGAGGAGGAGCGAACTGTATTTTGGTCTACATGGAATGAGAGTGTAGGATTTGTCTTTTGATCCTCAGGTGTTTAGTTCGTTTTGTGTCTCAGGTCTTCAAGATTCTAGAGTTGTACAGATTTCAATTCTTGTATGAGATCCTTAATTCAGATCGGATTATTACAGCGCTTACAGAAAAGACGTTTTTGTCTTCTCTCATAGACACTTCCTCGTGGACAATTGGATTCAAGTTGTGATATATTGTTTAATAATACTGTAAGTTTAAAGAAATGAAAAGAAGGTTTTTGAGGTTGATGCTACAAAGATGTAGTGCTATTCTTTTTCTCAATTTTGCTTTTGTCGCGTGTCAGTTAGATGACCCTAAGGAAGAGAATTGGGGGCAAGATCAAGACAAGGGAGAGATTATTTATTCTCGTCAAGGAAGTACTCCTATTATTCTGTGTAAAGATGTAAATGATCAGGATGAAATATTTTCACGCTCAAGTTCTCCCTATGCAACAAAACAATATATGGGGTTTGCGTATGACCCGGAAAGAGGGATTGTGGGCAACCATGAGTGTTTTAAAAGACCTGTTTTAGACATAAGTCGTTTTGCAGAAGAAAGTCCTCGTAGTTTTGAGCGTTTCCCATTAAATAGGCTTGTTGCTGAGTGCAACACATTTGCTAGTGATAATTCTTTTAGGTCTAGTATGGCTAAGAAATATTCCAACGTCTTTACTGCGGGAATTGATTTTAAGATCTTTAAAATAGGGTATGAGAGAACCTTTTCATCAGCTTTTAGTAGCACCTTTGATTTTAAGGAAAGACATGTGTATGCTGAATTGAATGTCCTTTGTCAAGAAGCTCGTTATACTCTAGAGCGATCGAAGGACTTGGATAACATTATTCAGAATAGATATCTATCGGATGCTTTTCGTAGTAATCTTTATAATACACCCTTTCAAAAGCTATTTCCCTCAACTGGGCGATATGGATCTTTGGTTGTCACGCAATACATCTTAGGAGGGAAGGCGAATTTCCTATATCAAGGTATGTCTAAGGAAGAGACAAATGAGACTAAATTAGAGTCTGAAATTAGAAACAAAATAGACGCCTCTTGTACTATTACAAAAGGTTCTTTTAGTATAACTCCTTCTGTAGGAAATAATAATGGAAATTCTAATTCTTCTAGTTCTTCTTCTACGGATTTCTTTGAGTCTTTAAGAGTTGTCTACGAAACGATTGGAGGGGCCTTCGCAATGGGGTTTAGTGCTCCTATGAAATTTGATAATTTGAAGGTGGATTTTGCGCCTTGGGTAAATAGCTTGAATGACAAGTCTACTCATGTACTTATTGATATCCCAAGAGGAGGGCTTACCCCCATTTCAGAGTTTGTCCAGGAAGAGAATTTTAGTAAGCGTATCGTATATGAGGCATACAACAAGAGTTTTAGTGAGCCCTATATGGAGATCCGACTTGGGAGAAATGACGAATTTGGGGGAGTGCCTCATGAGACCTCTCCTCAGTTCCCTTATAAATCGCCACGTCCCCTTGCGTTGATTTTACATACACGATATGGCGACGAAATCTCGTTACGTCCCATACACGTTAGCGATAATTCTTTTTGGCAGGCGCAATACAAAGGAGAGTATAACCGCAAGGTTAAGGAGATTGCTGACTATGCACGTAAGTATTACAATTTGGACATAAGAAAAACATTTTGCAGATCCATGCTGGAAGGCCCTGTATATTTGGCTTCTAAACGAAAATCCTCCTCTATTATAGATAACCTGATAGACCAAACTGTTCCCCTCTCACGAACGATCTCTATAGATTTGTTTGGACTTAAAGAGGGTAAACTTAAACGTTGCAAGCATCCTTATTATTATAATGAAGCTAAAGGACAGTTTATGCAGTATCTTTACTTTGTAGAGGGTGGTAAGCGTTATGCCTTTGCTATCTACGACCCCTATATCTTAGATACGTATGGGATTCGTGCCCTCTTTAATAGTGCCAAAGAAGAGCCTTTGAGTATCTACGATCTGAAGAATTTTAGGATTATCGGATTGTGAAAAGTATTGCCTAAAGAGGAGATTCCCTCTTTCGACTAGCTTGATTTCCCTGTAAGGGCTGGGGGATGCGTTACTCTCTTCGTACGCGTTCCTCAGCCTTTTTTCTTCTTCTCTTGAAGAGAAACCCAAGTGCTAAAGTCCTCCTTTCGGAGAACAATTTTATTTCAACGAACCCATTCAAGGGGGTATGCATTTCTTTTCTTATGTAGAGCGACACAGACATCAGTACCAAGCATTCTGCCAAACTAAAGAATACAAAACTCTTCACACCATTATACAGGGGAACACTGAGGAGGATTCTACACTTCGGGATAGTTTTGGCAATTTGGTTATGATCTCTCAAGGGCTTAACTCTTCGTTGAAAAATGAGTCCTACGAAATCAAGAAAGCTCATGTAGAATCCTATTACAATGCCTCTAAGTGGGGTTCAATTGAAAGCCTTAAATTGCTAGTGTTATATCGGGACTACCCAAACACGTGGACAAAGAAGGATATAGAAGATCATGGGAAGAAGATGTACGGGTTCCTTACTGAGGATTACCAACAAAAAGAAGACAATGATATGAACTCTGAGAAATAGAGGGGGCATGCCATGGAGGGAGTTTCTTTTGAAATACCTACATTTGCGGTAGACTCACTCATTGTAAGTGTCGTAACAGTATGAGAGACAGGATTATAACCACTAAAACGAGTTCTTTACTCACCCTCTTTTTGGGCATTTTCTTTGCCTTTAGTTTAACGTCGTGCGAGAGGTCAGTGCCTACGAGTTCTGATGTAACCCTCGTTGGCACTGCTTGGCAAGGAACTGTTGCTACAAAAGATACAAAAGGACAGCTCGTAGAGGTTTCGGTCAAGATCTCTTTCCATGGTAACTCTGTGGGGCACTGGCATTTTGAGGAGGATCCGGCTCCTTTTTTAGGAGCGTGGGATGAAGGAAAGATGTCACCTTTGCCTGAGTCTGATAGGTTTAGTACCTTCTCATACTTCAGGTTCTCTGAAAAGGTTTTAGAATTGCGCGGATTCCGAAATCTGTATGAGCCCCTTATTGCAGATTGGATGATTACAGAGCGCACGAAAAACAAGTTTTCTCTAACTTCGCGTGCTGCTTTGCCATCGAGGACGGTTTGGCTTAGGTTAAAACGCATTCCTTAGTAATGTCTTTAACATTAGAGGGATGAGGTGGTCGAAGTCTTGCTAGGCAGGATTAGCCTCATGTGATCGGTTCGTTTGGGAAATCTCCCTTATACATAAGTTGAGTACAATAGAATTTTGCTACAAATTATCATGGTATGGAAAAAAGAATTGCATCCTTTAAAGTGAGTTCTTTGCTCACCCTTTTCTTGAGTGTTTTCTTCGCCTTTAGTGTAACATCGTGTGGAGGAAATGATCCTGTAGACGATATTAACCTTGTCGGTACGGCGTGGAAAGGCTTTGTTTCTACAAAAAATGCAGATGGGAAGCTTGTAACAGCACGAGTAAATATCTCCTTCCTCAAAGAAAAAGGACGTTGGTACTTTGATGAAGATCCCACGCCTTTTGTCAGTGCATGGGAGAGAGAATACGTGAATATGTACGATAATCGGTTTACTGGTTTCTCCTATGAGAGGCAGGGACTTTCTCTTGTAAAACTTTATAGGTTTGACAGGGATTACGCCTTTTTGTATGGTTCTTGGATTATAACTAAGCTGACTAACAATGATTTTTCCCTTGTAGTTCGTGCAGAAGAAGGGTCACGAGCTGTTTGGTTAAAACTCTCTCGAATGCCTTCTACTCCCACTAAGTAAAGGTTCGTACTACGGGAAAGAGGGATATTTATTCGGTTGTGAAAAGTATTGCCTAGGGAGGAGATCCCCTCTCTCGGCTAAGCTGATTTCCCACTGAGGGCTGGGGAATGCGTTACTCTCTTTGTACGCATTCCTCAGCCTTTTTTCGTCTGCTCTTAAAGAGAATCCCAAGTGCTAAAGTCCTTCTTTTTAGGCTACTTTTTCCTGCAAAGAAAGGGGAGACAAATTGTCTTCTTAGCCTATTTCCACCTCTTGGCATAGTATTTGTATGAATTTCCGATGTCAAGGATGGGCTCGGCACTAGCGAGTGCATATAGAGCTAATCCCCAAGAAGAAATAAATAGAATAGTAACATAATAATCGTATTCGTATGAATATCAAACCGCTTGCAGATCGTGTAGTAGTGAAACCTGCTGATGCAGAACAGAAGTCCCAAGGTGGCATCATCATTCCCGATACCGCTAAAGAAAAGCCCCTCCGTGGTACTGTTGTAGCCGCTGGTAAGGGTACTAAGGATAACCCGATGGAATTAAAAGAGGGAGATGTAGTACTCTATGGAAAGTATGCCGGCACAGAAATCGAGCTTGAGGGTGATAAGTTTATCATCATGCGTGAGAGCGATGTTTTGGCTATCCTCTAAGAGTGATGCTTGGAGAGAAGAACTAACAATATCAAAGTAAGACAACCTAAATAGAATACATACAGCAACAACAAAAGCTATGGCTAAAGAGATATTATTTGATCAAGAAGCACGCGACCTCCTTAAAAAAGGAGTGGATCAGCTTGCTAATGCAGTGAAGGTAACCCTCGGTCCTAAGGGGCGTAATGTGATCCTTGGTAAGAGCTATGGTGCTCCCCATATCACCAAAGACGGGGTAAGCGTAGCAAAGGAAATCGAGCTTGAAGGTGCCTTCGAAAACATGGGTGCTCAGCTCGTGCGTGAGGTCGCATCTAAGACCAACGACGATGCCGGTGATGGTACCACTACGGCTACCGTTCTTGCCCAGAGCATTATCAATGTAGGGCTCAAGAATGTAACAGCCGGTGCCAATCCTATGGAGTTAAAGCGTGGTATTGACAAGGCTGTGGCTACCGTGGTTAAAAACATTGCCGCTCAGAGCGAAGCTGTAGGCGACGATCTTAAGAAGATTGAGCACGTGGCTAAGATCTCGGCTAATGGGGACGAAGAAATCGGTCGCCTTATTGCCGAAGCTATGGGCAAGGTAAAGAAAGAAGGAGTTATCACGGTAGAAGAAGCTAAGGGTACCGACACCGAAGTAAAGGTGGTAGAGGGTATGCAGTTCGACCGTGGTTATATCTCTCCCTACTTCGTAACCAATACGGAGAAGATGGAGTGCCAAATGGAGAACCCCTACATCCTCCTCTATGACAAGAAGATCTCAGTTATCAAGGATATTCTTCCTCTTCTCGAGAAGAGCCTACAAACAGGCCGTCCTCTTTTGATCATTGCAGAAGATATTGACAGCGAAGCTCTTGCCACTCTCGTAGTAAACCGCTTGCGTGGTGGGCTCAAGATCTGCGCCGTGAAGGCTCCCGGTTTTGGTGATCGCCGTAAGGCTATGTTGCAGGATATTGCCATCCTCACAGGGGCTACTGTGATTAGCGAAGAGACAGGTTTCTCTCTTGAAGCTGCTACAATTGAGATGCTTGGTCAGGCCGAAAAGGTAACGGTAGACAAGGATAATACTACTATTGTAAATGGTATGGGCGACAAGGGCGAACTAGAGGCTCGTGTAGCTCAGATCCGTGCTCAGATCGAAAATACCAAGAGCGATTACGATCGCGAAAAGCTCCAAGAGCGTTTGGCAAAACTTGCCGGCGGTGTAGCTGTTCTCTACGTGGGTGCTGCCAGCGAAGTAGAGATGAAGGAGAAGAAAGATCGTGTAGAAGATGCCCTCAGTGCCACTCGTGCCGCTATCGAAGAGGGTACCGTTCCCGGTGGTGGTACGGCTTACATTCGTGCCATTGATGCTCTCGAAAGCCTCAAGGGTGAGACAGACGATGAGACAACCGGTATTGAGATCGTAAAGCGCGCCATCGAAGAACCTCTTCGCCAAATCGTGGCTAATGCAGGTAAGGAAGGTGCCGTAGTAGTACAAAAGGTACGCGATGGTAAGGCCGACTTCGGTTACAATGCACGTCTTGATAAGTACGAAAATCTCGTTGCTTCCGGGGTAATCGACCCTGCTAAGGTGTCTCGTGTTGCTCTCGAAAATGCTGCTTCTATTGCCGGTATGTTCCTAACAACGGAATGCGTTGTAGCAGAGAAAAAAGACGATAAAGCAGATATGAATGCGGCTGCCGCTGCCGCTGCAATGGGCGGTGGTATGGGAGGTATGATGTAATCCTCCTAGAGGATCATCCGTAATCTTAAGTAGGGTGTTGTCTCGTGTGAGAGACAGCACCCTTTCTTATAATAGATACGCTTTGGACGAAAAGAATTACCTTTGTGTGTGATGAATATAGGAGATAAAATACCCGAGATATTGGGGCCGGATCAAGATGGTACCCTACTTAAGAGTAGCGACTTTTTAGGGTCGCCATGGATACTCTATTTTTACCCAAAAGATAATACCTCCGGCTGCACAGCCGAGGCTTGTTCGTTGCGCGATCACATTGAGGCTTTGGCCGAGAGAGGGTATCGTGTTGTGGGGGTAAGCAAAGATTCGCAGGCTTCCCACCAACGCTTCCGTAGCAAGTACGACCTGCCTTTCTTGCTGATTGCCGATGAGGAACATCGCCTGCAAGAGGAAATGGGCGTATGGGTGCCTAAGAAAATGTATGGCAAAGAGTACATGGGTACTCTGCGCTCTACTTTTGTGGTAGATGCCCAAGGGGTAATACGTTATATATTCAGTGGCAAAGAGGTGAATACCTCTAAGCACGCTGAGCAGATACTCAAAGTAATAGACAACTTATGAACGAAGAAGAAAAGCTCCCCGAGAGCACGACTCCCGATACAAAGTCTAATCCCACCAAAGAAAAGGTGGCTATAGACAAAAACAAACTAGCCGCCATACAGATGGCGATGGAGCGCATTGAGAAAACTTACGGGAAGGGCTCCATCATGAATATGGGAGAGAGAACTTCCGATAGTGTAGACGTGATCCCTACTGGGAGCCTTGCTCTAGACGTAGCCCTTGGCGTAGGCGGATACCCTCGTGGGCGCATTATCGAAATCTACGGTCCCGAATCTTCCGGTAAGACTACGCTTGCCATCCATGCCATTGCTGAGGCGCAGCGTATGGGCGGTTTGGCGGCTATCATCGATGCCGAGCACGCTTTCGACCCTACTTATGCCGAGCACTTGGGCGTGGATATTGAGCGTCTTTGGATCTCACAACCCGACAACGGTGAGCAGGCTCTAGAGATTGCCGAGCAGCTCATCCGCTCGTCTGCTGTGGATGTAGTGGTAGTGGACTCTGTGGCCGCTCTTACCCCCAAACAAGAGATTGAGGGCGAGATGGGCGATAAGAATATAGGCCTACAAGCTCGCCTTATGTCGCAGGCGTTGCGTAAGATGACTAGCGCGGTAAGCAAATCGAATGCCGTCTGCATCTTCATCAATCAATTACGTGAAAAGATAGGCGTTACCTACGGCAATCCGGAAACAACAACCGGGGGGAATGCCCTTAAGTTTTACGCCTCAGTGCGTCTTGATATTCGCCGTAAAACTCAGCTCAAAAATGGCGATGATGTCTATGGTAATGAGACGCGCGTAAAGGTGGTAAAGAACAAAGTTTCTCCTCCATTTAAGACCGCTGAGTTTGAAATTATCTTCGGAGAGGGTATCTCTTCGGAGAGTGAAATAATCAACCTGGGTACCGATTTTGGCATTCTTCAGAAGAGTGGTTCGTGGTACAGCTACGACGGCACCAAGTTGGGGCAAGGCAAGGATGCGGTACGTCGTATCTTGCAAGATAATCCGGAGCTTAGCAGCGAACTTCGTGAGAAGATTGGCGAGGCTCTGCGTCAGCAACGAGGGATTTAGTAACCAATCGCCCCGGGCAAAGCTTTGTGGAGAAGGTGACTATCGTTACCAGTCGCACTGAGTATGAGACGTTTGTTGCCGAGCAGGCAGAGACGGTTCCCTTATATTACCATCCTTGGTGGCTCGATGCCGTAACAGGTGGTGCGAAGGGGTGGCAGCCTTGGTGTGCCCTCTCCGATGATGGTCGAGTACTTGCCGTTTTCCCTTTATACACTCCCGTGCGAGGGGTGGCTCTATCTCCTCCCTACACGCAAGTAGGGGGGATTTACTTTTCTCCTGAGGGGGAGGGTGGCGAGGGGTCTCCCCAAAGTCAGCATGGAATCTTTGTGCAGAGACGCAAGATAACGATGGCGTTTGTGGAGGCTATGCCGCAATTCAAGTACTTCGAAGTTCCTTTTCCCACATCCTTTACAGACTGGTTGCCCTACTATTGGCAGGGGTATAGTTCTTTTGTTCGTTACTCGTATGCTAGAAGGTTGCCCGAGGACGAAAAGGCCCTTCTTGCGAGCGAAAATAGGGATATTCGGCATAAAATCTCGTTGGCAAAGCAACTGGGGTATCAATACCAAGAGGCCTCTACTCCCGAAGATTTACTGCGCCTCTCTTGTACGCTTTACCGCAAAAAGGGGCTTGCTCGTCACCTCCTCTCAACTCTAGAGCATACGGTGGATGTTGCAATGAGTCGTGGGCAAGGGCTTCTGTCTACCATCTATTCTAAGGAGGGCGATCTCCTTGCCGCCGGTTTTACTCCCTATGAGGGTTCCACCGGTTATCTCATAGCTTCCGCATCCGTTGGGGGCAAAGAGCACAAAGCGGCTCCTGCCTATTTGATTCACTCTACCATGCTTGCCTTGGCGCGTTGCCACCTGACCCATTTTGATTTTGAGGGCTCTATGTTGCAGGGCGTTGAGGCGGTATTCCGTTCTTTTTATGGGGAGCAATATCCCTTTTATCGGATAAGTAAAGGCTCCCTTTCCCTCGTGCAGAGATTGCGTTTAGCCTACCATTACAGACAGCTCCATGCGCACAGATAAAATTGCTCGCTATATTATCTCCTTTCTTTTGAGGGAAGAGGAGTTGCCGGGGAAGCTCACCAATGCGGTGGGTTATACAGCCAATCTTGTCGAGATGTCGCGCTATAAGGTGGTGATCATGCCCTCCGGATTCTTTGACGTAGGGGTGTATGGTACAGAGGCAGCAGATCCCAAACTTCCGCTTTTGGAGTGGGAGGGTATTCCTTTGCTCTTTGGTACCCCTTGCGTAACGAGGGCATATGCCGGAGGTCCTATTCTGATTCATGCCGATATTGTAGCCTCTACATATTACCTTGTCTCGCGCTACGAGGAGATGTACCGCCGTACGGAGCGCGACGCTTACGGGCGTTTTCCCGGAAAGAAAAGCCTCCCCTATCGAGCTGGTTTCTTGCATCGTCCTATTGTAGAAGAGTATGGAGAGCAACTTCGCTCTTTGCTGCAAAGTGCTTTTCGAGAGAGCGGTCAAGAGGAGTATTCTAAGATTGAAATGCCCTCTATCCCTCGTAAGTTTGCCCGAGTTCACCTTACGCACGATATTGATTGTCCGTACGAATACCATGGCGTGCGTAGCCTCTTTCGTGCTTATGTAAAGGAGCATAAGAGTCTATGGAATGCCTATCAATTGGCTTTTCGTTCCCTGCTAAGCGACCGTTATTTCACCTTCGATCGATTCTTGGAGTGGAATAGAGAGGTAGAGCGTAGGCTTCCAAAGGGGAAGTGCAAGACGCTGTTTTTCTACAAAACACCGAGCAAAGAACCCGAAGATCGTCCCAACTATCGTGTTACGCACGGTGCGGCTCGTCGGGTACATCTCTATGCCCGTAAATATGGAGTAGAGGAGGCTTTCCATATCCCTATGGAGGGATCTCTTCATCCCGAGCGCATTGAGCAGCAGTTGCATTTGCTGGAGCACGATCTCAAGAAGAGCATTACGCACGCTCGTTATCACTATTTGGCGGCTCGTGAGCCCGAGGATTTTTTTATACCTTCTCAATGCAGGAATACTAGACGACTACACGATGGGCTACCCCGATGTTGCGGGTTTCCGACTTGGTACTTGTCGTCCGATTCATTACATTATGCCCTCTACCGGTACCATTACCAACCTTGTATTGCATCCGCTTACGCTAATGGATTGTTCGCTAGACCGTACTAAATATATGGGACTAGGCGCACGCGATGCTCTAAAGTACAGTTATCAGTTGCTCATTGCAACGGCAAAATACAACGGAGAGCTTAATTTACTCTTCCATAATGACCTGCTAGCCAAAGAGGTACACCCCTATCACTCCCGACTTTATCGCGAGTTGTTGCGTATCATATTGCGCATAGAAGAGTGTAACGCAACGGAAGAAATGCCTCTAGAAGAGCTTATACCATGTCCCGACGTATTCTCGTACTAGCCGATCTCTATCCACCTCATTTTGCACCACGCGCCTTTTCCCTAGTGAGCTATTGGGTCTCTTTGGGGTGGCAAGTGGTGGTGGCTACTGAGGATATTAAGCAATGGAATAACTCAGGGCACGGCAAGGTGTTTGAGGGAATGGAGGATCTTTGTCCCACGTATCGCATCCCTTTGAGGAAGTCGTATAGCGTGTGGGAGTCTCTCGGAGAAGCTTTCTTCTCCACTAAAGAACGTGCCTTCAGGGAGGCTCTTGAGGGGCTACTTAAAATCAATGAGTTTGACTTGATTATCTCTTTTTCGTACCGCACTTTCCCTCATGGTACGGCTGCTCAACTTGCCAAAAAGTACCATATCCCTGTAGTGATGGATTCGCGAGATATTGTAGAGCAATACCCTCGTTACGAGTTTCTTCCCACCCACAAAGGGCAAAAATCGTTACCCAAAAAACTCTTCCTTTCTCTCCTAAAACGTCAGTATATCCGCCAGCGGAATAGGGCGTTTCGGTCGGCACAAAAGATTGTTACTGTCTCCCCTTGGCACCAACGAATCCTCCAAAAAGCCTCAAAAGGGGTACCTGTGGAGGTGCTCTATAATGGCTATGACCGCTCCCTCTTTTTCCCTCGGGAGCCGGAGAGAACACCTCGCTTTACCCTCCTTTTTACAGGGCGATTATTGACCCTTGCTCGCTCTAATCCGACTCCCCTTTTTGAGGCGTTGAGTAGTGCCGCTTTGCGCCCAATTATAGAAGAGGGGTTGCTAGAGGTGGCTTGGTATGTAGACGACCAGTCGCGAGATCTTATTGAGGGGTGTTTGAGTCGTTTCCCTAGCTTTGTCGCTTCTTTGCAGCGCATCCATAGTATGCAACCCTTTGTTAGAGTGCCTCAGTTGTTGCAGCAAAGTAGCATGGTGCTGATGTTTGGCACGCCCGAAACTCCGCATGGGGCACATGGTATTGTCTCTACAAAGATTTTCGAGGCACTTGCCATGGAAAAGCCTATCCTTATGATTATGAGCGATAAGGCAATTGGGGAGGAGATACTAAAGAGGGCACGAGGGGGCTGCCCTGCCGGCGAGGCTTCCGAAATAATTGAGTACATTTGTCGCTACTATGAGCAGTGGAAAACTTTGGGTTATACCCACACAGTAGAGCCTAATAGAGAGTATATTGCTACCTTTGCACGTGATGAGATTGCCGAGCATTACACGTCGATACTAGAAAACGAGCTGGCATCTTATCAGACATTATAGGAATAACGATGAACGAACAATCCGCACCTTCCCCGAAGTCTTCTCCCTTGCCGGAAGAGCCTACAGAGCCACGATCATACCGCCTGATTGCAGGGCCGTGCAGTGCAGAAAGCCGTGAGCAGCTTCTTGCTACGGCCGAGGGTTTGCAACCGCTCCGAATAGATCTCTTCAGAGCCGGCATCTGGAAACCCCGCACCAAACCGGGTGGATTTGAAGGGGTCGGAAGCGAAGGGTTTTCTTGGTTAGCAGAGATAAAAGAAAAATTTGGCTACCGCACTACCACCGAAGTTTGCACGTGTAAGCATGCCGAGGCAGCCCTAGAGGCTGGTGTGGATGTGCTATGGATTGGAGCGCGTACCTCTACCAACCCTCACTCGGTACAGGAGATTGCCGAAGTACTCCGAGGATCCAATACCCCCCTTATGATTAAGAACCCGATGTGTCCCGACTTGCAATTGTGGATCGGTACCATTGAGCGTTTTTGGCAAGTAGGTATTACGGACATTTCTGCCATCTTCAGAGGGTTCCCTCCTCCCCCTGCCATCAAGGTCGATTACCGCAACGCTCCCTATTGGGGCGTCGCCTTTGAGTTCCAAAACGAATTGCCCGATATCCCTCTTATCTGTGACCCGAGCCATATTGCGGGGCGCAGAGAAGCTATTCAGGCTGTGAGTCAAAAGGCGTTGGACTTGGGCTTCCAAGGCTTGATGGTTGAGAGCCATATCAACCCTGCCAGTGCTCGCACGGACGCTCACCAGCAGGTTACCCCTTCTGATCTTAAGGCGATAATAGATAATCTTGTAATAAGGAGCAAGACAAACCGTGTAGACGATATACGCCTCGTTTCTTACCGTGCCACTCTTGCCGAGATGGACAATCTCCTTATCTCCAATCTAGCGCAACGCATGGTCATTGCGACTCGTATTGGAGAGCTAAAGAAGCGTGCCGATATTCCCGTTTTGCAGGAGGCGCAATTTGAGGCCAACCTGGCAGAGTGTACCTCGTGGGCTGAGAGCTTGGGGCTTGATCCCTCCTTCGTAAAAAAACTTATGACCCTTATACATGAAGAGTCGGTGCGTATCCAGCACAACAACCGTAAGTAATCCCTATACAATTATACTAGAGAGCGCATTATTATAGCAATGACAAACAAAGCCATTATTAGCATAGGTAGCAACAAAGATCGAACGAATAATATCAATAGTGTTACCCAGCTACTGCAATCTTCGTACCCGGGGAGCCGCTTCTCCACACCCGAGATTACCGAACCCATAGACCTACCCGAGGGCACTAAGCCCTTTCTAAACTTGGTCGCCATGATCCCTACCGGGGAGTCTTGTGAGGACTTTTGCTCTCGCCTCAAGGCGATAGAAAAAGATTTCGGGCGCGATCCGGATGATGACGAAGAGGGAATTATCCCCCTTGATATAGACCTTATTGAGTGGAACGACGAGGTGATAAAGCCTCACGACTTGGTGCGTCCTTATGTAGTGGCAGGGATGGAAGAGATCGACGAGTTTTAGTCGCTTCTCCTTCTTCCCTAGAGAAGAAAGGAAAGTATATGCAGCCGATAGATGTAACTCCTGAGGGGAAACTTAATCCCACCCCTCCGCAAGAAGAGAATTATTTCTCCCGAGAAGAAAAGGCTCGCTTGCTGGAGCTGTACCGAGAGCTGAGGGGGCTACCGCATATCCAAGTCCCCCCGTCGGTATATCGGGAGCGGCTCACTTTTTTAGTGAAACAGGGCTGTTTTGCCCGAGATGAGTTTGGCTACAACGGGCTTCTTCGTCAGCTCGAAGTAGCCCTTATTGTATCTAAGGAGTTTAATCTCAGTAGTGTATCACTATCGGCAGTACTCTTCTATAGAGCTGTTTACAAAGGCTTTTTTACCCCGGAGGAGGTAGCGAAGTTTACTCCGGAGGGGACTATATCCCTAATAGGTCGTATACGTGAGACGGCTCAGATCTATATGCGTCGCTCCCATGTGGAGGACTCTCTCTTTCGCGAACTGTTGCTCACGGTGGCCGAGGATGTGCGCGTACTGCTTCTGATCATTGCAGACCGTCTCTATCGGATGCGCACGGCTAAAAAATATCTGCCCGAGGAGAAGCGTCGCGAGCAAGCCGAGGAGGTGAATAGTTATTTTATCCCTCTAACGCACAAACTTGGGCTCTATGCCGCCAAGGGAGAGCTGGAAGATCTATACCTAAAATACACGCAACCCGAATCTTTCTATGCCATCAAATCGATGCTGGGAGAGACCAAACGTGCACGCGAAGAATACTTGCAAAAGTTTGTTGCCCTCCTTAGGCAGTGCATTGATAGTGGTACCAAACGATGGCGTTATGAGATAAAATCCCGCACCAAGAGCATTAGCTCCATCCACAACAAAATGCAGAAGAAGGGGGTTTCTTTCGATAACATTTTCGACCTTACCGCCCTGCGCATTATCATAGAAGCCCCTCCCCACGAGGAGCATGAGGCCTGCTGGTACTGCTATAGTTTGATTACGGACAAATTCACGCCCGATACGGAGCGTCTGCGAGATTGGATTACCACGCCCAAGGCCAATGGCTATGAATCGCTCCAAATCACCGTGGAGGGACCCGAAGGTCGCTTCATAGAAATCCAAATCCGTACACGACGTATGGATGAGGTGGCAGAGCGAGGGGTGGCTGCCCACTGGCGTTATAAGGGTCTTAAGAGTGAGGGAGAACTGGACAAAACGCTTACTTCGGTGCGTAAAATGCTAGAGACAAAAGCGAATGTATCTACGGACGAAAACGAGAAGTACAGCCTAGGATCCCCCAAAGAGATATTTGTCTTTACCCCCCGAGGAGAGCTGAAAAAACTTCCCCCCAAGGCTACGGTACTCGATTTTGCCTTCGCCATTCACTCCAATGTGGGGGCTACGGCGGTGGCGGCTCTGGTCAATGGCAAGAATGCCTCCTTGCGTACCTTGTTGCAGAATGGAGATACGGTAAGTGTGACAACCAACCGCAATCAATACCCGAGGGAAGACTGGTTACAGATCGTGGTTAGCTCTGCAGCCAAAAATAAAATCCGCCAGAAACTAAGAGAACGGAGCGAGCGAGGGCTTAGCGAAGCACGTGCTACTCTCGAACGCCGCTTCCGCAATAGGCACCTTACTTGGGATGAGAGTCTATTCAATCAGCTCACGCGCAAAATGGGCTATGCTGCACTCAACGAGTTTTTCCGCGACGTAGCCGACGGCAAGTTGGATCTAAATCATGTTTTAGAGGAGTACCAACGTCGCTACGATGCCCAGTACACGACTTTGGAAACAGCCGCCAAGGAGGGTACATTGACCATCCCCCTCACCTACGAAGCTGTGCAAACAGGGGATACTCCCGGGCAAGACAATACCGTTGCCGGGCGTGGTGCCGGTACCGTGGTGATTATGGACGAAAGTCTTAATGGCGTTGATTACGCGCTCGCTCAGTGCTGCAATCCACAGTTTGGGGATGCTATTATTGCTTATCCCTCTCGCTCGGGGATTCGTATCCACCGCAAGAGCTGCCCCAATGTGCCCTATCTGATGCAAAATAACCCCGATAAGCTACTGCCGGCAGAGTGGAGTGGATTAGGCTCTACGCAACCCAAAGCCCACCTCTATGTAGAGGCTATCGATGATAGTGTGGAATTGGTCTCTCGGTTGATTTCTCTTGTCAAGAATAATACCTCGGTTGCGCTCTTGAGCTACAATATCCAAACAAAGGGAGGTTTGATTGATGCGGAGTTTACCGTACAGGCTCCGCGCCCTCGCATTCAGGCTTTACGCAACCAAGTTGCTGTGCTCCCCGGGGTGCACTCTGTTCGCCTGCGCTTCTAATACTTCTGTTTTTTCATGGGAATCCCCCTCCGTGTAGACGAAGGGGGATGGGATGGTTCGTTAGCGACGAGGAGCGCGCTCGGGGCGTTCTTCTGCTTGTTTTACAACAAGTTTGCGTCCCATAAACTCCTGTTCGTTAAGGGCTTCGATGGCAACCAAAGCCTCTTCGTCGTCCATTTCTACAAATCCAAAACCGCGAGAGCGACCTGTCTCTCTGTCTGTAATGATGCGAGCATTGGCTACGCTTCCATACTGTTGTACGAGGGCGGTAAGATCCTCAGCCTTTACCTTGAAATTAAGGTTACCTAGATAGATGTTCATTCCTCTTGTGAGAATTAAAATTAGTACTATGTCAAAAAAGGAACTACTTCTACTATCGGAAGTTATGAGTTAGGGGTCTGCTCCCCTTTGTAGAGGGTTTGCTCGCTAGCACTCTCGCCTACAAAGTATATCTCAAAGCCAATCCTACGGAATTAGATGTTCGCTTGTGACGAGACAAAGGTAGGTAAAACTCTCTAACTATCTTTTATCAATACGAAAAACATGTATGCAGTACTTTATTCTATTTCCATACGCACGGCTACTATCCCCTTAGAGGGGTGCTTTTTAGGCTATTTGCGAGGGGACTTTTTGTTTGTCGCTAGATGTCAAATGGCGGCTACGCTATTTCCATTTTTCTTTAGGCTGATTTTGTGGGGGCACTTTGCCCTAAAAATTTTTACTTCCTGCCTGTGAAATAGAAAAATCCTGCCCAGAAAAGAAAAAAGTATAGGGCAGTGATTTTTGAGTGTTTCACGCGCTGAGATTTTAGAGCCTGATGAAGAGAGGGGAAATAGGGAGGAGAGCTCGTTTTGCATAGATGCTTCTTACTGAATCGGAAGTTTTCCTTTGAGTCAGAGGGGTATTTGTAAGGTTTTTTGTTGAATTATCGTACATTTGCCCCATTGGAGGCATCTGAGGGCTGAGCGAGGCTCTCCGATCCTCTTCTTATCACGACTAGTTAAATTAGAGATAATAGAAGCTTCTCCTAGGCAACTCTCCTTGAGATGTAGGAGGAGCGAAAAGCAAAAAACGCTTATTATTATGAGACTGTACCCTATTAAGAAACCTAGAAATAGGTTTTTATGCTTGACTTTTTTGTTGGCTCTATACCTCGGTATAGGTGGAGCCGGAGCCCAAAATGGCCATTTGCTGCGAGGCATGGTATTGGATAGCCTTAGCCGTGAGCCGGTACCCTTTGCGGCTGTCTCTTTTACCCCTATTGCGGAGGGTAAGGAGGGGAGTGCTTTACAGCAACTTACCGATGATGGAGGGCGTTTTGCCATATCTCTACCTGTGGCCAATGAGTACAAGGTAGAAGCCTCTTTTGTAGGCAAGAAGATGCAATCTCAGATACTCCCTTACAGCAAGGTAAAAAGTATGGGTATGTTGCGTCTTTTTATGGAGGACGATGCCGAAAATCTTGCAGAAGTAACCGTTACGGCTGCTCGTCCTTTGGTACGTCTTGATGCCGATCGCATTGCCTATAATGTAAAGGATGACCCTTTGAGCAAGGCTGAGTCCCTCCGCGATATGCTCCGAAAGGTACCCCTTGTAACGGTAGATGGAGAGGGTAATGTAAGCGTTAAGGGGTCGAAGAATTTCCGTATTTACCTCAATGGTAAGCCCTCTAAAATGATCTCCTCAAATCCTAAGGAGGTGCTCCGTAGCATCCCTGCTTCTACCATTAAGTCGGTGGAGGTAATCACAGAGCCGGGGGTAAAATACGAGGCCGAAGGGGTTGGTGCCATCCTCAATATTATCACGGAACAAACCTCCTTCGAGGGTTATCAGGCACAGGTCGGAGTAAATGGCTCTATCATACAACCCGGTGGGGGTGGGAATGTGTTCTTCACCAGCAAAGTCGGTAAGTTTGGGGTTACTGCCAACTATCACGGAGGGGTGTACAACTTCTCTATGATGCCGATGCTCAATACCTCAGTCCTTACTTATCGTGATACGGGTATCCGTCTTACCAGCGAGAATACAGTGGAGCGCAATAAAAGTCGCTATGGCTACCACATGGGGGGATTGAACCTCACCTACGACATCAATGAGCGCAACCTCCTGTCGTTGAATGTGGATCTTTCTAGCCATAACACCCCGGGGGTGAATATTACCACCACACGCACCGAAGACCCCTCGGGCAAATTGCTTGCCAAGGATGGGTTGAGGGCTGATACCAAGAGTAGCTCCACAACGCTCGAAACTCGGCTCGACTACGAGCATACCACGGCTCTAAAGGGAGAGTCCCTGACCCTCTCCTACCAATGGGTTCATACTCCCAATCATAGCGAGGTTCTTACTGATCAGAAAATCTTTGACCCTAAGAATGCCGAGAGCATTCTGCAGACCAATCGACAATTCTCCCAAACCGATGCTACTTTTAATGAGCATACCGGCCAGATCGATTACGTTCGTCCCTTTGGCGATAAGTGGAAGGTAGAGGCAGGGCTTAAGAGTATATTCCGTTTGGGTGCAACCGAGTCTGTGTTTAAGGTCTTGGATAAAATTAGCAACGAATGGGTCGTTGGGAGTCTCTTTGGGCAGCATTTGGGTATTAGTGGCTCTCCCATGGCATATAAGCAAAATATCTATGGAGCCTATGGTAATGTCACGTACCGCAAAGGTAATGTCAATCTCGTAGCCGGAGCTCGCGCCGAGTATGGCGTACAAAACGTAGAGTTTGCCAAAGAACCCAAAGCGAATTTGCATCACACCTTCTTGGATGTAGTGCCACAGCTTATTGCTACATGGACTCTTGCCGATGCAGACCAACTGAAGCTAGGATACAACTACCGCATACAACGCCCCAGCATTACCCAGCTCAATCCCTACCGTGAGCAGGTGTCGCCCCTACAGGTGAAATATGGAAATGAAAACCTCTCCAACGAGAGGGTACATGCCCTAGATGCTACCTATTCGCACTATACGCAGAAGTTCTCGCTCATGCTAAGTGCCAGCTACCAATTCAGCAACAATAAAGTGGAGGAATACTTCTTTAGCCAACTTGACGATAAGGGAAATCGTATTTTACACCAGACATATACGGATAAGGGAAAGATGCGTTCTTTGGGCTTTAACATCTTTACGCAGTATGTGCCGGCGTCGTGGGTACGTCTCTATCTGCAGAGTAATCTAAACTTTGTAACCCTAGATGCTAGTGGCATTAAGATTAATGGGAAAGACGATTATGGCAATACTGTGATGAAAGGGCTAGGAGGTAACAGCTTCATGGGTGCGACGTTTACCCTTCCCAAGAATTGGAGTCTGGGAGTAAATGCAGGCATATTTATCCAACCTCCTACGATCAACCTAAAGAGCTTCTGGGGGTCTTGGCACCACCTGAGTGTGAGCAAGTCGTTCCTCAAACAGCGACTAACTGTTTCGGGATGGATTAGCAATCCTTTATCTCCTTGGTATGATCTCAGAATCGCTATGTCGTCTCCTTCATTCTCCGGAGAGACCCATGTCCGCAATTATGGCTTATCTACGGGTGTCTCGATCAGCTATAGTTTTGGTAACCTCAAGAGTGCTATTCGCAAGGTAAGCCGCACAATTGAGAATAAGGACTTGATGAGCAGCGAAAAGAAGGAGCAGGGGGCCGGAGGTGCAGCCGGAGGAGTTGGAGGGAATTAATCCCCCTCTACTATGAGGTAGAGGGTCTCCTCTATGAGCAAGTCGCGCTAAGCCTACTTCGGAGGCTCTCTCTTACCTGCATAGCATATACCCCATGGAGTTAAGAAAAAACTCTGTGGGGTATCTTTTTTATTCCCTCGAGGGTGTATATCTGCACCAAAATGAGGTTGATGTGCATTTGTTTTCTTACTGCTTATAAATCTGATGGTTACGGATATAGTTCCTAGCCATAAGCCCTCAGAAATTTCATTCTAACTCCCTATTTCTCCCTAATATATTCATTGGCTAGTGTATTATTACTATATTTGCACCGAAATATAGGAGTCTCACCTCTCTTGCCACAGAGGGGATGTCCCTATAAGAAGCAAATTAATAAGTGTAGCATATGGATCTATCACATATCGAACACCTGGGTATAGCCGTTAAGAGTATCCAAGAAGCTCTTCCTTTTTTTGAAGAAACTTTGGGGCTCAAGTGCTATAACATAGAAGAAGTAGCCGACCAAAAGGTACGTACGGCTTTCCTTAAAATTGGAGAAACTAAACTCGAATTGCTTGAGCCTACAAGCGAAGATAGTCCCATTGCCAAGTTCTTGGAGAAGAGAGGCGAGGGGATTCATCATATCGCTTTTGCTACTCCCGATGCCGGCGTTGCCCTCTCCGAAGCCGGAGAAAAGGGGGTGCAACTTATAGATAAACAACCCCGTAGAGGGGCAGAGGGGCTTAATATCGGCTTCCTTCACCCCAAGAGCACACACGGCCTATTGCTAGAGCTGTGCGACGCAAAAGACAAATAAAACAACGAATAAACACTTTAGAGATAATTATATGGGTCAACAATTAGAAAAAACGAGAGAACTGATCGCTAAGCGCGAAGAGGCTCGCCTCGGCGGTGGCGAAAAGCGCATCGAAGCACAGCATGCCAAGGGTAAATATACCGCTCGAGAGCGTATTGCTATGCTGCTAGACGAGGGTAGTTTTGAAGAAATTGATATGTTTGCCCTCCATCGCTCTACCAATTTTGGTTTGGACAAAAAGAAGTTTTTTGGCGATGGCGTAGTAGTGGGGAGTGGTACCATAGATGGGCGACTCGTATATATATTCGCACAAGACTTTACCGTATTGGGTGGAGCCTTGGGAGAAATGCTCGCACAGAAGATCTGTAAAGTGATGGATCTTGCCATGAAGGTGGGCGCACCTGTAATCGGACTTAACGACTCGGGTGGTGCACGCATTCAGGAGGGAGTAAACGCCCTCTGTGGCTTTGGCGAAATCTTCGAACGCAATATCCTCGCCTCGGGTGTGATCCCCCAAATCTCGGGAATCTTTGGCCCTTGTGCCGGTGGTGCCGTGTATTCTCCTGCTCTTACAGACTTTAATATAATGGTGCGTGGTACGAGCTACATGTTCCTCACGGGACCAAAAGTGGTAAAGACCGTAACGGGCGAAGATGTAACCCAAGAGGAGCTTGGTGGAGCTGATATACATGCCGGAAAGAGCGGTGTGGCTCAGTTTGCCGTAGATACCGAAGAGGATGGTATCCAGCTTATCCGTCGCCTCTTGAGCTATCTCCCTCAAAATAACATGGAAGAGGCACCTCTCGTAGAGTGTACCGACCCTGTAGATCGCAAAGAAGATCTCCTCAACGAGATTATCCCCGATGAGCCCAACCGTCCCTACGATATGTACGAAGTGATTGGGGCTGTGGTGGATAATGGAGAATTCCTCGAAGTACATGCCGATTACGCTCGCAACATTATTGTGGGGTTTGCACGCTTTAATGGGATGAGTACTGGTATTGTAGCCAACCAACCTCAGGTGATGGCCGGTAGCTTGGATAGCAACTCGTCTCGCAAGGCAGCTCGCTTTGTTCGCTTCTGCGATGCTTTCAATATCCCTATTGTTACCCTAGTGGATGTACCGGGCTTCCTCCCGGGTACTGGTCAAGAGTACAACGCCGTAATTGCACATGGGGCTAAACTCCTTTACGCTTATGGCGAGGCTACTGTGCCCAAGGTAACAGTAACTCTTCGCAAGGCGTATGGTGGGGCTTACATTGTAATGGGCTCGAAGCATATGCGTAGCGACCTAAACTACGCTTGGCCTAGTGCAGAAATTGCCGTGATGGGGCCCTCGGGAGCTGTAGAAGTTGTCTTCTCTAAAGAAGTGGCTGCCGCAGAAGATCCTGCCAAGGCTGCCCTAGAGAAGGAAGAAGAATACCGTCGTGCCTTTGCCAATCCCTATACAGCGGCATCGTATGGCTACCTCGACGATGTAATCGAACCACGCAATACGCGCTTCCGCATCATTCGGGCGTTGGAGCAACTCCGCACTAAGCGTCAGAGCCTCCCCGCCAAGAAGCACGATAACTTGCCTCTTTGATCGATTCCTTTCCACAGAGATTATGCAAGTAAATCGCTTACTAAGACGTTGCTCTATACTAGCCTCGGCGATAGTCCTTTCGAGCCTATCGCTGCTGGCTCAGAGCGAGTCTAAGGCTAATGAACTTCTCGCAGAAGACCCCTCTGGCATTGTGATGACCATCACGGCTATGCTCGTGGTTTTCTTTGGCCTCGCCGTGCTTTATCTATGCTTTAAGGGGGTAGGGAAATTTTCGCAACACCTCTCGGCACGTAATAGAAGGCGTGAAAATGCTCCTAAGAAAGTGGTAGCTCCTACCCAAAAAAATGGAATGTCTCCCGAGGTTGCCGTAGCTATTGGTATGGCTCTCTATGAGGCTGCCGGTGGTATGCACGACGAAGAAAGTGGTCTGATAACCATCACGCATACACAGTCTCACGCCCCCTCGGGTTGGAGCAATAAGGCCTTTAATCAGCGTGTCTCGGGGGTACCTCGTCGCGCCTCAGTTGCCGGAAGATAATATTATTATGAAACAAACTCCTACCACTCCCTCTCCAGAAGTGCTTGCCGCAATTGGCTTGGCTCTTACGGAGTCTCTTGCAGATTACATGCACGATACTACGGATATGCGCCTTACCATACGGAGACCCTCTGTCGCGTCAGCTTGGGCACTTAAAAGTCAGATCGTGCGTAGCGTTCCCTCCATCAAGGAGCATTGAAATTATTATATTATTAGAGAGATAGACAACCCTGCAAAATGAAAGAATTCAAATACAAAATCAACGGCAATGAGTATGCCGTTAAGCTCAATAAACTCGAAGAAAAAGAGGCAGAAGTAGAGGTAAATGGCACTACCTACCAAGTAGAGCTGCTTACCGAGAAAAAAGAAACTCCTCGTCCCGTAGTGAAGCGAGTAACCCCGGTGGTTTCGGCTCCTAAGGCTTCGGCTCCCTCTGCCGGTGGCGGTAGCAAGGGCGGTATCAAGGCTCCACTACCAGGGGTAATCCTTGATGTGGTAGTACAAGTGGGCGACGTAGTAAAACGTGGTCAGAAAGTAGCTGTGCTAGAGGCTATGAAGATGGAAAACAACATCAATAGCGACCGCGAAGGTAAGGTGCTCGAAGTAAAAGTACAAAAAGGAGAGTCGATACTCGAGGGTACAGACATTGTGGTGATTGGGTAAGATCACCTCTCAGTATAAATAAAACGTAACAACAATCATGGGTTTCGGTAGTTTCCTCGTCGATAATCTTGAGACCTTCCTCTCCTTTACAGGTTTTGCCAATGCAACCACAGGGCACTGGGTGATGCTGGCTGTAGGGCTTCTCTTCATTTTCTTAGCCGTTCGCTACGAATTTGAGCCCCTACTACTCATCCCTATTGGCTTTGGTATGCTCATCGGCAATATCCCATTTAAGGATGCAGGTCTGCAGATCGGTATTTACGAAGAGGGCTCTGTGCTCAATATCCTCTACCAAGGGGTGCGGCAGGGCTGGTATCCTCCTCTTATTTTCTTGGGCATCGGAGCGATGACCGACTTCTCGGCTCTTATCTCCAATCCCAAGCTCATGCTCATTGGGGCGGCAGCGCAGTTTGGTATCTTTGGGGCTTATATGCTTGCTCTTCTTTGGGGCTTTGCTCCCAACGAAGCAGGGGCTATTGGTATCATCGGTGGGGCAGACGGGCCTACGGCTATCTTCCTTTCGTCCAAGCTCGCCCCTCATTTTATGGGAGCTATTGCGGTATCTGCTTACTCCTACATGGCATTGGTCCCCATCATTCAGCCCCCCTTCATGCGCCTTCTTACCACAAAGAAGGAACGCTTGATACGGATGAAGCCTCCGCGTGCGGTCTCCAAAACAGAGAAGATTGTCTTCCCCATTGTAGGTCTTTTGCTCACAACTTTCTTGGTACCTTCGGGGCTTCCTCTTTTGGGTATGCTCTTCTTTGGTAATTTGCTCAAGGAGAGTGGTGTGACCAAACGTCTTGCCGATACGGCCAAGGGCCCCCTTATCGATACCATTACCATCCTACTTGGGGTAACGGTTGGGGCCTCAACGCAGGCAACGGAGTTCCTAACGGTCAATTCGATTAAGATCTTCGGGCTAGGGGCTCTCTCCTTCGTGATTGCTACCTGTACGGGGGTTCTCTTTGTAAAGGTGATGAATCTTTTCTTGAAGAAAGGGAGCAAAATCAATCCTCTTATTGGTAATGCAGGGGTATCGGCAGTGCCCGACTCGGCTCGTATCTCTCAGATAGTGGGGCTTGAGTATGATCCTACCAACTACCTGCTCATGCATGCCATGGGCCCCAACGTAGCCGGGGTAATTGGTTCTGCTCTCGCCGCTGGGGTGCTTTTGGGCTTCCTCGGTGCAAATTAAGTTTTGAGCCTAGCATAAGAAAAAGCCCTCTCCTACCACTTGCGGTAGGAGAGGGTTCTTTTTTATCACCTATGGGAGAAGGTGAGGAGGCTGTTTCTCTACTGCACTCCAACAGAGATGCCTACTCCATTATTGGAAATGTGCTTGTACACGATTTGTTCCTCGCCCTGCTCCACGGCTATAAGTCTGCCATTTCGAAAAACAAGTCGTTGGTTAGCATAGATGTGAGCTGCGCTTTTGTCCCACTCGTTCATCAGTGTCTTGAAGTAAAGGACTTCTATTTCCGAACCATCCTTGTCAAGGTGCTTGGCAACCTTTACGGGGCGCAAACGCGTTTGTTTATAGACTTGTTCGCGGGTCATGCCAAGCTTCGCTCTAGAGAAGGTGTACGAATCCGATAGACTTAATAGTGTGCTACAGCTAGTTAGCAGTAGGGAGGAGGCAAAAAAGCCTCCAAGGATAATAGATTTAAATTTGCTCATGTTGTTTGGTTGTATTTCTATTTTAATCCTTTCGCAAAAATAGTTGTTTCTCTCCGTTTGTTGTTCCTAGTAGGTGAATTATTTGGTTGGAATGTTGTACCTTTGCAGGGCTTTGCGCAATCTCTGGCGAGACGATGGGTTTTCCTGATTGGGGCACTTCTTCTGCAGCTCGTTACATTGCGTTTGGTAAGAGTACTAATTAAAAAAGAAAGAGTGTATGGACTTCATTAAGTTGGTCAACGACGAATTTAAGTCGGGTAAAGAGCATCCTAAGTTTACCGTTGGGGATACTATTACTATTGAGTATCGCATCAAAGAAGGTAACAAAGAACGTATCCAGAAGTATCGTGGAACAGTTATTTCGTTCCGTGGTCATGGTGAGAAGCGTCGTTTCACCGTTCGCAAGATCTCTGGCGAAGTAGGTGTAGAACGTATCTTCCCTTACGATAGCCCCTTCATCGAAAACATCACAGTAGAAAAGCATGGTAAGGTGCGTCGTGCTAAGTTGTACTACCTCCGTGATCGTATGGGTCGCGCAGCACGTATCAAAGAACGCCGCAAACTTTCTGCCAGCGTTAAGTAAAGACTCTCTCCCCCAGCTAAGGGAAAGAAGACTTTTCGGAGCCGCCTAAGGAGCAATCCTTGGGCGGTTTCTTTTTATCCGAAGGGGATGTCGGGATAGAGAAAGCCCCCTGCGCTCACAAGGTCGGAGGGCAGAGGGCTTATTCGTTTAGCTCAAGGAGCCGTCTTAGGGTAGTAGGATGAGTTGGCTATTCTTGCCAACACTCAGGAGGTAAACGCCGCTGGGTAGCTGTGCCGTATCTATTGGGTTGCTACCTGCTTGTAGAGATCCTTGCAGAAGCATTTCCCCATCTGTAGAGAAGATCGAGAATGAAGAGCTTTGTGATGTGTGGAGCTGCAAGGTGCGTCCTTCGAGGCTAATTTGGAAGAAATCCGAGGCAGGAGATGAGAGAGCCGTAGAGGCTTTGATGTCGAAGTGCTTCCAAGGCTCAGCCGCTTTGTAGGCTTCTACTGAGCTCTCGGGAACGAATAGTTCGCAGCGAGAGTAGTCCATGGTTTTACCAAAAACATCTTCTCCAAGTTTTATGTCAGAGGGATTTACAACATCTAGGGTCAGCTGATAAAGCGATGTATTCTCAAATGCCATGAGTTTAATCTCACGGATGGAAGCCGGAAGATGTGCCTTAGATACGCCTTTGCAGTCGGCAAAAGCAGCTCCATTGATGGTCTCTATGCCATTGGGAATTACCACTTCGCCCCTGAAAGTATTGGGTACGTAGTAGATCGTTTTCCCATCTTTGCTGAGGAGCATCTCGTCCTTTACTTCAAAGAGAGAGCCCTCGGGAAGGGTGAATTTAATAGCTGTGCTACGGAAGACCCCATTGGCAATCTTCTTAACCTTTTGGGGTATTGTAAGAGTCTTTAGTGCCGTACATCCTTGGAACGAAAAAGCCCCGATCGTCTCCAGATTATTGGGTAGTGTCACGCTCTTGAGGGCATAGTCTCCGAGGAATGTCCCATAGTCTACTTCGGAGATTCCATTGCCGAGGGTGGCCGTCTGGAGGGCCGTGCAACCTTGGAACGCAAACATGCCAAGGGTCTCTACGGCATCGGGGAGCTCAATTTGCGTTAGTGCAGAGCAGTTCTCAAAGGCACTCATGCCGATAGAGGTAACGCTATCGGGGATGGTTATAGAGGAGAGCGATTTACAATCTTTGAATAGCGAGTCTCCAAGTTCTTCTATCTCACTGGGAAGTGTAATGGTAGCGAGAGAACTGCAGCCTTCGAAGGTAGAAGCTCCAAGATCTGTGATGCCACCATGTAGGGTAAGGGTCTGAAGGGACGTGCAGTTCTTAAAGTTACTGCCGTTAAACTCGGTAAGAGCTTCTGGGAGTACTACTTGACTTAGACGAGCACAACCTTCGAAGCAATTAGCACCTAGAGAGCTAATCTCTCCCGTTGCTTTGAAGGAGGATAGTGTAACATTCCCCTTGAAGCTTTCGGCAGGTATTTCGTTTTCGGGATATTTTTTGACTCCTGCGATAGGACCGCCATCCCCTCGATAGGCTTCGATCTTTACCTCTTCGAGAGTCAGTTTGTTGAGTTTGGAGAGCTGGCGGAGGGCGGCAAAGTCACGAGCATCGAGAGATCCTTTTAGTGTGAGTTTGCTCACCGATTGCTTATGTTCTTCGGAGAGTTGCGAGGCGAGTGTGCCTGCTGTTGTTACATTCAAGGTGAGAGCCGTGGGGTCAATTGGCTGTGCCTCGGTAAGTTGGATAGGGGTATTTAGGATACAACGAACGGAGTAGCCCATAAACTTATCTTCGAAGAAGAAGTTTGCCACCTTCTGATCCCAGAATAGTCTGAAGAACTCGCCCTTGGTGGCTTCATAGTCACTCTGTGTACAACTCCAGAGGTAGGCCTGAAGCCCCTTGCCCGAATAGCCGTTGAAATACTTACTCGTAGAGGTGCTACCGAAGGGCTTAATGTCGAGTTGAGATAGGTTGTTCCCCACCAAGACATCCTCTGGTTTGCCTGTGGGAGAGTGGGTCCAGCCCTCCTTGCTCTTGAGCATCTCTCCGGCGGTTAGAGAGAGGATTGAGGGATTGTCGTACTCATCGGGCATAAATCCGTTGGGATCAAGGTATTTGACAACAGCCCTCCAATCATCGGCGGAGGGGACCTGCCAGCTCTTAGGCGCGAGTGGCGTTGTAGTCTCAGTTACGGCATACCAGTTATAGAGTGCGCCCATTGCTGCGCGGTTAGAGGCGTCGCCATCGTAGTAAGTTACGGCAGGAGCCTTTGTGGCTTCCCAGTCTTTTTTGTCAAGGCCGGTCTTGATGGGAGTACCATCTTGGAATAGGGCGGTGCGTAGGTTTTCGCGCATCCATATTTTATTCCCGAGCTTTACCACAGCATAGGTCTCCGTCTCTTCTCCACGTTTATCCTCTAGTATATAGGGGAGTAGAGTTGCATCTTTTGCATCGGGTATGGGAGTATAACCGCATTGACCATCTTTGGAAATAAAGAACCCGTCTCGCCCCGTTTGATCAAAAAGGACGGCGGTGACAGTTCCATCTTCCAAAAATTTAATTATCCCAACTTCGCCTAGTACAATATAGGCTTGAGAGAAGTCTATTGTACGATCTGCTTTGGGGAGGTAAACGAGTTGCATAATCTCTGCTTTCCCATTGAGTACAACACACTCTCTAGAGAGTAGGGCAACCTCTTTGTTGCCGTCAAGCACGAGTTGAAGATTGCTCTGTGCGAAGGCGTTTTCGTCCAAGGGCGTGAGTTTGATCTGTGCCAAGGAGTGTTGGCTACTACAGAGAACTGTAATAAAACTCACGAGGAGTAAAAGGATTTTTTTGTTACTCATAATAAGGGGGATATGGGTTGATTATTTCTTAGATGTTGGGTCGTCTAGATGGGGTTTTAGCGCGGGGATACTCCAGTGGAAGTGCGCTGCAAGGATTCGCAAGATCATTACGGTGAGGGCTGTTGCCGCTTGGGCAACAGGGGCAGACCAACCCAAGTATAGTATGCCAAGGTAGACAAAAGAGCCTATCACGCAAGCCATGGCGTAGAAGTCGTTACGGAAGATCAGGGGGACTTCGTTGATAAGAATGTCTCGTAATATCCCGCCAAAAGAGCCTGTTACGGTACCCATTACAGGGGCAATCCACCAAGGTAGTCCGGCATGCAAACTCTTGGCAACGCCTACGGCCGTGAAGAGCCCCAAGCCGATAGCATCGAAGATAAATACGGTGTTATTGATCCGCACGAGCCAATGGCGGAGCACTATGGTAACAAACAGCGCTAGGGTGGCAATGAGTATATAAGAGGGCTCTATCATCCAAAAGACGGGGAGGTCGAGCATAACATCGCGGATAGTACCTCCACCAACGGCCGTTACAAGTCCGATAACAAACGCGCCAAACCAATCGAATCTGTGGGCGGCAGCCAGACGGGTTCCACTGATGGCAAAGGCAAAGGTGCCGAGGTAATCTGCCCAGCGGACAAATTCTGTAATACTATGCTCGGAGATGGAAATGCTCATAACCAAAAGCGAATTTAGGGTGTATTAGATAGTTCTTCTTGGGGCAAATGGACCTCTTTCCCAAGTAAAGTTGCACTTGTGGCATCGTGTATTTCTACGACTACGAATTGCCCAATACGAGCCTGCTCTTTGGGGAATACTACCACTTTATTCTGTGATGTACGCCCGAAAAGCTCTTCTCGAGATCGCTTACTCGTGCCCTCCACGAGTACCTCAAATTGCTTCCCAATATCACGTTTGTTGGAGGCGAGACTGAGTTCGTTTTGTAATGCAATCATCTCATTGAGACGACGTATCTTGGTCTCCTCGGGCACGTCGTCTTGGAGGTGTTTGGCTGCGAATGTGCCGGGGCGTTCGCTATACTTAAACATGAAAGCACTATCGAAAGCAACCTCCCGCATCAGTCGTAACGTCTCTTGGAAGTCCTCTTCGCTCTCGCCACAAAATCCGCAAAACATGTCGGTGCCGATGCTGCACTCGGGCATGGCCTCTCGGATAGCTCGCACGCGGTCGAGGTACCACTCTCGGGTATAGCCGCGTTTCATCTGCTTGAGGATATGGTTGCTCCCGCTCTGTACGGGCAGGTGTATTTGCTTGCAGATATTGGGATAGCGAGCCATCACAGCAATGGTTTTGTCGCTCATGTCTTTGGGGTGGGGGCTCGTAAATCGGATGCGCATCTTGGGGGCTCGCTCTGCTACGGCTTGCAGCAAATCGGCAAAGTCGAAAGGGGGAGCATCGGGTGTTGCAGCCTCTCTTCGGTATGAATTCACGTTCTGCCCAAGGAGGGTTACTTCCCGGTAGCCCAGCTCTACCATGTGATCAATCTCTCGCAAAATGCTCTCTACCTCACGGCTTCGCTCGTGTCCGCGAGTGTAGGGAACGATGCAATAGGTGCAGTAATTGTCGCATCCACGCATGATGGACACAAAGCCGGTAATATGTAGCCCTGCGAGCTTGAGCGGAATTACATCTCGGTAAGTCTCTGTGCGAGATAGATCTATGTTTATTGCTTTCTCCCCTGTTTCTACGGCAGCGAAGAGGTTGGGGAGATCGTTGTACGCATCGGGACCTGCCACAATGTCGGCTCCGTGCTTCTCTATCAGTTCTTGCCGTACACGCTCTGCCATACAGCCCAGCACTCCTATTATAGAGGGTTTGCCATGTTTACGACGGAGTTGATTGTAATGCTCAAGTCGGTTGAGAACTTTTTTTTCGGCATTCTCTCTTACGCTACAAGTATTAATGAGAATCGCATCTGCATCATCGGGAGAGTCGCTCATTTCATAACCCGCAGTTTCCATGATTGCGGCAACGACTTCGGAGTCTGCCACGTTCATTTGGCAACCATAGGTCTCTATATGGATCTTCTTTGTAGTCTGGAGAGATTCGTCTTTTTGCATTTTGAAAGACAGCTTATGGATAGTGTTATTATTATTTTATGAAAGGATTCTTTTTCAGAGAAAATCCGTTGCTGGTTTATAGAAAGTTATTACCTTTGCAGTGGAAAAGTAAGATTTTTCATAGTTAAGGTTTTGGTTATGTCGAAAGGGTGAGCTGGGAAGTTCGCCCTTTTGATCGCTATACGAAAGAACCTTTGGATGTCTTTTCGAGATAGAAAACCCCACGAAAATAAATCAAAATGCCACATTTTACCCCTTTGATAGGGCTCAAAGAGAAAATAATTGGCCTTGGATAGAGAGCCTTTGCTGAATACTATGTATCTTTGAATGCTCATACTCGGCTACAAAAGTACGAAAGAGAGCGCATAGAAATAGAATATTGCTACTAAGAGAGTGGCTAAAGAAAAAGTCTTCCCACAGGGAGGCATATAGGAAAGTATCAGACTATGGAGAAAAAAAAGATGACTGCCCAAGAAGCGGCAGCATTCGTTCAAGATGGTTTTAATGTGGGCTTTGGCGGTTTTACCCCTGCCGGATGCCCCAAGGTAGTGCCCACAGCAATTGCAGAACGTGCTGAGGCAGAGCATAAAGCGGGTCGCCCCTTTTCGATCGGAGTATTTACGGGAGCTTCTACAGGAGATCGCCTAGATGGGATGCTTGCACGTGCCAAGGCGGTGCGTTTTCGTGCCCCGTATCAATCAAATAAAGACCTTAGGACTCTAATCAATTCTGGAGAAACAGATTATACAGACTTGCATTTGTCTTCCCTTGCGCAAGACCTGCGTTATGGGTTTTATGGGGATATAGACGTGGCCATTATAGAGGCTGCTGAGGTTACACCTGAGGGGGAAATTGTCCCTACTTCCGGTGTGGGTATTTTGCCTACTATATGCCGCTTGGCAAAGAAAATTATCGTAGAGCTCAACGATCGTCATCCGGCGGAAATTCGTGGTATGCATGATATTGCAGAGCCTCTTGATCCCCCCTATCGCAAAGAATTGCCCATCTACAAACCTAGTGATCGGGTAGGGCAACCTTTTATTAAGGTAGATCCCGATAAAATAGTGGCTATTGTGGAGACGAGAGAACCCAATGACGAAGGGAGCTTCACCCCTCTCGATGATGTAACCAAGGCCATTGGCGAAAATGTTGCTCGCTTTTTGCATGACGAATTAGTAGCCGGGCGCATTCCCAAAGAGTTCCTCCCAATCCAAAGTGGTGTGGGCAATGTGGCAAATGCCGTGCTTGGCTCTTTGGGCGATAATGAGGGTATTCCTACTTTTGATGTTTACACAGAAGTGATACAAGACTCGGTAATCGAGTTGATGAAAAAGGGGCGCGTTCGCTTTGCCAGTGGTTGCTCTCTATCGGTAAGTCGCTCTGTAATCCAAGAAATATACAGCAATCTCGACTTCTTCAAAGACAAGTTGTTGCTTCGCCCTGTAGAGTATTCTAATAATCCCGAGATCGTGCGCCGTCTTGGTGTTATCACGATCAATACCGCCCTCGAAGCCGACATCTTTGGGAATATTAACTCTACCCACGTAAATGGAACCCGTATGATGAACGGGATTGGTGGCTCGGGTGACTTTACGCGCAATGCCTACCTTTCCATCTTCACAACGCCCTCCACGGCAAAAGATGGTAGGATCAGTGCCTTCGTGCCCATGGTGTCGCATCTCGACCACAGTGAGCACTCTGTGAAGGTAATCATAACAGAATATGGGATTGCCGACTTACGAGGTTTGTCTCCTCGCAAGCGTGCTCGTTGTATCATAGATAACTGTGTACATCCCGATTATCGACCCTTACTTAACGAATATCTAGAGCGTACGAAAAACGGACAGACCCCACACGACCTCAAGGCTTGCTTCGCCTTCCACCATGCTATTGCCGAAAAGGGCGATATGCATTTGGCTGACTTCGACAAATAAAACAATTCTCAATTTATAAAAATCAGATTATGAGTAAAATAGATCTTAGCAAGTACAATATCCTCGATCCCGTAGAAGTATTGTATAATCCCTCCTATGACACGCTTTTTGCCGAGGAGATGAAACCCGAGCTTACGGGCTATGAAAAGGGACAACTTACCGAGTTAGGAGCTGTTAATGTGATGACCGGTGTCTACACAGGGCGCTCTCCCAAGGACAAATTCTTTGTGCTGGATGATACAACTCGCGATACTATTTGGTGGACGAGTGATGAGTACAAGAATGATAATAAGCCTATCTCTCCCGAGACCTGGACGGAACTCAAAAAGATTGCTACCAAAGAGCTTTCTAATAAACGGCTCTTTGTTGTAGATGCTTTCTGCGGTGCTAATGAGAATACACGCCTCAAACTCCGTTTCATTATGGAGGTAGCTTGGCAAGCTCACTTTGTGACGAATATGTTCATTCGCCCCACAGCTGAGGAGCTAGCCAACTTTGGCGAACCCGACTTTGTGATCTTGACTGCCTCCAAAGCTAAGGTGGATAATTACAAGGAGCTTGGCTTGAATAGCGAAACGGCTGTAGTGTTTAACCTCACCGAAAAGATGCAGATCATTCTCAATACTTGGTATGGGGGGGAAATGAAGAAGGGTATGTTCAGCTACATGAATTACCTCAATCCGCTAAGTGGACGTGCTTCTATGCACTGCTCTGCCAATACGAGCCAAGATGGCAAAGAGACGGCTATCTTTTTTGGTCTCTCGGGCACGGGTAAGACAACGCTCTCTACAGATCCCAAGCGCAAGCTCATTGGCGACGACGAACACGGCTGGGATGATGATGGCGTTTTCAACTACGAAGGTGGTTGCTATGCCAAGGTAATTAACCTGAGCAAGGAGAGCGAACCCGATATTTACAATGCGATTCGTCGTGATGCTTTGCTCGAGAATGTAACCGTAGATGCCAACGGAAAGATCGACTTTAGCGATAAGAGCGTAACAGAGAATACTCGCGTTTCTTACCCGATCTACCATATTGAGAATATCGTTAAGCCTGTTTCAAAGGCAGGGCACGCGACCAAGGTAATTTTCCTCTCGGCAGATGCATTTGGGGTATTGCCTCCGGTTTCGATCCTTACTCCCGAGCAGACGCAATACTATTTCCTCTCCGGATTTACGGCAAAGCTCGCAGGTACAGAGCGTGGAGTAACGGAGCCTACGCCTACTTTCTCCGCCTGCTTCGGAGCTGCTTTCCTCTCCCTCCATCCTACAAAGTACGGGCAGGAGCTTGTAAAGCGTATGAACGCTGTTGGGGCTAAAGCGTATCTTGTAAATACGGGCTGGAACGGAACAGGCAAGCGTATCTCTATCAAGGATACGCGTGGTATCATAGATGCGATTCTCGATGGCTCTATAGATAAGGCTCCCACCAAGGAGATCCCCTACTTCCGTTTTGCCGTTCCCACAGAGCTTCCCGGGGTAGATTCTAAAATCCTCGACCCCCGCGATACATATGCGGATGCCTCTGAGTGGGATGCTAAGGCACGCGACTTGAGCGAACGTTTCATCAAGAACTTTACCAAGTTTACCGGTAATGAAGCCGGTAAGGCGCTTGTAGAAGCCGGTCCAAAGCTGGACTAAAGGTTTCTCTTATATCCTCTTAGGATTCTCCCCAATTACCCTTTTTGCTAAGGATGATTGGGGATTTCTATTTTCTTTATCGGGGCTTTAGTAGGCTCAAAAAGAGGAGGTTTCTCGTCTTTTCTGCTCTGTAGAGGGGGTACTCCACTTTCTTTTTTTTATCTTTGCAGCAGTTTTACTGATAAGAACAAGAATAAAATGATGAAGAAATTATCTGTTTTAGGAGTAAGCGCAGTGGCTTTGTTGCTCTCTGCTTGCAATGCAATCTCTAGTATTGTAGGTGTCCCCACGGATACAAAAGAGACATGGGAAAAAGTGCAAGGAATCATCGAAGAAAAGGTGGATGCTAGCAAATTTAAGCTTGTTAGTCTAGATCTCGGTAGAGATTCTCGTCCGGGCAAGGAGTTGGACAACGATCTTCACTCTTGTGCGGTAGTGATGGTGGATAAGGATGGCGCTGCATGGCATCAAGTTTTCTTTGTAGATGGATCTGCAAGCAACCTTTCTGCATATACAACATATGCAGAGGAACCCAATTTTTCTGAGATCTCCGCACTTGATGTAAAGGGCATCTCTCCGGAAGCGTATGCAAAGCAGATCGAGGATGCCAAAAAAATAATTGAAGCAGAAGGCCTCAAGTTCCACTGTGTAGACTCTTATTCGATTGATAATATAACGGAAAAGGGTAGATGTCGCTTCGTTTTGCATGTTACTGAGAAAGAAGCGAAGACCGTAAGTAATGCCGGACGCACATCCATTGAATATTACGAAATTCCTTTCCTCGTTTCGGAACAGGGAGAGGTTTCAATTGATGAGGATAGGGTATTGATCTAAATTCTAGATTAAGAATTAGATTTTCTTTTCCCCCTCCTCGTCCTATAACGAGAGGGGATAAGGGGAGTCTTTCCGGAGACGTGCAAAGTGGCTCTTGTGGAGCTACGACTTTGCCGACGGAGAGACTCCCTTTTTTTATCCCTAGGAGAGGGAGGATACATAGTTTGGGGGCGAATAGATACGGGGGATCCTCATTGTGAGTCGCTGGCTGGAGGGAAATTTTTTCTTGCCCAAAAAGTCGTTCCCTTTTTGCCTAAGAATAAAAAAGATTTAGCCTGAGAAATCTGAGGATTTCAGCCTAAAATGCCCCAACATTTAGGGCAGTAATTTTTTTATTTCTACCCAATGGAAAAAGTGCCCTTGGGGATGAAGAGCTCCTTCTCAGACGGTTTTTTACCCTTTTTCTCCCTCTTCTCTCGGAGAAAACATCTGAGAAACGAAGAGGATTGAATGGAATAAGCTAACTTTGTCCCATAAGAACGAGATTCGTATGGAAGATATAGAGCTTTACGGAAGGGTATTTGCACCTTATATTACTTATCGCGAGATTGATGCTGCCATCCAACGTATGGCAGAAGAGATACGGGTAGATATGGAAGGCAAAGATCCTCTCTATGTAGTGATCATGAATGGTGCCTTTATGTTTGCCTCTGAGTTGCTGAGTTACATCGGCACAGAGCACGAGGTCGCGTTTGCTCGCTATTCGTCATATCAAGGGACGCAGTCTACCTTCAGCCTTAAGGAGGTAATGCCCGTTAGTGCTCCCCTCAAGGGACGTCATGTTGTGATCTTGGAGGATCTTATCGACTCCGGTTACACGATGCAAAATGTAAAGGCTCTATACCTTGATGAGGGAGCCGTAGAGGTGCGTATTGCTGCCATGCTCACAAAGCCCAAGGCGCTAATGTGCGATATAAAAGCGGACTATGTAGGGCTTGAGATCGACAACGATTTTATTGTAGGGCACGGCTTAGACTACGATGACAGAGGGCGTATGCTCCGAGATATTTACAAACTCAAAGAGTGATGATAAACCTAATCTTATTTGGAGCCCCGGGGTCGGGCAAGGGTACTCAGAGTGCCAATTTGGTACAGCGTTATCAGTTAATGCATGTATCGACCGGAGATATTCTCCGTGCAGAGATTAAGGCAGAGACAGAACTGGGTCTGAAAGCTAAGACTTTGATAGAGGCCGGTCACTTAGTCCCCGACGAAGTTATCATTGGAATGATGGAAGACCTTGTAGCTTCGCATCCCGACGTAAAAGGTTTTGTCTTCGATGGCTTCCCTCGTACGGTGGCTCAAGCCCAAGCCCTCGATCTTTTGCTACAGCGTCACCAGACCAAGGTGAGTGCCATGCTAGAGCTTTCTGTGCCCGATGAGATGGTGATAGAGCGTTTGCTCCTTCGCAAAGAGAAGGAAGGACGTAGCGACGACAATATAGAAACCATTAACCATAGGCTTAAGGTTTATCGTACGCAGACGGCTCCTGTCTCCGAGTATTATGCTCAGCAAGGCAATCTCCATTTGGTAGATGGTACAGGTAGAGTAGAGGAGATCTCCGAGCGTCTCTACCAGATTATTGATAAGCTCGCTTAGGAGACTGCTGAGGGTAGATGGCAGAGAGCAATTTTGTAGACTATGTGAAGATCTACTGCCGCTCGGGTAAGGGCGGTAGAGGTTCGGCACACTTCCGCCGCGAAAAATATATCCCCAAAGGAGGTCCCGATGGGGGAGATGGAGGTAATGGCGGGAGTATTTACATTCGTGCCAATCGCAACTATTGGACGCTTCTTCACTTGCGTTTCAATCGGCATATATATGCTCCGAGTGGCGAGAGTGGTGCCGGTGCTCTTAAAACCGGCTCTTCGGGTAGCGATGTGATAATAGAGGTACCCCTCGGCACCTCCGTATATGATGCCACAACGGGGGAGTTTATCCTCGATGTTACGCGCCACGAAGAGCAGAAGCTCCTCCTCAAAGGGGGGCGTGGAGGGAAGGGAAATTCCTTCTTCAAAAATGCTACCAATCAGGCTCCCCGCTTTGCACAACCCGGCGAACCGGCACAGGAGCGTGAGATCATCTTGCAGCTCAAGACCCTCGCCGATGTAGGGTTGGTTGGCTTGCCCAATGCCGGTAAGTCTACGCTATTGAGTGCCATAACAGCGGCTAAACCCAAGATTGCCGATTATCCTTTTACCACCCTTGTTCCTAACCTCGGTATTGTTAGTTATAGAGACAATCGCTCCTTTGTAATGGCAGACATCCCCGGTATCATCGAGGGTGCTGCAGAGGGAAAAGGGTTAGGACTCCGCTTCCTTCGCCATATCGAACGCAATTCTATACTCCTCTTTATGATCCCTATTGATACGGAGCATATCTATCGGGAGTATGAAGTCTTGCTTGCCGAGTTGCTCAAGTACAATCCGGGGTTGGGTTCTAAGCGTCGTCTCCTGGCGATTACCAAATGCGACTTGGCCGACGACGAATTGATCGAGATGGTTCGTGAAGAAATTCCTCAAGAGCTACCTCATGTTTTCATCTCGGCAGTGGCACAACGTGGGCTTACAGAGCTAAAAGACCTGCTCTGGCAAGAGCTCAATCGTGAGATGCCTTACGACAATACTGAACTGGTACGCGAGGCCATGCAGCTTGAGACCCTCCATGACGATGATGCTCTCTACAATAAAGAGGGAGCTATTGAGTGGCTAGAAGACGACGAGGACGACGAAGACGAATTGCTTGATATTGAGTGGGATGATGAGGTGAAAGATGAGCTAGGGCTCAACGATTAACCCTCTCTCCACAAGTCTAATCGTTACGCAAAGTAGCACATATCCATAGCTGCAACCCTATTTTGGGTTGGCTACGACTTTTACCTAAACTTTTATGAGACACCATGTATCTATAGCTCCTGATTTTGCTCGGCTTTGTCCCCATTTTTCCATGGCAATAATTGAGGCAAAGGTCTCTAATATGCCTACAGACCTCCTGCTCAAAATGGAGATGGATAGGCTCATGGCACAAGTGGTTCTCACCACACAACTGGATAAGATAAAGGAGATGCCTGCCATCCATCATACGAGAGCAGCTTATAAACTCTGTGGCAAAGATCCCAATCGCTACCGACCGGCTGCCGAGCAGTTGCGCCGCCGTATTGTCAAAGACTTGGGGTTGTATTGGGTCAATCAGCTTGTCGATTTGGGCAATATCGTCTCCATAGCTACGGGGTATTCACTTGGTGTCTTCGATGCCGATACCCTACAAGGGGATATAACATTGCGTATTGGCTCTGCCGATGACCACTTTGAGGGGATTGGTCGTGGCGTGCTTAACGTGGAGGGATTGCCCATTTACGAAGATGCTCTAGGTACTTTTGCAACCCCTACAAGCGACTCAGAGCGCAGCAAAGTAGAACTATCTACTCGCAACGCTCTGATCTTTATCAATAATTATGTTCCCCAAGAGGAGGGAGGAGACGCCCTTCTGCAAGAGGCAAAAGAGCAGACTATCGAGCTACTCCGGCGGTTTGTACAAGCAACGGATATCGACTCTACAACTGTTGCTAGCCGCTCGGTGTAGAGAAATAAATTGCCGGACTAGAGACGGTAGGCAATCCTTATCGATAGTTCCGGAATAGATGCAGGGCTTAGTAGAGTGTAGTAGGTTATTCCCCAGTCTCCTCCTAAGGCTGGACGATCTCCTCCGTCACCAAAGGGAATGGCTAGCTTGATCCCGCAATCGGCACCTAGGTACCAACGTCCGGTTTTCCCCATAGGAAGTAAAAATCCGAATCCTACTCCCCCGCCTGCGTAATAGGGCGCATCGAATACTGTAGCACCGAAGAAGTAACCCGCCACAGCCTTTACTCGAGCGTAAATCCCCGTGCCTACAGTACCCGTGAAATAGTATTTTGCCATGGGAGAGATGGCTATGTTAGGCATTTCTAAAAGCCATAGGTGCGTTGTGAGATCGGCACCGAGAGAAAATTTGGGAGTGAGGGAGCGTTCGATCCCAAGGTCAATTCCAAAAAGAAGGTGCTGAGGTGCGGTACTTACAAGGGTCTCGGGGACGCCGCTTTTTGTGTCACTTTTTTCTTGTGCAAGGCTAGGTGCGATAGAGGCCAAAAGGGCGGCTCCGCAAAGGATTGCGTGGTAGAGCCAATGGCATTTTCTATTCATTATTACTTTGATAATTAGTATATTGTTGGTGTTTTTTTATTGTAGAGCTAAGACTAGGCAAGGGTGTAGTATAGCAACGAATATCAGCTATGCAATGGCAGCTTATCGCTCGGTATCTAGAACTAAATTGCTGGACTAGAGACGGCAGGCAATCCTAATAGATAGTTCCGGAATGGATGCTGGGCTTAGTAGAGTATAGTAGGGCAACCCCCATTGTGGTCTTACGGCTGGCCGGTTTTTATCGACCCCAAAGGGAATGGCTAGTTTGACCCCTCCATCAACGCCAAAGTGCCAACGTCCGGTTTTCCCTACGGGGAGTAAAAATCCGAAGCCTACTCCCAGGCCTGCATAATAGGGAGCGTCTAATGCTGTAGTGCCAAAGAAGTAGCCCGTCACAGCCTTTGCCCGAGCGTAAATCCCCGAGCCTACAGTGCCCGTGAAGTAGTATTTAGCCATGGGAGAGATCGCTATGTTGGGCATTTCCAAAAGCCATAGGTGCGTCGTGAGATCGGCAGCGAGGGAAAGTTTGGGAGAGAGGGAGCGTTCGATCCCTAGGTCAATCCCAAAAAGAAGGTGCTGAGGTGCCGTACTTACAAGGACTAGAGGTCCATCGCCTTTTGTGCCACTTTTTTCTTGTGCAAGGCTGGGAGCGATAGCGGCCAAAAGGGCAGCTCCGCAAAGGATTGCGTGGTAGAACCAATGGTGTTTTTTCTTCATCATTGCTTTGTTAATTAGAGTCTTGTTGGTGTTATTTTATTGTAGAGTCAAGACTAAGCGAGGGCGTAGTAAAGCAACCATCCTGCACCTCCTGCAAGTAAGATGAGGAGGATCGGGTGTACCCATCGCCTGAGTGCGGCTACAAAGGTAACAGCAAATAGTAAAAGACTACGCAAATCGGGGAAATTGTCTCGCACTACAATCGCCTCTCCATTCCCATGGCTTATCCATTGCCAAACGGCCTCTGCGTGAATAGAGAGAAGCAGAGCCGCCGAAGCAATAAGCCCAACAGAAGCGGGGCGGATACCCACAAAAGCCGCTTCCACCCATCGGTTTTGTCGGAAACGTGAGAACACCATGGAGATAAGCATCACCAAAATAAAGGAGGGGAGTGAGACAGCCAATGTGGCAACAATAGCCCCGAGGATAGAACCCGTAGCCGTGTAGCCAATATAGGTGGCACTATTGATGCCGATGGGACCCGGTGTAACTTGGCTCAGCGCCACTATATCGGTGAATTGCTGTTCCGTGATCCAGCCTTGTTTTACCACTACTTCGTCTTGTACAAGAGAGAGCATGGCGTAGCCCCCTCCGAAGCCGAAGAGTCCAATTTTGGTATAAGTCCAAAAAAGCTGTAGGTAGAGAAGTAGGGTAGTCATACTCTTTTGCTAGGCTCAACCTTACTTCTGTTGCTTTAGTTTGCGCTTGATCCCCTCTCGATAAAGTATCCCCAACCCTCCCGATACTAGGATAATTAAGATAGGAGAAACTCCCAAAAACCAAACCAAGAGAGCCGTAAGAATAGGCACGATAAGCCACCTGTTGGATAGGCGCATGGTACGCCATGTAGTATAAACCGGTACGGCAATAAGGGCGACAACCGCAGGGCGAATCCCTTGCATTATAGCCGCAATATGGGGATTGCTCTTGGCACTCTCGAAGGTAAAAGCAAGTAGTAGGATAATGACAAAAGAGGGGAGAATCGTCCCGAGAGCGGCAATGGTGCCACCTCGCTTCCCTGCAAGGCGGTAGCCCACAAAGATGGATATATTGACTGCAAACACCCCGGGGAGCGATTGGGCAACGGCAAATAGGTCGATGAACTCTTCGTGAGAGAGCCATTTGTGCCGCTCCACTACATCCCTCTCAATGAGGGGCAACATAGCATACCCTCCCCCAAAGGTGAAGCTACCTATACGCAAAAAGGTAGTGAAGAGGGAGAGGAGAAGAGAACGCATAGGGGGCGAGGCTAGAAGCGTCCTCGCGCACTCCGCTTGCTGCTGCTCGTTGCCTTAGCCGGTTTTGCTGCTTTGGCAGCCTTTGGAGCCTTGGGTGCTTTCTCCTTGCTTTTTTGGCGGCGAGCTCGTGCCGTATTGTCTTGTACTGCAGTGGTTTGAGCGTTGTCTTTCCCCTCTGTTGTTACCTCTTCGGGAGCATCAGTTTGGGGCGTTTGCATCCAAAGACTTACTTCAAAACTTTTTAGTTCTTGTTCAATGCGTTGCTGCTCGCTGCGGAGAGAGTCCGGCGTGGGGCAGTATTGAGCGAGAGCCTTACCAAGCCTGTTTTGTGTCTTGTAGATACCTCCGTTGTATAGCCTCATGCGGAAGTAATTGTCGAGTGTAGAGGTGGTGGCATTATTGATATCGCTTAGCATTACGGGTTGCATGGCCAGATAGGGGCGAATGCTTTCGTAGGTAACCCAAAAGAGGGGATACTTGAGCGGCTCTTCGGCGTCACCTGTATCGTGCATTACAGGGCAGAGGGCAATTACTTTGGTATCGATGGTGCTTCGGATGGGATCGAAGTAATATTCTTCTTTCAAAAAGTAGCTTTTTACAAGTTCGGAGGGTATATCGGCTTCGGCTACCACGTAGCGCGCATTCCCTTCACGGCTGGCATCTTCTTCGAATAGGATACCAAAGCGATCTAGAAAGTCGGAGAAGTTGAGTTTGTGTTTAGCATCAAAGGCTTCGTATCCGTCCGTATAATCGAAAACTTCGATAGCTCCTTTGTTGACCAATCTAAAGAGCGTAGAGAAGAGGTTCTGCTCAGTCTCGGTGGGGCGAGGAGGGTAGTAGAGAGCAGCGTTCTCGGCACTATCGAGGTTGACTTCCCGGTAGATAACCCGCTTCCAAGGGGCGTTGCTGCTATTCTTCTCTAGCCGTTGGTTTAGTTCAGAGGCACGTGCACTCAGGCCATCTTGCTGAGCCTCTTGTTTCTCTTGTTGGGAGCGACGAGAAGTGGTGCTTTTGCGCACAGGGGCGGCTTGTATGGAGTCGTTTTGAGCCCAACTATAGGTGAGGCTCAAAGAGAGGGCTAATAGAGCTGCGGAGAGGTGGCAGGCTATATGATTATAGAACTTCATGCTTATCTACTTAACTATTACTTCAATGGGCGGGATTTTGCGCTCTACACCGTCGGGGCCACGGGCTATTACTTCGCTGATGTAGAAGCGTTTGCCACGGGAGAGGGAGCGTATGCGAGAGAGTTGTCGCTCGGAGAATCGATCCCCTTGCCCCACCTCGGGCATGGCATTTCCCATCTGGTCGAAGAAGGTGAGCTGGAAGCGAACTACCGAGTAGGATACCTCCAGTATGTCGTCGTCAATGGCAGCTTTGATTCCTCCGGCTGCTAGAAGATCGCGTTTGGCGAGGCTCCCTCCACGGAAGCGTTTGGCTACTCCGTTGGCATCCTTATACTCAATGTAGGGTAGAGGGTCGGGTAGAGAACGAACTCTCAATCGCTGTTCGGCTACTTTCTTTACACTACCATCCATCCCTCGTGCTGATACACTTATGACGGCTTCTGTGCCTACTTTGGCAGGGCGAGCTACCCACTGATTCCCTCGTTTGGTGAGACTTCCATTGCTCATCGTTGCCGATATCGCTTCGCCGGCAACGCCGGGAACAGCTATGTTGATGGGGTTGTCTATCCCTGCGTATAGTACGTTCATCAAGGTAGGAGCAATGGAGGCCATGGGAGCTGTGACCGTATATTCGGAGTTAAACTCATGCTTCTCGAGCGTGCCATCTCCGCGCCGCATTTCGATGAATCCCTTGATGGGGAAAGTGCCCGAAGTGCCTGTTGGTACGCTATATACCCCACGACTAGATGCAGGTAGCTCCTTGCCGTTGACTACGATACGGGGCTGCTGGGTAGAGTCTACACTGCTCAGTACAATTTGGGCGCGGTAGGTTCCCCCACTCATTACGATCTGACTTTCCGGCACTACTTGTGCCTCTATTTTATTGACACGGAAGTCACCAATATCAATGCTTCGGATAAGTTCGCTCAAAACTTCGCCCTCCACGTTGCGTAGATCCGTCTGAATCTGTGTGAGAAGAGTCACAGCAGCAATGGTAGGCATCCCCTCAAAAAGAGAGTTCTCCCAGGGTTGAATCCCCTTGGATTGGGTGGAAAGAATATTTTCCATAGCGCGACGCTTACCACTGTCGAGCATCATACTCCCGGCCAATTGGCGGAAGTGCTCAATACGAGAACGCAACTGTGCCCCCTTGGGATCTAGCGGATTGAGCATAATGGCAGCGGAGGCATTCATATCATCCTTGCGGTCGATATTATTTACATCTCCATCCTTTCCATCCGTTTTTACAACGATAAGTTGTTTGAGTTCGTCTATAAATTGGTAAAGCGAGTCGGCCGCACTTTGTATCTGTTTGCCCCGAGCAAAAGCTGTGGCTGCCTTGTCCGGATTGTGGTTGTAGGCTAGCTGTAGCTCCATACCGGTGCGATCGTTTCGCTCGGTAGTCGTAGCAAGCATTTGGGCGAGGCCTTCCCCCACTTTGTCAAAGCCTGCCAGTACATCCGAAGACACATTGAGGGCTACCATGGCAATGAAGACGAGATACATTAGATTGATCATCTTCTGCCGATTGCGATTGCCCGAAGATCCTCCCGAAGCCATATTGAACTAAGGATTTATTGTTGGGTTTGACGGTGGTTGGGGTACTGCTCTTCTCGTGAGGGCGGATAGGCATCATACGATGGAGTATAGCCCTGACGATAAGGGTCCGGATAGGCATTGCGAGACATCATGGAGCCTCCCATATTGATGGTCATGGCATCCAACAAGCGTGCATATATGCGGTTTAAGTCTTGCAATTGGCGAGCCATGTGGGCATTCTCCATACGGAATGCGTTGCTGTCTCCGAGGCTCCCCTCATACATCTCGCGCATACGATCGAGACCGGCATTGATCCCTTCGATGGCTGCAATTTGCTGATTTACATCACGCAACTGCGCCTCGTAGGCGGCGTTGAGCCCCGTAATGTTCTTGCCGAGGGCTGCTATCTGTTCGTTATATTGTGCCGTATGTTCGTTGAGCGTCTGTAGGTTGATGCTCTGCCACTGCTGGGTCATCCCGCTGGTGACTTCCCCGAGTCGGGAGAGTTGGTCAATAGCTCCGCTTAGTCTCTGTATGCTGCCACGAAGGTGATCAAGCTCCTCTTGGGAGAGTACCCCGGCGAGTGAAACCTCGGGGGCTGCGGCTCCGAGGTGTGAAGGAGAGGAGGGCTCGAAACTCTCTGCACGCTGCCGTGCTGCTTCTGCTCTCTGGGAGAGATAGTCGCGCTGCTGCTCTATGTCTTGTGGGCTTCTTCCCTCTAGACCTGCATTGAGTTCGGGGAATACTTGCTCCCATTTGTAGGTTTCTTCGGGTTGCTCAAAGCCTGAGATGAAGAATACAAGGAACTCTGTCATCATCCCAACGAAGAGCATTTGATCCCCAAAAGACCAGTGTAAGAGCTTAAAAAGAGCCCCTACAATTACTACGGCTGCCCCCCAACTGTAAGCCACGTTGAGGATCTTTTTTCCACGGCGGCTCGCCAAAAAAAGACTGAGTTTGCCGGCTTTTTTATTTGTTTCCATAGGACTCTTTTGCTATTTTTTCTTGTTGCTTCTTTTTTGAGGAGTAAAGCTGATGGCTCTGCGCACACAGCGGAAGCCAATGTACGAGCGAGCTTTGCCTTGAGATTCGTAGCTGCGGGTGGCGGATTGTATAAAGCGTACGACATCTTTCCACGAACCCCCACGCACCACTTTGCGGCGGAGTATCTCGGGGTCGCGTAGATCGGCATGATAGTCTAGCTCCGGGTTTATGTCGTCTACATCTTTGTAGCTAGAGGCTGAGTAGGCGGACTCGGTCCACTCGGCAACGTTACCTGCCATGTCGTACAATCCAAAGTCGTTGGGCGAGAACGATCCCACCTGACTGGTGATAAGGTGCCCGTCTGCGGTGTAATCGCCTTCCCCGGGTTTGAAGTTGCCTAGGTAGCAACCCTTGTCGCTTTGTAGGTCTTGAGCGCTCCATGGGTAGCGTCGGTTGCTATCGCCCACTCGTGCGGCGTACTCCCATTCAGCCTCGGTGGGCAGACGGAAATCTTCGAGGATCATCCCTTCGGGGATGTTGAGCCCTTGACGGAAAGAGGCTGAGCGCCAGGCGCAGAAGGCTTGAGCTTGCTCCCAAGATACCCCTACGACGGGATAATTATCGTAGCCCGGGTGATTGAAATAGAGGTGTGCATACTCGGCATTGGTCGAGTTGGGGAAGTCTCGTACCCAGCAGGCCTCGTCCGGGTAAATGGGCACTATATACGTATTAAGGAAGTCGTATTCGCTAGCAAGTCGGCGCGTAATGGTCTGGCGCATAACGCGGCCGTTATCGTCAATATAGGCTGTGTCTTTGGCAATGGTCGGTAGCTGTAGAGCCTCGATCTCCGCAGGGGTGATGGAGGGATTGCGCAAGGCGAGCATCTGTGTACGATACAGGGCTGCGGCGTGATAGTCGTAGCGTTCGTAGCGATAGACCATTTGAGAAGGATCCAGCCCCCGTTCGTGGGTTACGGGATTGGTGTAATAAACACTATTGATGGCGTTGAGTTCTTCCTCTGTGGCACGCTTTTGATTGGGGATGGGTCGAGACCAATCGAGGTGCGGCTCAATGGGATTGTCGTACTTATCGGTAGTGATTTTGTAGTCGGGGTTCCCTCCATAGGCAGGATCGGCTAGGCGTTCTCTTATGATAGAGTCCCGCACAAAATAGACAAACTGACGGTACTGCGCATTGGTAATTTCCGTCCGATCCATCCAGAAGGCATCTACCGATATTGCTTTCGATTCTGCGGGGAAGCCCCAAAGGCTATCAGCTTGAGTATGCCCAAGCACAATCGAACCGCGGGGGATAAGTACCATGCCATAGGGCGAAGGTTCTTGCCACGAAGCAAGTGAAGCTCCTACCAATTCGCCACCTGATGTTGAGCGAGGGCGCGAGGCACAAGCTGCGAGGAGCACCAGGGTTACCAAACCAACAAAAGGCGGTGCAAGGAGGTGATATCTTTTTGTCATCTGCTATTCTTCTTATTCGCATTCTGTCTCAGCCCTTTTGGTGAGGGTAACCTCCTTTGAGGGGAGAGACGTCCTGCTAGCTTAACGCACAAAGTGTATGCTTTAGTATAGACTTTCTAATTTTCTGCCTACGCAATGCTGTAGCCAAGGACGCGGAATAGTTGCTCTTCTTCTGGGAGAATGCCTAGCAACTGATAGGCAGGAGCCTCACGGGGGTAGTTGTAATGTACCCTGAGGGATTCGAATTGGTCGGGAGTTTGGCGTAGAGCTTGCTCTATTTGAGAGAGGGTTTTCATGGTATGTGCAAGGACCCACTCCGGGCGCAATGAGCCTATCGAACTGAGGTTTATTGTGGCGTTTTCGGGCGTGGAGAGGCTTATCCGGTCAAAGGGAATGAGAGCGGGATTGAGCCCGAAATGCTCCAACGTAGTCTCTACTGCCATGCGCGTGCCTCGGGCTTTGCCATCGGCAGAAAAACCTGCGATATGAGGGGTCGCACGCTCTGCTCGTGCTAAAACATCGAGTCGGATGTTAGGCTCTCCCTCCCAACAATCGAGATAAAACCCCTCTATCCTTCCGGAGTTTAGGGCTTGGAGGAGAGCATCGCTATCAGCAATGGCTCCTCGGGCTGCATTCAATATAAGAGGCTTTTTGCGGCATTGACGGAGAAAATCCTCTCCCAAAAGATGATAGGTGGGGTGCTTCCCCTCTTTGGTGAGGGGAGTATGAAAGGTAATAATCGTGGCTTCGTGGGCTGCTTCTTCTAGGGAAGAGAAGCCTTGCTGTCCCTCTTGCTCTGCCCTTGGGGGATCCACTAGAAGTGTTTTGACGCCTAGTGCCTCAGCCATTTGTTGTACATTGCTTCCCACATGACCTACCCCTATAATAGCGAGGGTTTCTTGCGCTAGAGGTCTCTTGAGGCGTAGGGCGCGCTCGGCAAGTACCCCCATTACCCAGTGAGCTACGGATCGGGCATTGCACCCAGGGGAGTTGCGCCATAGGATACCATGAGAGGAGCAGTAGTCTCTATCAATATGGTCAAATCCTGCTGTAGCGGTCGCTATGGAGCGAATCATAGTACCCTCAAGGAGATTTTGGTTGCAATGCGTGACACTGCGGACAAGAAGCCCCTCGGTTTTTTCTTCGATAAGCCGCTCGCGGGAGATCTCTTGGGACGGAAGGTAAGTAACATCGGCCACCGCATCAAGTAATCCTGCGAGGTAGGGGAGGGATTGGTCGGCTACAAGACGAGGGCGATAATCTGAGGACATAGAGCAATATAGTTCGTTTTTTATGCCCTCAAAGGTACAAATTCTCTCCCCGTTACCCCCTCCCTTTTCTCTTCTAGGCTAATTGCGAAAAAAGTTCTTGCCCTAGAGTAAAAGAAAAACCAGCCGGAAGTGCATCCACTTTCTGCCTAAGAAATATTTCTTTTTAGGGCAGGAACGAAAAAAGTTTTAGGCATGGATTTTTTGTGCCACGCTGAGACTCACTATCCTAGATAAAGAAACAGAGTCTCCTACCCGGGGGTAGAAGACTCTGTCTTTTATGCTATGATTTTATGTAAGTGTCTATCAACGAATGATACCCTTACCTATCGCTCCATTGCACTCTACAATGAAAACTCCATGCAGATTCTCTAAACCATCGAAGAGAATAGAGTTGTCATTAGTGACTCCGGAGACGATGAGATTACCATTTTCATCGAAGATGTTGACTTTCTTCTGGTAGCCCTGAGGGAGGTTATTCACTTTAATGCTATTCTTCTCAACACTGATGAGAAGTACTCCCTTAGGTTGCTTTTCTATCTCTTTTAATCCGGTGTCAATCCCGGTGTAGTCATAAAAATCGCCATAGGTGTTGCGTGCTACTACCTCCCATTTCTTTTTCAATGCTATTCCCACAGCCTCTTTGGAAACTTTGTTGAGGTCTTCGGGAGTCTTCTCTAAGAATACGCCCCATACACCAATTTCGTCTGTATTAGGTAGGTCGGAGAGGTTATTTGCGATTTCCTTGGTTGCATCAAATCCTAGTTTGTTGCCGGCAATGATAAGGATTCTCAACTTAGGATTCTTAGATATGTCGAGAGTCGTAAAAGATTGGCAATCTTCGATGGAGAGTTGGTTGAGCAGCGGATTTTTTGAGAGATCTAGGCTCTTAAGAGCACTCTTAGAGGCTGTTAGTATCTCAAGTGAAGGACACTTTGTAAGATCCAATTCTGAGATTTTCGTGGTATCTATGCTTAAGCTTACAAGTTGGGGACACTTGCTAACGTCCAAGGTTGTCATCTCTGTATTGCTCCCAACAGCTAAAGATCGTAGTGCAGGCATCTCTTCTGTATGGATTGTTTTAATGGCATTCTTTGAGATGTCAAGAACCTGAATTTTGTCAGTTTTCCCAAACTTGAGATTCTTTACCTTGCTGTTTTTTATGGAGATATTCTCCAAAAGGTCGGTCTGAGATAGATCAAGATCTGGGAGATTACAGTCCCAAGCCTCGAAGACCACTAGCTCTTTGTTGGCCGCTAGGTCCACACTTGAGATAAGGGGGTTGCTTGAGATATTGATGCGGTAGAGATTTGGATTTTTGCTGAAGTCAACAGACTTGATTTGAGGATTCTCGTCTATGTAGATAGTCTCCAGCCGTGGAAGCCCCGATAGATCTACACTTGTCAATTTGTTAGAGGATAGGTATAGCTGTTTGAGCGTGGCGGGGAGCTTGCTGAAATCTAGGGATTGCATTCCGCAACTTATAAAGCTGACATTCTCTAGCGCTTTGTTGGCAGAGAGATCCAAGCCCTGGGGAAAGTCGTTGAGCATAAGAGAGAGTTGCTTGATGCATTGGTTCTCTGCAAATTCTATGTTTTTGACCCGATCCATAGGCGCTACAAACCCTTGGCAGGTACCGTAGATCTTAACAATGTTCCCCTTGAGAGGTATTTTGCCATCTTTGTTCACCTCATTGGCAGGTTTCTTGCCGTAGCCTGCGTCAATTAGGAGGCCCTTGAAGTCCTCTTCAGATCCTGAAAGAGAGAAAGAAATAGACCCCTCATAATTTTCAGCGTCTATAGTGGTCATGGTAATGAGGGGAGTTTGAGCATTTACACAAGTGACACCAGCAAATAATAGCAGTAGGGTGTAAATGAGGGGGAGGAAATGTCGTTTCATCTTTGATTTTTCAATTTAGTTATGCTTTTAGTTGTTTTGCTTCCGCGAAGATAACCAATGATTTTGATTTACTGTCTTGAGTTCGATATTTTCTTTCTATGCTTGTATGTTCCCTCGCTATAAAAGGCAGAGACGATGACAGAGATCGTTTGTCTTCCTTTTATTGGATTGTGGATTTTCTCTCATTCTATCGTCGAAAAGCCCCTCTTGCTCTATTCAGTCCCTTTTGTCCTATTTGCATTATATCAGAAACTATTTGTATCTTTACTCCTAGAGAGGTGGGGCTCACGAAAGAGTTGGTGGCCTCAACTTTCGGTTTGTTAGCACAAAGTGTAAGTATCACCTTATTAATTGGAGAATTGAAGTTATGAAGAGTGAAGTAAAGTTTGGATTAGGTATTGCTATTGGTGTAGCCTTGGGTGCTGCAATAGCTTATTTCTCTGACAAAGAAAAGCGCAATAGCTTTGTCGATGATGTGATGACAACAGCAGACAAGGCTCGTGATAGTGTGGTAGAAGGGTATTACGAAGCAAAGGCAAAGTATAACCAGTACCGCAATAAACTGAAAAAAGAGATCCAAGAAGTAGAAGAGAATATCGACCTCTCTGCCGGAGATCTTGACTAATATAGGGCTATAGCCGGAGCACTCCCCTCTTAGGCATCTAGGTCTTGAGGGAAGTGCTTCTCATAGCTTAGCAGGGTTACTCGGGGTGCATTTTTGAGAATCTTTTTTGAAGGATGTAGCTTCGTGTGTGCTGTTTCTTTCTTTTCTTCTCTTGGAGGAGACGGAGTGTCTCAAAGGGAGGGAACGGGGGAGGTATGGATGGCTTCTGCTTAATTTGATTGATGGAATCGACTTTTAGTTTACGCTCATTTGTTCGCCACTTGATGGTGTACGCAATGGCTCTCTTGCGAAAGTCCGTATTGGATAGTGCCGAGGGGGCTTCGCTGCTCGTTGCCAAGTTGGTAGCTCTACTTATTATATTGCTTATAGTACCTGTCTGTATGGTACTTGTAGCGTTCCTTATTGCCTATCTGATAAGCGACCTACTTGGGGGCAACATTACCCTAGGAGTATTACTTACCCTGTTGCTGTTGATCGGTATAATTGTAGTGGTAAAGGTGTGGTATAAGCCTCTTACTCGTCCTATACGAGACCGAGTAAAAGCTCTTTTTATTGATGCAGCAAATCATTGTAAGTCCTCCAATTTTGAAGATGAGTTGGGGAAAGATTGGGATGAATTAGATCCCTTAGAAGATTCTTTTGATGGCGATGAAGAAGCGTAGTGTAGACGAAGAACTCAAGATGCTACAAGCTGAGGCGGCGCGCGACCTCTCCGTCTCTCGCGCTCGCGTGCAGAGTGAGTGGCGTTGGATCAGCAGCCCGGAAGGAAAAGATGCCATTTGGGAGAGTGTCCGTCGTGATGTGCTACCCCAAGGTTCGTTGGCTCAGTGGATTTTTAGGGTATTTTCCAAAGATAAGGGTCAGCGCGGTAGGCATGCAGCAGGTCATGGTCTAGTCTCCGCGAATATTTTCTCTAGTAGTCTTCTTGGTAAGATGTTACCTGCCTCATGGGCAAAGTACACGCCTCTGGCAATAGAATTGTTTGAGCTTGCTCGCCCCATGCTCGTGACTTCGGCTCTCGCCTTAGGGCGCAGTGTGTTGAGAAAAAGCTTCTCTCGGTTGAATCCCTTCCGAAGAAAAAAGAAATCCAAATAGCTCTTTCCCTTTTTATATCATAAATAAAAACCCCCATCAAACTAAGCTTGACGGGGGTTATTTGTATCTGTGGTAACGTGGGTACTTATGCCAATCCCAAAACTCTCTATCAAGTGGGAGAGTAAGGGATTATTGCTGTCTCTCTTGTTGCTGCGATAGGTACTTCTCGAGTAGTTCGTCTGCAAGATTTACGGTGTCGTTGCAGGGGATGTGTAGCTCAGCCTTTAGGGAGTGGCATTGGGTGGCTCCGAGGCGTGATCTAAACTCTTCGAGTAGAGCTTTAGCTTCGGGGGAGTCCGCTCCGAGTATTTGTGTGGCACTATAGAGAGCACCGCATAGTCCTCCTTCGGCTTTTCCACCGCCCTTTGAGCGGAGAGTTGCCTCTATATCGTCGTCTGTTGCCCGGGTGATTCCTTGATAGGCTTTAGCAATAGTTTGGGCACAATTCCAGTTATTGGGCTTGGCGTGGAAAAAGTCCAAAGCAGATTTGTTCTCTTCGTTTTTCTTCATTTCCTTTAGGTTCATTTGGTTGATCGTTTTCTCTAAACAAAGATAACGAATATGTTCGATTATTGGTCTGATTTATCCAGAAGTCGTTGGGAGCTTCCCTATCATGAATAATGATTTTGTAGTTGTAGTAACTTTCGTCTGTATTCATGATATTACGCATTGTGATGAGCGATTGTACCACTAATAGGATGATGATCACCCAGCGATCGTACAGGTTCCCTTTTTCGTAGAGGTTGGATATGAGTATCGGAAGGAAGAAAAAGGGAAAGTACATAAAGCGATCGGCAACCTGGAAAAACACGAAGGTATTTGTAATGATAGTAGCGAAGAAAAAGGTATTGATGTAGGGGAGAAGATTGCGATCTAGATCGAGTAAATCTTTTTGTCTCCATAGTAAATAGAAGGCTATCAGTGTATTGAAGTAGTACATGATACCCGACCCCAGTCCCTCTTGTGTGTCGTACATTTGCTCAATGTACATGGTATCGAATGGTAAATAGGGGATGGAGAATTGCAGTATAGCTTTGGTAATGATAGGTAGCAGGGTGAGTGAGAGTGCAAACAGAATGCCCATAAATATCCTATTGAAGCGGACAAAGAATAGAGGCACAAGCACGAACATTATTATGGCAGAGGAGTGGGTGAGGTAGGCGAGTAGCAGTACAATAAGCGTCTCTAGGTAGCGTCTATCTCTAAAAAGAGGGATCGAGAAGAGGCATATAGCCTGAGCCATACATTGGCGTACGGTATTGAAGGATTCGAAATAGAGCTTCCAGACCAGTATAAATGTAAGTGCAGCTATGGCAAAGCGATAGCTCTGTTTTTTGTATCCCCAGAGAGTTAGGGGGATGAATAGTGCTGCCACGCCTAGGGTCCATACCGAGAAGTCGAGATGCAAGAAGCGAAGAACTTCGTTGTAAGTCTTCCAAATTTTGGACATATGCTGGGAGTGAGAGGAAAAAACATTCTCAAAAGCATCTTTGTAGATGGGGTAGTCTCTTCCTACCTCAAAGCGCAACCCTAGGAAAAGGATGAGCAGTACCCCTAGGGCAACTATGGGTATTTGCGAGGCATATTTGTCCCTATCGATCGTCCAAATCAAGAAGAATGCGAGCAGGAAGAATAGGGCAAAGAATAGGGCTGAATAGGGCGGCATAGCCTAGGATTATGAGTTTGATTCGGCAAGGAGAGATTGGTAGATCAGATGGTACTCTTCGCTCATGCGAGGGGCAGAGTAGTAACGAATAAATCGTTGCAGGTCACTCTCGGTGTACTGCATTTTGGCAGCGTAGGCGATACTTTGGGCGCACCGCTCAATGCTGTTAGGGGGGAAGAGTGTTTTTTCGAGAGCCGGGAAAGTGCGAGCAAACTCACGAAAAGAGGCAATATCCGAGAGAGCCATCGGGCATTGAGCCAGTGCGGCTTCTACCACGGTAAGCCCGAATCCCTCAGATTGAGAGGCCGACACGTAAACGGTTGCAGCCTGCATATAGGGGACAACGTCCGGCACATTACCCCAAAAAATAGCGTTAATACCGAGCGATTGTGCCAGCGTTTGGTAGTCTTTTTGCTCTTCCCCCTCTCCCAAAAATAGGACAGAGGCTTTTTGCCAGTACTCTTCTTTTGAGGCAAGTTGGGCTAGTGCACGTAGTAGTAGCCCGTGGTTTTTGAGAGGAGATTGCAGCCCAATGGCGAGGATTAAAGGGGCTTCCGGGGCTACTGGTAGAGCCAATTCTTTGCGAAGGGATGCCTTGTCTTCGCACTTTGCTAGCTCTCTGCCCTCTAGGTCAATACCGTTGGCTATACTTGTTGCCAGCCTCGGGAGGGAAAGATTTTCGTTGTAATAGTCGGTAGTGGCGTTGGAGATCCCTATAAGATGATCGAAGTGAACGAGGGCGCGCTTTAGCCTCCACCACATATAACCTCCGACTAGAGCGCCCTTATTAGAGGAGAAGTCTTCTTGGGCACGATTGTGTAGGGTACTTAGCTTGATGAACCTCTCAGGAAGCCGTGCTACCACTAAATCGGGGTGGTAAGTATGGCTGTGAACCAAACGAATTTGCTCTTTGTCGAGGAGATTTTGTAGCTCCTTTGCCACTCGGCAGGTACCCAATTCGAGACGCCAAAGACTCGCATGGAGGGAGACAACTTTGCACCCCCACGATACAAATTTTTGGCGCAATTCATCCCCCTTTCTTGTGGGGGACTGAAGTTCAACTATGAGGGGGCGGTATACATCTCTAGGCAGGTAATGCACTAGAGCTGCAACCACTTTGAGAGGACCTTTGTCTACAATAGAGCTAACAACAATGGCTAGAGGTGTAGGCATATTCTACTATCGGATAACTTTTTTCACTCCTTCGCGCACCTTTAGTAATAACCATCCTAGGTATCCCCAGGGGCGAGTGCTTTGGAGTTTGTAGATACATTTATTTAGAGTACTCTGCGGAAGGCTAGAGAGGAGGCGGTCATACTCAGGGTGGATGCTACGTACTATGGAGTAGTCACGCACGTGTATGCGGTTGAATAGCATCATCTTAATATTGATGTAGGCTCTACCTATGCAGGGGGCAAAATCCTCCTCCTTCTGCTCCTCCAGTAGGTAGTGGGATAGATATTCGAGTACAGCCTCCAAATCTCTCTTTTGCTTCATGTTTATTTTGTGTGTGAGCGAACTTGAGTTCTGCTGTACGTAATGCACAGTGGGAGTATGTAGGTAACCTATCTTATCTACATGGTAAAGAAAGGGGATAAGGGCACGATAATCTTCGAGAAGTGCCAACCCTTCTACAAAACCTCCATTCCACTCTTCCCATTCCTTGCGGCGGATGAGTTTATTCCAGAGGAAGGCGGGTTGTCTCCCCGATAGTATGGCTTGTATGTATTCTCGCCCGGTCTTTATTTCTAAAACTGATTGATGTATTTTTTGTTTGGGGTAGTCTACAACGTAATCACTAATTACTATGGGGCTATCCGTTTGTAGGGCGGTGGCTACCCAATGGCTTACTACTGAGTCGTTATCCCAGTAGTCGTCACTATCGAGAAAAAGTAGGTATTCTCCTGTTGCCAGACCGAGGGCAGTGGCTCGTGTTGCAGCAATGCCTCTATTATGCTCGTGGTGCACGATCTGTACTTTATACCGCTGCGAGTTTTCTTTGGCAATAACCTCTTCTGCTAGAGCGATACTGCGATCGGTGGAGCAGTCGTTGACCAAAATAACCTCCATATTAGGGTAATCTTGCCGGAGTACCGAGTGGAGACACTTCTTTATAAACGCCTCTACGTTGTAGACGGGGATGAGTACGGATACCGAGGGGGTCATGTGTGTTTGCGATGTATTTTAGAGATGAGCATAGAGAACCCTTGCCTAAAGTCGGGATGCAAAAGATAGAGCAGGATGCTGGAGATGAGGGCAAATAGACAAGTGCCCGAGAGTGCCGTCTTGAGCCATCCGAGCCAAGAGGGAGTGGATGCAAAGGAGGTGAGACTCGGCAAGAAATAGGAGAGAGCCCACCCTGCGCCCACTACGAGGAAAAGCTCCGCTCCTTGGCGTAGGTGATACCCCCAGACCGACTTTTTGAAGGCTCGGGAGTAGAGAAAGTAGGGTTTCCAGCCGTAAATCACGACAATGAGGCTTATGTTGATGCCGAGTAGAATACCCGTAATCCCCCACATAGAGCCGAGGAGGATAGACAGCCCAAGATTGAGAATGGCCTCAATCATAGGGGCATAAATATCCTGATACATACCATAGGCGTAGATGAATTGATCGGGAAGACGAGAGAGTTGCAGCAGCATATAAAGCACAAAGAGAAGCAAATCAATCTGCTGAAAGCTGCGCCCCCCTCCAATCCATAGCTCCATGAATCCTTGAGAATACCACAGCATCCCTCCTGCAATTACGAGTGCCATCCAGAGACGGAGGGCATAAAGTTTGCGGAAAACGACCTCTACGCGATTGTTGTCGCCCTCTGTGATAAGGTTCCCGACACTGGCCGTAAGGCCATTGAATATAGCGTAGATTACCCCGCTAATACCCGCGTAGATAACGAGATAGTTCTGGTAAATCGTAACGACGGCAAGCCCTTGGGCACTCGCAAATACGGAAAATATTACGATAGGGGTACTCTGCTGCAGTACAAAGGTGGCTATCTTGTGATAGAAAAGTTGCTTCGTACGGCGTATGATTTCGGGGTAATTACTCCGAACGCAATTCCCCTGTTTGGCATTGGCTTTGAGCCAAGGGTAATCTCGATGGATGAGCCATTCAATAAAAAGAGCTCCCACTACACCGAATAGGAACTCGATGCCGAGCCACCATATATAGGGGGCTGGGAGATAGAGAATCGCCAAGATTTGCAATACCTGCTTGAGTACTCTGGGAAGCTGTATGGCAAGTGTCATCTTGTACTCCTGCTGGTCGCTAGAGAAAATGATTTGCCGGAAATTGAAAAGATATCCCCACAAAGCATTGAATAGCAGCACTACATACGTGGCGTAGGCATACCAAAGGGGGATGCCTTTATCCTTAAAAATAAGGGGGAAGAAGAGGAGTAAGATGCCCGACGCAACGAGCACAATACGAGCTACCCAGCGGTAAAACCACGCTTGTATGGATATAATCTCGCTGACTTGTTGCCGGTCGTTTTGTGCTAGGGGTTGGTAGAGAGCAAAGGCTACTGCCGAAGATAATCCCAGTTCTGCGATATTGAGGAAGCCTAAAATACTCACCAAGGTGGAGTTTAACCCGAGAAGTTCATCCCCCAATACCTGAATAAAATAGCGACGGAAGAAGAAGGCGGCAACGAGTCCGACCATGTAAAACAAAGTAGCATAGCGGGCATTGCGCAGACTATTGGAGGCTCTATCGGTTGCAGACACGAGGTGATCGAAGATTCCTTTCTAGCTTAAACGTACCGCAAAGATACTCTATTGTGCGGTGTTGGCAAGGAAAGTGCGGTATTCGCTCTCGGCGAGCACAACGCATTTTTCTATTGTAAAGCTTATGAGTAATTCGATGATTTCCAATTACGAATCCGTCGAAAGCTCATTACCAATCTAACAGAAGTGTATTAAGATTTTCGGAAAAGTGTATTAAGAATTAGACGAAAGCTCATTACGAATACGCCGATTGGTAATGAGTAACTTGATAATTGCTCACTACCAATCTAGCGAAAGCTCATAAGCTTTCGCTCTAAAGAAAAATGATTTTGGGGTAGAAGGTCCCTTGTTTTCTCCCTAACTTCTCTCCATATTTAGCCCTCAGGAGAGAAGGCTCCGTCTCACGCCTAACCAGCACGATACCTCCCCCTTTGACTCAATATGGTAAATATAGGGGGAGCATACCTGTGGTTCCGGATGTTTTTTGAGGTTACATATCGGGAATTTTTCTAGGGATCGCAAGCTTGGGATTCTTACGGAATGTCCAAGAAATTAGAAGCCAAGGGCGTAAACTTGCACTCCCGTAGAATGTCTGTTGGTGGCTGGTATAAGAGCCCTGCTTTATGTCGGTTATGTCACTTTTCGTGCCCCAAAAGTAGGGAAGTCCGAGGGATAGATAGAGCCGATTGGTCGCCTGCCAAGCAATTTGTATATGGGCTTCTAGCGGATTTTTATAGATGGTTTGGCTGATGGCTGTGTAGTTGCGATTGCGCCATGATAGAGAAGAATAGATGAAGAAGTCGCCAAAATCCCAACGAAAATACCCTTTTACTCCAAACGAACCTTTGGGAGATTGTCCATTAAAGACCTCTGATGTGTAGTAGGTTGTAGCGGAAATTTGAAAGTTTTCACCCGAGTAGTTAGCTCCTATTCCTCCTTCTGTACTTGTATAGGTGCCGTTGTTGCGATACGATTTTATTTGATATTGTCCTTCTTGGCGTACATAGGGCTCTATCATTTTGTTATAGCGATTGTGATCGCCAAAGAGCCAAATACGAAAATCCTCAAAAGTGCAATCATATCCTAAATTGAACTGATGAATTTGCATCGGTACAAGGAACGGGTTCCCCTCCTCCTTAAACCAAGGATTGGTTGATAGATTAAAGGAGACAAGATTGCGGCTTTCGGGAAGGACGTTGGTGAGGTAGTAACTCCCTCGTAGTGATTGATAGTGTGGCAATTTAAGGGTTAGACTTACAGCAGCACGTGGTCTCCAATAGGAGTGATTCTTATCAGCTGCCTTCACAGCTAAGCCCTGTAGCCCGAGAGAGGCCATGTAGTATAATTTCCCCCACTGATTGCTATAGGTTGCGTGAGTGTAGTTGCTCCAAAGCCCTACGTGGGCTGTTAGAGCGGGCGATATGCCTTGGTTTGTTACCTTGTCTTGGGTGTATTCTAGGTTATTCCCAATAGCCAAGGAGCCAAACGATTGCTTTCCCGATTCGTAGTCGATAGAGAGCGCATACTGTTTGCGTAGCGTTGCAAGGTCTACAAGGTAGGAGGATTGGTCTTTGTCGTAGCTCTCTTGATAGTTTTGATATTGGTCATAGAATCCATGGTTGTACTTGAAAAATGTGGAGAGTGTACTCTGGTTCTGAAATGTATGCTCGTGGAAAAGAGAAGCTAGTATCCCCCCATCCAATACACTATTGTTGTCTGTAGTTTTGAGAGAAGATGCTTTTCCCAATGTTGTATATGTACCCTCTTGCTTCCCCTCTGTGCGCTTTCTTGATGTTTTAGCCTTGATGAGTGCTGAGAAATAATCAGAAGGAGAGGGGACCCATTTGAGCAATAAATGCCCATCTATTCCTCTTGATTTTGCACTTGAGAAGCCCGATAGGCTTTTCTCTTCTTGCCCCATCTGCTCTTTACTTACGTAGCGAATACGATCGTTGGTAAGGTAGTCTACAAAAGCCCCTCCTGCTACAGCAAAGGTCTTCTTTCCAAGTTCAAAGTTAGCTCCTGCGAAGCCCTCTCTCGGAGGGATGTCGTGCCTTGTGCGAAGATCTACATACGAGTAAAAAGGAATATCCTTGCGGAGACGAATGTTCACAATTTTGGTAACACCCATCTGCAGGTAACGAGCACTTACCACTTCGGAGACCTCTACGGTTTCGATAGTCTCGGGATGTATCGGTTGTATCCCAGAGTTTACAAGATGACCGTCTACCAATATTAGAGGGGACTCGCCGGTGCGCATCTTGACACTCTGAGAGCTGATGTCAACTTGTAGTAAGGGTATTTCTGAGAGAGCTCTAAAAGGATCTCCTGATGCTTTTGCCTTTTTCGATAGTTTGAATATCTCTCCTGTGGCAGTTACTTTGGGACTTACTTTCCCCGTAATTACCACCTCTCCCAATGCTACCGCAGGTTTGTCCAAAAAGATGTTGAGTGTGCTGTCCGTAGAGAAGAACCGCTCCATTTCGAATGTTTCGTAGCTAGAGCTTGCTAGTTGGACGCTATAAAGTCCGGCTTTGGGGAGTATGAGGTCGGTCGTTTGTGCCTTGATTATCGAAAAGTGTACCACAGAATCGCCTTCTTGTACAAGTAACTCGCCGCTCTCTAGTGGGTGATGATCCCAGGTTTTTATGTCAAGATGCAATTTGATTTGCCCGAAAAGAGCAGAGCTCTCCAACAGAAAAAGGAGAGTTAGGAGAATGATTCGCTTAAAATTCCCTGCAGTTGTCATAGGTCGAATATAATTAGAGGGTATGTCCTAATTCGGTTTGTTTGCTTTGTAGATGAGGATGATCCCCTTTATGGTGAGGAGGATTGGCACGAGGACTGTCACTAAAAGGAACCAGATTGGTATCCTCTCCATCGAAAATAGAGAAAACCCAATAATCAATAAGAAGAGGAGTAAAATGAATATCCTTAGCTCGTTGAGAAGGCGGAAGGTTGCTCGGAGGACAAGCTCGCGATTCTCTTCTCGAATCTCGAATGGGTAATTGTAAAATCGAGGATTTATTTTACCCACAAAGTAGAGTATAAGCTGGAGTGAGACGAGAATACCATAAAGCTCCCACAGAAATGCTTTGGGAGAGAGGGCATCCACTTTCCCATTCAAGCCGTAGTGGCTGGGCACCTCCGTGGGGATAGAGGGGTAGTACCAGCCGAGGGCAACGGCAGCCAAAAGAAGTATCATTAGGATGGAGGAATCAGTTTTATTCCAAGCTCTCATGCCAAAATAACGTTCTATTCAGTTTGCTGATTTTGCAGTCTTTCTGCTCATCTCTTAACTGAGTTGCAGCGCAAATATACTATAAATATCGATAACATTTTGGAGGAAACGTTTCCTCAGTATAGGCATAATGCTTCACTCATTTTCATCAGGTGCTTCAAATTTGAAGCCGTGAGTGGCACTCACGAGTTCAACACCTTCTTGCTTTAACTTACAGAAAATCGCAGCAAGCGAGGGGGCTTACTGCGATTTGTCGTGTGTGAGATGCCAAGAGGATTTACTTCAACCTCTTCAGAACAAATCCATACTGATTTACAGCGTATTGCAATTACATGGTACAAATATGATTTCTGAAATCGATTACAAACATTCGGTTATATTGTCTTCATTGCTCTGCTTTTTCAAGTTCTATTCGAGCTGTGAGTTCTTCTTGGTATGTGGTCATAAACTTGTTTAAGTCCATAAAAGCATACCCAACCAAACGATAGAACAGATTCTTGTATTCTATCTTTTCTGTTGCAGTGAATAGAGTTTTACCACCTTCCATCGGTTCAAATGTAGCTTGCCAGTTTCCTATGAACATTTTACTATCCATCTCAAAACTGTAGAAAGAGTGTAGTCTCTTCTCAAGTGTCTTGAATCGGATAGTTGCGCCATTGGCAGTCTCTTCCCATTCTTCAATATCCCCTTGGGTACGGATGATATCCAAATCATCCAAAGATCTTCTGTAATGCCATTCTTGATTGTTGGTCACGATAGCAAAAACGACATCAACAGGGGCATTCAAAATGCACTGTTTTGTCTTCGTTCTGATTCTCGGAAGGAGTGCTCCTGCGAGCACGACATCCAATACAAGCAATAAAAGACCGCTCAATATTATGTACAATACCTTCTTCACATTCTATTTGAGTATTATCCACTTTCCAGCCTTTGTAGAGCCTTCGTGCTTGATGAGTCCTTGCTTAGTCATATTCTTAATCTGATATTTAATGCCATCAAGAGTGATGCCGATAGATTGAGCTAACTCCTTTTGAGTAATTTCAGGCTTTGCCTGAATAGCTGCTAAAATTCTTTCTTGGGTAGTTTCTTGGGTAGTTTCTTGGGTAGTTTCTCCTCCAAAGCCTTCTTCAAAATACTTTTGAGTGGCGTTCTCAACTACTCGAAAAGCTGTGATCAATGAAAAATCAAAAGAGGCTTGCCCATTACCGTTTTCTTCCAATTCCTTCTGAACTCGGTAGACTCCACGGCTGAATCGGTTTACATAGCCCAGGACTTTCATTGCTTCGGCAATAAAGGGGTTGCGATAATCGCTCACATTTGGGAAATTGTCGGGACTAACCTTGCCATATAATCCGCCAGGGTTTTGGATCTCGATGCGGTCGTCGTACTCATAAAACTGAATAGGAGCGTTACCCTCGTAATCCCTGTGCATAATGGCATTCATCAACAACTCTCGAGTAGCCCAATATGGGTACTTGGAAACTGTTTCTTCCCGAAGTACACTTACGGGAATGGGACGCTTTTGTGAGATACTTGTCTCGACAAAAGCATCAATCTTAGGCAATACACGGCAAAGATTACCGCTAAACTTATATTCGTTAAGAATATCACCCGCACGATCCTTACCCTTGAAGCGAACATATTGAATATACGCCCCATGTACGTGTCGCTCAGGATTCTTTCCGAACAGGGCAATTGCCCCATTAGTCGGACAGTTATAACGCAAGTCATATAAGCCAAGGGAGGCGAGTTGATCCGTAATATCTCGTTTGTCCTCAGCGAGAATATCCTCTGCCACAGCCTTGGGCAAAAACTCCTTACGAATGAGGGCTACATCCAAATCGTCAATGCTCGTTCCCAAACGAGGCATTGCGTCAAAGGTATGAACGTTGGAAAGCCGCCTTTCTGTGAGTATCTTTTCTTCTGCCACTGTTGCAGTGCTCTTCCGAGGACCGACACGCACCCAAACACGACCACGATAACGTACAGGAGGAAATTCAGAAGGCTGAACTTCAGCCACCAATACATCCCCTTCATCAAAATGGAACTTCTCTACGGTCATGGTGGGCTGAGGGAGAATGTTGCCATCCGTCCGAATATTGGCAATCTGCAATAAAAGTTTATCATCGACCTGCAAGCCTGATAACTCTCCATTATCCTTGGCTCCGATAATCAGATAACCATTCTTGACACTCCCCGACATATCATTTGAAAAAGCACATATTGCCTGACAAAACTTATCCATATTGCCAGTCGACTCTGTCCTCTCAATATTGTAGCTCTCAGTGTCCGAGAGCATTTGTAGAAGTTCCTTCTTAGTGACCATGTTGCTTATTGAATTATTTCATATTCGAGATAAATTTGTCGACCTCTGCTTCATCTTGCATTAAATTAATTAGGATATCTCTAACTGATAACTTAGATTGTTTGCCACACATATCTTGACGTATTGTCAGCATGAAGGACAAAAAGGCTCCTATTACTTCTTTCTGATTACTTGGAGCCTTTGAAGATTTAGTGAGGAATGAATTAAAAGCATAGAAAACAGCATCTGAGCCATACATGAATATATCCTTTTTGGAGTCAATCATTTTATCCATTATGGACTTGTTGGCAACTCGTTTATCATTCTTTGTATCTTTCAATATACCAAAGAATACAGAAACAACATCAGCATAAGCCTTGTATTTTTTATCTGACAGCTGATTCTCCATTATTTTTATCCGTTCAGTTTTTCTGTAAATTATCCATCCCAATATCGTACAGATTATAGGAAGTAAGGCAGATAAAATTTTATAAACCCAATCGTTCATAATCACAACCCTTTCGGAACTAGACCTAAATTATTGATAGACTCATTTACAAACTGAAGAGACTCGTGTATTCTTAACACTTCCTCATAATCCCAAAATCGAACTTCATCCTTTATGGGTAAGGCTGCTATCTCCCTTTTTATTCTTTCGATTTGCTTTTGGTCTGTTACGGCGACTATTCCCTGAACAGCCTTATTGTTTTTAGATTTCATCAGATTGAGGATAAGACTATCAATAGAACCTGCAGTTTGAACTTCAAAAACATAGATGACACGCCCCATATTACCAATGGTAACTTCCCAAACAGCATCCACAACCGCTCCATCTGCAACTTTCTTCTCTACTTCGGCTTTAAAACCCAGGCATCTGCCAATTTCTGCAACTTTGTCCCTAATATCATTATGTATAAAAGTTGCTTCTTTCGTAGAAGTCGGTAATAGCTCCTTGTCTTCCTGCTTTGATGTTGCTGCAGATTCTTTTGTTTCTTCCTGTAACTCCTGCCAAATAAAAGAATTAAGCGTAAGCATATCCGTCACGATCGTATTCTCTGGGCACTTGATCTCGCTGATAATCTGCCTCCCGATTTTACATAATTTGGAATATTCATGCCCGTTCAATCGGGCTTCAAATCTCGGCAAATTAGCAACTTCAAGCGCAGAGAATCCATTGTAGGTTTTCTTGTTCCACAGAAGAAACAAGTCAGGATATGTTTTGCAGAGTAATTCGCTCATAATTGCAGGACCAATCCCTTTAACTTTGGAACGAAATTCATCCCACCGCTTTTCAATAGGAGACGTGCCATAAACCAAATTGGCAAACTGCTTGCGGAGTAAGTCCATTCCATTAGCTTCTATGATATTATCTATCTGATAATGTTTGTTGCCCCACATAGCCATCGCCCAAAGAGGAGCGATATAATCATAGAGCTGCTCCTCCGACATACCTAATAGCACGTCCCTCGTGAAATTGCGAGTATGGAAAGCAAGTTCTTCACGTTCTCTATGTTCAAGCATAGCCTGCGTTTTGTTCTCAGCGGACCATTTTTGGTATTCTGTCAATGCTTTAAGTAGAATCTGTTTGTTCATTATCTTTGGGTATGGTATTTATAAATGGATGAGTTAACCTTTTTATCTATCAGCATATTTTTTTAGATCATACAAACATAGAAGACGCCTATTTTTTGTCTCTAGTTTCTCCTTTACTGGTAGACTTTTCAAGTATGTTTCAACGCCTTCTAGGGAAATTTGTCCGTTGTTTACAGAATTCATTATCGCCTGATGCTTATATGACTCTGCAATAGTATCATCATTTATTATTGCTTCAATAGAAGTGTGTCCGTTTTGACGGTCTCTACATTTTCTTTCGATATACTCCTCAATATTCCTCTTTTGATTCCTTTTTTTTGCATCAACCTCATCAATATCATGACAAACTGTAGAAAATCCGCAAAAAGGGAAATACTGAGAGGATAAAATCTTCTGTTTATTTATTTGGGATATCAATGCTTCGTTCGCTTCTTCTATGATATTGAAATAACTTTGAATCATTTCGTTTGCCGTAAAAAACTGATACTGTATGGTCTTGGATGTTCCTATTGCCAAGATTTTGTCACTATTCCTCATCTCGTCTAAGTTTTCCGTTATCATAACTTTGATTCCCCCTCCTTCTGTACTCCCATAGTATATATCCTTGACTACAGATTGAACTTTCCGTATATCCATCGCAGAAATAGGCAAGGAAATATTAGCTAAAGCCCGATATAGAGCAGAATAGTCGTCTGTTTTTAGTTTGTTTATCCGAATATTCCCTTTCTTGGTTTCTATATCATGTTGAGTAACTTCTCTATTAATAGAATTAGCATCATATTCAACTAATAAAAAATTTCTTCTTACTTTTTCAGCTTCTTCCGTGTTCAGTGTTACATAGGAGAAAATTGTTTCGAGAACTTTTTTTATATTATCATCTCCAATAGCGTATCCTATAAAAATTACAGGATTGTGAATAAAAATAGAGAGCATTTGTGCCCGGATCAACTCATACCGCTCTTCAAACATTTTGTAATCATTCTCCGTAATGATAATCTTACTAATGTCATTAATGCATCCGTGAATCTTATAGACAGAACCATATGGATTGCTCAGTAAAATATCATTTCCAACTAAAGGATTAAACTCAAAAAGCTCTTCAATTAACGAATCATAATTCGTTGTGATTACAGATCCTATATTTTTTCTTGTCTTTTTTAATTCACCTAATTCCCCTTCTTTTTCTATTTTTTTATTTCCTGATTTTAATAACTCTGCAATGTATATCTTAAAACGACTTAGACATACATTTTCTCGCATTTTTTCGTAGAATAGATCATTTATCTCCCTAAAATTCCCGTTTCTATCTTGTTCGAGAGCTTTGTTGAATTCTTCTTCAAGCAAAGTAGCAACCTTGGGGAAGGAACAGATATTTTGAGCATCTGTACATCTAGCCTTTATGTCTAAATATCTCTCATCACTCCTCCATAAATCTACAGCGATCCTACGTAATAATTCATCCCACGTGTAAGAGCTTTCAAGATATCTACGAGAGATTCCTGTTCCGACAAACAAAACTGGATAATTCTTATATTGACTAACAAAATCATTAATATTCATACTCCTAAGATTAGTTATTATCATTTAATTCAAAAAGCAACTCTTTAACCTCCACATCCAATATCTCCGCAATCTGGAAGAGGGTTTCGAGGCTGGGTTGGCGGCGATTGCAGACGTAGGAATTGACAATGCTGAAGCTTTTGCCGAGTTTTTCGGCAAGCCAGGTTTGCTTGATGCCCTTCTCCTCAAGCACTTCTTTTATTCGATTCATGGGTTTATCCATCGCGTTCAATGTTCTTTTGATAGCGCAAAGATATGAAATGAAATAGCATAGAAAAAGGGAATGAGGATTTATTTTTCTCATTCCCTTGAGTCTTTTTGAACTTCAACTTACAGGAAATCGCAGCAAGCGAGGGGGGCTTACTGCGATTTGTCGTGTGTGAGATGCCAAGAGCGGATTTACTTCACCTCCTCAAGGTAAATTCCTTTATTCTTTTGTCTTTTAAGTGTGATACGACAGATGGGGCTTAGTGTATAAAAGAGCCAGCAGGCTTATTCCCCTTGCAGCTTTCTCCAGTCTTCTAATGTGAGTTTCGTGAAATGTTCTGTGCGAAATTCATTCAATAATGGAACAGCTTTGTCGTGCTCTGTGTGGCTGTAAGTAAATCCGCATTTCTCTTGTGCACGCCTTGATTTTTCATTTCCGTCAAAATAACCACACCAAACGGCAGTCTGCTTTAGATCATCAAAAGCATATCGAAGTAGCTCATTTACAGCTTCGGGTATCAAACCCTGTCCCCAAAATGGCTCTCCAATCCAGAAGCCTATTTCGCACTCGGTATCTGCCATATTTGCAGAGTGAATTTCACTTCTTGAGGTCATTATTCCAATACTGCCGACCGCCTCGCCCGTTTCTTTTAATACAACGGCATAGCTTTCGGGAGCCGAGAGTATCGACTTTATTACCTCAAGGCTATCCTCAACACTCGTGTGTGGAGGCCAGCCTGCTATGGAGCCGATATTCGGATTCTGGGCATACTTATAGAGAGCTTCGGCATCACTTTCTTGCCATGGTCTTAAAATCAGACGTTCTGTTTGTAACTCCATACCTTATTCATATTAAACTTCAACTTACAGAAAATCGCAGCAAGCGAGGGGGCTTACTGCGATTCGTTGTGCACGAGATGTCAAGAGCGGATTTACTTCACCTCTTCAAAGTCGGCATCGGTCACATCTTGAGCATTGCTTCCATTGTCTTGCGATGGGTTGCCTCCATCGGCACCGGCTTGTGGCCCTTCGGGGTTACCGCCGGTTGCACGGTACATTTCTTCGCTCGCTGCATGGAATGCCGTGTTGAGGGCTTCCATAGCCTTGTCGATAGCAGGGAGATCTTCGGCCTTGTGTGCCTTCTTGAGGTCTTCGAGGGCGGCTTCGATCGGAGCTTTCTTGTCGGCGGGGAGTTTATCTCCTAGCTCTTTTAGTTGCTTCTCGGTCGTGAAGATCATCGTATCGGCTTGATTTATCTTTTCGATACGCTCCTTATTCTGACGGTCGGCATCGGCATTGGCCTGAGCATCTGCCTTCATACGGTTGATTTCTTCTTCGCTAAGACCGCTAGAGGCTTCGATACGAATCTTCTGTTCCTTGCCCGTAGCCTTGTCTACTGCCGATACGTTGAGGATACCATTTGCGTCGATGTCGAATGTAACTTCGATCTGAGGTACCCCACGAGGAGCAGGCGTAATGCCATCGAGATTGAAGCGGCCAATGCTCTTGTTGTCCTTAGCCATGGAGCGTTCGCCCTGCAATACGTGGATCTCTACAGAGGGCTGATTGTCTGCGGCTGTGGAGAAAATTTGGCTCTTGCGAGTTGGAATGGTTGTATTGGCTTCGATAAGATGTGTCATTACACCGCCTAGGGTTTCGAGACCCAAAGAGAGGGGAGTAACGTCGAGGAGCAATACATCCTTTACTTCTCCGGTGAGCACACCACCTTGGATGGCAGCACCTACGGCTACTACTTCGTCCGGATTCACTCCCTTGGAAGGAGCCTTACCAAAGATCTTTTGTACCTTTTCTTGGATGGCCGGGATACGAGTAGAACCTCCTACAAGGATTACTTCGTCGATCTGCGAGGGGCTGAGGTTGGCATCTTTGAGCGCCTGCAAGCAGGGAGCTTCACATGCTTGGATCAGCTTGTCGCTGAGCTGCTCGAACTTAGCACGAGAGAGGGTACGAACAAGGTGCTTGGGGATACCATTTACGGGCATTATGTAAGGAAGGTTGATGTCCGTAGAGGTGCTTGACGAAAGTTCTATCTTCGCTTTTTCGGCGGCTTCTTTGAGGCGTTGGAGAGCCATAGGGTCTTGACGTAGGTCGATACCTTCGTCGGCCTTAAACTCCTCTGCGAGCCAGTCGATGATAACGTGGTCGAAGTCGTCTCCACCAAGGTGTGTATCCCCATTGGTAGACTTAACCTCAAATACTCCATCGCCTAGTTCGAGGATAGAAATATCGAACGTACCCCCACCCAAGTCGAAGACGGCAATCTTCATATCCTTGTTGGCTTTGTCGAGGCCGTAAGCAAGCGATGCTGCTGTAGGTTCGTTTACGATACGACGTACTTTGAGCCCGGCAATTTCCCCGGCTTCTTTGGTCGCTTGGCGTTGCGCATCGTTGAAGTAGGCAGGTACGGTGATCACCGCTTCGGTCACTTCTTGCCCGAGATAGTCCTCAGCTGTCTTCTTCATCTTCTGCAAGATCATAGCCGAGATTTCTTGAGGCGTATAGAGGCGGCCGTCGATGTCTACACGAGGCGTATTGTTGTCTCCCTTCACAACTTTGAAGGGGACGCGGTCAATTTCTTTTTGGGCTTGCTCAAAAGTCTCGCCCATAAAGCGCTTGATCGAATAGATTGTTTTGGTAGGGTTGGTGATAGCTTGACGCTTGGCAGGATCGCCCACTTTGCGCTCTCCACCATCTACAAAAGCAACGATAGAGGGAGTGGTGCGCTTGCCTTCGCTGTTGGCAATAACGACGGGTTCGTTCCCTTCGAGTACAGAGACGCACGAATTAGTGGTCCCAAGGTCAATTCCGATAATCTTAGACATAGTATATATCCTTTTCTTTTGTTTTCTCTTTCTTTGGTCGGCTCTCACATTGTGTGAAAGCGCACACCCCCATTCATACAACTACCGTGCCACTCCTTTTTTGCTCCCCTCTATTTCGGTTTATTTTTGGTCTGTTGCGTGTTCGGTTTGCCCTGAGATGGGACAAAATGTCTTCTGATTAGGAAAAGAGGACGGGCGAGTGCTGCTATGCCATCTCGCTATTGGATTTCTGCCCCTCGGGTGAGAGATCGAAATTTCCCTGCCCAAAACGGAAAAGTTTTTAGGGTAGAATATTTTTATTTTTCAGCCTATTATGGGGCGCATTTCTGGGTGATTTCGGAAATTTTTTCACCCGGAGCATCTGTCGAATTCTATCCTATTTCTTTTTTCTTTAACTTTGTAGGGGTAAGTTGATCTCGTTCGTAGAGAATTTTTTGGAGAGCGACATTGTCGGACATCTACCGGGGAACTCCACCCCAAAAAAGATATGGAGCAACGGAATATTCACATAAAAACGGAAGAAAATGAGACGACATTTACTCATTGTTTTCTCGCTGTTGTTGGCCTTGTCTTGGCAGGCCTCGGCGCAGAAAGAAGAACTCAAGTTTAATGTAAACGGAGGCTCTACCCAACTAAAGATGCTCTATCGTCTAGCGAATGTGGGCGATAAAGCAGAGGTTACTCTAGGTAATGGGCAGACGCTGACGCTAGAGCAAAAGAAAGAGGGAAAAGAGCTGGAGACTTGTGTGCTAGAGCTCACTCCTAAGGCGGAAGACTACGATCTGACCATAGAAGCCGACAAACTGGTGACCCTACGCATTACTGCGAGTAAATGTGTGAATGGGGTAAAAAGTTTGCAATCGAAGTCGCTCGTTCGCCTGAATCTGGACGAAACGAAACTAACAGAAACTCCCAAATTGGACTTTTCCAACTGCCCCAATATCGAGGAAATTACCCTTGGCGGAGCAGGTGTTACGGACGTAATTCTTCCTAATAATCCTAAGCTAAAAACCTTTATTGCCAGCCCGGCTTATTTTGGAGACAAGGCTCTACGACGCTTGGATTTGAGTGGGTGCACTCAACTCGAAACACTTGATTTGAAGGGAGTAGCTTTGCCCATTATTGATGTGCGTGCATGTCGTAAAACACTCAAGCATTTGACGATCGAAGGGGCGAATGAAAGAGAATTCCCAGAACGCCTTCTCGGAGGGAAAAGGCTTAAAAAGCTATCCTCAGTCAATATATCCTATTGCTCTATTGGTATGGATGAGTTGCCTGATCTAAATAAAACGCCCCTTGATAACTTCAAAATTGGTGGAATGTATTGGCACTATGTTGGAGCTGGACGTGCCAGTGGGCTATCAGTAAATTTCAAAAACATCAAAAGAGTGAAAGGGATCTCTGCAATTCCTGTGGAAACTAAATTTACTTGGTACCAAAAAGTAAATGACAATTGGGAAGAACTCCCCCTAGACAATACCAAGGTGACAGAGAAGGATGGGGTATTTACATTTGCCCCCTCTATTCTCAGGAATGGTACAGCCCTCGTACGCTGTAAAATTGAAAGTGCTGCTTATCCTGATCTTGCTGGAGATGAGGAGATGGGGCTTTTCACCTACAATATGGTTCTCTCAAATCTTATTATCAAACTTGAACATCCCCAACTCCTTGCCGAGCTAACTGTTACTGAAGAGTCAATTGGCAAAGATGAAAACAACGAAGAGTTGACAGACTTCAACATGATGATGCAGATTAAAGGAACCCTTAATAGCAATATTGGGATTGACTGGGACAATGGAAGCCTAGAAGAACTCACCATAACCTCCACAGAGACGCAGCGGGTGAGTTCTACAGTTGCACTGGGGAGTGTGGTGCGTATCTACGTCTATGGGAGTGGAGCTATTACCCTTCTAGATGCTTCGAATTCTCATCTTGTGGAGGCAAATTTAGGGGTAAGGGCACAGAATCTTAAAACGTTACGTCTAGCCCAGAATAAGATTGAGTCCATTAATCTGGAGAAAGCTTCGAACTCTAGAGAAGTGCTTCTTAACAATAATCTCCTTTCCTCCATTGGATTGGGAGGTACAGAAGCCCACAATCTACATGCTCTAGATTTGAGTAAAAATAAACTTGATGCTTGTGCTATCAATGATTGTTTAATGCTACTGCCTACAGCTCTAACAGAAGAGAATCCTGGCCCCAATAATGTTGTAAAGTTGGCAGGTAATCCCGGCTCTACTACGTACGATAAGGTTCTTCTCCCTGTGGCAAATGGGGATGGAGGTCTTACTTGGAAGACGGACGTAGAGGGCGATGGCACAGGGTGTGCTACCGCCAAAGTGTTCGATCTCTCCAATAGAGAAAATGGTGCAGCCAAGCTCTTCGTCTCGGGTAGTGAAGTGGCATTTGAGACCCCTATTGCCAAGAATAGCCCTCTAGTGGCTGTGCTTACTCCCAAGCAAGGATACAAGGTGGCGAGTCTCCGTTTTAATGGAAAAGAGGAGAGTGCAAGTAGTAGCAATCCGAATGAGTTCTCCCTCAAACTTGAGCATAATAGTCGCCTCTTCTACACCTTCGCAGAGGATACGGCTCTTGATGAAGTTTTTGCGAACCCCTTCTCAGTGGCTCGTGTAGCGGAAGGGTATCAATTGGGCAATTTACCTACGGGTGCTACCTACTCGCTCTACTCGGTAGAGGGAGCTTTGTTGGCACAGGGTACTATCACCAATGGTACACTTATACTCTCACTTGATAGAGGCAACTACCTTCTCTCAATCAATGGCTCTACGCTAAAGCTTGCCTTCTAGTCCGGCAACGGATTTTGACAAATAGGGTAGTACTTTGTTTTACAGCCTACAGTATCCACCTCACTTCTCTCTAAGAAGTGGGGTGGTTTTATTTGAGTAAATGGGGGCGATCTCCCCTATAATCTATACCTTTGCAGAGGTACGATAGCAACATCAATATAAGTAACTAAATAGAGAGTATTTATGTCTCCCATTGTATCCCCTTCGCTACTGAGTGCAGACTTCTTGCACCTTGAGGAATCCGTGAAGATGATTAACCAAAGTAATGCCGATTGGCTGCATATAGACGTGATGGATGGGGTCTTTGTTCCTAATCTTTCGTTTGGTTTTCCTATCCTTGAGGCTATTAGCCCGATATGCCGGAAGCCGCTAGATGTCCACCTTATGATTGTGGATCCCTTGAAGTTCATCGAGCCGCTTGCCAAGGTGGGGACGCATATCATGAATATTCACTACGAGGTGAGTCCGCACCTTCATCGCTCGCTCACGGCCATTCGTGCCGCAGGGATGAAGTCGGGGGTTACCCTCAATCCCCATACTCCTGTAGAGGTACTAGAGGATGTGCTTGAGGAGTGCGACCTAGTACTCCTTATGAGTGTCAATCCCGGTTTTGGAGGGCAAAAATTCATCCATCGCACGTTGGAGAAGACACGCCGCCTACGTCGCATGATCGACGAGAGGGGGCTCGAGACCATCCTTGAGGTGGATGGGGGAGTAAACGCTACCACGGCACCGCTCCTTGTGGAGGCAGGGGCTGATGCACTCGTTGCCGGGAGTTATGTTTTCGGTCATGCCCATCCCTTCGAAGCGATAGATGGACTAAAAGCCCTATGCCGCTGAGGAACGAAATCCTCCAACGGATTATTTTTAGGCGACATCCTGCCCTATTGCAAGCGGTTTTCCTTGTGATAGGGCTTTTGTGTGGCTATCGTTATCCCACATTCTATTCCCCTGTCTTCATTCTCTTAGGGGCTATCTCTCTTTTCCTTCTAACCTATCTCTCCTCTCTCGCCTTTCGGAGGGTTACACCTCTACTAAGGCATATTGCGCTAGGATGCACTACGTTCGCTTTGGGTTTTATCCTTGCTCAAGTCGATTATAGTCAATTGGATAGAACTCCAACACCTAGGAAAAATGTTTGTACTATTGCTCACGGCACACCCCGACGAACTGACCGAGGCTATTGGCGTGTAGGGGTCACTCCTCTCCATGAGGGGGCGGAGAGGAATTTACTCGTCTATCTCCCTCCCTCGGAGGCAGCACCTATCGTCTCTTACGGGGATACTCTCTATCTCTATCCTACAGAGGGGCACATCTTGTCGTCTACTCCCCTCAGAGCCATCGAAAACCTATCGTACCGACATTATCTCGTGGCGCGTGGTGCCTATGCTACCCTCTATCCACGTAGCTATCAAGTGGTACCACGCTCTCGGCACACCGGCCTAAGGGAGTGGGCAGAAGACCTACGTATAACCCTTGTGCGAACCTTTGAGCAGCTCCATCTCTCGCCCGAGGAGGCAGATTTGATACGCACTATTAGCCTGGGGATGCGAGATGGGTCGAGTGGGGTAGATGCCTCTTTTCGTCACGCCGGAGCCGCTCATTTGCTTTCGGTAAGTGGCTTCCATTTGGTGGTGGTCGTAGGGTTGTTTGCTCTCCTTATCCCGCCCACTCGCCATCGGAGGGGGCGAATTGCTCGTGGGCTCTTCCTCATTGTGATGGCATGGCTTTTTGCTTTTCTTACGGGGCTCTCAGCCCCCACGGTGCGAGCAGCCACTATGTACACGCTCTATAGTGTGGGCGTTTTGCTTCTCCTCCCTCAAAACAAACTCAATACATTAGCCCTTAGTGCCATCGTTTTATTGCTCTATCATCCGGGGTATATTTTTGATGTTGGCTTTCAGCTCAGTTACGCAGCACTCCTCTCCATTCTACTCTATGAGCCATTTTTTGCACTCTATGCTCAGCGTCTTTCACATCCATTAGCTCGCTATATTTACCTCTCTTTGTCGGTTTGCCTTTCGGCTCAAATACTCACGCTCCCCCTTGTCCTCTATCACTTTGGTAGCTCCTCTGCGCTTTTCCTTTGGAGCAATCTTCCTCTCATGTTGCTAGCAACTTTGCTTATCCCACTGGCTCTGTTGTACGCCATTCTGGCGAGTTTGGGAGTTGCCTTTCCGCTCCTTTCTCAGGGGGTTGAGGCACTTACGCATGGGCTCTATCAGGCAGCTTCGCTTTTCGACTCGGTGGAGGGTGGAGTATTCTCTCTGCGCCTTAGTGGAGCCGAAGCCCTCGGGCTTACAGCCTTTTTGCTGGGGATGTACGGCATCCTTACCTACATTGTGGCTCGCTATAAGAGTGTGCGCCTAGCGGCAGGATACACCGGTACGGATCCTTTTGAGGAGGCAAAAAAGAAAGCAAAAAGCTCCATGAATGGATAAAAATAGGCTACTTCTGAATATAGTTGTAAGTCTTTTATTTCCAGTAGTATAGCTTCTATACTGGTCGCCCTTTCTTTGCCTTAAATGAATATTTAGTCTGCTTATTTGTAAAACAAATAGGTGCTGTAAATAATTTACATAGCACATTTTGATAGTGCTATTGTTGTAATTCTATACTTTTGGTAGCAGGATGGTTGAGCGCTAGTTCAAGTGACTTTATCTCACCTCCGTAGCTGATAAGTAATAACATTATAATAGAGTAGCACTATGCAGATCAGTAAAAACGCACAACATTACATCGATCTAGAGCACCGGTTTGGGGCGCATAATTACCATCCTCTAGAGGTGGTATTGTCACGTGGTGAAGGCCCATTTGTTTGGGACGTAGATGGTAAAAAGTACTTTGATTTTCTCTCATCGTACAGTGCCGTTAATCAGGGGCATTGTCACCCTAAGATAGTAAAGGCACTTACTGATCAAGCGGCAAAAATATGCCTTACTTCGCGTGCTTTCTACAACGATTGCCTCGGGGAATACGAGGAGTTTATGCACCATTATTTTGGTTATGACAAGGTTCTGCCCATGAATACGGGGGCAGAGGCCGTAGAGACCGCCCTCAAGTTAGCACGCCGCTGGGGTTATCGGGTAAAGGGAGTACCCGAAGACGAATCTATTGTAGTGGTTTGTAATGGCAACTTCCACGGACGCACCATTAGTATTATATCTATGAGTAGCGACCCCTCCAGCTATACCGACTATGGCCCTTTTACGCCCGGGTTTGCTAAGATAGAGTACAATAATATAGAGCAACTGAGGGAGGTTTTGGAGTGCGAGGGGCACCGTGTTGCCGCTTTCTTGCTCGAGCCGATACAGGGCGAGGCTGGTGTAATGGTGCCGGATGAGGGTTATCTGAAGGCTTGTTACGACCTCTGCCACAAGCATCGTGTACTCTTTGTGGCCGATGAAGTGCAGACGGGAATTGCCCGTACGGGTCGCCTCTTGGCTTGTGATCATGAGGGCGTACGTCCCGATATTCTCGTCTTGGGGAAAGCCATCTCGGGGGGTGTATTGCCCGTGAGTGCTGTGCTTGCCGATGATGAGGTAATGCTTACGATTGGCCCGGGTGAGCACGGTTCTACCTTTGGCGGTTTCCCCCTAGCTTGTAAGGTCGCTATAGCGGCTCTCGAGGTGGTAAGAGACGAGCATCTTGCAGAGCATGCCGAGGAGTTGGGGCAGCTTTTCCGTTCAGAACTTGCCAAGATCGATAGTCCGTTTATCGAATTGATTCGAGGGAAGGGATTGCTCAATGCCATCGTGATTAAACCTCGAAATGGGATAGAAGCATGGAATGTATGCGAGCAATTTGCCCAAAATGGACTCCTTGCCAAGCCTACCCATCGTCATATCATCCGTTTGGCTCCGCCGCTCCCCATTACTCGAGAGCAGCTCATGGAGGCCGTTGCCATTATCCGTCGTTCTCTCGAAGAGCTTGCCTAGAGAGAAGCCTGAAGAAATAGATAATCCTCCAACGAAAATAGGACTATGGAGAGACGGCAAGCAACGAACAAAGTACTGATGGTGCGCCCTGCGTCTTTTGGGTTTAATAGCGAGACTGCGGCAAATAATTACTTCCAAAAGGCTGAGGCTCAGAGTAATGACACCGCCGTGCGTGCCCGACGCGAATTTGATGACTATGTGGATCTTTTGCGGCGCAATGGGGTGGATGTGTGGGTAATACAGGATACGCCCCAACCCTATACCCCCGATTCAATTTTTCCCAATAATTGGTTTAGTACCCATATCACGGGCGAGCTTATTCTCTATCCCATGTTTGCTCCCAACAGACAAAAGGAGAGAAAATTATCCGCTCTTGCTACGGTGGGGATGCTGGAGGGGGTGACCAAGATTGTGAATCTCTCTGGTTTCGAAAAGGAACACCTCTATCTCGAGGGTACCGGGAGCATGTGTCTCGACCGCGTTCATAAGAAGGTTTACTACTGCGCCAGTGAGCGATCAAGTGAAAAGGTGGTAGAGGAGTATTGCAGCGAATTGGACTATACAAGTCTTTTCTTTCACTCCTACGATAGCCAAGGGCAGCCCATCTATCATACCAATGTTATGATGACGATTGCCACGGAGTACGCTGTGGTTTGTCTCGAAAGTATTCGAGACGGAGAGGAGCGGCAGCGTGTGGTGGAGAGCTTGGAGGCGAGTGGGCACGAGATTGTGCCCATTACGCTGGAGCAAGTGTACCACTTTGCCGGCAATATGCTGGAGGTGCTCGACGATAAAGGGAAGTCCCTACTGCTGATGTCTGCTGCTGCCAAAGCCTCCCTCACTCCCGATCAACTACGCACATTACAACGCTATAGCCGCATCTTAGCGCCCGACCTCACCACTATAGAAACAATAGGAGGGGGGAGTGCTCGCTGCATGGTAGCCGAAATATTCATCTAGTAAAATCCCAAGAATACATATGAACAACTCTGTATATCTCTTCGAGAAACCCAAAAACGAACCCGTATATAGTTATGCCCCCGGTACGCCTGAGCGAGAAGCCCTCAAAGCCGCATTGGATCGCCAAGCCGCCCAAGAGGTGGAGATCCCGATAATCATAGGAGGGAAAGAGTATTGCACGGGAGATATTGGCAACGTGGTGATGCCCCACGATCACAAGCACCGCCTTGGTACTTATCATAAGGCAGCGGAGAAAGAGGTGCAGCTCGCCATCGATACCGCCCTCAAGGCACGGCACGACTGGAGTCGCCTGCCATGGACGGAGAGAGCCTCCATTATGATGCGTATTGCACGCCTTATCGCCACAAAGTATCGTTACGAACTTAATGCCTCCCTCATGCTGGGGCAAAGCAAAAACCCGATGCAGGCGGAGATCGATGCCCCCTGTGAGCTTATCGACTTCCTTACCTTTAGTGCCTACTATGCAGGGCAAATCTATAGTGAGCAGCCTCTGAGCGATGCTACTATGCTTAACCGGATGGAGTATAGAGGGTTGGAGGGGTTTGTCTTTGCCGTAACGCCATTCAACTTCACAAGTATTGCCTCTAATCTCAACCTCGCTCCTGCTATGATGGGGAATACAACGGTGTGGAAGCCCTCTTCTACATCGCTCTATAGCAATTACCTTCTCATGAAGATCTTTAAGGAAGCCGGGTTACCCGATGGGGTTGTGAACTTTGTTCCCGGCCAAGGGAGCACCATTGGTAAGGTGGTAACTGCGAGTGAATCGCTTGCCGGATTCCACTTCACAGGCTCTACGGCTACATTCAATTCTATTTGGAAGAGCATTGCCTCGGGCATAGATCGCTACCGCACCTATCCGCGTATTGTGGGTGAGACCGGAGGAAAAAACTTTGTTATGGTACACCCTTCTGCCGACGCTCAAGAGGTGGCTGTGGCTCTATTGCGTGGAGCTTTTGAGTACCAAGGGCAGAAGTGCTCAGCAGCAAGTAGGGCCTATATCCCTCGGAGCATGTGGGAGGATGTGAAGAGTCGCCTCGGCGATATGCTTGCGACGGTAAAAATGGGTGATGTGCGCGAGTTTGACAACTTTGTCAATGCGGTGATTGACGAAGCCTCTTTCGATAACCTAGCTGCCTATATCCATAGAGCAAAGCAGAGCAACGATGCAGAGATCGTGTTCGGAGGAGCGTGTGATAAGAGTGTGGGTTACTATGTGCAACCCACTGTAATACTCGCCAAAACGCCCAATTACGAAACTATGTGCGACGAGCTTTTTGGCCCTGTTCTTACCATCTATGTTTATCCAGATGGCGAGTATGCTGAGACGTTGCAGCTGGTAGATCGCACGGCTAAGTATGGCCTTACAGGCTCTATCTTCTCCTACGATCGGTACGCCACGGAGCTAGCACTACAAACATTGGAGCATGCTGCCGGCAACTTCTACATCAATGACAAACCTACCGGTGCCGTTGTTGGGCAGCAGCCTTTCGGCGGATCGAGAGCATCGGGAACCAACGACAAGGCCGGAGGCCCGATCAATCTTCTAAAGTGGTGCAGCCCTCGTTGCATCAAAGAGACCTATACTCCGCCCACGGACTATACCTATCCTTTCCTTAAGTAGAGGATACCTTCTCTGTACAATAAGAGAGCTTGACATTCGCCGTTATTTAGCTCTCTAAACCTTTGAGAAAGGGAGAGAAGCGAACTAAAGTGTTTCCTCTTTTGGGGAGGGCTTGGGTCGCTTTTTTATACCGAGATGCGTGTAAAAAAGAATGCTCCCAACCGATGGATTGGGAGCATCTTTGTATGGAGAGGATGGCTAGAGAGGGGGCGATACCTCGATAGTCTTTCTCTTAGAATGTATAGCCGATAGTAGTGAAGGCACTTCTGTGGTAGAGCTTGACTGTTTCGTTGTTGCTCTGGTTGAGGATGCTATGGTCGAAGGTAAACGAGAGGTTGTAGTGATTGCCAAACTCAAAGTCCCAAGAAACACGCGTCCCGAGGTCAAAACGCTTAAGAGCGGGGAGTACTTTGCCATTATTGAATCCATCAAAAGAGATACCTCCCGAAGGAAGACTCTTATCTCCATTGAATAGATCTGTCTCGTAGACTTCTACATTTCCCCCTTCTTTGCTTACTTTCATGATGGCTGAGCCGGCGATAGCGTAACCGGCATAGAAACCACAACTGAATCGGAGCCTAAAATCATTGCTGCCCAAGCCGGTGCCCAAAAGGAGGTTCCCGGAAAGCGTGTGTATAGGGGTACGTACCATTGTTACTCCCACACCGGGAGTTTGAAACACAAAGCGCATACCGCGTTGGTTGTAGCTAAGACCAGGAGTGAGGAATAAGGCTACATCATTGATCGGGATGCGAACATTGATGCCCACCGTGGGGCTTAGGAGGTTGCTTTCTGACTCTACCCTGAGACCCTGGGTGAGGAGTTTTACATTAGAAGTGCCTAGACCTGCATACAAGTGTACACGTGTAGGGCGATTTCTTCGGCTCTTAGTAGAGAAGTGTCTTTCGTTGTGTGTGACAGAGTGTTTTTTTTCGTTCTGAACATGTTTTTGTCCAAAAGCCGGAGCGATGCCCATCGCGAGGATAACGGCTGTAAGGAGAATTTGTTTCATCGTACAACTATTTTATCATTTAGTTTCTGATTGGGAACTAAAGCCTCTTCCTCGTTCCGGAGAGAAAGCTCTTCATTCCTTTCTTTGCAGAGCAAAGATACTATATTTTTAGTGTTTAGGCAACTAATATGTGATTTTTTTTTAAAGTGTCGGACAGACCCTCTATGCCTTTCTTCTGCGAGAAAGGGGGAGAGACGGAGCGTATTTCTCCGAGTCCTACTCCCAAAACAAGAAGATACGCCAAAGTAAAAACTCTGACGTATCTTCTTAATTGCATGGTAAGAGCCGTTGCCCTCGCAAACAGCCTCTGCTGGTTGTAGTCTCGTCCTTCTAGATCTTAGTGGAAGATTACTTTGTAGCTCTTATTGCCTATGGCTACGAAGTAAGTGCCTGCAGGATATCCTTCTGTGGGGATATTGACTTCGTTAGATCTGAGGGAGTTGTATCTCTGTAGCATCTCTCCACTCGTATTGAAGAGGTATACATGGGTGTTTGCATTAAGCCCCTGTATCTGTACTCCTGTAGCTGTTTGGGAGATTTTTACTCCATTCTCATCAATAGGAGAGCAGATCCCTGTAGGGGTAGATCCTGCATATTCTACGGCATTGGTCATAAAGCCTTGGGGATCTGCTGTTCCATTGACATCATATGGTGTCCATCCCTTTTTCTTTAGCTCTGCAACTTGTAGGGTATTGCAGACGTTGCTCGTAGGAGAGGGAGTGTTTACGATATAGCAGTGCCCCCAGAGGTCTGCCTTTTCTTCTTCTCCGTCTTCGTTGAACTCCTTGCATTGAGGAATCTTGGATACGATCTTACCCATTGCTTCTTCCGATATGTTATTGTCGGAGAGCGTGATTAGGTGAAGATTGGGGAGCATGGATAGATCTAGATCAGAGATATTGTTGATGTGCATGGTCAGCTCTTTGAGTTCCTTATTCTTGCTAACATCAACAGTCTTGAGGTTATTTTGCTCCAGTTCTAGTATTTCTAGATTGGGGAGTATGCTGACATCTATCGTTGTAAGTTCGTTGTCGAAGAGGCTCAGATTGGTGAGTTTAGGGGTCTTACTGAGGTCTATGTTCTTCAGATAATTACCACCAAGAGAGAGGAGTTGTAGATTGGGAGAGAGAGAGAGGTCTATGTTTTGATGCTGAGTCATGCATAGGTAGAGGCCTGTGAGAGCCGGTACCTTGCTGAGATCTATCTGAGAGACCTTGGTAAAGGAGCAGTCTAGATCAAACATCTTGGGGCATTCAGCTAGCTTAACACTCTCTAGTTGCTTGTTGAAAGAGGCTACCAGTACGAGTAGATTTTTAAAGCTGGAGAGGTCTAAGGTCTTGAGAGGAGTGTATTGTATGGATAGTACCTCGCAGCAGTCATTCTTTTCGAGAGGAGGGATTATCTTCTCTAGATCCATACATTCGTACAATTTGAAGTACCGTAAAGCAGTGCATTGAGATAGATCTACAGATTTAGGAGAAGTATGGGTCTCTGAGTTGATAAACCGTAGAGCTTCGATCTTTCCATAGATGTGTAGCGTCTGGACGCCCTCCACTAGTTCGAAAATTTCTGTCTTAGGTCCATCGTAGAAGACATCTGTGTAGTCTTCCGGACGTTCGGTATTTCTTCCGATACGTTCTTTTATTTGGCACTCACCATCCTCGTTGAGGTCGATCCAGGCATCATTGTCGGGAGAGAAAAGCCCTGCGTAGAGTACCTTGTCTTTGGTTTGGGAGAGTTGTATCGTGACGTATTCGCCTGTTGTAGGGGCGTCAGATATTTGCGCTTTCAGAGCTGTGCTTGTCATAGACAAGAGTAGCGCCGCAGCGAGTGTAACGTGAGTAGTAAATCGTTTCATAATGATTTAGTTATAGATTGATGGTTGTAAGATTTCGGAGGATTGTTAGCGAGTAGGGGGGAATAAAAACATCTGGTAGACATACTTATCTTGTCCGAGGCGAACTAAGGAAATCCGGCAGAGTGCTCCCTCTTTATTATTGACTGTTAGGATGGCGTCTCCTGATACCTTGTAGTTCTGATCGAAGCCATTTGCCTTGAGGTAGTCCTGTAGGGCCTTAGATCGTAAGTCTCGCTCACTCGACACACAGAGCAACTCCGTGATAATGAAGCCGAGGGACCCAACTTTTGTAGGTGCGATGTAGAAGACAAACTCTAGATTGGTCTCTTGTACCTTACTTTCTGTTGTGCGGTAGAAGAGGTGTGTAGGGAGTGGAGACTCTCCGGAGCGGAAGGTGCGTAGCCCAAGTCCTTCTTCAAAGGCATTGATCTGGGAGGGATCTTTCGTCGCTAATTTCTCTAGTGAGGGGAAATCTTGGACATTGGGTAGGATAGCATGCTTTGTGTCTATGATTGTATTCTCCGGTTGTCTCTTAGCGAACTCTATGAACATGGTGGTACCCAGCTTCTCATTCGGCATATCCATTAGGGCGACCGTAATGTTGGGATTGGAGTCGTGAATAGCACGTAGCCCCATGAATTCATCGCCTAGATAGTTGCTTACCTTCGCTTTCTCTATGTGAGAGAAGCCTAGTTGGTTTAGCATTGCTCGGGTACGCTCACAGTCTGCTACTGATTCTTTGCCATAGGCGAGGATGAGGTCGGCATCGCCATCTACAGGAATGCCATAGACAACAGCAGGGATGGTCGTTAGTCCCTTGCCTAAGAAGCCGGATGGGCGATAGTCTACTTCTTGCTGCGTGCGTCCCAGTTTTGCCTCATAGGCTATTACCTCTTGATCTTCGATCTGCTCACTATCGTTGCGTGGTATGGCAAACTTGAGCATCGGCATCTCTTGGACTACTTGGATAGGAGCTTCCTCCACTTGTACGGGAACAAGAGCCGTTGTATCTCCTACTTGAACCCGTATGGTGGTCTCTCCGACGGCGACCCCGGTCACGAGCCCTTGCTCACTGACAGTTGCTATGGCTGGGGACTGGCTCTGGAAGACGGGCTTCAACTGGCTCTCTTGTGGAGAGATTTGCACGGATAGTTGCTGAGTCTCTCCGACATGTAGAGAAACTTTGGTGGGAGATACCGTGATGGTGGTTTTTTGTTGAGGTTTAGGAGTGGACCTGTCGCAGGCTGTCCACAGGGTCATCGTAAGCGCGATGAGCAGTAGTAGGGTAGATTGTTTTGCTTTCATATGGCTTGTATTTGTGAGAAAAATTATTTTTCTGCCCTAAGGTACTACTTTATTTTGATTTGTCAAGCTTTTTGTGCAGATTCTAGTATCAAGTGTAATGATATGGCAAAAGTATTAACGAGAGGCCTGTCTACATTGACCGCAAAGAGCTTTTTGGAAATTCGAGAAGGCCCCTACTATTGGAGCTCATCAACGAGAATATTTTTATTCCGGTCGAGAGAAAGATGGACTGTACTATTAACAAAAAAGTAGCACACCCTAGGGTGTGCTACCATTGTTGAGGAGGATACTACAGCAGTTATTTACACTTTATTCTATCATAGAGGCTTTTCCTCTCTGATTATACGCTGCTATGGCATACCTCATTGTACGAAAGTGCTTTCGCGCGAATAGCTACCTATTGTACGAGTACAGGACGCGATACGCTATTGCCATCTTTGTCTGTAATGCGAGCCATGTAGGTGCCTGCGGGCAATTGACTTACAGCGATTGATGTTGTACCGCTTATAGCTTTGGAGACAGCTACACGCGCACCATCAAGAGTGAAGAGCTCTATCGTGCTACCTTCGCGAGTTTGTACTGTAATAAATTCCTTTGCAGGATTGGGATAGAGGACAGTCTCTACATTGAGTGTAGGTGTATCTACAGCGGTCGATCCATCCATTGTTACCCTTAGTTGGTCTACTTGGATAGCACTAACCCCATTGACTACGGGTACGAGGGAGAGGAGGATTGTCTTACCCTTATATGCAGAGAGATCTGCTGAGATTAGAGTCCAGCCACTGCCTTCTGCCGACTGTGGTGCCAAAAGTTCTACAGCGGTTCCATTAAGCTCTGCAACCATAACCTTGAGCTTATCCGGATTATTGGCCCTGAAGAGCGTCGTGATATAGCAAGAGAATGTAGGAGCCTTAGCATCTGCAGGGATGACGAGCGGTGCAGAAAGGAGTTCGTTCTTCGCATTAATATTATCTCCGGAGAAGTTACCATTGTTGAACTTCGTAGGATAGAATTTACCGAAAGAGATCAGGCAGTCTTCGCTATTCTCTGCACCTACTTTGGTATTAGGATCTTTGAAAGAAAGTCCAAGACGAGCCATGAGGCCTTTACCCATGTACGAATCAAATCCGAGTCCATCTCCATCCAGGTCTAACGATCTCCATCCCTTGTCGAGCTTATCTTTGGTATCCATAGGACAGGAGAAGGGGAAAGTCGAGATAGGAGCAGAGACTGTAACTGTGATAGATTCCTTTGCATCACCATTCTTATTGGTTACTGTAGCAGAAATCTCATAGGAGCCTAGCGTCTCGGCTGTTACCTTATACTCTGTGTCGCTCACCTTCGTTAGTTTGATTCCTGCAGGAGCCTCCCACTTTACCGAAGTAATAGGAGCCACTGTATTATAAGCAAGCTTCATGGTGTGTGTCTCACCTTGATAGAGATCGGTTACCCCCGAGATGCTAAGTGCTTCGGGCTTATCTTTCTCTGTCATAAAGAGAGCGAGTAGTTTCTTAAATTCCTTGAAATCCGGATCATTCGTTTGAACTTCACCACGACACTCTACCCATTTGTTGCCTGGCCCTATGAGTACGAGCGTCGGGAATCCCTCAACAGGTATACCCAAAGCCGAAGCCATCTGGGGATCTGCAAATATGGGATAAGGCACGGGGTTTCCATTGCTATCTTTGGTCCAGTCTCCCTGTGTAGCACCACCCTTACCCTTGATTTTTTCAACGGTAGAGCGAGAGTCTCCTCCGACCCAAAAGACCTCTATCTGATTTGTTCCCTTAGGACCAAATTTCTTGTAGAGTTTCTCCATGGCTCCACTCTGGTGTAGTCCCCAGCAAGGACCGCACCATACGGCAGAGATGTCAATCATGATGGCTTTGCCCGATTTGAGGATAGCATCAATGTTGTGATCTTTACCATTAATGTCTTTAGCAACATACTCTGAGCTTTTTAAGGGTTTGGGTTCCCCTGCGCGAAGTTGTGTCGCACTACGAAGCTGTACATTAGACGTTAAGAAAGATTGCTGTGCCACAACATCAGTCGTAGCCACTAGCGTGCCGGTAAGCATAGTAATGCCTACGGCCAACTGAGTAATAACTTTTTTCATACGAAACAGAATTAGTGTTTGTTATTTGAACTTTATTACATATGTCTCTTGCATTATTTCAGAGAGCTTTCTTGAGCACTTCATAGACTTCTCCTGTCTTATGGTCGTAGAGAATTGCCACCACAGCACAGTGCTCTAGCTGTATGACATCTCGATCTATGGTGCCGGTATGGTTGTACGTCTTTCCTAAATCATAAGGCTCTCCATCAATCCCATTAAGTGCTTGACGGAATATGTGGTTATGTTCGTACTCCTTATCTAAGCCCTTCTTTAGATGCTGCGGTGCCACAATATGATCTTCTACGAGCCATAGTTGTATATAAAGTTGGTGCTCTTTGAGCGATGCGGAGAGCTCCTCCGATAGGTCTAGAGCGGATGCGCTGCACTGCACCGAGATCTTGCGATCTTGTTTTGAGACTTGGAGCTCAAGCTTGTAGAGTTGGGGTAGCTCACGTATAGCTTGCATTTCTGCTGCCCATTTCGTCGCCATAGGGCTGAAGGTCTTCCCCCCATTACTTGCCAATGGCCTCCGATTGAAGGTGGCTATGGGTAGTGAGCCTCCGGCTTGTAGTCGCTCTAGATAAGTTGCAGCATCGGCATGATACAGACCTTTTGGATCTTCTTTGGGGCGTGTCCCTATTTGTGTGTTGCTACCATGTAGAGCCACGATAACAACCTTATCACCATGGGCTGAGGCTGCTTCGGCTATCGCTTTTGCCGCTGTGGGACAATTGACACAGCCAACGCCACTATAATCCTCAATAAGGACGGAGCGACCCTTGGAGAGTTCAACCTCATTGGGGATCAGTCTATCTTTTTCCGGCATAGGCCTGCACGCCACAACCAGCGCCGTAAGGAGTGTAGCTAGTGTGAGGGAAAATGTATGGAGTTTCATCTTATAATCTTGGCAAATATTGAATGATCAAAAGAGCTTTGGGGCTAGAAAGTACCGTTGTAGGTTAGGTAGATCCCTTTTGTCTCGGGCATATAGCGACACACCCCTCCCGAGCAGTTAATACCCGCTCTCGTGCGCCCATAGCCTAGTTGTACCCTATGGTTGCCGGCAGAATAAGCCACAGTACCCATATAGTAGTGCTGCTTGGTCACGGTCATATTGTATTGATCTGATAGAGAGATCATCCATTTGGGAGCTATGGAGAGCTCCGCAAGACCGAAGAGCCAGCTGCCCTCCGCTTGACGGCTATTGAGGTACTGTAGCTCGGTGCGTAACGTGTAGTTTGGTGCTAGTTTGAACTTCCCATCTAGGACAAATATATTACTATAGACGAGCGGATTATTGATTGCATGCCCCTCAACTACCTGTTGGTTGTATATCTGGTGGTAATAGTTGAAAGCGACTGAGACTGTTCGAGAAAACTTCTTACTCAGCTCAATATTCAAGTCTGAGTAGTAGAGCTGACCCATACCAAAGAAAGGATGTGAATAACCATCTGTCCCATATAGGTCTTTCTCGGAGGCATCTAAAGGCAATCGATCTGTTCCTACATTCTTTAGACCTCGTACATGGGCATAGTTAACGCGTATCCCGGTACCATACTTGCCCCCTAGTAGAGATCCTCTAGGGATTGTGTAGCGGAAGTCCCCCTGGAAGGCCCATTCTCCATCGGGTTGGGTAGCATAGGGATAAAGTGCTGCAAGTGTATAGGTATGGTTTGCCGTAAAGGCCGGGAGGTGATTGATGTGAAGAGGTGTACCTACTGAGGATCGTGCTGAGAGGAAGTTGAAGTTTTCGCTTCGTTTGGCCTGTAGTAAAAGGCTTAGACCTTTTCTTGAGTACGAAGTAGAGAGCATCGCGACAGATCCCGGAGAGTAGATATAGTGGTTACTTGCCGTAGGGTCACTACTCTTATAGGCATACTCTCCATTGAAAGCCCAGTTTCCTACAGAAAACTTGGCACGCCCCCCAAAGGCGTGTACTTGCCTAGGAAGGTTGAGACGCATTGCTCCAGTCATGCCCGGTGGAGTGGCAACAGGGATAATCTCATCTCCCTCCACTTTATTTATATAGGAGCCCCCCACGCTCAAGGTCATTCGCTTATCTCTCATGGAGGGAACCCATTGCTGGATTGCGAGCTCTCCATCTCCCCCACGGATGTATCCGCGTTCGTTGGTAAATAGTCGGGCGGTGCGATCGAAGTAGTTGCGTTGTTGTCCTACAAAACCCTTGATGCGTATCCCATCATAAGGGGTAAGCAATACATGGGCTCCTCTGACGGCATTGTCAATACCCAGCGTCCGCTCTTCATAGCTACGGAAAAGTATACCGGAACCGAATTGATCGTAAAAGTCTCCTAGGGTGACCTCAGCATACTTGCCGACATATCCTTTGAGGTGTAGGTGAGGGATACCACGCCCCTGCTCCGGCTCATGCCCAGGCATCGGACGGAGCAGATCTTCATAGCGGAGCCCTAGCTCAAGGTAATTGTTGCGGAGCGTACCGGTTACGTAGCTATTGCCCATCCACGATTTATTCCCGGCCGCTTTGTCGTCGAGAGAAAAGAGCATGTCGCTCTGTACACTAAAAGAGGGTTTGAACTTTTCCCATGGTGCCCACTCTCTTTTATCTTGAGCGGAGAGCGTAGAGAAGACCCCTACACTCACCGAAAAGATAGTGATGAGGTGCCAAGTACGGTGTAGTATCTGTCGCATACGTATTGTGCGGTATAAGAAGATAAAATAGTCTATTGCTAGTTGTAAAGAGGTCGGAGGAAAACTCTAAGGAAGACTTTGATTATTCCTCCGATTTTAGGAGCTCCCGTACTTTAGCGATAAGCTCTTGCTCTCCGCCTTCGGTATAACCGGTATGAGCGTATGCGACATTTCCCTTCCCGTCAATCACAAAGACATGGGGAATCATATTGACATTCATAGCCCGCTTGAAGTCTCCATTGGGGTCTAGTAATACTTCATACTCAAGGCCCAGCGCATCCATAAGAGGCTTGACACGATCGGTATTTTGTCCCTCGTCAATAGATACAGCAACAAGCTTGACACCGGTCTCTTCCTGCCAATCTTCATACACCTCGTTGATAGCTTTGAGCTCACGAAGACAAGGTTTGCACCAAGTCGCAAAGAATGAAATAATAAAAGGCTTACCTTCATTATTCAGTTTGCTCGTATTGATTGATTTCCCCTGTAGATCTTTGAGCTCGACCTGAGGAAGTTGTGCATGTGCTACTGGCACAATTAGAAAGAAGAGTAGGATAGATAGTAGATGTTTCATAGTTTTATGGAATTGACTAGATAATTGTTACGGTTAGATTCACTGTCCAAACGAGAGGTTCTCCACCAGCCTTAGGAGTGAGGGTGATCGTAATAGTATTTGTATAGGTTTGTCCCACTATAGGATTGGGGATATCTATATGAGTAGATATAGGGGTGGTTGCTCCTTTCTCTTTCTCATAAGGAACCTCTTCTTCGTCGGCAGTCAGTTTGATGTCTTTCTTAAACGAGGTTTGGTTTTCAAAAGCTTCGCAGGAGCCTAAGCATACAGTTCCGGAAGTCTCTTTGGCAAAAGAGAGGGAGAAGTTGTAATTAGCAGTCTTCCGCACACTAAAGTCCAATTGTAGATCATAAGACTCTGCTTTTTCCGTTGATGCAGAGACTTTGTAATCTATCGTGCTACCGGCAACATACTTCTTTTGGTCTATTTTGTTGATTAACATCACCTCAGAAGCTTTGACAACAGTGATCGTGCAAGTAGACTTTTTATCTCCTGCCTGAGCGGTGACAATTGCTGTCCCCGGAGTGAGTGCTTTGACGAGACCCGACTCGGAGACTGTGGCTACTGAGGATTTGTCAATAGTATAGGTAACCTTAGTACCTGCCGGTGTTGTCGTTGCTACGAGCTGTAGAGTCTCTCCTTCTAGCATTGTTGTAGTTGCGGGAGAGAGCGTAAGGTTGGTAACTTCTACAGGGGTGTTTATCGTATTGGGTCCACAGGAAGTTAGGAGCGATAGCGTGACTAGCGATAGTGCTACGGCGAATTTCGTTAGTTTCATTCGAGTAATTATATGGTTATAAGGGTTAAACATTATACTGTCTATTTTGTTCTGTCCTTTATTATTATACGAGTCATTCTCAAAAAAGTAACTCTCCATTGCTCATTAGAGGTTTCATCTTGTCTAAAAGAGACTGCCCAAAGGTAATAAATGTCTTGTAAATAGCAATACTTATTATGCAATAGATTAGGGATAGGGGGTGGAACCCGATGGTTGAGTCCGTATAACGTCTGTTTTCTCTGGACAATAGGTTATAGTGACACTTGAGTGTCGCCTTTCTGATAAAAGAGTATCGGAACTATTGCTGTCCGATAAAAGTGGTTGGAGAGAAAATTCAAAGGCTGACTCCAAAAGAAGAAGTCAGCCCTACTTTTCGTTATCCTTAAGTGTCTTCTAGACACTATCGGAACTAATTACAGTTGCCATCAAAGGCGAGTCCTCTATACTGATTCTATGGGTTTCGGTGCGACGAAAGATTCGACGGGCCAGAGGTAGGCACTCACGAGTTCGCTGTTGTTGTATGCCTGCTCGTTCATTTTCGCAATGCGCCCTAAGAGCGCGTTGGACTTAGAGGATTCCGCCTCTTGCACCAATAGGCAAGCATTAAAACTAGGCCATACGGCAGTATCCTTGTGAGGGATGTCAAAGTCGCTCTCAGCCAATGCTTTCGGAATGACTTGGTATACGCCAATTTCTAGCTCGTGAAGGAGCGACTCTATCTGCTCCAGCATACTGATGTTACATGTGATATATATAAGTGTCATATCAGTTGTTATCTATAGTTTTCGTCTCATCCTAAATAGTCTACGCTCCCTGTAGAGTCTACGTTGGTGCATAAATGCATAAGCAGTAGGTACCAAAATCAGTGTTACAAGCATAGAGATTAGCAAACCTCCGATGATTGTGATACCGAGAGGAGCGTACATCTCCTTTCCCATGCCGGTACTTAATGCCATTGGTAGCATCCCCAGTATTGTCGTCATTGAGGTCATCAATACGGGACGCAAGCGGGAGCGACCAGACTCCATCACGGCGTCTCGGATACTATACCCACGCCGTACAAGCATATTACTGTAGTCCACCAGCACGATACCGTTATTCACTACAATACCAACTAACATGATCAGTCCGATAAACGTTACCACACTTAAGGTTGTCCCGGTAATGAGGAATGCTAAAATGATACCGACCAATGTAAATGGTATGGCAAAGAGGATAATAAATGGATCCAAAAGAGACTCAAACTGAGCAGCCATCACCATAAACACCAACATTAGACCTATGATAAAGATAATCGTAAGCGAAGAGAAGGTATCGCTCTGATCCTCTATCTGACCACCTAATGAGATGCTTACACCTTGAGGGATCTGCGTATCGGCGATGATCTCTTTTGCCTTTTGGGCTCCATCTCCGAGTGAAATCCCATTAAGGTCGGCAGTAACTTTGACATACCTTTGTTGGGTAAGACGCTCAATCTGTATTGGCCCCTCCTTTTCTTGGAGATCTGCAACGGCAATCAATGGTATCTGCTGCCCCAGCAGATTTGTTACCTGCATTTCATTGAGCTTCTTGATAGAATTGCGATAGTCAGAAGCATATTGTATCCTAATATCGTAGTCAGTACCATCCTCGGTGTAGGCACCCGCGTTGGCACCATAGAGGTTTTCTCTCACTTGTATACCAATCACCCCGGGATTGAGAGCCATCTGAGAGGCTTTGTCCTTGTCAACTATGATATGAACCTCACGATTGCCCGCCGATACTAATGCCTCAACATTGGCAAACTCCGAATACTCCTTGACTTTTTTCTCAAGGTCAAATGCCACCTTATTCAGTTGATCCATGTTTTTCCCAAAGATGATAAACTCTATAGGAGCTTTATTTCCCGTTAGAACAGTAGCCATAGCACTGCCTCCTGAGACGGTCACTTTTTCGATTTCCGGTATCGCCTCAATCAGAGGACGAATATCGTCAGCGATCTGTTGGCTACTACGATTACGCTCACTGACGGGCTTGAGGTGGCAGAAAATCGTACCAATATTTTTACCCTCCTTAAATCCTACTGCCGTGAGGACTCCCTCTTGGGTTTGCCCGGTAATACTTGCGAGTCCCCCTTCGGCAACCTCCGGCACATTGTCGCGCAACAGCTGTATGATCTCATTACCTACCTGCTCAGTAAAGGAGTGTGATGTGCCTTGCTCTGTCTCAAACTGGATAGAGATAGAGCCGGCATCAATATCGGGGATGTAGTCGGTACCGACAGCCTTTCCTAATAACAATACTAAGACGAAGACGACCAGAGCAGAGCCAAGGGTGATACCCTTATGGAATACAGCCCAGCCCAGAAAGTTGCGATATATCCTCTCAACCCTTTGGAACATACGCTCGCTCCAATTAAAGAGTTTGCCATGTTTTTTGCTCTCCTTGCTACGTGGGGCCGGTTTGAGCAATACGCTTGAGAGCATTGGGGTCAGAGCTAATGCTGTGAAGAGAGAGGTGATCAGACAGGTAACCGTAAGGACGGCTAATTGCTTAAACATTACGCCAACGATACCACCCATAAATACTAAAGGGAGGAATACCACAATGGTGGTTAGGGTAGATGCGGCAATAGCTAATCCCATCTCGGATGCACCAAACATTGCAGCTTGCTTAGGCATAGCCCCTCGCTCTATGTGCTGTGTGATGTTTTCGAGTACTACGATGGCGTTGTCGACTACCATACCAATCGCAATTACCAACGCCACCAAGGAGAATATGTTGATGGTATAGCCGAGTATGTTCATGACGATAAAAGCCGAGATCAATGATACCGGCATCGTCAGGAATACTATGAGGCTAGATTTCCATTCTCTCAAGAAAAGCAATACCACCAAGGTGACGAAGATCAGGGCATACCAAATAGATGAACTGAGGTTGTTAATAGATGAGATTACCAATTCGTCCGAACCTATCACTTCAGAGATTTGCACGTCCGAGGGTAACTCATTTTGTATGTCGCTTATCTTTGCACGTACGGCGTTGGCGACCTCTACGGTATTGGCTCCTGATTGTTTCTGTATCAATAGGGCGATACCTCTACCCCTATGATTGAAGGCTGACGCATTAGTTTCCTTAAAGGTATCCTTGATGGTAGCAACATCTTTGAGGCGTACCACCTTTCCTTTGAATGCCTTGATAACAGTATTCTCAAGCTCTTGTACACTCTCGTATTTACTGGGCATGCGTACAGAGAAGTCGTAAGCACTCTCCGTTACAAAGCCAGAAGGCACGTTGATGTTATTGGCTTTGAGCATCATGGAGAGCTGAGTCACAGACATACCATAGCCCTGCATCCTGATAGGATCTATCTCAACTCGGATCTCACGTTCAGGCTGCCCTAGATAGATTACCGTACCTACGCCATCTACCTTTCTCAGCGTAGAAGCGATTTGGTCCTCTACAATCTCTTCTAGACCGTTGTAGTTTTCGTCTGCATTGATGGCATAACCGATCACCGGCATCATCGATGCATTGATCTTATAGATGATTGGAGTATAGGCTTGAGCCGGCATTCGAGACTTGACTAACTCCAATAGATCTCGAGCATTATTTGCCGCCGCTGTAATATCTTCTTCCCACTCATACCTCAACTGTATGAACGATACATTCTCTTTAGAAATGGATTTGATCTCGACCAAATTCTCGGCAGAAGAGAGTACTGCCTCTAGGGGCTTAGAAACCTGTTCCTCCACCTCCATTGCCGAAGCTCCGGGATAGACCGTGATGACTGTAAGGGAGGGGAACTCCATGTTAGGCATCAGGTCTAATGGCAACTTTGTCAGAGAGAATACACCTATCACCAGTATGGCCACAAAAAGCATTGCGGTCGCGATAGGCCTTTTTACGCCAAATTCAGGAAGCTTCATAGACTTACTTCTTTTTTACAACACTCACTTTAGAGCCGTCGTTGAGCTTATTTTTGCCATCTACTACAATTGAATCCCCACTCTTGATTGCATCGCTTTCGATGTATGCCCAACCGTCATTAATCTCCCCTCGAGTCACGGGGATGCGACTAACTTCGGTGCCTTCGGTATTGACTTTGAATACGAATTCTTCGGCCGTCCCGGCTAAGCGGTATATGGCATTGAGTGGTACGAATAGACCTTCTCGCTCTGGTAGAGTAATAGAGACGTTGCAATACATACCGGGTTTTAGGCGGTTGTCTTTGTTAGGGATATTGACTTCAACAGCTGCCGTACGTGTCATTGGCGAAAGTGCGGGAGAGAGGTAAGATATTTTACCCTCAGTCGGTTTATCCGGATAAGCGTCAAAAATTATGGTAGCACTCTGCCCTTTTTCTATGTAATTGAGTTCCTTTTCATTGACCTCAATGGTTATTTTGAGAGGATTGATTTGGCGAAGCTCTATGATGCCGCTTTCCAACTTAAGCTCATTGCTGAGGCTTGGTGTGAATGTATACGTCTCCCCTTCATTGACCAAAATATCAGTGATGATGCCACTAAATGGGGCGGTAATAGAAGTATTCTTTTTGAGCATAGCCACTTTGGCCACGGAGGCCTCGTACTTAGCCTTGACGTGGTCGTAATCCATTTGGCTGATGCTCTTCTTTTCTAACAAACGGGTAATACGCTCGAAGTCGCGTTTGATGGCGTCGTTTTCGATCTGTGCCTGTAATAGCATTTCGTCGGACATCTCCACGATGAGGGCTCCCTTTGGAACAAAACTCCCTTTGCCGTAGTGTATCCGCTCTATCCTTCCTGGTAGGGCAGTGCCGAGATTCGCACTTTTAGATGCCTCAGCAGTACCCGAAAAACGAATTTTTGGGGTAAATATCATTTGTTTGGCTTGGATAATGGTCACGGGCACAACTTTGTCCGCATCGGACTCCTGATCTTTATCTTTCTTTTTGCTGCAGGAGGTAGTTGTGCCGATAAGTAGGAGCAACACCGCCGGGAGCAAGAAGCTCTTAATTCCTTTGATATGCATATTGTTTTTGTCTATCTATTTTGTTTGTGAACAAGACTATGTCCCTCGGCATATTTATAGAGAGCACCGGAAGACTTCTCCAATTGAGACAATGTTACGGCAGCTTCTACTCTTGCATCAATATCGGCAGAGCTGGCTTTTTCCCACATGACCTGAGCTTCTAAAATATCCCTTATGCTGTTCATCCCCTCTAAGAGGCTGTTTTTTGTAATTCGCAGGTTTTCCTCAGCTTGCTCCTTAGAGAGCTTTGTTAGTTCCATCTTTTTAAGAGCCTCAGCATGCTTAAATCTATTTTGTTGTATCTGCAAGTTGATTTTCTCTTGGGAGTCTTGCAGTTCTAACTTTGCCTTGGCCACTTGTTGGTCTGCCATGTGTACTTGGTGTAATCTATCGCCCCAGGTTAGCACTGGGATCTGTACTCCCACGCCTATCATCCAGTCTCCGCCGAAGTTGTTTTGAGACCCTTTGTAGAGATTAGGTTGTGTCCAGTTGTATCCTGCCGTGAGGAAGATGTTGGGCAGGAATTGCGACTTCACCATCTTTCTTGCCGACTCTGTAATCGCGAGCTTATTGCGAAGCATCACTATCTCGGCACGCTCAATGGTGTTGTTATTTGTAAGCGCCAAGAGACGGCTACTCAGTTGCTCCTCACTGATAATGCCAGTGTCTAATTCTATTTGATTAGCATCTACTCCTATGATTTGTCCGAGCAACATCTTGGAGAGCTCAAGGCCGTTCTCCGCTTTGACTAAAGAGAGCTCCACTTCATTTTTCTTGACTTGAACCTTCAACACTTCGTTCCTAGTTGTCATGCCCTCGGCATAGAGATTTTCTAAGTCTTGTCCGAGATGATCTAAGAGGGACTTGTAGGTCTTAGCCAAAGTCACTTTTTCTTGTATAGAGATCACTCTCCAGAAGGCTTCATCTACAGATGCTAAGACATCCGCTTCCTCCATTTTTACTTTCTCATGCAGAAGCTCAGATGTGTAGCGAGCTATCTTGTTTGCCTCTACAATTTTAAATCCCATAAAGATAGGCTGGCGTAGTATAAAGCCTCCCGTATACACCTCCTTGGGAGCGACACTTATAAAGTCAAGAGGGATCGAAAGTCCTTGAGGTGTCACCCCCGGGATATTAAAGTTGATCGCAAAAGGGCGGATGGGTCTATCTCCCGGATTGACCCATCCCCCGGCGAAGTCAATGCGAGGTAAATACTTTGTTTTAGCCGACTGCACTAAATAGTCAGAGGCTACAGCATCAGCTTGAGCCATTTGTATCTGTTTGTTGTGCTCTAAGGCTAACTCTCTGCACTGCTCCAAAGACATTAGAGCTTGGGATTGTGCCTCTGTCTTCAATCCCACGGAGAGAACAACAGTCGTGATCAGAAAGAAGACCATTCTTTTGTTGACTGTTTGAATCATGATTTGCGCGTATTAGTTGTCTTATTATAGTTTGGTAGAGGACCCATAAGCTCCCTGATACCACTCCTTAAACTCTCTGTTTTTCGCTTTACTTACTATGACCTTCTCAGGGGTTTCTACGGAGAGTGTTACCATTAACTTGCCCCCAAACCATACAGACATACTCTGTATTGCACTATGTGCTACGATGTATTGTCTATTGGCTCTAAAGAATAGTTTGGGGTTTAAATCTTGTGCTATCTTTTCCAAAGAGAGGTCTATAAAGTGCTCCTTCTTATCGATGGTCACCAATACAGATGCTTTGCTTTCGGAGCGTATGTAGGCGATCTTTTCTACCGATATCGGGAAAAGTTTATCTCTAAAGGGAATCAAAAAATGGCTCTTATAACTCAATTGCGACTTGTTGAGTGCTTCAATCATCTTGTCCATCAGGTCTTGGTTATACACCCTCTCTCCACTCTGACCAAATCTTTTGATCTTGTCTAAAGCTCTTTGGAGGTCGCTTTGTTTGATTGGTTTGAGTAGGTAATCAATGCTATTGACTTCGAACGCTTTGAGTGCATACTCCTCATAAGCTGTGGTAAAGATGATGGGACAGGATACATTGATGCGCTTGAAGAGCGAGAATACTTGACCATCAGCCAAATGTATGTCCATAAAAGCCAAGTCGGGCTCCGGGTGGCTTTTGAACCACTCTACACACTCAGATACACTCTGGAGTATGGTCAATACCTCTATGTCAGGGCCAGTTTCGGTGAGCAGAGTTTGCAACCCTTTGGCGGTAAAATACTCATCTTCTACGATTATTACTTTCATATTAGAGATTTGGCTTTGGGTTCTAATTGGTCTAAACTCTTTATCAATGGTAGTGAAACGGAGAACTGTCCATCCTTTGAGACAATATCAATATCCTTGCCAAATACCAAACGATATTGCTCCATCAGATTATCCAGTCCTACTCCCGTACTGCCTGATGTACTTTGCTCTCTTAGTTGCAGCTTATTCTCTACTACGATCTTGTCTTCTTTCGTGCTGATGGATATGGTCAATGGTATTTTGGCACTTGCTATATTGTGTTTGATAGCGTTCTCCACCAAAATCTGCAGACCGGAGGGTATGACATAGTAATCCAAATATTTGTCATCAATATGCCACACTACCTTAAGACCATCGAAATAGCGGATACACATCAAGTAGAGATACGACTTGACAAACTCTAACTCTTCCGACAGCCGTACCACCACTTTATCGCGCATCGTATGCCTAAATACCATTGCCAACTCCTGCACATACTCCTGAGCCCGCCTATCATCCCTGCCGATTAGACCATTGAGCGTATTGAGACAATTAAAAAGGAAGTGTGGATCTGTCTGATTCTTCAGAGCCGTGTACCTGTTTTGCAGATTCTCAAAGTCCAACTTCTGCATTCCTACTACTGCCAAGTGATTTTGTTTCATCAAATAAATGGTCATAGTAAAAAGGAAGGTTACTACTAATATGACGAGATCCTTAGCATACTGCACCGTAGCATAAGTATGATAATTAAGAATATCTCTAAACCACCACCACTGCAATCGCGACAAATAGGGCGATAGTAATACCACTCCCATCAACAGCCCGAATAATATCAGCCAGAGCTGGTACTGTCGTATATCATACCTATTGATTGCCCAGGATTGGATGCTCAACAATAGATAAAAGAAGACCATGTTGACGAGTAGTGAGGCAATGGAACTCACCGACAAGATGGTTCTTAGGTCAAACTCTCGGCCGGCATCAAGCAAGCTGTAGTAATAGATAGAAGACGACAGCATCACAAACGCAAGCAAGAAACTGATGATAAGTGTAGCTAGTAATACACTCTTCTTTTCATCTCTTAAAAATATAAATCCGTTACTTCGTCGCTGTCTTAAACGGCGTTTTATGCGCGGTGTCGTCATAAGTCTTCTGTCTTTATGGATACTTTGTATCCCAAAAAGTTGCGTTTATGTTTGTATGTTGAGCTTTCCCGGTCTTCTCGCACAAGAAAGAAAAAGCAACGAGCCTATCTCACACCCTTCGTTTTTCGTATTTAGGGTGAAGGGATAAGACTCGCTGTTTTTAGGGCTTCTAAAATCAGAAGCGATAGCCTAAGCCTACGGTAACCACACTCGCATGAGCCTTATAGGCGGCGTTCTGTAGAGGGAAACCAAGCTTAGATGTGACATTGTTTATAGAGGTCTTAATGTCATCAATCTGGTTGATAAAACCATATTTATAGCCAGCATTGATTTGAATTCCGTTGGTAAACTCATACCCCAATTGGCAAGCAATACCTACATCCCACCTTTGGAGAGCCGACTTATCGTTGTGCTTCTCGTACAGGTCAATTGGGTCAATTTTCACTAGGTTATTGAATTTCTTAATTTCGTCTGTTTTAGCGGAGAATCCTATCCCAACATAAGGCCCAACACCACCATACAGAAGCCCATTACCCAACTGTAGTTTACCTAGGGCATATATGGGGATCTGCATCCCCCATTGGTTGATCTTGTTTTCCAAAGATACAGGGCCGGCCTCTGCCTTTAGACCTATCCCTCTGTAGAAGAACTCAAGCTCGGGTTGGATAGCGAAGTTGGAGTGTAGGTTGATTCTCATGAAACCACCAAAGTCGGCTCCCGGTTTCATTTGGCTTTTAAGAACATGAAAGTCGTTGCTTAAGGCAAGCCCCGAGAAGTTTACACCCGCTTTTACACCATAATCTGTAGACACTGATGACTGAGCCACGGCAGAAGTCGCTGCCATCCCCATGATTACACTTGCTGCGATAGCAATAATATTACGTCTCATACTTTCTTCTTTTTACTTTCGTTGTATTTGTTACTTACGTTTATTCTGTTGTATGACCTATCCGATCGCAATAGGCGCATCAACCATATCACAAAGGTAGGAAGAATAAAAACCCATACCAATCAGTTATTGACCCAAACGACTTAAATACCTGCCGAACACCTCTGTACTACGACTGTGGCAGAAAAGATGGAGCACAAGAAGCTAAACGCAAGTGACGGAGGGGAGTGTGCCGGTGCAGCTGGCAAAACCTAAACCACAAGGGCGACGTAGTGATGTGTATGATGCAATCTTTTCTCTCGGATAGAGGTAAGAACGAGTCGGCTTGCATGGGTGTGTCTGCTTTGGGTGGCTACGAGGACCCGGATGAAGACAAGAGGGAAACCCCTCGTTTGCTCGTTTTGTCGGCACAAGGGGAAACTACTTATGTGAGATATTTCCCTCATATGTTTTTTCGTTGGATATATGCTTTGATTAGGTTGGAAATACTACTTTTGCTACGCACAAGAACTAATATAGTAGTAATATGAATCAAGAAAAGTTTTTATCTATCCTCGGGTGGGTAGCTACTGCAACAGCCATGGCAATGTACATCTCTTATATACCACAGATTGGCTCTAACCTCGCCGGACATAAAGGCGACTGGCTGCAGCCAATGGTGGCAGGTATCAACTGCACACTATGGGTGGCATATGGCTTTGTTCGCAAGAAGAAGGATTGGCCCATCGTTATAGCCAACCTCCCGGGGATTGTTTGTGGCTTCTTGGCCTCTTTCACAGCCATGTAAAAGATTTTACTGATTCAACGAAGAACGGATGACCGGACAATAGACGATCCGGTGATGGACAAGTTATTTAAATAAAGAGCCCTCAGGGGTGTGCTAAGGGCATCCCCAGAGGGTTGTTTTATATAACTAGGAACGTTGCCTGTGTTGTTGCTTGCAAAGCTCAGATTCCCTTTCTTCTGTGTACCTAGTCGCTTTCATGGTCTTTTTACTTTAACTCCCAAATAATTTATAGATCACAATGAAACCATTTTATAGATCAACGATGAAGCTATTGCTTTGTTTTCTATTGGTCTTGTCGAGTCTACCCTCTATGTATTCGCAAATGCTCTTCTCTGAGAATCTCACAATGAGGATAGACAGCACCAAAAGAATACAAGGAACACTATTACCCGTACTGGAATTCAAGACAGAAAAGGAGAATGTATTCACCTTCAAAAACACTGCCAATCTCAATTTGATGGTAAAGCATGGTCAAATAATAAATCTAATTAATAAGATTGAGCTCTCTACCTACGGCGATAAAGTAACCGTAAGTGGAGGATATGTACATGCCGAATACCGCTATTTGTTGAATCGTGCTTTTGAGATTTATCCTTATGCCGAGTCGCAATGGGCAGAAAGTAGGGGAATGAAATTTAAGGTCTCTACGGGGTTGCAGTCGCGTTGTCGGCTGGTGAATAGTGCTAACTGTCTTTTGTTTGCAACCGTGGGGCTATTCTACGAGTTCGAAAAGTGGGAACAACCAGCCACTAGCCCCCTTGCAGGAACGGATGCATACAGTCGTAGTATTAAAAGCCACTTGTCTCTCAGTTTCAAACATCAGTTGGGTGAACGTTGGGAATTGATAACGACGGCCATTCACCAGGGGAAGCCTGACAGCTACTTAAAGGAGGCTCGTTTTGGAGGAGCTGTCGACCTCAAATACCGCATTACCCCTACGATAGGAATACGCGGAGCCTATCGACTCATCTACGATACTGCCCCCATTGTACCCGTGCGGAAAGATTATAATACTCTTGATGTTGGTATTGATCTTTCGTTTTAAGCGGGTGCTATAAATAACGGATTTGAAGTACTCTCCTCCATAGTAAAGAGCTTCAATCTTATCCAACGATAGGTAACCGTCTATTGAGTGGAGTTGATAGATTTCGTGCAAAGTAGCAGAGATAGAGCCTAATGTCGCATTGGTTTTAGTTTTGCCTTCACTGCTATGTTTTTGACTGCTGATGTTTATGTCATAGTTTCTGTAGCACAAAATGATCGATTGATGACTATGAAAGCATAGGTCTATACCTTCATATCGTTGGCTGTACATAAAGAAAAATCGTTGTAAAACCTAGTTTTACAACGATTTTCTACTTTCTAAAAGCTGCTTTGATAGAGAGGTTTGGAACGCTCTCGGAGCCTTGAAGCGGAAGCGGGGGGATTCGAACCCCCGGTACGGTTGCCCGTACGTCAGTTTAGCAAACTGGTGGTTTCAGCCACTCACCCACACTTCCTTCCATCAACCAAGGGGCACGCCCTTTTTTGACGTTGCAAAGGTACTATTTCTTTTTGAATACGCAAGATTCCTCGCTATAATAGTTCGTTTTTGAGGAGATAGAGGAGTATCAGGGTTTGGTTAGCTGCTTTCGGGAGACTAGAAAGTGGGTATAAAAAGAAAGTGAGCTTGTCTCCCGACAAACTCACTCGTATTAACCTTAAAATCTAATACCATGAAAAACACGATGCAAAGGTAGGAAAAAAATTGAGATATAGATACTCTCTCTTCTCTTGATTTTGTAGTGAATAGTTTGTTTTTCCTGTAATTGGCTGATATATAGTATATAGGCTTCTTGCTTTTTCGGTAAAGAATATTATCCAAAATAGGGTTTAGTTCATTTAATAGAGGAAAGAGAGTGGTGGATCTTGGGCTATTTGTGACTGAAATTTCGCCTTACACCCTCACGCATCGACTTCTTTCTCTGATTTCTGAAAAGTTTTAGACTGAAAATGGTCTAGGAAATCAGGTGGAAATGAAAAATTTTTTGGGCAGAAGTCCACTCCATTTTAGGCTGATTTCGGAGAGCGAAAATAGGTGGAAATATTTAGCGGTTCCTGTGGGGGATGAATGGAAGTAGGGCAGAGCTGGTTTGTTTGCTCGGGGCGGAGAGTGTTTGGGTCGCTTGGTAAGCCAAGGGAAATAAAGGACTGTTTGGGGGAAGTCCGTGGTATGTATGGGCTATTATTGGTTAATTAGCACTACCTTTGTGGGAGAGCCTTCACCTTATAAATGAGGAGGAGGGTCATACAATAATAATGATATAGACTAATAACACTATGGCATCACGTCGCAAACTTAAGAAGGGAATCAAAGAAATTACAGACTTCCTAATTGACGATATTCTTTTTATTTCTCTCGATGCAAAGGAAGAGGATCTTCGAGCTCTAGAGCTGTTGCTCAATCGTGTAGTAGACTTGCACGACGAGACAATCGCTAAGATCGGGGCTCCCGATGGGGCAAAGAATCCTCAGTTGGTAAGGAAGTTTTACGCAGACCTCAAGGCTAAATATAACGAAGAAATAGAGGCTGTAGAGTCTGAGTTGGAGAAGTATATCAGTCTCGATAAGTAAGATAGGGGCTGCGATACATTGAAAAACTTTGCTTCGTGGCTTTTGGGAGTATTTGACTGGAGGGTGATCACCCCTCCGGATAATCCTCCTAAGAGTATCATTTGTGTGGCTCCCCATACGAGTAATTGGGATTTTATATTGGGCAAACTCTACTACTCTGCCATTGGCAGGCATGCGGGGTTCCTGATGAAGAAGGATTGGTTCTTTTTCCCATTGGGGGGGATTCTGAAGTCGATGGGAGGGATTCCTGTGGATCGTTCGCGCCGCGGCTCTATGGTAGAGCAACTGGCAGAGCGGATTAACGAGAGTCCCAAACTATCCATTGCTATTACTCCGGAGGGGACACGCAGTGCTACTGAGCGTTGGAAGACAGGCTTTTATCGGATTGCCTATGCTGCAAATATCCCCATTCAGTTGGCGGTGATTGATTATAAGAAACGAGAGTTGGGGATCCTCGAAACCTTCTATCCTACGGGAGACGAAGAGGCTGATATTCGTTATATCCGGAGTCGTTATCACTCAGAGCAGGCTCGTTATCCCAAGAAATTTATAGAGCAATAACATCTCTCTTTTACCCTTCAATATGGCCCAAGAGACCCTAACTCTAGCTCTCGCGCAGTGTGATATAGTATGGGAAAATCCCACTGAAAATCTCCAAGTGATGCGTGAGACTTTCGCTCAAGCAGCCCAAGGAGGTGCCGAGATTGTCGTCTTTCCGGAGGTGATGACCACGGGTTTTTCGATGCACCTAGAGGCTATTGCCGAGCCTTTTGAGAGTTCACCCTCTTTGCAGAGCATCCGTGCAATGGTGCAGCAGTATGGCGTGGCTGTGGTCTCTTCTTTGCTTGTAAAGGAGGGGGATAAATACTTTAATAGGATCTTTTTTATCACCCCCGAGGGAGAGGAGTTTTTCCAAGATAAACGACACCTCTTCCGTATGGGAGGGGAGGCTAAGCAGGTCTCTCCGGCAGGGGGTCGGCATGTTTTTTTGTATCGGGGTTGGAACATTCTTCTGATCGCTTGCTACGATATGCGCTTCCCCGTCTGGTGCCGCAATAGAGCCAATGAGTACGACCTCTTGATAGATGTAGCCAATTGGCCCGAGCCACGTAGGCTTGTGTGGAGTACCCTGTTGCGTGCCCGAGCTATGGAAAACTTGGCCTACGTGTGTGGCGTTAATCGTGTGGGACGCGATGCCGAGGGGTTGGTCTACACGGGAGATTCTGCTCTTATCGACCCCAAAGGCAGGGAACTGGCAGCCCTAGAAGAGCGTCGTATCGAACTGAAAATAGCCACTCTGGAGCGAGCTCCCTTGGATAAACTTCGGAAGAAATTCCCTGTTTATCTCGATGCGGATGAGTTCTCAATCGTAGGGGCTACCCTCTGAGATTTTTTACTAATTATCCATTGCGGAGAGGTGAGTTGTGCTCCTCTCCTTTTTGTTATGGGGTGTTTTTGCCTCTTCCATGGCTGCATTTTGTTGCTGGGAGGGGCTTTTTGTTAGGAATAATTACGTACCTTTAGGGGACGTAAGGCAGAGGTGTTGCAGACTTCTCGCCTTGCCAAAACGGAATCAGGATGCTAAAAGCAAACTAAGACTATGGCTGTAAAACAGAAAAAATCGACCAAGAAGAATTTCGTTCTTGATACGAACGTAATCCTCCACGACTACGAATGTCTCGAGAAGTTTGAGGAAAACGATATTTACATCCCCATTACAGTTCTCGAAGAGCTGGATAAGTTTAAGAAGGGTTCGGAGCAGATCAATCATAATGCCCGAGCCTTCGCCCGTTTTTTAGATTCGCTGGAGAGTGAGAGCTTTTTTACAGAGGGGGCTCCTCTGGGCGAGGGACGAGGACGTCTCTATATCAAGATAGATGGCTTGGAGCATCCGGTCGTGAGAAAGGCTTTTTCTGAGCGTATTGCGGATCACCGAATACTCTCTTGTGCTCTTACTTTGAATACAGAGCAGAAGGACGAACCCACCATCCTCGTAACAAAAGATGTCAATCTGAGGGTAAAGGCGCGCGCCCTAGGGATGCAGGCAGAAGACTATATCAACGATAAGGTACCCACTCGCTCGCTGTTCGACGCTGCGCACGAAGAGTACACCGATATACCTGCCGAGCTGATCGATACGATCTACTCTCGTACCGAGGGTATCGCTGTGGAGGAATTGGATTTCTACTCCAAACTGCAACCCAATCAGTGCTTTATCCTCAAGAGCGACCGCAATAGTGTGATGGTGCGTTACAATCCTTTTTCGGGGCGTGTCACCAAAGTAGACAAGGTTACTCGCTCCGGGATTACCCCTCGTAATGCGGAGCAGGCTTTCGCTTTTGATGTGATTACAGACCCCAATGTCAAGTTGGTGGGGCTTACGGGGAAGGCCGGTACCGGTAAGACACTTCTTGCTCTAGCCGCTGCCCTTAGTATGCGAGAAAGCTACCAGCAGATACTGCTTGCTCGCCCCATTGTAGCTCTTGCCAATAAAGACCTAGGTTACCTCCCCGGGGATGAGAAGCAGAAGATTACCCCCTACATGCAGCCCCTTTTTGATAATCTCAACTTCATAAAAAATCAACTCCGAGCCGGGAGTGCCGAGGTGCGTGCCATTGAAGAAATGCAACACGACAACCGACTTATCATTGAGGCTCTGGCTTATATTCGTGGACGTAGTTTGTCGGATTCTTTGTTGATTGTAGACGAAGCGCAAAACCTTACTCCCCACGAAGTCAAGACCATCATAACCCGAGCCGGAGAGAATACCAAGGTGGTGCTTACGGGGGATGTGGAGCAAATAGACTCCCCTTACCTCGATGCTGAGAGCAACGGCTTGGCGTATATGATCGACAAGATGACGGGGCAGCAACTTTTTGCCCACGTCAATCTTATTCGTGGGGAGCGTAGCGAATTGAGTGAAATAGCTTCCAATCTTCTTTAATACGGCACTGTTATGTCTCAACCTATGCATATTGTCGTCTCAGGTTTAGGGGCTATAGGAGGCTATTATGGCGGAATGCTTGCTGCTTATACAGAGCAGATGCAAGCCCTACATACCTCTTTCTTTATGCGACCCGGGGAGCATCTTGAGCAGGTAAAGAGCCAAGGTCTCCATATTTCCTCCCCTACGATAGACTCCACGGTTCACCCATATAGGGTCTCTTCTGTTGCGTCAGAATTGCCCACGGCAGACGTACTTTTCTTAGCAACAAAGAGCTACGATGCCCTAGAGAATATAGAGCAGCTTCGCCCGATTATCACACCCTCTACCGCAATCGTTCCTCTCCATAATGGTTTGGATGTACCCCCTGCCATACATCAAGCCCTGCCCGATAATCTGATTCTTCCCGGGGTATGTCACATCACGGGGCGGCGCACGGCTCCGGGCGAGATTGTGGTACGTTCGGATAGTAACGTGCTGAAGTTTGGGGCTAGCGAGGCTCTCAATAGTCGTATCTCGATGGCCGAGTGGGCTACCGCCGAGTGGCTCTACACCCTGATGCAGGCGGCAGGTATCAAGTGTCGTCTCTATCGTGAGATGGCGCCTTATTTGCGAGAGAAGTTTTTGATGCTTAGCCCTTCTGCCGCTGCAACTGCCTACTTCGATATGCCCATCGGTAGGGTACAAGATGAACACAATGAGGAGTTCCGTGCCCTGATGAGCGAGCTGGCTTCGCTTTACCGTGTGGCAGGCTGGGAGCAAGATCTCTTTCTCGAAGAAAAAGGCTATCGGGCTGTGGAGAAAATGCCACGAGAGGCAACCACCTCAATGCACTCCGATATTTTGGTAGGGCATCGTTCGGAGTTGGAAAGCCTTGTGGGCTACGTCGTGCGAGAGGGGCAACGCCTAGGGGTTCCCACGCCGCTCTATCGGAAGATGTATCATGCCCTATTAGAGCGTATTGCCTCCGCCTCCATCTGATTTTGTATGGGAAGACTTACCTCAAAAAGGGGGCGAATCTTCCCTTTTTCTTGACCTCTTTTGACGATGCAACCCAATGAACGATATTTCCCTGTAGTGGGGATGCGCTGTGCCGCCTGTGCCGAGAAAGTGGAGCAGGCTGTGGCACATGCTGTAGGTGTAGAGAGCGCAGCCGTTCTTTATACCGAGAGGATATTACACGTACGCTACCGCCCTACGGAGACCTCTCCCGAAGCACTTGCCAAAGTGGTGGAGGGGGTAGGTTTCGAGCTTATTTTGGCTGATACGGAGTACGAACTGGCCGAGCAGCACCGCAAGGCTCTCCTTGAGGATGCAAAGCGTATGCGGCGCAATCTCATAGGAGCTTGGGTAGCTACCCTCCTTATGATGCTCTTGATGTTATTGCCCTTTCCCCACCTTGTGCATCAGTTGGGCATGGCTCTTGCTGCGGCTTCGGTCTATTTCTTTTTTGCTGCAGACTACCATAGGGCTGCCCTTCGGCAGATTGTACATGGGGTTTTCTCTATGGATACCTTGGTTTCGCTCAGTACTACGGTTTCGTTTGTCTCCGGAGTGCTTGCCCTTTTTGGGGGATGGGGGATTTTTACCGACGCACATATCTATTTTGATGCTACTGTAATGATTCCCGCTTTCGTCTTATTGGGGAAATGGCTAGAGCAGCGAGCCACGCAACGGACGGGGGACGCTGTGGCTGCTCTTGTGGAGAGCCGACCGAGATGGGCATTGCAAATGCGCGATGGAGTGGCTACCGAAGTGCCGGTGGAGACCCTAAAGGTGGGAGATCGTATCCGTGTGCGAGCCGGAGAAGCTATCCCTGTGGATGGTGTACTGCTCAAGGGCACAACCTCCGTCGATGAGCAATTGATCAGTGGAGAACCCCTCCCTGTGGAGAAGGTGGTGGGTAGCTCTGTCTTTGCAGGTACCCTCAACTGCGAGGGGGCTTTTACGATGGAGGCTACTTCTGTGGGGCGCGATACCATCCTAGGAACGATTATAGAAACAGTGCGTCATACGCAGACCGATAAGCCGCCTATTCGCCGTATTGCCGATCGTATAGCGGCTATTTTTGTTCCTGTTGTTATGGGGCTATCCCTCTTGACGTTGCTTCTTTGGCTTCTCTTGGGAGACCCGCTTGATGCGTGGCGTTGGGGGATGCGTTGTGCCATTTCTGTGCTGGTGATTGCCTGCCCTTGCGCATTGGGTTTGGCTACTCCTACTGCCCTTACGGTGATGGTAGGCGAGACAGCACGGAGGCATATCCTGATCCGGAAGGCGGCTTCGATGGAGGTATTGCCGCGAGTAACGCACGTTTTCCTTGATAAGACAGGTACCATTACATCGGGGCATCCTGAGGTAGTGGAGGAGACGTGGGCAGACGGCGTTTCTCCCGAGGGGTTAATGCCTTTGTTCGTTGCCATGGAGCAACAGAGTACCCACCCTCTAGCGGCCGCTATTGTGGTGCATGCCGCTCTTCCCGAAGACCTCGTTTTGCCCTCTCTAGATAGCGTAGAGACTTTTGTCGGCAAGGGCGTAGAGGCTTATTCCGAAGGGGTGTGTTATCGGATTGGTAATGCCGGTTTTGTAGGAGCTACTCCCCATCCCGAGGCGGAGGGGAGCGAGGTCTTTTTCTCCCGAGAGGGGCAGGTAGTGGCTCGCCTTTTGGTGGCAGATCGGGTAACGGAGGAGAGTAGGGAAGCTGTTGCAGACCTACGAAAGCGCGGCATTGAGGTCGTATTGCTTACAGGTGATAACCACGGAGCCGCTCAGACGGCAGCCCAAGCGGCGGGGATAGAGGAGTGGCACGCAGCCCTTCTTCCCCACGAAAAACTAGAGATTGTAGCCAAGGCTCGTGCAAAAGGTGCCGTAGTGGCCATGGTTGGAGATGGTATAAATGATAGCGAAGCTCTGGGCGAAGCGGATGTGAGTCTTGCCTTTGCTTCGGGGAGCGACATTGCCGTGTCTGTGGCAGATATCACCCTCGCTCAAAACGATTTACGTCTATTGCCCCAAGCGATAGAGATTGCCAAGCGCAGTCTTCGTACCATTCACGCCAATTTCTTTTGGGCACTGCTCTACAATTTTATTGCCATCCCTCTTGCCGCCGGCGCGCTCTACTCCGCGTGGGGTATCTTGCTTTCGCCTACCATCTCAGGGGCGGCTATGGCATTTAGTTCCCTCTCTGTGGTGACCAATAGTCTATTGCTCAAGAGAAGACTGCGGAGAGAGAAATAAGTTGCAGCCTAGGATTTGTTTCCTTCTTGCCCAAAAGTGTAGTGGCATATAGGCTGTGAAAAAAAACTTTTTCTGCCCTGGAGAGAAAAATCTCTAGGGCAGACTTTTTTGAGCGTTTCACAGAGGGTATATATCAGCTGCTAAGGCTGCGGTTTGAGATTTATTTGCTAAATTCGCCCTTGAATCCGGGGAGTATCTTTCGCGAAGATAAGTTCCTCCGGTATTCGCCATAAATGTATAAACTATCATAGATCAATCGTATTGTTATGATGAACCCCGAAGAACTCCGGAAAACCGGATTCGCAACACGCGCCGTGCACGTAGGTGCCGAAAAAAATCAATATGGCACATTGGCATCTCCCATCTACCAAACTTCTACCTTCGTTTTTGATAATGCAGAGCAGGGCGGTCGCCGCTTTGCCCTCGAAGAAGGAGGTTATATTTATACCCGATTGGGGAACCCCACCCTCACCGCAGTAGAGCAGAAAGTGGCTTCTCTAGAGGGTGCAGAGGCTTGTATGAGTGCCTCCTCGGGTATGGGAGCTATTACCTCAGCAATATGGGTATGTGTAGAGCAGGGCGATCACATTGTAGCCGGCAAAACTCTCTACGGCTGTACCTATGCCTTTCTTGAGCATGGTCTCAAGCGTTATGGCGTAGACGTTACATTTGTAGATACGCGTGACCCCGAGAATGTACGCAAAGCGATGCGCCCCAATACCAAATTGGTGTATGTGGAGACGCCTGCTAACCCCAATATGTACATTTCGGACATCGAAGCTATTGCCAAGATAGCCCACGCCCAAGAGGGAGTGCGTGTGATGGTCGATAATACTTTCTGCACACCTTATCTCTGTCGTCCCCTTGAGTTTGGGGCTGATATCGTAGTACACTCAGCAACCAAATTCCTCAATGGTCACGGCGATGTTATTGCCGGATTCGTTTGCGGTTCACAAGAATATATTGATCAAGTACGCCTTCTCGGGGTAAAAGACTTGACGGGTTCTGTACTCGGTCCGTTCGAGGCTTTCCTCATCAATCGCGGTATCAAAACGCTCCATGTACGTATGGATCGCCACTGCGAAAATGCCCAAAAGGTGGCAGAATTCCTAGAGAAGCACCCCAAGGTAGAGAGCATCGCTTATCCCGGTTTGGCTAGCTTCCCCCAAAAAGCTCTTGCCGATAAGTATATGAAGAAGCCCGGCTCTATGATTGCCTTTGAGATAAAGGGTGGCTTAGAGGCTGGTCGTAAGCTGATGAACTCTGTACACTTGGCTGCCCTTGCAGTTAGCCTTGGTGATACCGAGACTCTTATTGAGCATCCTGCTTCTATGACGCACTCTCCCTATACTCCTGAGGAGCGTGCCGCATCCGATATTTCCGAAGGTATGGTTCGTCTCTCCGTTGGACTCGAAGATGCAGAAGACATTATTGCTGACCTCAAACAGGCTCTCGATCAACTTTGATTTAGAGCTGTTTAGATAGAAGATTCCCCCTTTTGGGAGGCGATCTTTCCCCACGAGGGGTTGTAGTTGCAAATGGAAACTACAACCCCTTTTTCGTTCTTTATTGCGAGTCTTCTTCTCTCGCTCTGGGAGAGTTTGTGTGTGAGAAGTAGCGGAATACACGTGCTTTTTGTACATTTGCGGACGGAAGTCCTTTGCGGAGCTGATACTGCAAGGGGCTGTGGATAGAAGAGGAGAAGATGAGTACAGCCGGAGCTCAAGGCAAACTGACCATAGTACCTACCCCTGTAGGTAACCTCGGAGACATTACACTCCGAGCTTTGGAAGTGTTGCGGAGTGCCGACCTTATACTTGCTGAGGATACGCGTACGTCATCCGTTCTCCTCAAGCATTACGACGTCAAAAAGCCCCTAGAGAGTCACCATAAATTCAATGAGTTTAAGACCTCTTCTACTCTGGTTGCACGTATCCAAGAGGGGCTTAATGTGGCATTGATTAGTGATGCCGGCACCCCCGGTGTTAGCGATCCGGGTATTATTTTGGCGCAGGCTTGCATAGAAGCTGAGGTGCCGGTGGAGTGCCTCCCGGGAGCTACGGCATTTGTCCCCGCCTTAGTTGTCTCCGGATTAGATGCAAGTCGTTTTGTTTTTGAGGGCTTTCTGCCCCAGAAAAAGGGTCGCCACTCACGCATTCAGGCATTGGCGGAGGAGGAGAGAACCGTTATTTTGTACGAGTCTCCTTTCCGAGTGCTCAAAACTTTACAAGTATTTGCCGAGGTGTGTGGAGGTGAGCGCAAGGCAGTAGCGGTGCGAGAGCTAACAAAGGTGTACGAAGAGGTATGCCGAGGAACTCTCCAAGAACTCATCGAGCACTTCACGGAGGTGAGCCCGCGTGGTGAGTTCGTTCTCCTAATCGCAGGGGCACCTCACGAAAAGAAAATACATAAAAGCTATCGCGATAAGCTTCGCGAAGAGAATGACAATCTGAATAGTAACTAAATCGTAAAGACAATGAAGAGAACAATCTTAGTAACGGCTTTTGCTTTCCTTATGGCTGCTTGCTTCTCTATGACTTCTTGCAAGGGAAACAAGGGCGGAAAGAGCGAGCTTGACTCTATTGCTGAGGCAAACAAAAGCCTCGAGACGCAAGTAGAGGAAATGGACGAACTCATCAGTAGTGTACTTGCTAACTTCCAGGAAATTAGTGCCATGGAGGGGGTGATCAATGTTCCTGCCAATGGCGAGATGAATACAGGTCAGAAGGAGCGTGTAGAGAGCAGCATGCAGATGATTACTGAGAAGCTCAAAGCAAACAAAGAAGACATCGATCGTCTTAATGCTAAACTCCAGGCTCTCGGCTCAAAGAACGCCGTCATGACAAAGACAATTAAGGCTTTGCAAAGCGAATTGGAGTCTAAAACGAAAGAGATTCGCCGCCTTACCGAAGAGTTGCAACGCAAGAATATTGCCATAAAGGACCTTGATGATATGGTCAATGACCTCAATCAGAATGTAGAAGCTCTGGCTACTACTACCGAAAAGCAGTCCGAAACAATTGCATCTCAAGACGCATCTCTCAACACCGTACGCTACTGCGTTGGTACCAAAAATGACCTCAAGGAAATGGGTATTCTCGTAAATGGCAAGGTTGCTACAGAGAATTATACCTCCGATTACTTCCGTCAAGTGGACCTCCGTAAGCTGGCACGTATCCCTCTCTATTGCAAGAAAGCAGAGCTTCTTACCAACCACCCCTCAAGCAGCTATAGACTCTCGCCAGGGGATGATAAGCAGCTCACTCTTGAAATTATCGATCCTCAGAATTTCTGGAGTCTTTCTAAGGTACTTGTAGTACGTACCTATTGATACTGACTCTTTTACAGGAGTAAAATACGGCTCTTAGAGCCTAAGCACAGCCCTCACCATACTGCGTGGGAGGCTGTGTTTCGTTAGAGAAATAGGGGACCCTGCACCCTCTGGAGAAGGGGGAGCGGAGTTCTCTTTGTTTCGAACCTCGCCTCCCTTTCGTTTGTTATTCTCTATGTCACAAACTCTCAATCCGCATGATTAAAAACCTATTTATCGATCTTGATGATACGCTCTGGGACACCTATCACAATAATAAGGAGAGCCTGCGAGAGCTATACCTAGAGGAGGGTTGGCAGCAATTTGCTCCCGACTACGATGCCTTTTGGGAGGAGTATTGGATCCATAATGAGGGCTTGTGGGAGTTGTATCGGCACGATAAAATAGATAAGTATACCCTTACTCTACGCCGAATGAGAGAGCCAATGCCTTGGCTTGCCTCCCTGTCGGATGAAGAGATTCTCGCCCTCAATCGTCGGTTTTTATCGGTCACGGCAACCAAAACTCGCCTTGTGGAGGGAGCTTTGGAGGTGATGGAGTATCTGCATCGCTACTACCGTATTTACATTTTATCGAATGGGTTTCGGGAGGTACAGCATGCCAAAGTAGAGCGCAGTGGCCTTCTCCCTTACATCCATCGCATGATATTGAGTGAGGACGCAGGTGTAAACAAACCCAACGCTACCATATTCCGTTATGCTTGCTCGGCTACCAATAGTCGCTGTGCAGAGTCTTTGATGATTGGGGATAGTTGGCCGGCGGATATTGTAGGGGCTAAAAATGTGGGTATGCCATCTATTTGGTTTAATCCCAGGGGGCTAGAGTGTTCGATGGAAGGGTATGCCCCACGTCATGTTATTGGGCATCTTAAGGAGTTGTTCCAGCTTTTGTAATCCCCTTACTCCTCCTATATTATATGAAGAAAAAAGGCTCCATAGAGAAACAATTCCACCGTTGGGGAGGATTAGTTCTCTGCTTCTTTCTCATTGCATTTAGCCTTTCGGGCATTCTTCTTAACCATAGGGAGCCGATTGCATCGCTCGATCTTTCGCGTTCTTTGTTACCCTCGTCTTATCATGTAGATGGTTGGACGCAAGGAGCTGCAGTGGGCTCTACAGCTCTCTCCGGAGACTCAATTCTGCTCTATGGAGGGGAGGGCGTTTGGCTTACGAAAGATGGTGGACAAAACTTCTCTCGCTTGATGGAGGGATTGCCTAGTGGGGCGGACCGCTATCAGATGCGCCGCATTTTGCATTCGCGCCGCAATGGCACTTTTGCACTTTCTCAAGATGCTCTCTACCGCTGGCAGGGGAAGGAGTGGCTGGAGATGCCTCTTCCGCTGAAGGAGCGTCTCACCGATCTCGCGTTGCAGGGAGACTCCCTTGTGGTAATGGGGCGGTCTCATCTTTTTGTATTACAGCTCCCTTATCAGCAATTTAGCACCCTTACTCTCCCCGAATCCCCCGAGGTCTCTCCTCATCGTGCTACTCTCTTTCGCACGCTTTGGGCACTTCATTCAGGCGAGCTATTCCACCTCTTAGGGCGTCTTTTTGTGGATGCTTTGGGGCTCATTATGTTGCTCCTTTCGATCTCCGGGGTTATTATTTTTGTTTATCCCCGTTGGATGAAAAGAATACAGAAGCGGGTACGAGCAGCACGCAGAGCTAGAGTGAAAGAGAGAACGCGTCGCTTGCAGCGTGGTCTCAAACGCCAGTATAAACTTCATTTGTTGCTGGGCTATTGGTTATTTATCCCTCTTCTGGTTCTTGTGGTATCGGGCATGTTCCTTCGTCCTCCTCTTTTGGTTGCGGTAGCTAAGGTAAAAGTGCCAACAATCCCCACAACTGCGCTCCATAGTGCGAACAATCCTTGGCACGATGCTTTGCGCCGATTGGTCTATGTACCGGCAAGACAAGAGTGGATCCTCTCCACGAGTGAGGGTATATTCCGTTGTAAACGCTTAGGTCTTCCCTTAGAAAAAATAGAGAATACACCTCCTGTAAGTGTGATGGGAGCCAATGTTTTTGAGGTTGCTTCGGATAATCCTCATGCGCTGTTGGTCGGCTCTTTTATGGGGTTTTTTCACTGGGATCTGGAGAGTGGGGCTATTTTAGATCTCTACACAGGAAAGCCGCCTGCTCCTCAAGGTGTGATGCCCATCGGAGACCATAAAGTTTCGGGGTACTCGTCACATTTGGGCGGAAAGAAGGGGATTGCTTTTGAGTATGATGTGCCGTGCCGTGAGATCTCCCAGCCTAAGGAGATGGGGCGAGGGCGTATTTCTCTCTTTCATACGATGCTTGAGTTGCATACGGGGCGGCTCTATGTTTTCTTCGGCCCGCTTGGGATTCTCTGGATCTTTGTCTCAGGGTGTATGATTCTTTGGCTCCTTATTTCGGGGTTTCGTCGGGCACGAAAGCAGATGCGTAAGCGTCGTTCGAGGGCGACAAATTAGCCTTAAGTCCCCTTTCTTTCAACTTCTGTTGTGGAGTTTCTGAGACTAAATAGAATCTCTTTCTCCTAGGAATTATCACATTGTTTGTACCTTTGGAGTAGGAAATCGAGAGAAAACGAGCATAAAAATCCATGTTCCATTTTTTGCAAGCACTGCTTGTTGCTTTGGCTGTAGCCATAGATGCCGCTACCATTGCAGCCTGTGAAGGTATTAGCCGCGGGTGCAAACATTCTTGGGGCACACTTGCGACCATTGCATTACTTTTTGGAGTACTGCAAGGTGGAGTTACCGCAATTGGCTATTGCGTGGGGGCAGAGACGATTGACCTTGTTGATGAATACGATCATTGGGTAGTGCTCATATTGCTGGTAGCCGTAGGGGGGCACATGATTTATGATGCCTTTGCTCGGGCTCGGTATGGACAGCAGATCAAGGGATATAAGGGAAGTGGATCCTCACTTACCCTGCGCTACTTTTCTTATCTATTGATGATGGGTTTTGCCACGAGTATTGACGCCTTAGCACTGGGCTTTAGCTTCTCGTTCATGTCAATCCCCATCCATTTATATGCTCTTGTTATAGGCATTGTAACGGCCTTGGCCTCGGGGTTCGCCTTTTATGTGGGGTGCAAAATCCCTTTCAAATGGATCTCTTGGGCAGAATTGTTTGGAGGCTGGGTACTTATCGGTATTGGTGTAAAAGTGCTCATTGAGCATCTCCATTTGGGATATTAAAAAGCCTGTATTCGGGGCTGAGTCCTATTCGGAGCCAAAGCAAGCAAGGAATGTGGAATGGAGGACTTTGCCTCTTACACTATAAATTTTAGCCTTCTTGCTTTGTAATGGCCGTGCTGAATTCTGATTATTTCCCTCTACTTCTTTTGAGAGATTTTAGGTAGAATAGTCTATTTGTAGAATATTATGTTTACCTTTGCGGGCAAGTATAAGTAAGAACACTGGAGCGGGTTCTTTTGATGCTTTAGAAGAGTACCGCAAAAAACAATAAGAAAAGGTGCCTTCGGAGAATCAGGAGAAAGCGTTCCGCAAAAAGAATGAACAAATTATGAAGAAATTTGCAACCTTATGCGCTGTTGCGCTCGCATCGCTCGTACTATTCTCTGCTTGCAGCAAGAGCGAAACACCTGAAGAAGTAGCTGTTAAGTTCGTGATGGAGCTTAACAATGAGAACTATGACGCTGCTAAGGCTCTCGCTAATGAGAATGGTGCTCAGATGGTAGATCTCATGAAAAGCATGAAGGACATGTCTTCTATGGAAGGCGAAGCTGCAACGGAAGATGAAGCCGTTGAAGGTACAGAAGCTGACACTGAAAATCCCGAAACTGTAGAAGGCACAGAAGCTCCCGAAGCTCCTGAAGCAGTAGCTCCTGCTCCTAAAAAAGAAGAAAAAGTAATGCTTACAGAAGCTGACCTCGAAGTTAAGAAGTCTGAAGTACGTGGCGACTCTGCTTTCGTATGGGTTCTTAACAAGAAGGAAGCTGGTCAGGGCGAACTTCCCCTTGTACTCGTAAAAGAAGGTGGTAAGTGGAAAGTTGACAAAATCGACAAGGAAAACAAGTAATTCCACCAGTCCTCTAGAGGGGGTAGTTGTGCCCTATGGGGTTACACCCTGGCGCTTTGCCTTCCTCTGAATTATAACCCCTACCACTCTAAGGTTTGGCTGCTACTCTTGTTCTTTGAGAGTTGAGTTTAGAAAGGTCTTAGAGTGATAGGGGTTCTTATATCCGGTACTATATGAACACCAATTATAGCACAAAGAGAGGTTGGGTGGGGATTCTGTCTCTTCTCCTTTTTGCCCTAGTGGGCTGCTCTCCTAGTGTATCTACCATCCAAGAGGAGGAGCCCGAAGAGAAAGCCAAGGAGCTCCCTCCTTTGGATTTGTTGCGTTCGGGAGACCTGATCTTGCGCTTAGGGCATGGTAGTAGCTCCGAGTATTTTCGTCAGCATGCCTCCCGTAATCAAGAGTTCAGCCACTGTGGTATTCTCTATCTCCATAGGGGAGAATGGTTTGTGCTACACGCTGAGTTGGCTTCTTTTAGAGGGATGGATGGTCCTGTAATAGAGCCGCTAGAGAGCTTTGTCGATCACTCGATTCGCTGGGCTATTTACAGAAATTCGCTGGATGAGGAGGAGCGACGTTCGTTTTGCAAAAACGCATTGCAGTGTGTTAAGCAGAAGATAACGTTCGATACAGCCTTCGATAGTACAGATCCATCTCGGCTTTATTGCTCGGAGTATGTAGCGTTTTGCTTTAATAGAGTATTGCCTGCGGTAGATTGTATTAAGCCCACCTTTGAGATTGCAAATACGGGTAAGATGCTTTTTCTTTTGGATGACCTTGTTGCCGGTTTGCCCGAGATTGCTCGAGGAGAAGGAACACCGCAATAAGAAAATAACAGCCTAGAATCGCTCCGATTGTAGGCTGGTTTTTCAAAATTTCTTGCCCTGCATTTTTTATCTTCTTGCCCTATCCTTCAAAAAGTTTTGGGCAGGTTGGGAGGAAGGTTTAGGCCTGTATTGAGAAAAGGATAGGAGAGAGGCTGGAAAAGTAGTAGGGTTGGGTAGAAATAGAGGAGGGGGAGGGCCGATTTCCGGCTCATCCCCTTCCTTTTGTGTTTGGATCTGAGATTCTCCATTCGTGAGCTGACTTTGTCCGACTTTTTACCCTAAAGTCTCACCAAAAGGCTGTATATTTGCACCCTAGAGTTTGGTATGAGATACTCATACAAAGAGAATGAAACGAGAGCTTAGTTTAGACGAACTACGTGCCATTATGCGTGAATACCTTGAGGCGCACGACCTCAAGGAGACCTATACGCGTAACATCGTTTTGGAGTATGTTTACCAACTAGAGAAACCTTTTGATGCCGATAGTGTCTACAAAAGATTGCGCGAAGCGGAAGGAAAGCAGATCAGCCGAAGCACCGTATATAGCGCTATTGATCTTTTATGCCGCTGCGGCATTCTCATTCATCTGACGCGTAATTTAGGAGCCAATTACATCTTGGCATGGCGTTGTAAGGGGTATGCTCTTGTGCTTTGTAGCGAGTGCGGCAAGCTCAATCTGTTCCGTCAGGAGAATCTCTCAAAGCAGATGCAGTATGTCAAGCCCCCCCGATTTTCGCCAACGCAAGCCGTAATGGTCGTTTTTGGCGAGTGCAAGGATTGTACCAATCGCAGTCTGGCCGATAGTACAGACGTGGCTCAACGCAAGGATAAGGATACAGCAAAAAAAGCAAGCCTGCGAAGAAATCGAAGGCGAACGATAATAAGAAATAAAATACCTATAGGGTAAATACTGATACAGTATGGGAAGAGTAGACGTCTTGTTAGGGCTCCAATGGGGAGACGAAGGTAAGGGAAAAATAGTGGATGTACTCACTCCACGCTATGATATGGTGGCACGCTTCCAAGGGGGACCCAATGCCGGTCACACCCTGGAGTTTGCAGGGGAGAAGTACGTACTTCGCTCGGTGCCTTCCGGTATCTTCCAAGGGGATAAAATCAACATCATTGGCAATGGGGTCGTACTAGATCCTGTGCTCTTCCGCGAAGAGGTGGAGAGTCTTTTCAATAGCGGTCATCCCCTCAAAGATCGTCTCGTGATTAGCCGTAAGGCACACCTTATACTCCCTACTCATCGTCTCTTGGATGCCGCTGGTGAAAAGGCATTGGGAGCCCAAAAGGTGGGGACTACAGGCAAGGGAATTGGCCCCACTTATACCGATAAGGTAAGCCGTCATGGCGTACGCGTTGGGGATATAGAGGGCGATTTTGAGGCTAATTACAAGCGAGCCAAAGAGCGTCACTTGGGCATGTTGCGCGGTATGGGTGTAGAGGTGCCCGACCTAACACAGGCAGAAGCCGACTTCTTTGCTGCAGTAGAATACCTACGCCAGTTCCGCTTTGTGGATAGCGAGTTTGTGATAAACAATACATTGAAGTCCGGCAAAAATATCTTGGCAGAGGGAGCACAAGGCTCTATGCTTGATATTGATTTCGGTTCCTATCCTTTCGTAACTTCTAGTAATACGATTTGTGCAGGGAGCTGTGTCGGATTAGGTGTTTCTCCTCGCGCCATAGGCGACGTTTATGGTATATTCAAGGCCTATTGCACACGAGTGGGTGCAGGTCCTTTCCCTACAGAATTGTTTGACGAAGATGGCCGTCAGATGGCAGAGCGTGGGTATGAGTTTGGCGCCGTTACCGGGCGTCCTCGGCGCTGTGGCTGGATTGACCTTGTAGCTCTTCGCTATACGATTATGCTCAATGGCGTGACCAAACTCATCATGATGAAGAGTGATGTGTTGGATACCTTTGCCACCATCAAAGCATGCCGCGCCTATCGTATCAATGGCGTAGAAACGCGCGATTTCCCCTACTCAATAGAGCAGGAAATAGAGCCTATCTACGACGAAATACCGGGTTGGCAGTGTGACCTTACGGCCTTCGATCGTGAGGAGCAATTGCCTAAGGCTTTCCTCGATTATGTTGCTTACTTAGAGCGAGAATTAGAGGTGCCCATTGCTATTTTATCTGTAGGACCCGACAGAAAACAAACTATCGTGCGAGGCTAATAATCGCTAGCATCGTACATGACTTATCAGCAAACGATCGATTACCTTTTTGCTGCCACGCCCCAATTTGAGCAGCAAGGAGGGAGTGCTTACAAGCCCGGTCTAGAGCGAGTGTTGGCTATGGCGGAGGCTATCGGTAGCCCCCATCTTGGCACAGGTATTCGTTATATCCATGTGGCCGGTACCAATGGAAAGGGATCGACCTCTAGTACGTTGGCGGCTATTTTGTCGGCAGCCGGCTATCGGACGGGGCTTTTTACATCTCCTCATCTTGTGGACTTTAGAGAGCGCATTCGTATTGATGGTATGCCTATTGAGGAGTGTGCCGTGGTGGATTTTGTAGAACGAACACGCCCCCTTATTGAGCGATTCTCTCCCTCCTTTTTCGAGCTAACAACCTTGATGGCTCTGCATCACTTTGCAGCAAAAAAAGTGGATGTTGCCATTATAGAGGTAGGTATGGGAGGCCGACTCGATAGTACCAATATCATTACTCCGGAGCTCTCCATCGTTACCAATATCAGCCTCGATCATACTCAGTTCTTGGGCTCTACACTAGAGGAAATTGCGGGAGAAAAGGCGGGGATTTTCAAGCCCAACGTCCCTGCACTTGTGGGGGAGGCGAGTGCGTCTCTTCGCCCCGTCTTTCGGGCAAAGGCTGAGCTGTTAGATGCACCTCTTTACTTTGCAGAGGATAGCGATGTGTTGCAGGATGCCGAGCCCGATAGGGGAGGATGGTTGCTTCATACTCGTGATTATGGCACCCTTTGGGGCGAGTTGGGAGGAGCGGCTCAGCGGCTCAATGCTCGCACCATCTTGGCTGCTCTCAGCATCCTTGCTCGTCAATCTTTTCAAATCCCTAGGGTGGCTGTGGAGGAGGGCTTTGCGCATGTCGTGGAGCGTTCGCACCTCTTAGGACGATGGCAAAAGGTGGCTTCTCAGCCCGATACCTATTGCGATACAGGGCACAACGAGGCCGGTATTTGTCTTGTGGTGGAGCAGCTAAAACAAGAGCAGTACCAAGCGTTACATATCGTCTTTGGTATGGTGGCGGATAAGGATTGGCATTCGGTGCTTCGCCTGCTCCCCACGTCTGCTCATTACTACTTCGTACAACCAACGAGCGATCGGGCTTTGTCTTCCGAAGAGCTGGCTCAGGAGGCTCGTTCCATAGGTCTAGAGGGCTCTGTATTTCCCTCCATAGAAGAGGGGTGTTTGGCTGCCCAAAAAGAGGCTCTTCCCCAAGACCTTATATACATAGGGGGCAGTAACTATGTCGTTGCTGAGGCGCTCAAAAAGTGCTATCCCCACACATTAGAATCCGTATTCAATACTAATTATTAATACTCATACTTATGACTCAAGCAATTCAACAGTCGCTTCGTGACAAGGCGTGGGCAAGGTGGACGGTGCTTATCCTCATCGCCCTGACCATGTTCTTCGCCTACATGTTTGTAGATGTACTATCTCCTCTCAAGTCCATGCTGGAGAAAACAGCAGAAGAAGGGGGGCTTGGATGGTCGTCTACCGTATTCGGGACTTACGGCTCTAGTGAGTTCTTCCTCAATGTCTTCTTCTTTTTCCTCATCTTTGCCGGGATTATTTTGGACAAAATGGGGGTACGATTTACGGCTGTATTGTCGGGAGCTTTGATGGTTCTTGGTGCTCTTATTAAAGTTTATGCGTTGAGTACCACATTCAACAATGGCGGATTTGGATTTGAGTTGTTCAATTCATTCATGCCTTCGATGCCCCCTTCGGCTAAGCTCGCTTGCGTTGGCTTTATGATCTTTGGCTGCGGCTGCGAGATGGGTGGTGTGACGGTATCTCGTGCCATCGTTAAGTGGTTTGAGGGTAAAGAAATGGCTCTTGCAATGGGCTTGGAGATGGCTGTTGCCCGCCTCGGTGTCTTCGCAGTATTCCGTATGTCCGCGCCCATCGCTGAGCATTTTGGTAGCGTACAAGCTCCTGTAATCCTCTGCCTTATCCTCCTCTCTATTGGGTTGCTTTTCTATCTTATCTATGGTATTTTCGATGCCCGTTTGGATAAGACTTTGGGTAATGTTGCTAGCGCAGAAGAGGAAGAACCTTTCCGTTTCAAAGACTTGACAAAGGTTTTTGGGAGTGGTATCTTCTGGGTTGTTGCCCTTCTTTGCGTGCTCTACTATTCTGCCATATTCCCCTTCCAAAAGTATGCCACCAACATGCTGGAGACAAACCTTGGGCTCTCTGCTGAGACGGCTTCTGCCATCTTTAGTTACTTCCCCATTGGGGCTATGATCATTACTCCATTCCTTGGAGCTTTCCTCGATTTCAAGGGTAAAGGTGCTACCATGCTTATGCTTGGCTCTGTGTTGATGATTGTATGCCATACAATTTTTGCTCTTTATCCATTTGTAGCAGGAGATACCACCTCTACCATTATTGCCTATTCGGCTATTGTCTTGTTGGGTATCTCTTTCTCTCTTGTTCCTGCAGCTCTCTGGCCCTCTATGCCTAAGCTTATCGATGGCAAGGTACTAGGATCGGCTTATTCGGCAACCTTCTGGATCCAAAACGTAGGGCTCATGGTTGTACCCATCGTAATTGGTAAGGTACTAGACCAGACAGGGACTTACCGCTTGCCCATGCTTATTTTCGCTTCATTTGGTGTAGCAGCTCTTCTCTTGAGCTTGTACCTTAAAGCTATAGATAAGAAGAAGGGTTATGGACTCGAATTGCCCAACAAAAAGAAATAATAAACGTTTGAATCAGAACTTGTAATACCCTTGTGGCTATGAACTCTATAGACGTTATGAATAAGGCAGCAGACAACATCCGTTGCCTTGCTCTCTCCATGGTGGAGAAAGCAAAGAGCGGTCACCCCGGGGGAGCTTTGGGGGGCGCCGACTTTATTAATGTGCTATTCTCGGAGTATCTCCGCTTTGATCCCGATTGTCCCGGGCGCTGGGCGCGCGACCGATTCTTCCTCGATCCCGGTCACATGTCGCCTATGCTCTATGCACAGCTGGCTCTTACGGGGCGTTTTTCTCTCGAAGAGCTCGAAGCCTTCCGCCAATGGGGGAGTGCAACTCCGGGCCACCCCGAGCGCGATGTTGAGCGTGGGATAGAGAATACAAGCGGACCTCTAGGGCAAGGGCATACGCTCGCCGTGGGTGCTGCCATTGCAGCAAAGTTTTTGGGTCACCGCTTTGGCTCAGAAGTTATGCCGCAGCAGATCTATGCTTTTATCTCAGATGGTGGTATTCAGGAGGAGATCTCGCAGGGTGCCGGGCGCATAGCCGGGCACTTGGGCCTCGATAATCTCACGATGTTTTACGATGCTAACGATGTACAACTCTCTACGATGGTGGATGAGGTAGACACCGAAGACGTGGCGCGTAAATATGAAGCGTGGGGTTGGAAGGTGCTCACCATCAAAGGAAATGATGTGGCAGAAATCCGCAAAGCGTTGGACGAAGCGTTGGCGACAAAGGGCTGTCCTACCCTCATTATTGGTAAGACCTGCATGGCCTATAAGGCGCTAGACGCAGAGGGTCGGGATATTGTCGATCGCATTCCTACGCACGGGCAACCCCTTAGCAAGGCCGGTGTCTCTATCGAAAAGACACTGGGAGCTATGGGCTTCGATGCTGCCAATCCTTTTGTTATCGCTCCCGAAGTAGAGGCTTTGTACCGCCAGCGTGACGAAGAGTTGCGCCAGCTTTGGAAGCAATATGACGCTACATTCTCTCAGTGGCAGAAGGCGAATGCCGAAGATGCTGCTCTGATGAAGGATTGGTTTGATGGTAAACTTCCCGTAATCGATTGGGCTGCCATTGAGCAAAAGAGTGGACAGGCTACCCGTTCGGCTTCGGCCACGGTGCTCAAAGAACTTGCTGCTCGGGTACCCAATATGATCGTCTCTTCGGCAGACCTTTCCAATTCGGATAAGACCGATGGATTCCTCAAGGGAACGGAGGCGATGAGCCGCAATAATTATGGCGGTCGCTTCTTGCAGGCCGGTGTTGCTGAGCTTACGATGGCGGCTCTCTGTGTGGGTATGATGCTCCACGGAGGGGTAATTGCGGCCTGTGGTACGTTCTTCGTTTTCTCCGATTACCAAAAGCCGGTGATTCGTTTGGCTGCCTTGATGCAGGTGCCTGTCAAGTTCGTTTGGACGCACGATGCATTCCGTGTAGGCGAAGATGGGCCAACGCATGAACCCGTAGAGCAGGAGGCACAAATCCGTTTGATGGAAAAACTCCACAACCACTCCGGGCAACGCTCGATGTTGGTGCTCCGTCCTGCCGATGTGCATGAGACTACGGTCGCTTGGCAGATGGCTATGGAAAACGACCAAACTCCTACGGGTTTGATCCTTTCTCGCCAGAATATCGACGACCTCCCCAACGAGGGGCTTACTCCCTATGCACGTGCCGTGCGTATGATGTGTGGGGGATATATCGTGAGCGACGACGAGGGGGCAGAGATGGCTCTCGTTGCAACGGGTAGCGAAGTAGCTACACTCGAAGCTGCTGCTGCCATCCTCCGTGCCGAAGGGCGCAAGCTACGTGTCGTTTCTATTCCATCCGAAGGGCTCTTTATGGATCAGCCTGAGAGCTATCGCCGTGAGGTGCTCCCCGAGGGGATGCCTCGTTTTGGACTTACGGCAGGCTTACCCATTAACCTTGAGGGCTTGGTGGGTGCGAATGGCGTAATCCACGGATTGGAAAGCTTCGGTTATTCAGCTCCTTATAAGGTCTTGGACGAAAAGCTAGGCTTTACTCCGGAGGCTGTTGCCGAGAAGATCCGCACGTTGTTACAGAGACGATAGGGATTCTCTCCCAACGAAAATAAGTAGGGGCTCTTCCGCCATGGGGTGGGAGAGCCCTTTTTTAGGCTGATTTCCTGCTTAGTTGCTGGGTGAAAAATTTTCCGATCCTGGGCAGAAAATTTTTATTTTTCAGTCAGTTTCCCACACCCTTTTTAGGTGGATTTTTTTCTTTTTCTGGCCAGGCTTTTGGGGGAAATGTGGGTGCTGAAAAAATCACCTATAGGAAGACGAAAAATTACCTATTGAGCAAAAACGACCCTCTCCTATGGGATGCAAAGTCGGATCCTAGGGGAGAGGGTTTAGAAGTTCTAGGGAATGAAGAAGGCTCTTGTAGGTCTCCTATTAGGGGGCTATTCGGGTAGCGTCTTTATGTAGTCTTGGGTAAGGCGGATATAGTCTTCCACATCCAGCCGCTCAGCTCGTAGGGAGAAGATAGGGTCGGAGAAGTCGTACCCCTCAGGGAAAAGCGTCCGCAGCGAGTTACGGAGCGTCTTCCTACGTTGTGAAAAAGCCGCCTTTACCACCTTCTTAAATAACTCTTCGTCTACGGGCAGTTCCTTCCTATCGTTACGTATCAATCGGAGCACCCCGCCCTTGACCTTTGGAGGGGGATCGAAGTCGAGTTCGCTTACCGTGAAGAGGTATTCGCAGTGGTACCAGCAACGAAGAAGCACCGACAAGATACCATAATCGCGCCCTCCGGGAGGGGCTGTAAGCCGCTCTGCTACCTCTTTTTGGAGCATCCCTGCACAGCATGGTACGCGGTCTCTCAGCTCCAATAGACGGAAGAATATTTGGGATGATATGTTGTAGGGATAGTTGCCTATGAGTACGAATGGGGTTTGAGGTTGCCCCGGTATCAATTCGTCGGCAGGGAGTTTGAGTACATCCCCTTCGGTTAGGTGCTCTCCTTGGGCGAACCACGAAAAATTACGTTGCAGGTACTCGACCGACTCGGTGTCAATCTCAAGCGCATAAACCTCCAACCCCAGGTCCAGAAGCTCCTTTGTGAGCATGCCCATGCCCGGCCCTATCTCTAGGATAGGGATATCACGCCACGAGAGTACACTCTCGGCAATGGCACGAGCCACCGATGGGTTGGTTAGAAAGTGTTGCCCCAGGGCCTTTTTGGCACGAACTTTACTCATAGTACTGCGAAAAAAGAGTATATTTGTAGTGTTAGCAGCTACGAAGGTAGCGTTTTTCTGCCGTAGAACGGGGGTAAGACGCTCCAACCTGATGAATAAAAGGACTACAAGAGTGGATCACCCCATAACTCAAGGCTCCGACAACGTTGCCCCCGGCCTCTCCGACCATCGCAGCAGAAAGCGTTGGGTGCGCTTGGCTGTGTCTCTATCTTTGGGCATTGCCTTGATGGTTGTTGTCTACCGAAACTTTGACTTTGGGGGGCTTGTGGAGGAGTTGCGTTCCAACTCAATTAGTTGGGGAATTATTGCTCTATCCATCTTGATAGAGGCCTTAGGTAATGTTTTCCGTGGAGTGCGCTGGAAGTTGCTTGTGCATCCTTTTAGTAGACCGGCACCTCGTCTGAGGAATACCATTCTATCGGTGCTTGGGAGCTATGCGGTTAATCTCATTTTCCCTCGTGCCGGGGATGTTTGGCGTTGTGCCGCCCTATCTCGCTACGAATCTCTCTCTACGGCAAAGCTTATTGGCTCTCTGCTGATGGATCGCCTTATGGATATGATCGTGCTGGGGCTTATTGTCTTGATGGCCATTGGGGGATTCTCCGATTTCTTAAGGGGCTATTTTGTTGAGCATCCCGACCTCTCTCTCAAGGTATCGCACCTCGTTTCCTCCCCATTGTTCTATTTGACTTTGTTGGCAGTAGGGGTATTCGGCTACCTCTTTTGGCGTCTCTCCAAGAGAAGCCGATGGGGTGCAAAAATCTGCAAGGGGCTACGAGATATGTGGGAAGGGCTGCTTTCCATTCGTTTTATGCCGCATCGGGGTCTCTTTATCCTCTATACCATTGGCATTTGGGGATGCTACTTCGTAGCCTTCTATCTCACCTTCTTTGCTTTCCCTTTTACTCAAGGCTTAGGGATCAATGTAGGGCTACTTGCCTTTGTAATGGGCTGCTTGGGGGTGGCTGCACCCGTACAATCGGGTATCGGAGCCTGGCATTTCATGGTTATCACGACCCTTACGGCTGTGGGCGTTGAGCGCAGTGATGCCGGTTCATTTGCCCTCGTTGTACACACCTCGCAAACATTAGGTAACGCCCTTATTGGGTTAATCGCAATTTTAGTTATACCTTTACTCAATAGAAATTATAGTAGAACTCAATAGTAAGAATACATAATATAGAAACGATTATGGCAAAAGACATTCTAACGCTTAAACCTGAAGCTGTCTGGAGATACTTTTACGACCTTACACAGATTCCTCGCCCCACAGGGCAGATGGATGAGGTAACACGTTATGTATTTGAAGCAGGCAAAAAACTCGGGTTGGAGACCTTACAAGATGAGGTTGGCAACGTGCTTATCCGTAAACCTGCCACTCCCGGTATGGAAAAGAAGCCTATTATCACCCTACAAGGGCACGTAGATATGGTTCCTCAGAAGAATAGTGATGTACAACACGACTTCGCCAAAGATCCTATCGATGCCTACATAGATGGGGAGTGGGTGACGGCTAGAGGTACAACGCTTGGTGCCGACAACGGTATTGGGGTTGCTCTTGCTCTCGCTATTCTAGAGGACAATAGCCTAAAGCATGGCCCGCTAGAAGCCCTCTTTACCATCAACGAAGAGGTAGGAATGGATGGGGCAAACGGCCTCAAATCCGGCTTCTGCAAGGGGGATATTCTCCTTAATATCGACTCCGAAGTAGAGGGTAATCTCTACATTGGTTGCGCCGGGGGGATTGACGTAAACGTGAGCCTCGAATACAAAGATCAGGAGACAACAAGTCAAGAAGATCAGGCTGTACGCCTTACCCTCTCGGGGCTCAAGGGAGGTCACTCCGGAGTGGATATTCATATCGGTCGTGCCAACGCCAATAAGTTGATGGCTCGCTTCCTCAAGTGTGCTGTAGAAGAGTTTGGTGTGCGTGTGGCCTCTCTAGAGGGAGGTTCTATGCGCAATGCGATCCCTCGCGAAGCCTTTGCGGTGCTTACCATCGCGCCCGAAGATGCTGAAGAATTCTGCAAGTATGTTGCTGAGTTCGAAGCTCTCTTTACCAAAGAATTTGATGGAATCGAAGATAAGATTTCGCTCAAGGTTGAGAAGTGCGATATGCCTACCAATATTCTTCCCGAGGATATTCAAGACAATCTTATCAACGCACTCGAGGCTTGTCAAAATGGCCCCATTTCGATGCTCCAGAGCTTCCCGGATACGGTAGAGTCTTCTACCAACCTAGCCGTTGTACGTGCAGGTGATGGACTTGTGGAGGTGAAATTCTTGGTACGTAGCTCGTCGGATAGCCGCAAGATGTGGGTGGCTTCGAGCATCGAAAGTGCCTTCCTACTCATGGGGGCTAAGGTGGAGTTTGATGCTCCTTACACGGGGTGGCAACCCAATGCGAAGTCGCATATCATGGAGGTAATGAGCAAGGTGTATGAGGAAATCTACCACGAGAAGCCCGATGTTAAGGTAATGCACGCAGGGCTAGAGTGTGGTATCATCCAAGGTGTTATGCCCGATATGGATATGATCTCCTTTGGTCCCGAGATTCGTCACCCCCATTCGCCCGACGAAAAAGTACATATTGACTCTGTAGCTCGCACGTACGAGGTTATTGTCAAAACTCTAGAACTTGTATAACCCCACACTTTCTTTATAGTAAATGAAAACAGCATTCGTATTCCCCGGTCAGGGGGCACAATTTGTTGGTATGGGTCTCCCTCTTTATGAGGGCAATGCCGAAGCCAAGCGTTTATTCGATGAAGCCAATAAGATTTTAGGTTTCGATATTACAGAAATCATGTTCCGTGGTACGGACGAAGAGCTCAAGCAAACCAAGGTAACGCAACCTGCGGTTTTCTTGCATTCGGTGCTAATGGCACGTGCTTTGGGAGCAGACTTCCAACCCGATATGGTAGCAGGTCACTCGCTCGGAGAGTTCTCCGCGCTTGTGGCTGCAGAGGCACTCTCCTTCGAAGATGGGCTTACCCTAGTCTCTAAACGAGCTATGGCAATGCAAAAAGCCTGTGAAAAGACGCCCTCTACTATGGCTGCAATCCTCGGTCTACCCGACGAAAAAGTAGAAGAGGTATGCCAGAGCATCACGGACGAAGTAGTGGTAGCGGCTAACTTCAACTGCCCCGGTCAGATCGTAATTTCCGGCTCAATGCCCGGTATCGAGCGTGCCTGTGAATTGCTCAAAGCTGCAGGGGCTAAACGTGCTCTCCCCCTCAAAGTGGGAGGTGCATTCCACTCTCCGCTGATGGAACCCGCTCGCGAAGAGCTGGCTCAAGCTATCGAAGCAACCACTTTTGCAGCACCCAAAGCTCCGGTATACCAAAACGTGGTAGCCAAGGCTGTTTGCGACGCTGCAGAGATTAAGAGCAACCTTGTAAAGCAACTTACCTCGCCCGTGCGTTGGACAGCTTCTGTGCAACAAATGGTGGCCGATGGAGCAGAACGCTTTGTAGAATTAGGCCCCGGTAGCGTATTGCAAGGGCTTATCAAGAAGATTGCTCCAAGTGTAGTTACCGAAGGAAGAGACCAATAAAGAGGGAGGAGTGTATGAATAACGAACATGTTCGCTGTCTTATATTAGGCTCTGGTCCTGCCGGATATACGGCAGCCATATACGCCTCTCGCGCTAATCTCAATCCCGTGCTTTATGCAGGGCTCCAGCCCGGAGGTCAGCTTACCACCACTACGGAAGTAGAAAATTTTCCAGGTTATCCCGAGGGTATCACGGGACCCGAAATGATGGAGCAACTCAAGCAGCAAGCTCTGCGCTTTGGCTCCGATATACGTACGGGTGTAGCTACCTCGGTAGACTTTTCTGAGAAGCCATATAGGGTGACAATAGATGATGCGACCACCCTTACTTGCGATACTCTTATCATAGCCACAGGGGCTGCTGCCAAGTACCTTGGGCTAGCCGATGAAGAGAAGTACGCCGGTATGGGAGTCTCCGCCTGCGCTACGTGCGACGGATTTTTCTACCGCAATAGATCTGTAGCTGTAGTAGGAGGAGGAGATACCGCTTGCGAAGAAGCCATCTACCTTGCAGGGCTAGCTAAGCAGGTCTATTTGATTGTGCGCAAACCCTATCTTCGCGCATCGCAGGTAATGCAAGACCGCGTTCTCAATAATCCAAAGATTACGGTTCTTTTTGAACATAACACGTTGGGGCTATTCGGCGAAGACGGAGTAGAAGGGGCACACCTTGTTAAGCGTAAAGGCGAAGCAGACGAAGAATTGGTAGACATTGCCATTGATGGATTTTTCTTGGCCATCGGGCATAAACCCAATACGGACTTCTTAGCAGGGCAACTTGCCCTTGACGATGCCGGCTATATAGCCACGATCAATGGCTCTCCGCTGACCAGCGTCGCCGGAGTATTTGCAGCAGGCGACGTGGCAGACCCGCGTTATCGCCAAGCTATTACCTCAGCAGGCTCGGGTTGTAAAGCAGCTCTAGAGGCTGAGAAGTATTTGATCGATAATAATCTGTAACAAACTAAAAGGGAGTTTCTTCACTCTGCGAGTTCTACTCGAGGTGGAGGGCTCCCTCCTAACAAAGAACAGAATATAAACTCTAATTATTAAACTAGTAAACACCATGGAAAAGAAACAAATCATCATTGCTAGTATCCTTGGGATTGCTTTTGTTCTGGGATTGTCTTTTGCAGCTTATCAAGTATCACGCATCCGCAAGGTGCCTAGTGAAATCTCGGTTACGGGTATTGCCGAGCGTAACTTTAAGTCCGATCTTATCGTGTGGACAGCTACCTATTCTGTGCAAGATTACAGTTCCTCTGAGGGGTATCAAGACCTGCAACGGATAGGAAAAGAGGTACGGAATTTTATCAAGAAGAATGATATCCCAGACTCTTCCTACCTGTTTAGTGGGATTTCGATCTCCAAAATGTATGACCAAGTGACTGATGGCAATAACTACTATCGCCAGGTATTTGCAGGATATAACCTCTCTCAGACAGTAACTATTACTTCGCAAGATATTGACCGAGTAGAGGCATTATCTCGCAATATCACGGAACTCATCAACCAAGGTATAGAGATCACTTCGGGAGATCCGAGCTATTATTATACGCATCTCAACGACCTCAAGTTGGAAATGCTCAAGGAATCTTCGGAAGACGCACTTGCTCGTGCAGGTGTTATTGCCGAGGGGAGTAATTGCAAAGTGGGGAAACTGAAACGTTCGCAGATGGGTGTCTTCCAGATTGTAGGGCAATACAGTGACGAAGACTACAGTTGGGGCGGATCTTTCAATACCTCAAGCAAGTACAAAACGGCCTCTATTACAGTTAAGAACACCTATAAAATTCGCTGATGCGGACGAAGACTCTAACCGCCCTCTTGCTATGGGCAGGTATTTCTCTAGTTAGTGCCGTGGGGCTTTCTGCACAATCTCTGCAGGAAGCCCGTGCACTGCGGGAGATGGGAGATTGGGCAAGTGCAGAGAGTGCTTACAGCATGCTTGTGGAGCAATCTCCCCTCAATACTGCGCTCAAAGAGGAATATGCCTCTTTGCTTTTGGAGGTAGGAAAGAGCCGAGAGGCTCTAGATCTGTTGCTATCGCACTCGAATAAGAAGTCGCGTCCTTCTGCTTCGCTTTTGGCTCAAGCCTATTATGCCAACTATCTCTTTGAGGAGACGCTCTCAACTCTTGGTCGCCTTTCGCCTAAGGCGGAGACGCCCGAATTAGCCACTCTAAGGCAACAAGCCCAACGCGCTCGGCAGATGCTCGACAAGAGCGAGAGGCTAGAGATTGTGGATAGCATGCAGATGGATCTCAATGCTCTCCCAGTTCTCCCCAAGCAATACTTCTCTACGGAATGGGGACGGTTACGCTCCGCTTCGGATTTTAGAAGTGAAGTAGGACAGCTCAATGCAGAGGGATGGGTTTACGAGACAGCTCTTGGTCTAGAGTCTTTTTACGCACGAAAGTTGGAGCACAGAGGCGATTCTGATATTTTTTCTGCCTTAAAATTGCAGGGGCGTATGGCAGAAGAGAATCCTTTGGAGGCTATCAATACGCCCAATGACGAGTGCTATCCCATTCTACGTCAGGATGGAATAACGCTCATATTCGCACGCAAAAGCAACGAAGGCATTGGGGGGTACGATCTCTATCTCTCACGGCGCGATCCGGAGACAGGCAACTATCAAACACCCTCTCTCCTGGGGATGCCTTTCAACTCTCCCCAGGACGATCTTTTTCTCATTTACGACGATTTACGAGGGGTAGGAGTGCTCGCATCTACTCGCTTTTGCCCTCCGGGGAAAGTAAACCTCTATACATTCCGTATCAACGAAGAGCATACCCTGCTCCCTTTTAATTCTCTCCAAGAGAAGCGGCCGGCCGCCTCCCTAAACCCTTGGAGAGCAACGGCACAAAATCAATAGCTACACTTATTTTACCTTATTAGGTTATGGAAAAACGTATTATACCCTCTTCGGAGCTTATTGTCAATCAAGACGGTTCGATATTTCACCTTCATCTCAAACCCGAGCAGCTTGCCGATAAAATCATCCTTTGCGGAGATCCCGATAGGGTGGGCATGATTGCCAACTATTTTGATAGCAGAGAGTGCGATGTGCAAAACCGTGAGTTTCGTACCATAACCGGCTCTTACAAGGGTAAGCGCATTACGGTACAAAGCCATGGTATTGGGGGTGATAATATTGAGATTGTAGCGAGCGAATTGGATGCTCTTGCCAACTTCGACCTTGAGAAGCGTTGCGTGCGCGACGAGTTCCGTCAGCTCACAATGGTACGCATTGGTACCTCAGGAGGGCTCCAACCCGAGAGCCCAATTGGTTCGTATGTAGCAAGTGAAAAGGCCATTGGTTTTGATGGCGTTATTTACTTCTATTCCGGTACAGAAAAAGTGCGAGACCTAGCCTACGAAAAGGCTTTGACCCAACAGCTTGATTGGAAAATAGAGGGACTTAAACCCTATGTCGTATCAGCCGATGCCGAGCTACTAGAGCGCATTGTAGGGAATGACGGTCGCATTATCAAGGGGAGTACCATTGCCTGTAATGGATTCTATGCCCCGCAAGGACGCAAGCTCCGCCTCCCACTTGCAGACGAAAACTTGAACAAAAAAATCGAAGACTTCCGTTACGAGGGATATAAAATCACCAACTTTGAGATGGAAAGTTCGGCTCTTAGTGGCATTGCTTCTCTCCTAGGGCATAAGGCTATGACGGTATGTTGCATTATTGCCGGGCGGCAAAATCTCAACATGAATACCGACTATAAAGGGAGTATCGACGACCTTATCCAACTCGTACTCGAGCGCATCTAAGCTCTGTACTAGAGGTGTCTCCCCGAGACTTAACGGCTATCCCTCTTTTGACAGATAGGAGGGATAGCCTTTCTTTTTAGAGAGGGCTTCTCTTTCCTCTAGATGAGGGGAGAACATTTCTCGAGGAGGAGCCTCCCTTTCTCTCCGCCGAATGGAGTTCGCTTTTCTCCGCAATGTCGGGTAGGAATCCTGAACGTATGCCAAGAAATATAGCTAGATTAGCCAAGAGATATTGTACCTTTGTAGAAGTATGGATGTAGACGTACAACAAGTAAAGCAACGCCTAGGAATTATAGGTAACGCCCCAAAATTGCTCCAAGCCATCCGCACAGCCGTGCAGGTTGCTCCTACGGATGCGACTGTCCTCATCACGGGGGAGAGTGGTGTAGGTAAGGAGTTCTTCCCCAAAATCGTGCATCAGTACTCCATCCGTAAGCACAAGAATTACATTGCAATCAACTGCGGAGCCATTCCGGAGGGAACGATCGACTCGGAGCTTTTTGGGCATCGAAAGGGTTCTTTTACGGGAGCGTTGGCGGATCGTAAGGGTTACTTTGAAGAAGCCAACGAGGGGACAATCTTTTTGGATGAGGTCGGGGAGTTGCCTCTAGCTACTCAGGCTCGCTTGCTACGTGTGCTAGAAAACGGAGAATTTATCCCTGTGGGGGCAAGTCAACCCATCAAGACGAACGTCCGCATTGTGGCTGCTACGAATGTAAATATGGCAGATGCTATACGCAATGGTCGCTTCAGAGAGGATCTTTACTATCGTCTAAATACAGTCCCCATCTTAGTGCCACCTCTACGGGAGAGAGGGGACGACATTGCTCTTTTGTTCCGCCGATTTGCTTCGGACTACGCCTCTATGTATCAGGTGCCGCCCTTGGAGCTATCCGCAGATGCCAAGCATATCCTTATTACATATCGCTGGCCGGGTAATATCCGTGAGTTGCGCAATATTACCGAGCGTATGAGTATCCTCGAGCAAAATCGACTTGTGGAGCCGGAGGTGCTGCGCAATTACCTCTCGGCAGCAGGGCTACAAGATCTCCATCCCGTAGTGTCGGGAGTGCAGCAGAGCGTGGATCAGCAAACGTTTGCCAATGAGCGAGAGATACTATATCAAGTACTTTTTGATCTCCGTCGAGACTTCAACGAGCTCAAACAGACGGTAAACGAGATGAAAGGCGCGCCCCTTTCGGAGACGAATCGAACTATACAAATGGTGGAGCACACCGAGGCTTGTTCTCCCAGGCACGAGGACGCTTCGCATACATTGCTCCCCTCATACTCTACGCACAACCAAGAGCACGCCATCGATTACGACGAAGTGGTGGAGCCGGAAGAGGCAGAAGAGACTCTCCCTCCTTCTCAGACCCCCATTAAGGGGATTATTACATTAGAAGAGGCAGAGCGGCAACTTATTACACAAGCTCTTGAGTTGCAGAAATCCTCTCACACACGGCAGCAAATTGCCGACATGCTCGGGATTTCTGTTCGTACACTATCTCGCAAGATAAAAGAATATGGTTTGGAATAGTCTCATGCGTCGGCATGCAACAAGAGTGCTAGGAGTGTTCTCTTTGCTACTCGCCCTCTCTTCTTGTAGGATTTCTTACAAGTTTACGGGTACCTCTATTGACTATGACCAGACTAAAACGGTCTCCATCTCGGAGTTTATAAACCAAGCTCCCCTTGTTTATCCGCCCCTTAGTCAGACCTTCACAGAGGCGTTGCGCGAGCTCTTCCGACGCCAAACTCGTCTGGAGGAGGTGGCTCAAGCCGGAGACTTTAGCATAGAGGGAGCTATTGTTGGGTACGAGCTAACCCCTGTTGCGGTGCAGGACGACGCCTTTGCTTCCATGACTCGGTTTACGATGACTGTCTCTGTACACTTCGAGAATAATGCGAACCCAAAGAAAAATTTCGACAAAACTTTCTCTGCTTATACAGAGTTTGATAGCAGTAGTCTCTTCTCGCAAGTGCAAGACGATTTGGTGCGACAGCTCACCGACGATATCACCAAGCAAATCTTCAATGCTACGGCAGAGGATTGGTAATTCTCAACTATTACTCCTCGGGACTTGACACATGACTGCACAAGAGTTACGAACCTATCTCAATGCACCCAATACGCTGAATAAGGAGACGCTACCAGAGCTCAGGCAGCTGGTAGAAGCCTATCCTTATGCACAGACTTTCATCTTTTTATACCTATACAACCTAGCTCTTCTCGAAGACCTTCGCTACTTTTCTGAACTAAAAAAATGGGCAATCTCTCTTCCCTCCCGTAGCCGATTGTACGCTCTTGTGGAGAAGCGATACATCCCTCAAAGCTCCGTGGTGACAGACTCCGATAAGGGTGATTTTTCTTCCATAGATCGCTTCCTCGAAGAGATTGGCTCCTCACACTCCGGTGATACCCTCGCCTCGCTGGGCGAAGGCGTTGGTACCGGTGGTGACTACTTTGACGCCCTAGAGCGTGGAATTATAGCTCCTACTGCCGAGAACTATGAGGAGAGGGAGAAGGTACTTCCCAAGTCTCAAGCCTCTTCTTTGCCCACTCAAGAGGAAGTAGAAGAGGAGGATAGAGGCCCTCTTTTCACAGAAACGCTTGCCAAAATCTACATTCAGCAGCAGCGTTATGACCGTGCTCTTGATATTCTACGGGCAATAATGACCAAGAATCCAGAAAAAAACGCTTACTTTGCAGATCAGATTAGGTTCTTAGAGCGCCTACAAGAAATAAGTAATAGAGAATAGTATATAATAAGACACGTAAGTACAATGTTTGTTTTCCTATCCATCCTCATCCTCTTAGCAGCTGTTTTGCTTATACTCGTAGTAGTTATCCAAAACTCAAAGGGAGGGGGGCTTGCCTCCGGATTTGCCTCAAGCAATCAGATTATGGGGGTTCGTAAGACGACCGATTTTCTAGAAAAAGCTACTTGGTGGTTGGCTGGAGCTATCGCCATCCTAAGCATCGTTTCTACCCATTTCCTCCATACAAGTCTCAAGGAAGATCAGGGGATCAATAGTGTTATAGAGCAGAAAGTAGAAGAAACTCCTGAGCAACAGCTCCCCAACTTGGGAGGTGAAATGCCAGCCGCTCCTGCGCCCGAAGCTCCTCAGCAGTAATCTACTTTTTTCATAGAGAGGAGGAGTAGTCCTCCCTTTTTCACCTATACTCTCTAGGGGGTATAGGCTGATTTATATCCATAAGGCACCTAGTTTTTGTTTTCTTTTAGGGTGATTTCCCAAAGAAAATAGGCTGGGTGTCTTTCTTTTTCTCCCTAGATTTCCCTCTAGAATTAGAACCGAGAGAAAAATGAGAATAGGGGAGGTAAAAAAGGAATGTATCCCTACTTTTTATGAGGTTTTCTCAAGAAAAAGTATTGGTACATCTAACAAAATGACTACCTTTGTCGCCGGAAATGGAAGCTTCCTTAGCTCAGTTGGTTAGAGCATCTGACTGTTAATCAGGGGGTCCTTGGTTCAAGCCCAAGAGGGAGCGCATCTGATTTCAATAAAAAAGCCCTTCATATTGGAGGGCTTTTTTTGTTGTCTTCTGCTTAGAGGATGGCTGTTGTTTGTTTTCCTACAGGGTGTTTTTCTTTTCCCTCCTTGCCTCATATGACAAAAAGAAACCCCCTATTCTCATGCGAGAATAGAGGGCGTTGTTTGCTTCGATAGCCTAGAGATTAGGCTTCGGCTTCTTGTTGTTTGTTACGGTAATCAGCAAGCTCTTCTACAGCAAAGTTGCGAACAAAGCGTTCGATCTTGTCCTGCTCAGCAAGCGCAAAGCGATGATATACGCGAGCACTTTTGCCAAAGAGTTCGGGTTCGTCATTGGCTGCAAGGAGCAACAAGTGCCCAAAGAGAGCGTGCGAAGTCATCTCTACAAGGCGGCGAGCTTGGAAGTCGAGTAGCTCTTGATTCTTCTGCTCAACAACAAATTGAGTTAGCTCGTGTGCACGTTCATTCATCGCAGCTAGGCTCTCTTTCATTGCTTGCCACTCGGGTTTTACCTCCGTTGCTTGGTACTCGTGCATGCGCTCGTAGTACGTTCCGGTTGTGACGTGGCGGATAGCTGCCACTACCTGCAACTGGGTTGTACCTTCGTAGATATTGGTAATGCGGACGTCCCTATAGAGGCGCTCACAAGTATAGTCTTTCATATACCCACTACCGCCATGGATCTGTACGCAATCATACACATTCTGATTGGCGAACTCGGTGCTAAGCCCCTTACCGATAGGAGTAAAGGCATCGGCTAGACGGGTATAGTATTTGAGTTCCTTGCGTTCTTCGGGGGTGAGTTTGCGCTCTCTCTGGATGTCTTCTAGCGTCTTGTACATATCTACAAAACGACAAGTTTCGTAGAGATGAGCACGAGAAGCATCCGTTTTTGCTCTCATAATAGAGAGCATCTCATACACAGCAGGGAAATTATCAATGGTCTGGCCAAATTGCTTACGCTCAATAGCATAGGCGTAAGCCTCCTGATAAGCGGCTTCGCTAAGGCCTACAGCTTGAGACATGATACCCAAGCGAGCACCATTCATCAGAGCCATAATGTATTTGATAAGACCTAGGCGGCGTTCACCACAAAGCTCTGCTTTGGCATTAGAGAAGACCAATTCGCAGGTAGGAACGCCTTTGATACCCATTTTGTGCTCAATGCGACGTACGGTTACACCCGGGTTGTTTTTGGAGTCGAAGATGAACATCGAAAGTCCACGACCATCGCGTGTACCCTCTTCGCTACGGGCGAGCACGAGGTGGATGTGAGAGTCTCCATTGGTGATAAATCGCTTTACACCGTTGAGGTACCATGCATCCTCTTGTTCGTTGTATGTAGCCTTGAGCATTACGGCCTGAAGGTCACTACCGGCATCGGGTTCGGTAAGGTCCATAGACATAGTTTCCCCAGCCGAGATACGAGGGAGGAAGCGCTCCCGTTGGTCTTCGCTACCAAATTCATATAGGGTGGTGGCGCAGTCTTGCAAACCCCATAGGTTCTCAAACCCGGCATCACTACGCGAAACAATATCCGCTGCCATGATGTACGGAGTGATGGGGAAGTTGAGACCATCGTAACGACGGGGGAGTGCAATACCCATAAGGCCTGCCTGACGCACGGCATCAAGATTAGCCTGTGTGTAGGGGTCGTAGACAGCTCTACCCTCTACGAGAGAAGGGCCTGTTTGATCTACATTTTGGGCATTGGGGGCAATTACATCTCCGCAAAGCTCACCTACGATATGGAGCACTTGCTCATAGCTATCAAGGGCATCTTCGTAGTTTTGGGGAGCGTAATCGTATTTATCTTTATCCGCAAAGTCACGCTCACGAAGGGCTACAATGCGCTGCATCAACGGGTGGTGCAGGTGGTATTTTAGTTGGGGGGTATCTGTATAGAAATTAGCCATAATCTTAGATGTTTAGCGTGGTGCTTATTTACTATTCTTTCTGTAAGCTGCGATCATTTTAGGGATCACGTCTTCTACTCTCCCCGTGATTACGTAGTCCGCAATGCTGTTGATGGGGGCTTCGGGATCGTTGTTAATTGAGATAATGAGCGAGCTTTCTTGCATCCCAGCCACATGTTGGATCTGACCGCTAATACCGCAGGCAATGTAGAGTTTGGGGCGCACGGTAACACCTGTCTGACCAATTTGGCGGTCGTGATCGGCGAATCCGGCATCCACGGCAGCTCTAGAAGCTCCCACTTCGGCACCCAATACTTCGGCAAGTTGGAAGAGGAGTCCAAAGCCTTCTTTGCTGCCCATACCATAACCACCGGCTACGATGATGGGGCTACCTCCCAAGTTTACTTTGCTTTCTTCGATGTGACGCTCAAGAATAGAAACCACAAAGTCGGTATCCGACACGTAGTCTGCTACGTTGTGTTGGATAACTTCACCCTTGTAAGCGGCATCGAAAATCTCTTTTTTCATCACTCCGGGGCGTACCGTTGCCATCTGAGGACGACAATCGGGGTTAACGATGGTGGCAACGATGTTACCGCCAAAAGCCGGACGGATTTGGTAGAGAAGTTCGGGATAATGTTGCTTGGTCTTGGCATCGGTGTACTCACCAATCTCTAGCGAGGTACAGTCTGCCGTAAGTCCACTGTGCAGAGCCGACGAAACGAGGGGACCTAAGTCGCGTCCCAGCGTGGTGGCTCCGAGTAGTGCTATTTGGGGCTTTTCTTCATCGAATAGCTTGGTTACGATGGCTCCGTAGGGCTTCGTTGTATAGTATTGTAGGTTGGGAGACTCAAATGTATGCAGGCGATCTACTCCATAAGGGAACACCTGCTCGGCAATCCCTTTGATGCAGTTAGAGATAGCCACAGCCTCTAGTTGGCAACCAAGACGTGTGGCAAGAGCACGCCCCTTGGTAAGGAGTTCTAAGCTCACTTCTTGTACGATGCCATTTTCTATTTCGAGATAAACAAATAGGTTGTTCATAGTTATCAATACGTCTTTCGGTGCGTGAATTATCCTATGGTGTGATTGGCAATAAGTTCCACAATGAGGGAAGAAATGCCTTCGTCATTGGCTTCGTAGTGACGAGCTTCCTTAGCTTGGAATACTACGTTTTCTATGGTCTTTACCTTTGTGGGAGAGCCAAGAAGTCCGCATTGCTCGAGTTCGGCCTTTACGTCAGCAGCTGATAGCTCAGCAATCTGTAGGTAGGGGCGAGCCTCGAATAGGGCACGTTGCATTTCGCTAGCCTCCCCAAGTTCGTTGGGCACCATGGCATACTTATACTTTTGTAGCGCCTTGGCGTTGCGAGGACGGCATGGAGCGGAACTCCCGTTTACCGTGATAAGGAGGGGAAGAGAGGCCTTTACACGCTCTACTCCGTGCTCCAAGCGACGGCGAACGATCACCTCTTTTGCGTTTATTTCTTCTAGTTCTTCGGCATACGTTACGGTGGGAAGACCGAGCTTATGAGCCACCTGAGGACCCACTTGAGCGGTATCGCCGTCAATAGCTTGGCGGCCCGATAGAATGAGGTCGGGCATCCCTATATGGCGGATAGCCATGGCAAGGGCGTAACTTGTGGCAAGTGTATCTGCTCCGGCAAAGGCACGGTCGGTAAGAAGATAACCACGATCTGCACCACGATAGAGGGCTTCTCGGATTACATCGGCAGCACGGAACGGCCCCATTGTAAGCACCGATATGGTTGTATCGGGATACTGGTCTTTGATACGGAGTGCCTGTTCCAGGGCGTTAAGGTCTTCGGGGTTGAAGATGGCAGGCAGGGCAGTGCGGTTGACTGTTCCGTCTTCGCGCATGGCATCTTTGCCTACGTTGCGAGTGTCTGGCACTTGCTTAGCAAGGACTATAATGTTCATTGGCTACAAGTATATTGGTTTTATATTTATTTCTAATTAGCGATTGAGTACTTTATTCTTGGCTATAACGGCATTGTAAGGTTTGATGTAATCGGGTACCCAGTAGGCGACGTCGGCGGTTCTCCCTTGGTCTAAAGCCTGCCATGCGGGTAGCCTCAAAGAGGAGGCCAACGCCTCGGTGGGCGTGATCCGGAAGCGTGAATCGGTAAGCACTTCAGCGCATTTTGCTGCTCCATTTCCTATCAAACAAATAGGGGTATCAAGGGAGACATCGGTATAGCTTTCGGGTTGGATGATTTCTGCATGGGGCGCAACGAGTTGGGTCCCCTCGGCTGAATAGGTTGTCGTGTATACCTCCATGCGTCCTGCATCAATCATCGGCACAATAAGGGCTTCTTGGGGAATCAATCCCTGCTCAATAGCTCCCCAGGCCAACGATTCGAGTGTGGAAACAGCGATTAATGGCTTGCTGGATGCAAAACAATAGCCCTTGGCAAACGAAGCTCCTATGCGTAACCCTGTATAACTCCCGGGGCCTCCACTTACGGCTACGGCTACAATCGAATAGCCTTTTTCGCCGGCTTCTGACTTGAGTTCGTCGGCAAAGCGAGCAATAAGGGCTGCGTGTTCGTTCCCTTTTCGGTCAATGCGCTCGGCAATAACCCCCTCTCTGGAGAGAAGGGCTAGCGAACAAACGTTGGTAGAGGTGTCTATGGCAAGAATTGCCTCTAGTTGAGAAATCGCGGGCTGATGGGCAGAGATCATGGTGCCAGTCGGTCTATTTTCCAACCCTCTCCTTCTTCGTTTGGAGTATATAAGAACCTATCGTGCAAACGGCTTTCTCGGCCTTGCCAAAATTCGATACGCTCCGGCTTTACCGCGAATCCTCCCCAATTGTCGGGGCGAGGTACGCTGCGACCAACGTATTTTAGGCTCTCGGCAGCAAAAGCTACCATGATATATTCTCTATTGGGTATGGGGTGGCTCTGAGGCGATACGCGGGCTCCCACTCTACTTTTATAGGGGCGTTGTGCAAAGTAAGCGTCGCTCTCCTCGGCAGAGAGGTGGCGTACCGTACCTTCGATATGGATCTGTCTCTCCATCTCGTGCCATAGGAATGTAAGTGCCACATGGGGGTTCGCGCTCATCTGCTTACCCTTACGGCTCTCGTAGTTGCTGTAAAAAACAAACTCATCGTTGAGCACCTCTTTGAGTAGTACTGTGCGCATACTCGGATGCCCATCGGGTGTACTTGTTGCCACAATCACGGCTGTGGGTTCTAGAGCATTGCCCTCCACAGCTTCGCGCAACCACTGATTGACCTTGTCAAAAGGGTTGGCCGGCATATCTTTGCGCGTGAGACTATGCTTACTATACTCGCGCCGGTAGCTCTCAAAATGCTGATCCATTCTCTATCTTTTCTACTACAACTGCACTTTATTCTTCTGAGTGTGCAACATTCAGCACTACAAAGCTACTCTTTTTTTCGATATCTTTGACCCCTACTAGTGATGAGAATTAATTAGAACTCTCGATTATGATGGATACAATCAAGCAAATATATCGTATCGGCAATGGCCCGAGTAGTAGTCACACAATGGGGCCTAAGCGTGCTGCAACCCTCTTTCTCAAGCAGGTAGAGGGGCTTATAATCTCTTCTTTTGAGGTTACCTTATATGGTAGTTTGGCAGCTACGGGTAAGGGGCACATGACCGATCAAGCGATACTATCTGTGCTCAATCCGATACATCCCACAGAGATTATTTGGGAGCCTTCTGTAGAACTAAAGTTTCACCCCAACGGCATATTGTTCCGAGCTCTCGATGGAGAGGGGAAAGAGATAAAGCGATTTATGGTCTATAGTATTGGGGGCGGAGTGCTTGCTAATGAAGACTTTAATGAGCAGGTAACCAATGAGGTTTATAAGCTCTCGCACATCACAGAGATGATGCCCATCCTTCAAAAATATGGGATGTCTTACTGGGAATATGTAGAGCATTGCGAGGGAAAAGAAATTTGGGATTACCTAGCAGAGGTATGGAAGGTGATGAAGCAGTCGATCCACGATGGCTTAGAGGCTGAGGGTGTATTGCCCGGAGGCTTGGGGCTAAGACGGAAGGCGGCGGAATATATGGTGCGCTCCCTGAGCTATTCGGAGAGCGTGCGCTCTCGCGGTAAGGTATATGCCTATGCTCTTGCTGTGAGTGAACAGAATGCTTCCGGAGGGCTTGTCGTTACGGCACCCACATGTGGCTCCTGTGGGGTAATGCCGGCTGTACTCTATCACCTGCAAGACACCCGCAACTTTACGGATAAGCGAATATTGCGTGCTTTGGCTACGGCAGGTCTCTTTGGGAATGTTGTGCGTACGAACGCCTCTATCAGCGGAGCGGAGGTGGGATGCCAAGGCGAAGTGGGAGTTGCTTGTTCTATGGCTGCTGCTGCCGCTAGTCAGCTCTTTGGTGGTACGTTGGCTCAGATTGAATATGCTGCCGAGATGGGGCTTGAGCATCATTTGGGCTTGACTTGTGACCCTGTTTGCGGATTGGTGCAAATCCCCTGCATCGAGCGTAATGCCTTTGCCGCTAGTCGCGCTCTTGATGCCAATACCTATGCCAACTTTACGGATGGCAGGCACCGAGTAAGTTTCGACCGCGTAGTAGCGACCATGCATCAGACTGGCAAAGACCTCCCAAGCCTATATAAAGAAACTTCTACGGGAGGACTTGCGACCAATTCAGAGCTAGACGGAGAAACTCAAACCGACGAAGCCAAATTCTCTGAGTTAGATGGACCGCACACTTCGCCCTGCTAAGTAGGATCAGTACAGATAACGAGAGGTGTATAAATCCTCTCTTTATATAACCCCCTCTACTCCCTAGGCATTGCTCGGATGGAGTAGAGGGGGCTTCGTTTGTAGTGAGCCGTATATTACTCTTTCGTCTTGTACGAGATGGAGAGGTACACTGCTTCCCTTTTTAGATCGGCTTCTTACCGCATTACTTCTCGGCTTGTTTCTTGAGAAGTTCTTTGATCTCGCCAAGAAGCTTCACCTCGTCGCTGGGTTCGGCAGGGGTTGCAGGCTCTTCGGGTTTGGCTTTGCGTAGCTTGTTCATCCCCTTAATAAGCATAAAGATTACGAAGGCGATGATGAAGAAATCGAGCACAGCTTGTAAGAAGGTACCCACAGTCATAGCGACCTCCGGCCTAGTGATTTCTCCTCCTTCTATCACAGCTTCGCGGAGTACCCACTTGAGATCCTCGATATTGCTGCCACTCGTCAGTAGGGTAATGGGAGGCATAATTACGTCCGCCACGAGGGAAGAGACAATCTTGCCAAAGGCACCACCGATGATGATACCCACAGCCATGTCCATTACGTTGCCCCTCATGGCAAACTCTTTGAATTCAGAAACTAGTTTCGACATACCTAATATCCTTTCCTTTTCTTACTGATTTTCTATAGAGGTCATATCTTGTATCCTTTTGATCCGGGGGTTAGCTCAACCCCTCTATATGACCGTCTACTATATCTATATTAACGGCTTGCGGCGCCTTGGGTAGCCCCGGCATACGCATTATATCGCCCATAACCACCACAATCATACCTGCACCTCTATTGATAACGAGGTCGGTTACTTTCATCTCAAACCCTCTTACGTCGCCATACTCTTTGGCATCGGTGCTAAAAGAGAATTGTGTTTTGGCGATGCAGACGGGGAGATGCCCTAGGTGCAACTCGCGTATCTTGGCGAGAGCTTTGGCCGCTTTGCTGCTGTAGGTTACGCTGCCTGCACTATAGATCTTGTGGGCTATCTTCTCTACTTTTTGTTCGATTGTTTCATCTGATTCGTATGCAAATTTGAGGGGCATTGAGGGCTTATTCTCAATGGTGTCAACTACGAGTTGTGCCAATTCTGCGGCACCCTTACCCCCTTCTGCGAAGGCATTGTTTACGGCAAAGCCCACTCCTAATTCGTCTTCGCAGTGCCGGCGTACTAGTTCTATCTCGCTATCAATGTCGGAAGCAAAGCGATTGAAACAAACAACTACGCGCTGACCAAAGTTGCGCAGGTTGTGTACGTGCCTATCGAGGTTGGCCAATCCGCGAAGTACTCCCTCTTTATCGGGGTCTTTGATGCGCTTTTCGTCCAGACCTCCGTGCAGCTTGAGTGCGGATAGCGTGGCCACCAATACGGTGAGTTTGGGTTGTAATCCTCCCACTCGGCACTTTATATCGAAGAACTTTTCTGCCCCTAGGTCAGCTCCGAATCCGGCTTCTGTGATGGCATATTCTCCGTACGACATTGCCATCTTGGTAGCGAGCATTGAGTTGCAACCATGGGCAATATTGGCAAAGGGGCCTCCATGCACAAAGGCAGGTGTATGCTCTGTGGTTTGTACGAGATTGGGCTTGATGGCATCTTTTAGCAGTACGGTAACAGCTCCGGCTACCCCAAGGTCTTTGACCGTAAAGGGTTCGCCTTCTTTTGTGTACCCTAGGAGAATATTCTCTATGCGGAGGCGTAGATCTTCTAGGTCTTTAGCTAGACAAAGTATGGCCATGATCTCCGAAGCCGGAGTAATATCGAAGCCGGTTTGTCTGGGTATGCCATCCGTGCTGTTTCCTAGCCCCGAGACGATGTTGCGCAACGAGCGGTCGTTTACGTCGAGCACTCTCTTCCAAAGCACTTCCGACAATCCGACGCAATTATCCCTATTTTGGTATATATAATTATCGAGCAGAGCCGTAATCATATTGTGCGCCGAGGTGATCGCATGGAAGTCTCCTGTGAAGTGGAGGTTGATGTTTTCCATCGGTAGTACTTGGGCATATCCCCCACCGGCAGCACCCCCTTTTTGCCCGAAACAGGGCCCCAATGAGGGTTCGCGCAAAGCCACGATGGCGCGTTTCCCTATTTGGTTAAGCCCGAGAGCCAGACCAATAGAGACAGTAGTTTTCCCGACCCCGGCTTTGTTTGGAGTGATGGCAGTAACGAGTATCAGATTGCTTTTGGCAATCTTTTCCGGACGGAGACTGCCTAGCCCTATCTTGGCAATATGATGGCCATAGGGCTCTACGTTGGCGTTGTCGATACCCAAATTTTGGGCAATATCTTGTATTGGTTTTAGCTCTATCTCGCGAGCAATTTCTATATCTGTCTTCATAGAAACAAACTTACTATTAATTTCTGCAGCAAATGTAGTTATTCCGTTCGGATACAGGGTATTCCCCTCGGCAATAGCTTTATAGGTAAAATCAATTCGCCGAGAGAAGACTTCCGCTACAGCTTGGTTTTATAGAAAATCTTCCCTGAAAAGAAAAGTTTTTCTACCCAGAATCACTAGGCCTTACAGGCTGAAAAACAAAAAAATATAGCCCAAGATTCTTTTGAGTTTTGGGCAGGCTTTTTTGTGCGTTTCACACTGCTGTTTTTTGCGTATCGCACCCAGTATCTGTATCTGAGATTGGGTGTATCTATTCTCTCTTTGAGGGATGGGAAGTCTATCCGCTCTGTCGTGGGTTATTTGTACTTTTGCCCTAGATTTGTGGGAGACAACCGCAAATCCCCGTCCAACTATAAGGCAATGAATGAAACCAGACAAGTAGAGATAGAGAGCTACGACTACCCTTTACCTGATGAACGCATCGCACGTTATCCACTTGAAGATCGCGCTGCATGCCGGCTGCTCGTCTATCGGTCAGGTGAGATTATCTCTTCTCAATTTCGGCAGATTACAGACTTTATTCCTGAGCATTCTTTGCTCATACGCAATAATACGCGCGTAATACGCGCGCGCATACATGTGCAGAAACCATCGGGGGCGCAGATTGAGATCATGTGCCTTGAGCCTGCAAGTCCTGCCCAATACGAGCGAGCATTGTCTGCCACCTCGGGCTGTTCGTGGCATTGTTTGGTGGGGAATGCTCGGCGTTGGAAGGAGGGGGCTCTTGAGACGTTGGTGACTCTTCCTGGGGAGACTGATCCTATCCTCTTTCGTATTGAGCGAGGAGAGGGGGATGTGATTCACTTCTCGTGGAATAGCGACCACTGTACCTTTGGGGAGTTATTGTCTGTGGTGGGAATTTTGCCTATCCCCCCTTATCTCCGTCGTGAGACCGAAGAGAGTGACAACATTAACTACCAAACAGTTTATGCCCAATGCGATGGATCGGTAGCCGCCCCCACAGCCGGACTTCATTTTACTCCGGAGCTTTTTGAGGCTCTTAAAGAAAAAGGAGTATCCTTAGGGGAGATTACATTACATGTAGGGGCAGGTACTTTTATGCCAGTCAAGACGTCTAAGATTGGTGATCACCGGATGCATCAAGAGGTTTGCCGGGTAGAGCGAGGTATCGTGGCTCAATTAGCCGGCGGCTCTTACTCTCCCATTATTGCGGTGGGCACTACCTCTGTACGTACATTGGAGAGTCTTTACCTTTTGGCTCTTAACCATATAGACGAATTGGGGCAAGAGGATCATTTACCTTTTGTGACCCAATGGGAACCCTACGAAACGGACTATCCGGAGGCTTCTATGCCCCAAGTGATGGCTGCTCTGCTTAGCAAAATGGACAGTCTCTCCCTCGAGGAGGTGGTTTTTAGCACCGCTTTGCTGATTGCCCCGGGCTATACCTTCCGCGTTGTGGGGGGGATGGTGACTAATTTTCACCAACCCAAAAGTACCCTTCTACTTATGATTTCGGCGTTTCTCGGGGAGGAGTGGGAGCGCATCTACGACTATGCTCTTAGTCACGACTACCGATTTTTGAGTTATGGTGATGGCTCACTGCTATTGCCGTAAGAACCACTTTATACGATCACACAAACTTAATCCTAAATACAATTATGAGTACAAAACAATACAGCATTGTAGGCATGCATTGTGAGCACTGCGTTGCGACCGTTGCACGCGTGGCCTCTGAGGCAAAGGGTACCAGCCAAGTATCCGTATCCCTTGCACAAGGGACGTTAACCATGGAGGTGGATGAGACAATCTTTGACGAAGCTCTCTTTGTAGAAACTCTAGGCGAAGAGGGATTTGGCATTAACTGATAAGTACATCAAAGGATAGAAAGAGAGAATAAGCATTATGATAGTGATAAGTAGTAAGAAGGAGCTACAGGCCCTTCTCGAAAGAGAGCGTGAGTCTCGCAAAACTATCGGATTGGTACCCACAATGGGCGCCTTGCACGATGGGCATCTAAGCCTTGTAAAGCAGGCAATTGCTCGCTATGATGTATGCGTGGTGAGCATCTTTGTCAATCCTCGTCAGTTCAATAATCCCAATGACTTGGAGACCTATCCGCGTCAGCCGGAGAAGGATGTCGCTCTCCTTGATAGCGTGGGTTGCCACTATGTTTTCATGCCTTCTGTAGAGGAGATATACGATGGGAGTGGAGTAGAGCGCACGTTCGATTTTGGAGCTATTGGCCGAGTGATGGAGGGGGTACAACGCCCCGGACACTTCGAAGGTGTGGCTCTTATCGTGAGCAAACTCTTTGAGCTCGTTTCGCCCGATGGGGCATTCTTTGGAGAAAAAGACTTCCAACAGATTGCCATAGTACGTTCTATGGTGGAGCAATGTGGCTTCAAACTTTCTATTATAGCAGTGCCTATTGTACGCGAGGAGAGCGGACTTGCCCTCAGCAGCCGCAACCAGCGTCTTACTCAAGAGACACGCCCCTCGGCTCCACGTATTTACCAAACCCTCCGTGCCAGCCTAGAGCAGAAAGAAAAGGGAATGACTCCCAACGAAGTAATCGCTTGGGTTACTAAGGAACTTAATGGCATACCGCATCTTGAGGTTGAGTACTACGCTATTGTGGATGGTAATAGCCTGCAGCCTCTCGAAGCCTGGGAGGATAGTGAAGATCCTGTAGGGTGCATTGCCTGCTATTGTGGGGATGTACGCCTTATCGATAATATCCACTATACGAAGTAAAAGGAGATTGTATCATGCAGCACCACTCTCGCTCTTTTTTGTTCGCTCATCGCCTTACGCAATGCTTTTCGCTACTGATAGGAGTGCTATTGCTGAGTGGTGTATCGGCGTGTTCGTCTCGTAAAAAAGTTGTTTCTACGGCTCCTCTCCCAGCTCCTCCTACCCCTAGAATAGAGGTGGAGATCCCCGTAGAAAAGCCGGTAATTCCCTCTAATGCTGAGGCTATTCGTGGGGTCTGGCTTACTACCATTTATGGTTTGGATTGGCCCTCGCGCCGTGCTGTCTCTACACAAGATATGGTCTCCCAGCGTAAGGAGCTTTGTCGTATACTTGATAGGTTAGCTGAGTCGCATTTCAATACCGTTTTCTTCCAAGTTCGCCATCGTGGAGACGTGATTTACCCCTCGAAGATAGAGCCGCGTGTGACCGTCTTTACGGGAGGTCGAAACAACTATCTAGACTACGATCCGCTACAATTTGCCATCGAAGAGTGCCACAAGAGGGGGCTTAGCATCCATGCTTGGATTGTTACCTTCCCTCTCGGCAACACCTCTCATGTGCAATCGCTGGGAGATAATAGTGTTTGGAAGAAGCATCGCGACTGGTGTTTTACCCTACACAACGATTGGTATCTCAACCCGGGACATCCCGAGGCGCGGAGCTATATTACCTCTGTGGTGCGTGAGATGGTAGAGCGTTATGACCTAGATGGGGTTCATTTTGACTACGTCCGCTATCCCGATAAGATGAGGGAGAAAGAGGATCAAAACCTATATATGCGCTATGGTAAGGGACGCTCTCTTGGCGAGTGGCGTACTAGTAATATCTCGGCCTTCCTCAAAGAGGTGTCGACCGAGGTGTGTTCTGTCAAACCCCATATGCTCGTAAGTGCAGCCCCTCTGGGTAAGTTGCGCGTTTTACCCTCTATGCCCAATGTGGGATGGACGGCTCGTGAGAGTGTCTTCCAAGACCCTGCAGCTTGGTATAGGGAGGGCTCGGTAGACTTTATCGTCCCCATGATGTACTATCGAGACAACCTATTCGAACCCTTCTTGGTAGATTGGAAAGCTCAAATCCCAGGGCTACCTATTGTGCCGGGGTTAGCCCCTTATCGGACCGAAGATGAGAGCAAATGGACGGCTCGAGATATTGAGAATCAGATGAATGCCAGCGAACGTATGGGGATGGCAGGGATCTGTTTCTATCGAGAGCTCAACATTCGCCCCAATCGCAATGGCGTAGATCGTGTGATCACTCGGCACTTTATATCTCCCGTGCGGATGCCTTCATTTGCTAAGCGTGGCACCCCTCGCCCCCCTCGTCCTTCTGCCCTTACGATTGAAGACAAGGGATCGTATTTTGAGGCATCGTGGTCTATGCCCTCTTCGTGGGATAGCTCGAAGGGAACTTACAATCTCTATGTTTCCGTACCCGAAGGGAACCTTGCCGGTGAAGATTTCTTACTGGCAGCCCAGATCCCCACTACTCGGTACACCTTCTCTAAAGAGCTATTGCAGCAATTCTCTCGAGCTAAAACACTAGAATTCAGAGTGGAGGCTTCTAATCGTTCTTATGTGCGGGGGGAAGCGTCCGAAGCTGCTATTCTCGTGAAAGGTAACTAGGAGGCTCTTGAATGGCAGGTCTCTACCTACATGTCCCATTCTGTAAGAGTCGTTGTGCCTATTGCGCATTTTACTCGCAAACAAATACCCGGCAGCAAGAGGCTTTTGTAGCTGCTCTCTGTCGGGAGTTGGAGCTACGTCGGGAAGAATTAGCCCCCTCTATCTCTATTGAGACCGTCTACTTTGGTGGAGGTACTCCCTCGCTTCTCTCTCCGTCTCAGCTTGAGAAAATCGTGGATACAATCCGGCGGGTTTACTCCCCCGAGCCCGATGCGGAATGGACTTTGGAGGGGAATCCCGATGATCTAACGCCCGAGTATGCCCATGCTCTTCGCCTTTTGAGATTCAATAGAGTGAGCCTTGGAGTACAAAGTTTTTGTGATGAAGAACTTCGCTTTTTAGGGAGGCGGCACACAGCGCGGCAGGTGTATAGCGCGATTGAAGCCCTACGAACAGCCGATTTTTCCAATATAAGTATCGACCTTATTTACTCCTTACCGGGGCAGAGCCATCAGCTTTGGCAGCAAAATCTATCTTCTGCATTAGTCCTCGAGATACCCCATATTTCTGCCTATAACCTGACCTACGAAGAGCATACTCGCCTCACGCATCTTGCGCGCCGTGGCTCTATAGAAAAGCAATCGGACGAGGACGCCTTACGCGATTATTACTATCTGGTAGATACTCTCCACGGGCGAGGGTACGATCATTACGAGCTATCCAATTTTGCCTTTCGGGGGATGCACTCTCGCCATAACTCCTCTTATTGGGATCGAGTGCCCTATCTTGGTTTTGGTCCTTCGGCACATAGTTACCTCCCCGAGAGTAGGTATGCCAATGTTGCTCACCTCCATCGTTACATAGAGTACCTACAACAAGGTACTACGGCAATAGATTTTCGGGAGGACTTATCCCCTACTGATTGCTTTAATGAGATCATTATGACGGGGCTTAGAAGAGCAAAAGGGGTTGATTTACAGAATGTTTCCGAAGTTTTTGGGCGTAAGAAGTTATCTTTTTTACAGACTGCAAGCGAACCCTACCTAGCCCAAGGTTTACTCATACTCGACAGTAGTTCTCAGTACTCCATAGAGGCTCCTTCTCCCTCTATTTGCAAAGAGAGAGTTGCAAATGAGGGGCAATTTTTACGTGCTTCTAGGGAGGGAATGGTGGTTATTGACTCTATTATTAGCGATCTTTTCCTCTTGTAGTAGGGAAATCCCCCTCTAGTAGAGATTTTGTTTTCTGTATTATCTACCTGATAACTAGCTTGTTGCATAATTCCATCTTCGTCGCACTAAAAAATATTCCCAGAAAATAATACCTACTTATTGGTAGTTTCAAATTAATTACTACCTTTGCAATGTCTAAAGAGAGACAGGAACAATACGAATAACAACAATAAAGGATTAAGGATTATGGCTTACGTAATTTCTAATGACTGTGTAGCTTGCGGAACTTGCATCAACGAATGCCCCGTGAGTGCAATTTCTGAAGGCGATATCTATAAGATTGACGCTGATACTTGCATCGATTGCGGTTCTTGCGCTGCAGCTTGCCCATCAGAAGCTATCTCACAAGCATAAGCACCTTCTTTAGGTAGCTTACCCTACAAACGAAAGAGAGATAATCTCCATCCGAGTTTCATACTTGGGTGGAGATATTTTTTTGTAGAGCTGTTGTTATTTCTTCTGTATCTACCTCTCTCAATGAATTAGGCTCGGAGGGCTCCAGCTAGTGACGGTTGTAGAGGATTTCGTTGCTCCGCTATCCCTTGAGTATGCTCTCCCTACTTACCTTATACCTACTACTAAGTAGGTAGTCTATAACGCTAAATCAATACCATATAGATGAGCCGGTGAGGCGAATGGCGGCTTCATTTCCTTTGTGATTTCCAGAGTAAAGGGCGCCCCTACAGCCGGGAGTTGGATGCTCTTGTGCCAAAGTTGGATTTGAGGGAGAGGGGTAATGTGCGCCTCCATAGAGCGGCTCTCGCGATTGTATAGCTTGACTAGGAGGGTATGGGAGCCTTTTGGGAGAGGGAGGCGTAGCGTGTGTTGGTGCAACCCTCCCGACTCTTGGGGTCGATAAATTGCCCCTGCTACAATGGTGCCATCCACGAGGCAAAGCATCCCCTCCGAGAACTGAATCTCTAGAGGAAGTACTAGATCTCGGTCTGCCGTGAGGGTGTAGCGTAGGTAGCGTGCAGAGCCTTGGGATACTTTTTCTTGATACGCAAACGATACCGGAAGGGTGCGCCACAGATCGGGATTGAACTCATCTTTTTGCGTGAATTTGGCGGGGAGTGTACCAAATCGGCCGCCGGAGGAAACCACAAGGAGCTGCTGCCAATGGAGAGCTTTGAGGGGTGTTTGGTAGAGGGAGGAGTCCGCCGAAAGAAGTGCTATCACTTGCTTTTTCCCGGCTATGTTTAGCTGTATGTTTTTCCCTTTTTCCTCTTTTGTGAAAGATAGGGTAGCCTCTTGCTTCCCACGTTGGGGATGCCAGCGATACCCTACGATGCTACGATACCCTGTATAGTAGTCTATCTGCGAATGGGCGTATAGAGCCTCGGCTTCTAGAGGATAGAGCCGCTTCGCATTGTGGGGTGGGGTAATGAGGGATAAGGGGCGGTCGAAGTGGAGGGCGAGTACCGTGTAATAATCTTCGGGAGCTGCCTCCTCTAGCGTAAAGGAGATAACCCCTTTTGTTTGTTTTTGGTGAATTATTTTTCCCTTCCCTCGGAGCGTTTGGATACGGAGCATTTCCCCTTTAATCGGGGGGAGAATAATCTCTTTTTTCTCTCTATCATAGGGGACAAAAAGGTATAAGATTTTACCATCGGGGGTAACGGTCGCGAGGGGCAACCCTTCCCTTACGCCCCATGGGGAGGGCTGAGTTTGGTAGATGGCTTGTTGGATGGGGGCCATCCAGTCTCCGATGCGTTGCAGCACCTCTCTCTCAAAGTCTACTATTTTGCCACTACCCATAGGGCCGATGTTTAACAGATATTTGCCACCACCGGATACCACACTTAGCAGAGATTGTAACTTCTCTTGTACTTTGTCTTCCACTTTTCCGCGTTCTTGCCAAGAGCGATAGCCCCAAGTTTCGTCAAATATGGAGGCTGCTGTTTGCCAAGGCATGACCATGGAGTAATCGGGATACTCGTTGTCTGCCATCACACAGAAGTCCGCAAAGTCGTTGCCCAAGCGCCCACTTACCATGCATTGGGGCTGCAAACTGTGTACGAGTTGGTACATTTCTCTACTCTGGCTCTGCTGCATCGACCCCATATCGAACCACAATTCGTCCACGGGTCCATACTGAGTCAGCAACTCACGTACCTGCTTTAGGTTGTATTCGTGGTGTAGAGGGGTGATGGGATCGGCATTGTGAGACGAGAATGGCATGGCGTAGGGGTAGTGCCAATCAATGAGCGAGAAGTAGAGTCCAAAGCCTAGACCTGCCTGATGGCACGCGGCTGCAATTTCTCCCACGAGGTCGCGATGAGCCGGCGTGGCATCGTATGAATTGTATGGAGTGGTAGCTGTACGCCAGAGGCAGAAGCCATCGTGGTGCTTGCTTGTGATGACAATGGAGCGCATCCCGGCCCTTTGGGCTAGTTGCACGATCTCTTGTGCGGAAAAGTCTTTGGCGTTGAATTGCTCGGTAAGTGCCTCATATTCGTCGGAGAATCCCACCCCAAAGGTAAGTATCTGCTCGGAGTAGCCCCTCTTTACGGGGGTGCCTTGCCATACTCCGCCGGCTACGGAGTATAGTCCGTAGTGAATGAAGAGGGAGTACTTATCGCCCAACCAATCTGCCCAAGCAGAACCAACTGAGAGTAGGGTGAGGAGGAGTGCTAGAAATAAATTACGCATATTGCCTTCGGATTTCTAGGCAAAGATACGAATCTATTTGGGCTGAAAAATATTTTTTTCTTGCCTGGTTTTGGAAAATATCTCACTCGGTTTTTGGAAATTTCTTGCCCTATTTCTTTTTCAAAACCACCCACAAAAATCGCCAATTCTCACCTGCTTCTTTTTTGGCGCTGTTTGTAGGTATTTTAATATCTTTGCGCCAGGTGGTTTTTGAGACACCATTATTATTTACTAAATAGAGGGTTGTATGAGTAGAAGTAAGCTTCTCGTAGTTGCCGTTTTTTGTTGCATTACCTCGTTGTTTGTAGGGTGCTTGCCTCCTCAGTATTCAGTAGAGGAGGTGAAATGGGAAGAAGAGAATCCCGAACCGCAAACGTCTCTATATGCAGTGTATGGTTTTCGTCTTATAAAGCCGGAGATAGAGCTACTCCAAAAGAATGCTTCTCGCATGGTATATTTGGAGTATCGTCACAAAATTCCTAGCAATTATTGGGTTTCATTAAAAGAAACTAAGGAAGAGGCTAAGAGAAAAGCCCATATAGTCTGTAGTGATGATTCGGATAAAAGAGCTCTCTTCGACAGCATTGCTCGCTCCTATGGCGACATGTGGCATCCACATCCAAGCGAAAGGAGGTTGCTTTATACGCAAGTGTATAATGTGGATAAGGTCACAAATATCTCCGTCTTTGCTCTAGAAGATTGGAGTGATAGGTACCCTAAGGGGAGTTGTATGGACGATAACTTCAAATTCATTTCGGGATCTCCCGATTCCTACATCCGCAATGGCTATCACCTGGATAGTGAAACAGTAGACAAGGCTAGGGCAGGCTTTGAGTATTGGTCTTGGACCGCTCTCTATGATGCTCTATCTTCGTCTTATGTTGCCTTGCCTGTTTGTGGTAAACTCTCTGAGATCGATTTTCATCAGTATGACCTATTAGGCTATGATTATAACCTTGGTCTCTTAGAACCCATAGAGCAGAGTATCCATCCCAAACGGCAGATTGCCGTAGAGATTACTTATAAAGATGGAACAAAGAGCCGCCTGACCACATCCTACTGCAAGCCTTCTAATGGGTGATACCCTGCCGTACCTCTAGCGTATTTTGCCCCGAATGCAGCTATTTGCCGAGAATAGGCTACTTTTGTAGTCGAGAGTGTTTTTGCTTGCTAGTAGCGCATGGCTCTTGCATTGCATACGAAGAATAATTGATAATAAGATAGATAGACCTAATGGCTACAACTGCAGATTTTAGAAATGGTATGTGCCTCGATATCGATGGACAATACTTTTTCATCGTAGAGTTCCTCCATGTAAAACCCGGCAAAGGCCCTGCTTTCGTTCGTACGAAATTGCGTAATGTGGCTACAGGCCGCATTCTTGACAAGACTTGGAATAGCGGTGTAAAGGTAGAGGAAGTACGCATCGAGCGTCGCCCTTACCAATTCCTCTACAAGGATGATATGGGGTATAACTTTATGCACACAGAGACTTTTGAACAGATCACTATCCCCGGAGAAGGGATCGAAGGTGTGCAATTCCTCAAAGAGGGTGATACGGTAGAAGCAATGGTACATGCACAGAGCGAAACCGTGCTTACTTGCGAGCTTCCCCCTCACGTAGTGCTCCGTGTTACCTATACCGAGCCGGGTATCAAGGGTGATACAGCAACCAACGCCCTCAAGCCTGCAACCGTAGAAACGGGTGCTGAGGTGCGTGTTCCCCTCTTCATCAACGAGGGTGAACTTATCGAGGTAGATACTCGTGATGGTTCTTATGTTAGCCGCGTAAAAGAGTAATTTCTCTTTTATCCTCAATAAGACTAGGCTTGGGCTACTGTAGAAGGTAGCTCAAGCCTAGTTTCTTTTGTGACTTCCCCTCCCCAGAAACCTCTCTCTCGGAATAGGGTGCCATTGACGGAAGTCGACTACCAAGAAGTCTAAAAAAGAAAGACCCACCTTCGCAAAAGAAAGGTAGGTCTCCATGCTAAATCAAAACGAATCTTTCCCTAAGAGTTTAGTGTCTTTGGAGGAATGCTTTTATTTCTAGGGAAGGGGTAGCCTTTTTATTTGTACGATCAGTACTCTTCTTCGTTGAAGAAGAAGTCTTCGTCTCTAGGGTAATCCGGCCAAATGTCTTCGATAGATTCGTATATCTCTCCCTCGTCTTCTATCTCTTCGAGTATCTCTATGACCTCAAGAGGAGCACCCGAGCGTTGTGCATAGTCTATAAGTTCATCTTTGGAGGCAGGCCATGGGGCATCGTCCAAGGTAGAGGCTAATTCAAGTGTCCAATACATAATCAGTTCGTGTTGCTATTAAATAGGTTCGGCTTCCGCCACTTATCGCGCGCAAAAGTAGTATTTATTTCTATTTTACACAATGTTTTTGCCAAGTAATTTCCGGCTCACCACGGCGATGAGATTCATAGCGAGCAAGGGCAAAGAAGTAGTCGCTCAGTCGATTGATATAACGCTCTAGGGGTTCATCTACGGGTACTTCTTCCTCTAATCGGTACAAAAGACGCTCTACACGGCGAGTTACCGTGCGGCACACATGGCAGAGAGCGGCACTGCGTCCGCCTGCCGGCAAGATGAATCCCGTCATGGGCGGGGTTGCCTCGTCTAATTGATCTACCCACCCCTCAAGGGCAATGATAACCTCTTCGGAGACTTGAGAAAAGGCTTTTAGTTCTCGACTAGAGGTGTCCGTTGCAAGATTGGAACCTATCACGAAGAGATTATTTTGGATAGCGGCGAGTTGCTCAGCCGAAGAAGTTTCTAACTCCTCTGCGCGCAGTAAGCCGATAAAGGAGTTGAGTTCGTCTACAGAACCATAGCATTCGAGACGGAGGTCGCTCTTCTTGATGCGTTGCCCTCCTACCAGCGAGGTAGTACCTCGGTCGCCTGTGCGAGTATACAGATTACTTTTTGCCATATCGTTTTATAGGGTCGACTTGTATTGTTGTGAATGAAATCGGGGGGACGAGATTACTAATTGAGCCGAGGGGAGATCAATGCGGATCCCCGAGAGACGCCCCTCTTTGAAGTACTGAATCGTGCGCCTTTTTAGAGAAGGATTTTGCCAAGTAGCGACGAGTAATATCGCAGGAGTTGGCTCTTCTATTACTTGAGAGAGAGCTACCTCCTCCGTGATAAAGAAGAGGGAGAATAGGTCCCCCCGAGGGTAGGGTCCATAGGGATGCCCTAAAGGCGAGGGGCATGTTGCACGCTGCAAGAGGGGTAATAGCTCTTGCATATAGCTACAGTATGCTCCCAAAACTTGTATTCTTTTTATGGGATAATGAGCCGATATTCGGTAAAATAAAAAAGCGAGTCTGAGGTCATGTTTGCTCCTGCCATGACGATGTACAACCTCTCTTATGGAGGCAAATGCCGAATAGGGAGATTTTTCTTCCACTACACGTGTGAGCAACTCAAAGGCAAATGGAGAGTGCACACCATGCCCCCCGTGCGAGAAGCATTTGCGCCACAAAGACTTGGCAGGTAGAGCAAGAGACGAATAGGATGTCATCAAAGAGGATAATTGATGCGCTTGAGATAGGTTGCTGCGTAGCTACACTCGGGAGATACCTTCCATCCCCTCTTCTCAACAAGGAGCATCATCTCTTGCATGAGGTGGTGGGCTACGGATTGCCCCCGAAAAGCCTCTTCGGTAATGGTATGTAAGATGGTGCAAACTCCATCGTCAAGAGCGAACTCAATATGCCCGACTTCTATGTTGTCGGCATTATAGGCTCTTAGGATATTATCTCGTAATTGATAGTGAAGGTCGGTCATGGGGGTGATTTTATTGATTAAACCGGAGCGTATCTACCGCTCTAATACGGGCAATAATACGAGTGGGCAGGAGGAGGGAAATCATGGAGAGTGCAAAGACAAGAAGATTTATCCCCAAAACCCAAGGTATATCAAACTCAATGGGAACGTAAGATAGGTAATAGGTTGCCGGATCTAGCTGGATGGGCGAGAAGAAGTATTGCACTCCGGCCAGAGCAAAGGCAATCAAATTGCCCCATAAAAGGCCTTTACCTACCACGAAAGCAGCTAAGTAAAGGAACAAAGATCGAATGGAACCATAGCGAGCGCCCAGAGCTTTGAGTAGCCCGATCATCCGTGTGCGGTCAAGTATCAGTATCAAAAGCCCGGTGATGAGGGTAAATGAGGCGACAATGAGCATCAGCACGAGCAGCAGGGATATATTGGCATCGAGCATCTCTATCCATGCGAATATATCCGGCATGAGGCTCTCTGCCGTGTACATACCAAGGCTTTGCCCTCCGGTATTGGGGCTTTTGGATAGTTGCTCCACAAGCCGATCACTTAGGGCTAAATGGTCTACTTTGGGTTGGACAAATAGCTCAAGACGCGTTACTTTATCCTCATCAATGTGGGCTACATGGCGCATAACTCCGATGGGAGCCACCACGATAGGGGCTTCGATATGGGGGAGATCTACGATCCCTGCAATGGTAAAGGTTCGCACCGTAGTACGTGCTCCTGTAAAATAAATAGGCACTTTGTCTCCTACTGTGAGGCGCAGTTTCTCGGCACACTCAAGAGGGAGGAGTATAGGATTATGGAGCGTATCTGAACCATCAAAATAGGGGATATATCCATCCCTAAGAACGCCAGAAGTGTGCAGGTAGGCGTCGCGCGATGAGACACCCATCACGAGCACTGCGGAGAAGTCGCTATCGGTTTTAATTATGCCTCCACTCTGTACCACTTGGCGTATCTCCCCAATGCCCTCAATACCGGCTAGCTCAGAAAGGAGCTCAGGCGTAATCCGTAGGGAGGCAGATTCGTCGGCATAGTTCCTGCCATATTCGTTGAGGATGATATGCCCCGTGAGTAGATAGATCCGCTCGTGTACCTGGTTGCGGAATCCCTTTCCCACAAAAATGGTAAGCAACATGACCGCCAAGCTCAAAGCAATACCGAGTACGGTGAACCTCAGAAGAGAGCTGGTGGCACGGGAGGCTGCAGATTGCCTCGCAGCTAATCTCTGCGCTAGAAAGAAGGGATAGATGCGGATTTTCATTGCGGATGGGAGGGCATTAAGATTAATTGCCCAGCTCTGAGAGTTCGAGCCAACGCATGGTCTTTTCGTCTAATTCGTTACTTAGGAGTTGATATTGCGCTCCGGCTTTTTGTAGCTCATCTGATGCGAGAGCTCCCGAAGACATACGCTCTTCTAAGTTTTTGATCTCGGCCTCTAAGAGGGGCAAATCCTTCTCTAGTTGCAAAAACTCTTGCTCCTCTTTGTACGACCGCTTAGCCTTTCGCTCTTGTTGAGGTTTCCTATTTGTCGTTTCTGCATTGGCTTTAGCTTGGGTGGGTTGAGCCTTTTGTTCCGCTTGGATTTGGGCTTGGCGAGCATTGTCCCACTCCCGATACTGTGTATAGTTGCCGGGGAAGTCACGCACAACTCCATCCCCTTCGAAGACAAAGAGATGGTCTACTAAGCTATCCATGAAGAAGCGATCGTGACTAACCACGATAAGGCACCCTTTGAATTCTCTTAGATACTCCTCAAGGATACCCAGGGTAAGCAAGTCAAGGTCGTTCGTTGGCTCATCGAGGACTAAAAAGTTGGGGTTGGTGAGCAAAACGGTGCAAAGATAGAGCCGGCGTAGCTCTCCTCCACTCAACTTGCAGATAGGGGTATATTGTCTCTCGGGTGAGAAGGCAAAGCGTGTGAGTAGTTGGGAAGCCGAGAGTAGCCCCTCGCCGTGTGGGTCTCGTATCACCTCTGCCAAGTCTGTAATGGCTTCGATCACTCGCTTCTCGGGATCAAATTTTGCGCCTTGCTGACTGAAGTAGCCGAAGTGCACTGTCTCGCCAATCTCAAAAAATCCTTCGTCGGGCTTAATCTCTCCGAGCAAAAGTTTTAAGAACGTAGTTTTGCCCACGCCATTGGCTCCTACAATTCCCACTTTGTCGTAGCGAGCAAAGGTGTAGGAGAAGTGCTGTAAGATCTTTTTTTCTCCGTAAGCGAGGGATACGTTGTGAGCTGTAAAGATTTTGTTGCCGATATAGGCCCGTTGGCTATCTATCTCTGTCGCTTTCTCCTCGCGGGGTGGCTCTGTTAGCTTCTTTAGTTCGTAAAAAGCATCTTTGCGAGCCTTCTGTTTTCCCCCTCGTGCTTGAGGTTGGCGAAGCATCCACTCCAGCTCTCGCCGGTATAAGTTATTGGCTTTTTGTACCGCAGTGCGCTCTAGTTCTAGTCGCTCAGCCCTACGCTCTAAATACTGATCGAAGGTGCAGGCATAGCTATGTACGCCCGAAGGAGTCAATTCGAGGAACGAATCGCAGACGCTCTCTAGGAAGTAGCGGTCGTGTGTTACCATTAGCAGCATTAGTTTACTGCGCTCTAGATAGTGCTGTAACCACTCAATGGCATCCAAATCTAGGTGATTGGTAGGTTCGTCTAGGATTAGTAAATCCGGTTCTGATAGGAGTATCCCGGCTAAGGCAATGCGCTTCTGCTCCCCTCCGCTCAGGGACTGCGTGGAGCGTGAGAGATCCGGAACGGAAAGCTTATGGAGTATCTCCTCAGTGCGTCTCTCGTAATCCCAAGCTCCTAGGGCGTCCATTTCGGGGAGCAACTTCTCTAGGGTCTCGCTATCGTCTGCCTCTACAGCCTCTCGCCAGCAACCCACGAGATGGGGTACTTTGTCCATGGGGTTGAAGCAAGTATCGAGTATTGTTTTCCCCTCGGGCAGATGAGGACGCTGTGGTAGGTAGGCTATGCGTAAGTCCTTCCTCGTTGTGATAGTACCACTATCGGGGGTTTCTTCTCCTGTGATGATACGAAGCAAAGTCGTTTTTCCTGTACCATTGGCGGCTATCAATCCACACTTCTCCCCCTCTGCTATGGAGAAAGAAACATCCTGGAAGAGTAGGCGGTCTCCGTATGATTTGGAGAGTTGTTCAACTTGGATCATATACCTCTCGGAAGAATAAAAGTCCTATTTTTCACCCTTAGCTTGAGCGATCTGTTGTGCGTACTTTTGGGCAAGTGCGTCAATATCGCTGACGCACTTTACCGTATGTTTTCCATTGAACCGCCCAAAACGCACCTGCTTATTACGGTAATATTGAGGCTGATTCATCTTGAGAATAAAGGACTTAACCTCTTCCCAAACCAGCGGATTAGCTCCATGCTTTTGGGCTACGCGACAGGCATCGTGGATATGGCCACTACCACATACATAGGAGGCTAAAGCAAAAAGTTCTCGGTCTCGCAATGTGGAGACATGGTTAAATTCCTTAGCAAAAGCATCCAGACAAGAGGCGGCAACCCGCACAGAAGTGGTAGCGTCTCGCAACTGAGATGCACTTACTCCAAAACGCCGTCCTGTAGAGGGAAGTATACCCATAAGTCCGATAGCTACGGCTCTACCACCGCCTACATGAGGTTGGAACTTCGACTCGTGATAGGCTATAGCTGCCAGATACCACCAGTCCCAACCGATTCGTTTTGCCTCTTTGATAAACAAATGGTCGTACGCAGAAATTACGCCCTTTCCCTCTTCTTCTTCAATGCTATTAGACAAGATGTTTAGTGAGGGTTGCGAGGGGGAAAGAATATGTTGCTCTATAAGTATTGCCTCCATGGCTTGGGTGATGGCGCCAAGAGAGGGTGGGGGTGCAGCCCACAGCCCCCCAACATTTAGAAGGGCGAGGGAACAAAACAGAACTACCCCATAGCGTCTGAAAACGCATGAGGTAGCAAATTTTTTTGATGTCCTTAATCGAATTTTTCGCATCAGGTTTTGTTTTAGTTCATACTGTCTCTCTTGGGGGGCTGCTCTTTTGATTGGGAGAACTTTTTCCCCTTGGGAGATTCTTCTCAAGTATGCTCCAGTAGCATTACGTTCTCCACGTGGTGCGTGTGAGGGAACATATCTACAGGTTGTACTTTGAGTACTCGGTATCCACCCTCAACGAGGAGAGCGGCATCGCGAGCTTGCGTGGCAGGATTGCAACTAACGTAGACAATACGAGGGGGAGCTGCACCCAGAAGGGTTTTAATCACATCGGGATGCATCCCGGCTCGAGGGGGATCCGTAATTACCACGTCGGGGGCTCCATGACGGGCAATTAACTCGGGGGTAAGGATATCCTTCATGTCCCCCGCATAAAAAATGGTGTTATCGATTTTGTTTACTTGGCTATTGAGATGAGCATCTTCTATCGCCTCCGGTATATACTCAATACCCACTACTTTCTTTGCATCGCGGGCAACAAAGTTGGCAATAGTACCTGTGCCCGTATAGAGGTCGTAGACGATCTCTTCTCCCGTGAGCCCTGCAAAAGAACGAGCTACTCGGTATAACTCTAGAGCTTGATGGCTATTGGTTTGATAGAAAGATTTGGGACCAATGCGGAAAGTTAAGCCCTCCATCTCTTCTTCTATGAAGGGGCTCCCGTAGTAGGTCTCTACAGAAAGGTCGGTAAAAGTATCGTTGAGCTTTGTATTGATAACGTAGAGAAGCGAATTAACCTCGGGGAATTCGTGATGGATAGCCGCGAGTAGTTCCTCTCTGTCGTGCGCTTTCTCGTGGGCAAAAGCAACCAAAACCATGGTATGCCCCTTGCTGGTTGTGCGAATCATGAGGGTACGCATTCCCCCCTCTTGTGCCCTAAGGTCGTAAAAGGGATAACGCTCAATACGCTCCAAACAATAGGCTCGAACAAAGTTGCGAATGCGGTTGCTTAGCTCGTTCCCGAGGTGGCACTCCTCAATGTCTAGTACCTTATCAAACTTTCCCGGGATGTGGAATCCTAATCCGCTATTATCGGCTTCTCCTAACCCTTCTGGCAGAGAAGCGAGTTCTTCGCTCGTCCTCCAACGGCGGTTACTAAAGGTGAATTCAAGCTTATTGCGATACTGGTAAGTCTCTTGAGAACCTAGGATGGGGAGATACTCTCCCACCTCTACTTTGCCAAGTCTCTCCATGGCATCTCGCACTTGTGTTGCCTTGGCAGTCAGTTGTTCCTCATAGGGGATATGTTGCCATTTGCAGCCACCGCAAGTGGTAAAATGCTTACAACGAGGGGATATTCGGAGGGGTGATGGCTCCTCAAGGGTCATGATCCGAGCCTCAGCATAATGACTCTTTTTTCGGACTATCTGTAGCGTACACCTATCGCCGGGTGCACCATAGGGGACAAAGACAACAAGCTCCCCCCAATGCGCAATGGACTGCCCCTCGGCAGCCATCCGCTCTATAGTAATTCCCTCAAGGAGGGGTAAAGGTTTTTTATTTCTAGCCAAAAGGTCTATTCTCTAGTGTGATTACCGAAGCATCTCAAGCACGATATTGCAAAACTTCTCGCCTAAGCTGTTGGCTTCTTCTTCCGTGGGAGCCTCTGTGTAAATACGTACAATGGGCTCTGTATTACTGGCTCGCATGTGTACCCAAGAGGAGGGGAAATCGATCTTTACTCCATCAATGGTGTTGGGGTGATCACTTGCAAAGCGTTCTGCAATGCGGGCAAACAGAGCCTTTGTGTCAGTCCCTTCCGGGAGGTCTGCACGCTGTTTACTCATATAGTAAACGGGGTACTCACGACGAAGTTCACTAACCGATTTTTTCTTCTTTGCCAGCAAGGTAAGGAAGATGGCAATACCCACGAGGGCATCACGACCGGCGTGTAGCTTGGGGAATATTACACCCCCATTGCCTTCTCCTCCAATGAGGGCGTTGGTGGCTGCCATCTTAGCAACAACATTGACTTCGCCCACAGCAGCGGCTGCATAGGAGCCACGATGGCCTCGCTCAGTTACGTCGCGAAGAGCACGGGTAGAGCTGAGATTGGAAACCGTATTACCCCCTCCATGATAATCAAGCAGGTAATCGGCCACAGCAACGAGGGTATATTCCTCTCCAAAGGGAAGTCCATTCTCGTCGATAATGGCGAGTCGATCCACATCGGGGTCTACGGAGAATCCCACCGTGGCATGCTTCTCCCGCACTGTCTCCGAGAGGGCTACTAGGTGCTGGGGCAAAGGCTCCGGATTGTGGGCAAAGTCGCCATTGGGGGTATCGAAAAGGGGATAAACCACTTCTACTCCTAGTTGCCGGAGTAGATAGGGAACCGCAATGCCTCCTACCGAATTGATGCTGTCAAAAGCAACACTAAACCCAGCAGCTCGGATGGCTTCGGCATCTACTTCTTCTAAAGCTAGTATGGCTCGACAATGCTCGGGAAGGTAATCTTGGTAGTGAATCTGCCCCAACTCTTCTACGGGAGAGAATACAAAATTTTCGTCTTCTGCAATGGAAAGAACTTCTTTACCCTCTAGATCGGTTAAGAATTCGCCTTTCCCTCCAAGCAGTTTGAGGGCATTCCAATGTTTCGGATTGTGGCTGGCTGTGATAATAATTCCCCCTTGAGCTTTTAGCCCTATTACTGCCATTTCGGTAGTGGGGGTGGTGGCAAGATCTATATCTACCACATCACAACCCATCGCCATTAGGGTACCGGTCACGATCCTACGCACCAATTCGCCAGACATACGTGCGTCTCGTCCGACTACGATTAGGGGGCGAGCTACACCACTAGACTTTCGAATAAATGTGGCAAAGGCTGCCGTAAAACGGGTGACAGCTATAGGGTTAAGCCCCTCAGAAGCTCCCCCTCCAATAGTTCCTCGGATACCCGAGATGGATTTGATTAGTGGCATGTAAAAAGTTTATTGACGTGTAAATTCATACCGCACCTCGCGGCAATACATGGTACTACCTCGGTTGTAGTTAATCTCAGCCCCGATGGTAAAGGGGATGATGAGGCGTACCTTGGCTCCATCTCCTAGCAAAGACATGGGGAAAGCCAAGCCCTCACACATGAGGGCGTTGAGCGAATAGCCCGGAGCCGACTTGATCAAAATGAAATGTAGTGCACCGCGAGAGTAACGATCTACATAGATGAACTCAGTATCTTGGAAGCCCGGCATGGACAAATTGTTGAAGTTTTGCTGTATGGAGTCTTTGTTGAAGATATAGCCCTCGAAGCGTACATTCACACGCGTTTTCTCGGCAACGGGGCGCTCCCCTCCTACTTCTAAAACCTCCATGTAGAGGCCATTACTAAACTTGTAGTATATCCCTTTGTCAAAAGAGGTTTGCCCCTCGGCATAGTTGCGTACCGTGATGTTTTCTTTGTTGATGAGCTTAGAAATGGCTATCTCCTCCTCTTTGAGCATTTGGGAGAGAGACTTAATATCTTTGGTTTTACTACAGGCTGTACCCCCAAGAGCCACGAGACCTGTTATAAGAATTGAGAGTAAATATTCCAGTTTGAAACTGGTGGAGCGAATTTGTTTCATTGCTAAATCGTATGAAAGTGATGATTGGGTGTGTATTCTTTCTTTGTTGTTTTTTTCCCTGTTGCGGCTCTAGTTGAACATTTCTTGCAGCTCCTTTGGGATGGGAATCCCCATGGCAGGCTTCCGCTCTTTGCTTGGTCTGAGGTAATGGCGTCGCATGTAATCGACAAAGAGATCTACGGCTTCACTTATGGAGCCTTGAGAGAATTCCCCACCGGCAGCATTCTTGTGTCCACCACCTCCGAAGCACTCACTACATAGTTCGTTTACGGCAATATCCCCGATGGAGCGTACAGAGACTTTAACCCCCTCATCGAGCGTTTCTCTAAAGAAGGCAGAGCAATTAATGCCCTTTATATCTAGGGGTTTATTGACAAATCCATCCGTGTCTGCCGCTCCGGTTTCAAAGCGTTCCATCTCCTCTCTTGTAAGCACAAAGTAGGCACTTTGTATCTCGGGCATTACAACCACTTTTTCGTAAAGGATGTACCCCTCAAGGCGTTGTCTGCTCTCGGGATGGTTGTGATTTATCTTGTCTACAATAAGGTCTTTATCAGCTCCCGAACGCAGTAGAACGGCTACTAATTCGTACAAATCGGGACGCGAAGAGTTGTGATTAAAAAGCCCCGTATCGGTGATAATCCCGGTCAAAAGAGCGGTGGCTATCTTGGCGCGAAGAGCCTCTGCTTGAGTGGGATCGAGGGGTGTAGAATCTGTTGCCTCGGGGAGACGGATACAGCGCTCGTCGGGAGATAAAAAAAGCCGAGTAAGCACTTCGCAGGTAGCTGCTGCCTCCGGGCAACTCCATTGCCAGCTAAATTCGTCGCTGGGGTAGGGGTGATGGTCGATCATCAACACGGGGATACTCCGTTGTGCCAGGGAGGCTCGGAGACGCTCCTCTAGTAAGGGACCGATGCGATATAGCGCGTTGAAGTCCAAGCAGATAATTAAGTCGGAGAGCGATAGAGCCTTGTCAATCTCTTCGTCTTGACGCCCCTGCTGTAATATCTCGGTTGCCCCCGGCATCCAACGCAGGTTGAGAGGCATCCCACCGGCCATGATAACCTGAACAGATTTGCCCAGACTCTCCAAGAGCATTCTCATTGCCAAGGTGCTCCCAACGGAGTCGCCGTCAGGGCCTTTGTGACCAAAAAGTACGATATGATGTGACTTGGCAAGGAACTCGGAAAGTTCGTCGTATGCTTTGCGATAGTCTCTACTCTGTTCCATTATTCTTTGGCTCTGCTGATGCAAATATAGTGTATTCTGCCCAGAGAGAAGGCTTTGCGAGGAAACGAATAAAGGGGGAAGATGATACCATATCCTCTCCCCCTTCTGGTTCCTTATTCACTTAGTGTTTCATTATGCGAGCTAGGGTGCGCTTGTCTTCCCGCTCTTTGATGGAGGCTCGTTTGTCGTAGAGTTTTTTCCCTCTAGCCACCCCGATAACTACTTTGGCATAGCCTCTATCATTGATAAAGACAGAGAGGGGGACAATGGTGACTCCAGGCGTCTTTACCGAGCTTTCCAGTTTGGCAAGCTCCTTGCGAGAGAGCAGAAGCTTGCGATCCCGACGCTCTTGGTGATTGTTGTAGGTGGCGTAAAAATACTCCGCTATGTACATGTTTTTGAGCCACAACTCTCCGTTGGCAAAGAAGCAATAGCTATCTGCCAAGCCAGCTTTGCCCAACCGGATAGATTTTATCTCCGACCCTACGAGTACAATACCTGCCGTGTAACGATCAAGAATCTCATAGTCGAATGTAGCTCGCCTATTCTTGATGTTTACCCGACGGTCTAGCTGAAGTTTTTTATTCGCCATAGACTACTTTTGAGTATATAAATGCGTTAGTTGATGATATCGAAGCCGGTGTAGGGGCGGAGCACCTCAGGCACGATAATACCCTCTGGAGTTTGGTAGTTCTCGAGAATCGTTGCTACAATACGGGGGAGAGCAAGGGCACTACCATTGAGGGTGTGACAGAGCTCTGTCGCTTTGTCTTTGCGGTAGCGACACTTGAGTCGATTGGCTTGATAGCTCTCAAAATTGGATACAGAGCTAACCTCTAGCCAACGCTCTTGAGCCGCTGAGAAGACCTCAAAGTCGAAGGTAAGAGCCGATGTGAAGCTGATATCTCCCCCACAAAGGCGGAGGATACGCCAAGGGAGCCCTAACTCTTCTACCAAGCCCTGTACGTACGATACCATAGAGTCTAGTGTCGCGTAAGAGCGTTCGGGAGTATCGATGCAGACAATCTCTACTTTGTTGAATTGGTGCAAACGATTGAGCCCTCGTACATCTTTGCCATACGATCCTGCTTCGCGACGGAAGCATGCCGAGTAGGCTACGTTCTTTATAGGAAGCTGGCTCTCTTCGAGGATGACATCTCTATACATATTGGTAACGGGTACCTCTGCTGTAGGGATGAGATAGAGATTGTCGGCAGGGGCAAAGTACATCTGTCCCTCTTTGTCGGGCAATTGTCCCGTACCATATCCCGAGTCTCCATTCACTACATAGGGAGGCTCCACCTCTTGGAAGCCTGCAGCGATGGCTTTGTCGAGAAAGTAATTGATAAGAGCACGCTGCAAGCGAGCACCGCGACCCTTGTACACGGGGAATCCTGCTCCGGAGATTTTTACTCCCAACTCAAAGTCGATAAGGTCGTACTTCTTCGCGAGGTCCCAGTGCGGTAGCTTGTTGTCTTGAGAGAGCTGAGGCATCGTGCCTCCTGTTTTTATACATACGTTGTCTTCTGCTCCCTTCCCCTCGGGTACACTCTCGTGGGGCATGTTGGGGATGGTGAGAAGGAGCTGACGAATAGACTCTTCTGCCTGCTTTTTGCTCTCCTCAGCCTCTGAGCTTTGCTCTTTGAGCTTCTGCACCTGAGCACGGAGAGCCTCTCCGGCGGCTTTATCGCCACTCTTCATTTTCTCTCCGATTTGCTTTGCTAGTTGCTTTTGCTCCTGCAGCGAGGCATCCATAGTTTGCTGTGCACTACGGCGTTGAGCATCTAACTCTGTGATACGAGCCACTGACTCCCGAGCATCGAAGTGCTTTACTCCCAGGCGAGCAATTACCTCTTCGGGTTGCTCTTTTATTACTTTGATTGTGAGCATATATAGTCTATACTGCTTATATAATTCCTCTCCATAAAAACAACAAGAGAGGTACCTTCAGGCTCTTCTTGCATCGCTTTAAGCGACCAAGTAGCCTATATGCACCTCTCCTTGTGTGGATCCTCTCCCCTTTATAGGCTCCCTAGGAACCGTAAGCAGACCCTCTAAGGTCCTTCTTCGGTATAAAGAATGTAGGGAAGCGTGGGGGAGACCCCTTTTTTTGATTGGGCAAGGATAAACAGAGAAAGCCGCTGCCTCTCTTCTATTGAGAGATGCTTTTGGTACGACCCCCTCTCTGTCTAACTTACCAAAATGTTGTGTTTCCTTATGCTTCTATCGCTTCGATAGATACGAACGAGCGATCTTCACCTTTGCGAGTGAAGACTACCTTACCGTCTACAAGGGCATACAACGTGTGGTCTTTTCCCATACCCACGTTTTCTCCGGGATGGTGCTGCGTACCGCGTTGACGCACCAAGATATTTCCGGCTTTTGCAAAATCGCCACCAAAGATTTTGATCCCTAGGCGTTTGCTCTGTGATTCGCGACCGTTCTTAGAACTGCCGACACCTTTTTTTATGTGCCATGTCTCTTTACTTCTTTAGTTTGGGTTATGCAATAATCTCTTTTACCTTGACTTCTGTAAACTGCTGGCGATGACCATTGAGCTTACGATAGCCTTTTCTACGCTTTTTGTGGAAGATAAGTACCTTATCACCCTTTACGATGGGAGACACTACCTCGCATACCACCTTAGCGCCTTCTACAAGAGGAGCGCCAACCTTTACGGCACCATCATTGTCTACGAGCATTACTCGGTCGAATGATACCTCAGCACCTGCTTCCACATTCTTGATGTGGTGAACATACAATTTGCGGCCGGCTTCTACCTTAAACTGCTGGCCTTGAATCTCTGCAATTACGTACATACTACGTTTTTCTATTACTAATAATTTAGTCCCGCAGGGCGGTCCGTTGTAAGCTACAACACACTCTTAATGAGCCCTACATAGGATTGGCGCCTGCAAAGGTAGTACTTTTTGACTATTTGGCAATGGATTTTCCCCTCTGTCTCACCATCGGTATTTCTTTTACTCTGGGCAAAAGAATGAATGCGAGTTTTTCTGTTTACCTTTGTGGAGTGGGGCATTGGGGTTTTCGAATCACTCGATCCCTGCGATGATATTTTGATGATACAATAAATTTAAATCAAAGAAAAATAGAACGTACCATGAAAAGAAAGAGTGTACCATTGCTCCTTGTGATGGGGCTATTTTTTGCCTTAAACTCAAATCCGATAGCAGCTCAAAAACAGAAGAAATCCCAGCTTGTAAAAGAGGGACGTACTATCGAAGAGGTTGTTCCCAATGGTTGGGATATACAATCTGCTACAGGGGACCTCAATAAGGATGGAATAGAGGATTTTGTCTTAATTGTCCGCCCCAACGACCCTGCGCACATCAAGACGAGAGACGACGGCTTTGAGTACAATTTCAATCCTCTGTTCCTTGCTGTCTATTTTGGTTCGCCCTCTGGAGTATACAAGAGGTTCAAGGTGTGGCACGATACTGTTAGCGGTCGAGAGGATGAGTACACAGATATAACAAATGAACTCTCTATTACGCCCAAAGGGGCAATAGACATAAGCGTGTCTTCGTGGTCAAGTATGGGAACAGCTGCTACGGGTGGCTCGACCTATAGATACAGATTTCAATCGGGAGATTTTTACCTTATTGGCGAAGAATCTAGTTGGCTAAATCGTATGACCGGAGAAGGGGAGAGTACTAGTATCAACTATCTTACCGGACAAAAAGAGATCACCACGGGGAATATGATAGAAGAGAAAGATCTGAAAACCAAAAAGGTCAAGATCAAGAAAGAGCCTCTTCGCCTCTTGGGTTCATTCCAGATGTGAGACTATAACAGAGAAGCCCTCTCTCTGAGAGAGGGAACAAACTTTCCGAGTTTATAGAGCAATGCAGAGCGGAGACCTGAAAAAGTCTTCGCTCTGTTTTATTATGAGGAGCCCCTACCCGACAATTAAAGCTCCCTTCGTATTCCCAATTTTCTATCTGAAACTCCTTGTAGAATCTGCAGTATTTTTTGCTCCGGGGAAAGGGGGGAATGCAAGGTTTTCTGTTTACCTTTGTAGAGTAGGGTGCTTGGGTTTTCGATTCGCTTGGCTCCTATGATGATGTTTTGATGATGCAATAAATTTAAACCAAAGAAAAATAGTACGTACTATGAAAAGAAAGAGTGTAGCATTACTCCTCATGATGGGGCTATTTTTTGTGTTAAGCTCAAATCCGATAGCGGCTCAAAAACAGAAGAAACCCCAGCTTGCAAAAGAGGGACGTACTATCGAAGAGCTTGTTCCCAATGGTTGGGAGGTACAATCCGCTACAGGGGACCTCAACAAGGATGGAATTGAGGATTTTGTTTTACTTGTCCGTTCCAATGATCCTGCGTATATCAAGACGAGAGATGATGGTTTTGAGTCCAATTTTAGTCCCTTGTCCCTTGCTGTCTATTTTGGTTCGCCCTCCGGAGTATACAAAAGGTTCAAGGTGTGGTACGATACCATTAGCGGTCGAGAGGATGAGGAGAGAGAGAACAAATGAAGTCTCTATTACGCCCAAAGGGGCAATAGACATACGAGTATCCTATTGCTCAAATATAAGAACAGACGAAACGGGTGCCACGACCTATAGATACAGGTTCCAATCGGGAGACTTTTACCTTATTGGCGAAGAATCCACTTGGGGAAATCGTTTGGCCGCGGAATGGGAGAGGACTAGTATCAACTATCTTTCCGGACAAAAAGAGGTCACTTCCGGGGATCTGATAACAAGAAGAAACCTGAAAACCAAGCAGGTTAAGATCAAGAAAGAGCCTCTTCGCCTCTTGGGGTCATTCCAGATGTAAGGCCATAAGAGAGAAGAAAGTACCTCCCCATCTTTCTAGGTGAAAATCCTTGTAGAAGTTGCCTAGAAATAAAAAGTTTTCAGACCTATACTTTTTCGGATATAGGTCTGAAAACTTTTCTTTTTTACCCAGAGAGGTACCTCGAAATTAGCCAAGCTTTCTCCGAGTTATAACGTGCTTAATTTTTAGAACTGGAAGTAGATAAAGGGCTGTACATCGGCACTCTTCATCTGGAATACAAGGAAGATAAGAGCGGTGAGTAGCAGGGTTTGTACCCAAAAGGGCGCACGCGTTAAGGCTCGCTCTGCTGCTCTTCGTTGGCTAAAGGGTAGGTAGTGAAGTACGTACCCTATGAGCATGAGAAGGAGTACCCAATGGTAGCCGGTGACAAAGTCTAGGATGATTTCCGGATGGAAATTTCTTGTAATCTGCGTGAGTACCTGCTCTACTACATCGATGCTATCGGCTCGGAAGAAAATCCAAGCAAAGCAAACGAAGTGGAAGGTGATGATACCCCCTATCGCCTTTCCTATGCCATTGCGTTTGATTCTTCTCTTATGTGCCGGATAGAAGAGGGTGCACCAAACTTTGTGTATCGCCAGAGCTATACCATGCATTCCCCCCCATAGGATAAAGCGGAGGGCTGCTCCGTGCCACAATCCCCCCAGTAGCATGGTAATAATGAGATTGATATAGGTGCGAATGCGCCCCTTGCGATTGCCCCCTAGAGGAATGTAGAGGTAGTCTTTGAGCCAAGTAGAGAGGGAGATATGCCACCTGCGCCAAAACTCAGTAATATTGGTAGATGTATAGGGAACATCGAAGTTTTTGTTGAATCGGAAGCCCAAGAATAGAGCGATACCAATAGCCATATCCGAGTAACCGGAGAAGTCGCAATAGATTTGTAGGGCATAGCCATAGACCGCCATTAGGTTTTCTAAGCCGGAGTAGAGTGTGGGGGCATCGAATATTCGGTCTACAAAGTTGAGACTTATATAGTCTGAAATGACCGCTTTTTTGAATAGTCCCAAAAGAATAAGGAATAGCCCTCGCCCAAATTCCCCACGAGTGACCCACGGACGGCGATGTATTTGTGGGATAAAGTCTTTAGCTCGTACAATAGGGCCTGCCACCAGTTGTGGGAAAAATGAAACATAGAAGAGATAATCGATCCAGCGTTTGAGCGGTTTTATATCGCCTCGGTATACATCGGCTATATAGCTCATCGTCTGGAAAGTGTAGAACGAAATCCCCACGGGAAGGAATATATCCCACGGTTCCCATTGCAGAGAACTTGCCGTCTCCATGCCCATAAGTCCCCCTATGCCGGCAATAGCTTGTACTATTAGGTCTAGTAAGAAATTGAAGTATTTGAAGTAGGATAATATCCCTAAGTTGATAATCATACTCAAGGCTACCCACCTTTTTCTATTGGGGGAGCCTTGGGGCGTATGGCTTAGAGCTTGGGCTATGAGAAAGTCGCTCGTGGTGGCAAGCAGAAGGAGTAGTACATAGAATCCGCTACTCTTGTAGTAGAAAAAGAGAGAGAAGAGCACCACGTAGATGATGCGGAGGGTAGCGGTACGCTTCGATAGCCCCAGTAGCCCATATATGGGTAGAAAGAGGATAAAAAGGACAAAAAATAATCCACTAGAGAAGATCATCGGAGCCTCCTCGTGGTAGCGCAATAGCTCGGGGAGTAGGGACCCATCAAGGGTAGAGAAAAAATCGATCATATACCGGGGTTAGTAGGGATGGCTCGTTTTACTGCAAAAGGTCAAGTAGGGCTTTGCCAATGAGTTGACCTTGGTGTGTGTACCCATAGGCCGAGAAATGGACGCCGTCGTAGGCATAGTAATCCCCCTCTTGGCGTCGATTGTAGGCACCTTCTTCACAACCGAGAGCTTCGTACATGTCGAATAGCTCCAGATTTTCTCGGACGGCAATTTGGCGCAGCACCTCACTTACGACCTCTATTTGGTCGTTGTAAGCACGATTGCGGCGGAAGCTGGGTGGTGGCGTTGTCAGTAAAAATGTAGCCTTGGGGTGTTGCTTTCGTAGGAGACGTATGAGCTGCATTACCTGCTGCTCAAAGCCGCTTCTACTTATTTCTCGCGCTTGGGCTTCGTTTGTACCAAAGGATAATACAATGTGAGTCGGGTGAACCCACGACGTTTGATGTATAAAACCTTCGTGGGTAAAGGTGGAAAACATTGCCCCGTTTATCCCAATGACGTGGTACTCGATGGACTGCTTTTGTTTGAGTAAGACAAAGCCTCCGTAGGTAGCTCCTTGGGTGGGTGTCTGTTCGTTTCGCAGGAAGACCCTTCTCTGCTCTGTGGGGTAGAGGAGAGTATCTGCCACAAAATTCCCAATTTTCTTTTGACCCACAATCAGTGTTGCACTCCCGATGGAGGGCACGAGAGAGGGAGTCGATGGCGTGCGATAGACAATGAGTTGGTCGAAAGGTCGGGCGTTACTACTTATCGTAAAGGTGTAGGGGCTGTTGTCCACTTTGGAGAGGATCATACCCGAGAGCCCCACTTGTAGCGGAGGGCGTTTGATGAACAACTTCTCGCTATTCCACTTTACAGAAGATTGTATCTGGTAGGAGCGAGGCCCATTGGTACGAGCCAACTCATAAGGAATAATCAATCCGGGACCCTCTAATGGTAGCTCTCGAGCAAGAGTTGTGCGGATGGCCTCGGGTAAGACCCCCGCCTGTAGATGACTATCCCCCAAGTGTAGTATTGAGATTTTTTGAGGGAAACTCCGATGTATCATGGCAGACAACTGCGCTGTTTTCTTTTCATCGATTTTGATGGAGGGTACTTGTGCTACAGCCACAAACAAAGAGACGAAGAGCAGGAGAGCCAACGTCAGAAGATGGTGTTGCCATCGGTGGTACAGCAGTCTTGGCAGCCCTTTCATCGGCGGATGCGTTGGTAGTATTTCTCTTCGAATAGGAAGCTATTGTAGAATACTTCTGCGAGCCTTTTCCCCCCTTTGAAACTCAAGTGGGTATAGTCTTTGGCTGCCCATCCCTGTTTTACAAAGCGGCCCATACTATTTTCTCCCCCCATGGCTTCGAAGGTGTCCCAAAAGACGATGCCCTTTTCGCTCGCCAATTTTCGCTGCGCATTGCGTAGAGCGTATATGGCAGGCATGGTATGAGGCTCGCCACCGGAGCGTTTTGCCCGATCAGAAACTCCCATAATTACAATGTCGGTATGAGGATAAAGTTTCTTCAGATGGTCTATTGCTTCTGCCATCCGTTTGGTGTAGTAGGTGTAGTCTTTGGTCTTGTCAGAAGCTACATTAAGCCCATATTGCAGTACAATAAGGTGGTAGGGACGAAGAGCGGCGAAGCGTTTCCCTAGCTGTGTATCTATCTGCCCTAACTGGAATCCGGAGCTACCCCTATGTGAGAAGTTATCCAATATTACTCCTCCCCCTTGCTTGGTGCCATCTAGAGCTATGCCGTAGAACTTGGCTCCCTCTGCTCCGGAGAATGAGAGTTTCATCTCTCCTCCTTGTCCTTTTATGGCATAGGCGCTCATCTCCGAGGAGGGGGGAAGACTATATTGTTGGGTGGTGTCTGCACTGCTCAAGGTTACCTGTACCTCTTTGTTCGAGGTATAGAAGATGGTGGCACAGTCCCACGGCGTATACCCCTTTGCTACTTTGTATTGTAGGGTAGCACTACCTTCGCAAGTATAGTAGTGACCCGTGAGAGGGTACAGCTCCTTAGATTGGCGGATAATGAAGTGGTCTTTCCATCCGGAGAAGCTATGGGTTATCCCTTGTCGGTAGCCCGAGACTTCGCTAGAGAAGGGCATCCATCCCGCACCTCCTCCGCCATAGCGACTCTGTAAAAACTTGCGTAGGTCGAGGGTAAATATGTCGGCTTCGATAAAGGAGTCTCCCAAGAAAGCAATCCGAAGAGGAGTACCATCTATCTTTCGTTTGGCTAGTGCTGCATACGTGTTGCGTAGTCCGAGGTGAGAGGGATTGAAGTCTTCGAAGTAAACTTTTGGGGTTGACTTACTCTCTTCTTTGTCTGGAGAAGAGGGTTCGATAGAATCCTCATTCTCTAAGGTCGCATCTTGCTTTTTGAGATCTTCGTAGATGGCATCACGCTCTTTTATCTCCTTCTCTGTTTCACCATCGTCTGTTGCCGAGTTGCGTGTCAGTTGTTCTACGTCCTTTCCATTGGGAGCGTCTGCATCAGAGTGGCGCAGCTCAGAGAAAATATCCACTTTTTGCAGAGGTACCCCAAAGAGGTTGTCGGGGAGCCAATAGAGGAGTGAAATGATGGCAAAAGTGGAGAGAAGCATTCCCCAAAGGTACCAGGTGTAGTTCTTTTTTTTCATTACCGAGAGAGTATAAGTATGGTACTTTTGGTACTTAGTTTAGTGCGCTTTTCTACAAAGTAAATACCTATCCGTGATGTTCGTGCTTGAGTACAGCCTTTAGGAAGAAGTACCCCAGGATACCCGAGAGGATACTCCCCGTGAATATACCGATCTTGGCATCGTTGAGGAAGTGTGCAACCTCGGGTTGTGCATACGACAGAGAGGAAACAAATAGAGCTACCGTAAAGCCAATCCCTCCTAAGCATGAGAGTGCCAATAGATTTGTGGTAGTCATCCCCTGAGGAAGACCGCCCTTGGATAGTTTGGCAAAGACGATAGAGAAAAGGAAGATCCCCAAAGGTTTGCCCAAGAGTAGCCCCAAAACAATCGCCAAGGGCACGCCTACTAAAGACTCCATGGAGACACCTCCGAACGCAACTCCTGCATTAACAAAGGCGAAGAGGGGTAGTACAATAAAATGTACGATGGGCGTAATCTGTTGCTCCATGCGTTGTACCGGGCTTACGGCACCGCGCACGTCTTGAGCCATAGAGTGCACAACGGCAATTTGTTGGTGGGGAAGTAGTACATTCTTGCCCCTTGTTTTGTGTTCACTCTCGGGTAGAAGCCGAAGCATGGTGCGCATTCTGTCTGCCATGTGATCCGTGCTAAGCTTTGGTCTGGCAGGTACCAAGAAAGCAACCAATACGCCGGCGATGGTCGTGTGTACACCGGATTTGAGGAAGAAGGTCCACACAACAAAAGCTCCTATGTAGTAAACTAAAAGGCTACGCACGCCAAGTCGTCCCAAAAGATAGATGGCTCCCAAACAAAGAGCTGCCCAGAGAAGCATCATGAGATTGAGATGCGTACTATAGAAAATAGCTATTACCAAAATACCTCCTATGTCATCGGCTACTGCCAACGACGCCAAAAAGGCCTTGAGAGAGGAGGGAACGCGCTTCCCCAATAGGGAAAGAACGGCAAGAGCAAAGGCAATATCCGTAGCCATCGGGATGGCCATACCTTTGCTGGCAGGGGCTTCGTGGCACACTAGTAGGAAGAATAGGACAGGCATAATCATCCCTCCTATGGCTCCTACAACAGGGAAAACAGCACGTCGCAGCGTGGAGAGCTCTCCCACCAAACCTTCCTGCTTTATTTCTAGCCCCACTTGGAGGAAGAAGAGCACCATCAGTACATCGTTGGTAAAATCAAGGAGGGTCATGGTCTCTCCGGCATGAGAGAAGATATTGAACTCCCCAATTTGCACCATTATCGGGTACTGGAGGAGTTGGTTGTATAGCCCACTAACAGAGGGAATGTTTGCGATAATGACCGCTGCTACAGCTGCTAAAAAAAGGAGAACAGAGGAGTCTACTCTTCTTTTGTACAGGCGTTGTAGCGGCTTGATAAATTGTCCTGTTTTCATCTTGTATATGCCATAAAATAGAAGGGGAGTAGGGATTGAATTGAACCGAAACTACCCCCTTTTCTCAGCAAAGGTAGTACATTTTACTCTTGGATGGGTAGGGTATCCTGGGTGAGTATTGTGCGTACTTGGGCAAGGATGTCGAGCAGTTGCTCCATGGTAGTTGCCTGTAACATGGCAATGCGCCAGGGGCGGAAGTTGGCAATCCCTTTGAATATGGGAGAGGCTGCCAGATGCCTGCGAGAGTGGAGGATACCTCTGCGTTCGTCTAGTTTGTCTATGTTGTTCCTAATCATTTGGATGAGCGTATCTAGCCGCTCTGAGGCAGGGCGGTCTTGGAGTAGCTCTCCGGTGTCGAGGTAGTGGCGCATCTCCTCGAAAACCCACGGACGACCAATTGAGGCTCTCCCTACCATTACCGCATCTACTCCGTACCTGTCGAAGGCTTCTTTTGCCTCTTGTGGAGTGGTAATATCTCCATTGCCAATGATCGGGATGGTAATACGAGGGTTATTCTTTACAGCCCCAATCAGGCTCCAGTCCGCATTGCCGTTGTACATGTCGCTGCGCGTCCGCCCATGAATGGTGAGCGCAGCAATACCACAATCTTGTAACGCCTCTGCCAGATCTTCTATGATGATATTTTGGTGATCCCACCCGAGGCGCGTTTTGACGGTAACGGGTACCCGGCTTGCTTTCACCACAGCTCGCGTAATTTCCAGCAATAGAGGGATATTTCGTAGCATGCCACTTCCGGCTCCTTTGCCCGCCACTCTTTTTACCGGGCAGCCGAAGTTGATGTCAAGTATTTCGGCCCCTGTGGTGGACGCAATGGCAGCCGCTTCTGCCATACTAGCCACGTCTCGTCCGTAAATCTGTATGACGGCAGGGTGCTCGTCGGGGTGTATGAATAGTTTGTTGCAGGCACCACGTACCGAGCGAATGAGCGCATCGGCACTGATAAATTCACTATACACCATCGAAGCTCCAAAGCCTCGGCAGAGAAGACGAAAAGCACTATCGCTAACATCTTCCATGGGGGCTAGGAGAAGCGGTTGAGAGCCGAGATCTTGACCAGCTATGAGCATCAGAATTTGGGAATAAGAGGATCTGTTAGTTTGTCGTAGAGGGCTTCGATAGCTTCTTCTCCCCAAGGTGTTGACCCTAGGTAGCGCACGAGCTCTCCTTCGTATAGGTATATGCGATGCTCTTCTGTCTTGGTTTTGTTGTAGATAAAGAGCAAGCTATGATCACGGAAATAGTATTCCGAAACTCCCTCATTGGTGCGATGTACAGCCTTTACTAGGGAGTCTCCTTCGTAGAAGAAGGTTACGTTGGGGAGGTATTCTGCCTGTTCGGAGGCAGTGAGTAGGAGTTTGTTTTTGAGGGTTTTTGAGCGGTTGATTTGCTCAACATAGGGGCGGATATCCCGATCTATATAGGAAGATTTCTTCATAGACTCGGTGTAATCGTCCACGGAAATAGGGGAGAAAAAGGTCATGTATGGGACCTCTTCGAATGCATCTTGCCCCTCTTTCTTGCGATAGAATACGTAGTCTGTACTCGCCATGGCATCAGAGGCATTTTGCCAGATAGTCCCCTCTTTGAGTATGCCCATGCCACTTCTCCAAAAAGGCATCCCCTCGTCTGGTATGTGTTGTGAGAGGGAGCGTACTTTGATTGGGATATTTATTGGCTTTTGTGTGTTGCTTTTTGGGGAATGATAGAAGAACAAAAGCTCTCCATCTCTCATCTCGGGAAGAATGCGATAGGCAAGGGCAATGAGATATTTCTGAGGGTCGTCTTTGCTGCGCCATAGGGCAAAGTCGTAACAATGGCTTCCCTCTTCTCCAATGTTTGCTCGTAGTTGGAGTGTCTTTTTATTCTGAAAGACGGTGGTGAGATGCTGGGACTCCGATTGCTCAATAGGGCGATCCTTGATGATTTTTAATGCAATGGAGCGGAGGTCTTGTGCGTAAGAAGGGAGAGCAATAAGGGCTCCTAATAGAAGTGTGATAAACCTAGTTCTCATGGTCTTGCTGGTAATTAAAGAGGACGACAGACCCCAAGAGAGATCTGTCGCCCGATGTGTAAATCTAGATTATTTGAGTCCTTTAGCAACGAGTAGCGGCGTGAGATCTACTTGTTGATGTCCTGTAAAGGCGGTAAAGAGGCTCATCAAGTCTGTACTATTCCCCTTAGAGAGGATCATAGAGCGTAGGCGATCACCATTTTCGGCATTGAGCCCACCGTGAGCCATCATCCAAGCAAAAATGTCGTTGTCGAGAGCTTCGCTCCAAAGGTAAGCGTAGTAACCGGCAGAGTAACCGTTGCTCCAGATATGGCGGAAGTAAGAGGTGCCATAGCGAGGAGGAATTGCCGAGTAGAGCGCATTAGCCTTGCGGAGTGCATCTTCTTGGAACTTGTTGATGTCCGTTACGGCAGCAGCTTCTTCCGGAGAGAGTGTGTGCCATGCCATATCGAGGAGGCAGGCTGTAATGTTTTCTACCAATCCATAGGCTTGGTTGAACTTTTCTGCATCGCGCATCTTCTTTACTAGCTCTGCCGGCATAGCCGCACCGGTCTTGTAGTGCTTAGCAAAGTTGGCAAAGATAACGGGGTCTGCAGCGCAGTGCTCATTGAACTGAGAGGGCATCTCAACGAAGTCGCGAGGTACATTTGTACCCGATAGAGAGGGGTACTTTTGAGAGGCAAACATACCATGTAGAGCATGACCGAACTCGTGGAATAGAGTATTGGTTTCGTCCCAAGAGAGGAGGCAAGTCTCGCCCTCTGAGGGTTTCTTGAAGTTGCAGACGTTGTAGATAACGGGCTTGAGACCGAGGAGGTAGCTTTGCTCTACAAAGTTACTCATCCAGGCACCACCGCTCTTGGAGGGGCGTGCATAGGGGTCGAAATAGAATAGAGCAACTACAGAACCGTCCTTGTCAAGCACATCCCAAGTACGTACATCTTTGTTGTAAACCGAGATGTCTGTACGGGGCTTAAAGGTGAGTCCGTACATCTTGTTGGCAGCAAAGAATACTCCATTGTGGAGCACAGAGTCGAGGGCGAAGTACTGGCTGAGGGTTGCCTCATCTACGCCATACTTTTCATTGCGTAGCTTCTCTGCATAGTAGCTCCAGTCCCAAGCTTCGAGGGTGAAGTCAGCCCCCATCGTCTTGCGAGCAAAGCTTTCTAGCTCTGCCTGATCAGACTTGGCCTTGGGGTCTGCTAGCTTAGCTAGGTTGGTGAGCATGGTAATTACGTTTTCAGGTTTAGCTGCAAGTTGGTCTTGTAGCTTCCAAGCGGCGTAATTGGGGAAGCCTAGGAGCTTCGCTTTGTCCGCACGTACCTTGGCAAGCTCTAGTACAATCTTTTGGGTATCGTACTCATCGCCTTTGATACAACGCTTGATACTTGCTTCATAGAAGAGCTTACGAGTCTCGCGCACGTCAAGGTTAACCATAATGTCTTGTTGGGTTGTATTGACAAGACTAAAGGCGTACTCGCCATTATGACCCTCCTTCTCTGCAAGATCGGATGCACTCTTGAGTTGCTCCTCGCTAAGCCCCGCAAGTTGGGCTTTGTCCTTGATGAAAATAAAGGCGTTGGTTGCCTTGGTGAGCTTATTGCCAAAGTCGGTAAGTAGTGCGGCCTCCTTTTGGTTGAGGGTTTTGAGTTGTTCTTTATCCTCAGGAGAGAGCAACGCTCCGGCTTGCACGAAGTTGTCGTAGTAATGCTTAACGAGGCGCTGATCTTCCGGCTCTAGAGAAGAGAGATCTCCATCGTGGATCGCTTTTACACGCTCAAAAAGCTTGTCGTTGAGGTAGAGAGCATCGCTGTGGGCTGAGAGCTTGGGGGTGATCTCTTCTTCGATGGCGATGAGTTCGTCGTTGGTATCGGCACTTGTCAAGGCGAAAAAGACGCTGGATACACGATTCAGTACACGACCGCTCTTCTCGAGAGCAACAAGTGTGTTCTCAAAAGTAGCAGGCTCGGGGTTATTGGCAATGGAGTCTATTTCAGCCTCGTGCTGCCGTATCCCTTCCTCGAAAGCCGGGAGATAGTGTTCTATCTTGATACTATTGAAGTCCGGAGAGGCCATATAGGTCTCCGCAGGGTTTACGAAAGGATTGGATGCCAAGTCGGCATTGCTTTTCCCTCCTCCCGTGCATGCTGTAGTGATAGCCATAACTGCTACTAGGGGAATGAATTTCTTGAACATAATCTATTGCTTAAGGTGAATGATTCTCTTTTTCCTCTACTGTTGCTCTTCTTGATTGAGCTGGGCAAGAAGCTCTTCGATGCGTTTGTCGGTCACCTTGAGCGTCTCTCTACAGTAAGCGATGAGCTGAACAGCTTCGTCTGTAAGTTGCATAAGCCGATCTACATCGGGGCTGTCATGCTCGATGGTTTCTACTATATCGGTCAGTCGACTGATAGCTTCGGCATAGGACTGTTGCTTCATAAGATTTCATTTAGAACTCAGCTGTACAAAGGTAAGAGATTTCGCTAGATAGACCTACAAATAGCTGAATGTGTAGGGAGGAGGGGGGAGGTTTGAACGCTCCTCTTGAGGAAGAAGAGAGAGAGGCCTTCCGTAGGATTGGGTTACATAAAAGGGGTGAAAGCCTCTCGGCTCGGTTGGTAGTAGAAAAAATAGACCCCGAACCCAACCTTTGTGGAGCTCATCCCACAAAAGGAAAGAAGGTACGGGGTCTACCGAATACACTAAGTCGGCCTGTAACAAAAGGCAACAAAACAAAGCCGACCCTGGCACACGCTACCTCTGCGATGAGCAGCACATGCTTGATTCTTTCTGTTTTCTAGGGAAATTGGGGAGGTTAGATAGTGGTAGTGACGAACGCTGAGTGGCGAGGCGCAAGATGGGTGAGACAGAGGGGCTTGCGGATAAGTACTCTCTCACATTCTTCTCTCTTTTGGGGTCGCGCTCCGACCGCTAAAGAATAGTCAAACAAGAGAGATGCGCATTTTTGTTTGTGGCAAGAAGTGCCGACTGCAACCACTCGTTTGCACAAAACCAATACACTTAGCCTTGCAAAACAACTCGGGTAGGGATCCTCGTTGCCTCTCGGGTAAATGATCGGTCGCGCACAACCGAAGTCGTAGTCTACGCATCTTCGTCTTTCTTCCAATGAAGAAAACTCCACTTTCCGGCAAAATCTCTCGGTGTCGTACACCTCTTCTTTGCGTTGCCTTGCTCTCTAGGCACGTACTACAACATCCTCCTTAGCTTTTCCTCGAAGCCGCAGAACAAGCTTTGCAGGTCTTCTGACTTATCTCCTTCTCGCTACACCTTCCCAACGCATAACAGATTAGCATCAGTGGCATCACGTAGCGAGTTTTCACAAGAATCACAGCAGCGGGACTGTTGGAGAATTGCACTCCTATTCCCTTTTAATCAGTTACCTATCTTCTCCTAAAGAAAGGCCTTCCCGTACGTGGAGAGCCCTCGTGAAGTAGATAAATAACCGAACAAAGCCGCGGCAAAGGTACTAATTCCTTAGTTAATTTGCAACGAATAACTAGAAAATATCTGGTTTTCTCTCTTTCTCAGACTTGATAAAAAGAAAGTACCCCATCGTACTACGATGAGGTACTATCCCTTCTAAATATAAGAGCGGTAGACGAGGCTCGAACTCGCGACCCTCAGCTTGGGAAGCTGATGCTCTACCAACTGAGCTACTACCGCATCTCAAGATTCCCTTTTTCCGAGTGCAAAGGTATAAATTCTCTTGAGATGTACAATACTCCTTGGTTTACTCTACGTGGAGTTTTTTCTCCTTGGGGCTTTTTACGATGTATTTTAGGTTGAGGGTCTTGCTCTCTGAGGGGTTGAGTTTGAGTTTCCACTTCACCTCTCCCGTATTGGGGTTGTACACACCGCCCGAGATGTTTTCTGTACGCACAGAGATCTCGTCGTTGGTTGAGACGGGGACCTGATCGTAGAGCGTGATGTCGATGGGGGTTGATTTGCCGTTTCGTAGAGTCGTATTCCAAGAGCGTGTTTCTTCTGTTTTGCTGCTCAAGAATCGGCTACTGTTCTTTTCGATTTCCTTTTCTCGCGTTACACGGATACCCTTGTCGCGCCCCAATGACACCTGTAGAGTATCGGTGAGGGAGCGAGTGTCGAGGAGGGTTTTGCCCACAAAGCTATTTTCGTAGAAGATATTTACTTCTCCGGAGAGTAGCTTGTATTGCTCCCAGCCTCCGATGTGTGCCAAAAGGAAGGCGTCGGGGTCGGCCTTAGGTACGCATACATATTCATAAGAGGCAGGGAGGGAGTGTCTCTTTACTTCGAGGATAAAAGGTTTCTTGTCCGAGGGGATAGAATAGGGCGTTTGCAGCTCAAACTCTACTGCCGTTTGGCGTTCGTCTTGTTTTACTTCTAGGGTAGAGTTGCGTTCTCCGGTACTGCTACGCATCTTTCTTGAGGCGGAAGGTGCTTCTTTGGCTTCAGCCCTATCCATAGATACCTCTGCGGCATAACCTGCTACCACTACCTCATCTAGATTTTCGTATTCCGACTCTAGATAGGTGGTTGTAAACTGACTGGTGATGGGAATGATGCTTTTCTTGCATCCGACATAGGAGATCTCTAGAGAACCTCCCGAGTTGGGAATCGTGATGCTGTACCTCCCATTTAGGTCGGTCATCGTGGCTATGTTGGTCCCGGCAATGCGCACGGTGGCACCTACTATAGGCTCACTATCTTCTTCGAAGAGGACCATTCCGCTCGCTTGGTCGTCTTTGTTTTGGGTATAGCGAGGGGCGGGGATATTATAGTTTAGGTAGTAAGTCTTTTGGGTAGGAGGCGTATTTGAGATTTTGGGATCGAGTGAGCTAATGGTCAGGTGTACCCTATTCCAGTCTTCTCGTGTTGCTTGGTGGATGGTAGCTTTGTACGATAGCTCAAGAGGCTTGCCTACCCCCGATGAACGGAGGTCGTAAGAGGGGATCCAGCTTGCATTCTCTACATAGTAGCTAAGCTCTACAGGGCAAGATAGGGCTCTCTTAGCATCTACACGGATGTGTACTTCGCCCATGGGGTTCTCGTCTAGTTTGCCCTGCTGAGAGATCTCCTTATTTACGATGTCTCTTTTTTCTCTTAGTTGCTTTAGCTCCTTCTCTAGCTCTAGCTTTTGATTGCGCAGGTGTAGGTTTTGCTCTCTGTAATAGTCGTTTACGCTCTTGAGGTTGGCGAGACTGACACCGGAGCTAGTCCCCTTGATGGAGCGATTTTCCTGCAAAAAAGCCAATTCGTCTTGCACTACAGATACTTTGTTGCTAACGCGGGCAATTTGCTCGTTGAGGCTCTCCAATTTCTTTTGCCACTTAGCCATCTCCTCGCTTGTCGCTCCGGAGTTGGCGAGGTCGTACATGTGATTGACAGATAAAACCGTAACATCTCGGCTTGCCAACTTGACCTGTACGCTTTTGGCTTCGGCATAAGGCGAGATGCCTGTTAGGATGATTTCGGAATTGCCTTGAGGTATGGAGACGCTTCCCTCGCGCACTACCTCTGCTCCGCTCAAAAAGACGGTAACGTACTTAACGGGAGGCGTTGCTTTAATTTCTGATAGCTCCTTTCTTGTGGGTGCTTTTGCCTCAAATTCGGGGGCGGTCTGTGCATGCATCTGTGTGCCTGTCAGCAAAGTGCATAATGCTAGTGTGTGGCAGAGAATGCATTTCTTGCTGAATGAGAATAGGATCTGTTTCATAATCATCTCAGGTTGTTTACTATATGGCAAATGTAATACATTGTGAGGTAAATATCAATTCTAGTAGACCGAGAAAAGAGAAGTGAGTAGATTTTTGTTTTTCCTTTGGCTGCGATCTCTGAGGGGAAGGGGGATGAGCCTTGTGAAGAGTGGTCTAGGGATTTTTCACCCTATGTGTGAATGCGAAAATATGCTTGCCTAGTTTTTCAAAATATCTTGCCCTGCAACAAAATATTTCTCAGGTGAAAATGCTAGGACTTTTTGGGTGAGATTTTTTTTGTTTTAGCCTGAGAAGGAAAATCTTTTTAGCCTGATGTCGAATTGACTTCTGTCTGTTTACTCTTTTGCAAGTACTATTCTACACCTTATTATATATAGAGGAATTGTAGGTTTATGACTTGCTAGATACCACACTAAATTGTACCTTTGCCGAGCAATGAATTCGCAAAATAAGAAACAACATAAGCCCTCCCTCTCCCGCAAAACAAGTAGGGGAACTAAAGGGCAAAACTCCAAGGGTAAGAAGCCTTCCGGCGATACGTGGTTTGCTCGTAAACGCAAAGGGGTGGTCGAAGATGTGAAGAGCATTAGTGTGCCACGCAGCAGTGTCGATTTTATAATAGGAACATTGCTTCTGCTGGTGACCCTATATGTCTCGGTCGCTATGGTGCATTACTTCTTTACGATAGAGCAAGATCAAAGTGTTTTGCACAGTACGCAAGATGCTGCCGAGCTTGTTGTGGGTGCTAACGCCACCGAGAGTATAAGGAATTGTACAGGGCTTTTGGGTGCACGTATTGCCGATGGGCTCATTGATGGTTTCTTGGGTTTGGGAAGTCTTTTCTTGCCCATCTTTATCCTGACTATTGCATTCCGATTTATATTGGGCTGGAGCCGTATTTCCCCTCTTAAGAGCTTACTCTTCTCTACCTCTATGGCACTTTGGGTATCCCTTTTCTGTGCCTATCTTGAGTCCATTGTATCGTTACATCTTCCTTTCGCTTTGGGAGGTGCATCTGGGGAGCAGATTATTGCCGCCTTAGGGGCTCATGTGGGTTCTATTGGAATTATAAGTATTCTTGTTGTCTCTTTTGTGATTGTGCTTGTCCTTTGTAGGGCAAGTATCGTGGGTAAGGTACGTACCATGGCCGAAGCAAAGACGAAGAGAAAGAAGAAAGAACCGAACGTTGATACTCAAACGCTGGGCGAGGAGGATGAAACGGAAACCTCTCTGGAAGAGGAACCGAATGACGAAGATCCCGAGGATTCTTTCCCTGTGGATACAGACGAACAGCCCGACGAAGTGGAAGAAGAGGATCAGGATTCGATAGAAGGTAGCCACCCTGCCCAATCATTTGTCAATGGCAAAGAAGAACCTCTCACCCCTCGTGGAGGCGAAGTCCCCTCAGAGCCCCTTCCCTCTCAGCTTAGCTCCGGTATGACGATAGAGGTCGCCCAAGGTGACGAAGTGGGGGATGAGAGCGCTCTGCAAGAGAGACAAGCCTCCGGTAACGGTACGCACGATCTCCCCGGATACACCTTCCCAAGTCTTGACCTCTTAGAGCGTTATGACAGAGAAGCGATGATGCCCGACATGGAAGAAATATCCGAGAACGAGCGTCAAATCATTGATACCTTGGAGAGTTTTAAGATCAAAGCTCGCCCCACAAAAGCAACGGTGGGTCCTGCCGTTACACTCTATGAGATAGAACCCGATGCCGGGATTAAGATCTCCAAGATACGTAGCCTCGAAGACGACATCGCCCGTAGCCTAAAGAGCGAGGGCGGGATTCGTATCATAGCACCCATCCCAGGGAAGGGGACCATCGGTATTGAGGTGCCGAATAAACGCCCCCAGACGGTGGCTCTCTATTCGCTTCTTACTTCACGTAAGTTTGTCGAAAACAATATGCACTTGCCGGTTGCTATCGGTAAGACGATCACGAACGAAGTGTTTATGTTTGACCTTGCCAAGATGCCGCACCTCCTCATTGCCGGTGCCACAGGGCAGGGTAAGAGTGTGGGGCTTAATGTAATGATCACCTCGTTGCTCTACAGCAAACACCCCTCAGAACTCAAGTTTGTGATGATTGATCCCAAGATGCTAGAGTTCTCCATTTATGAGGCACTAGGGCATCATTATTTGGCAAAGCTCCCCGAAGAGGGAAGCTGTATTATCACAGATATGAATAAGGTAGTCCCCACGCTCAACTCCCTCTGTATTGAGATGGACAACCGCTACAAATTACTATCAGACGCCCGAGTACGCAATATTGCAGAGTACAATAGTTTGTTTGATAAAGGGGAACTATCCACCGCAGATGGGCATGCTCGTCTGCCCTACATTGTGCTGATTGTGGATGAGTTTGCCGACCTTATCATGACCTCGGGTAAGGAGGTAGAGAAGCCCATTGCACGTATTGCACAAAAAGCGCGTGCGGCAGGGATTCACATGGTGCTGGCCACACAGCGTCCTACTACCGATATTATCACGGGTACAATTAAGGCGAACTTCCCGGCTAGAATTGCCTTCAAAGTATTTTCGGCAGTGGACTCGAAAACGATCCTCGATGCGCCCGGTGCAAATCATCTTGTGGGTAGGGGTGATATGTTGTTCTACCAAGGTAAAGATATGCTCCGCCTGCAGTGTGCCCTTGTGGATACGCCCGAGACGCAGCAGATTGTGGACGAAATTTCTCTACAGCCGGGGTATAGTGGAGCCTATCAATTGCCTGAGGCTCCTGTGGAAGAGAGCGACGAGTCTCGAGCTATCTCCCTTGATAAGCGAGACCCACTGTTCGACCAAGTAGCAACTATGGTGGTAGAGACGCAACAAGGGTCTGCATCAAAAATCCAACGACAATTCGAGATTGGGTTTAATAGAGCCGGACGCATAATGGATCAGTTAGAGGCGGCAGGGATTGTCTCCGCACAGCACGGAAGTAAACCGCGTGAGGTGCTTATCTCCGATATTTTTACTCTTAATAATTTACTAGAGAGTCTGCGATGAAAACAAAGCGTATCGCTATATGGGTTGCTTTGCTCGTATTTATGGGTTGCATAGTACCCTCTGTGGCCATGGCTCAAGCGAAGCAACCTACAGCACAAAGCCTTATCAATACAGTGGCTCAACGTCTAGAGAAAGGAGCCAAAATAACCTTTTCCGGAGAGCTTTTCGATGCCTCCGGGGCGCGTGTCGAAACCAAAAAGGGAGTGCTCTACACCTTTGGGAAAAAGTTTCGCTTGCGCTACAATCCTATAGATGCCAATTACAATGGTCGGGAGTTTAGCTTCTATAATGCAGAAGATCGCACCTATACCATTATGCATCCCTCTATGGAAGATCTAGCGGCTCTTAACCCCTTTGTTTTCTTGTCTTCTTCGGCGTCTGTGTACACCATTAAGGAGATTGGTGGCACCAAGAATAGCCGCATTATTGCTTTCACTCCACGCAAGAAGATGGACAACATCACGGCCCTAGAGGTCTCTTTTTTACGCAAGACGAATGCCCCCTCCCAGATTGTAGGTATCTTTGCAGACGGTATGCGTCTGGTGATGAATGTAACCTCCATTGAGGGAGAGACGCCTTCGAGTCAAATGTTTATTCAGCAGCAATCCTCATACCCCGGTAGCGAACTTGTGGATCTTCGCTAGGGTTATAAAAGAAGACGAATTAACGATTAAGAGAATAGAATTTCATGTTACTGCAAATGCTTAAGGCCAAGCTCCATTGTGTGCGAGTGACTGAGGCTAACCTCAATTATGTAGGCAGTATTACAATAGATAAGGCGTTGATGGAAGCGGTGGATATATTGCCGGGAGAGCGCGTTCAGGTTGTTAATAACAACAACGGGGAGCGTTTCGAGACCTATGTGATAGAGGGACCCGCCAATAGCGGAGTAATCTGCCTCAACGGAGCCGCAGCGCGCCTTGCTCAACCCGGAGACATTGTTATTATTATGGCATATGCCATGATGGAAGATGCCGAAGCGCGTACTTTCAAACCCAAGGTGGCGTTTCCAGACTCTGTTACCAACCGATTGCAGTAATACAAAACCTAGATTAGACTATAAACAACATCCCGATATATGTTTGAGAATCTCAGCGAACGCTTAGAAAGATCCTTCAAAAACCTCAAAGGTGAAGGTCGTATCACCGAGATCAATGTAGCCGAAACACTAAAAGATGTGCGTCGTGCTCTACTTGATGCCGACGTTAATTACAACGTAGCAAAGAAGTTTACCGATACCGTTAAGGAGACAGCTCTTGGGCGTAATGTACTCACGGCTGTACGCCCTAGCGAGATGATGGTAAAAATCGTACACGATGAGTTGGCTCGCCTTATGGGGGGAGAAGCTGTGGAATTGCGTCTACAGGGCTCGCCCGCTGTGGTGCTTATGTCGGGGCTTCAGGGGTCGGGTAAAACTACCTTCTCGGGTAAGCTTGCCAAGTTGCTCAAGACACAACGCCATAAAAATCCTCTTCTTGTTGCTTGTGACGTGTACCGCCCTGCTGCTATTGATCAGCTAAAGGTGCTAGGGGAGCAGCTCAATATCCCCGTATATGCCGAGGAAGACAACAAAAAGCCTGTGCAGATAGCGGAGCGTGGGATCACCTATGCTCGTGAGCATGGTCACGATGTCGTTATTGTGGATACCGCGGGTCGTCTTGCCGTAGATGAGGAGATGATGCAAGAGATTGCAGCCATCAAGGCCGCTATCAACCCCGACGAAGTGCTCTTCGTTGTGGACTCGATGACGGGTCAGGACGCCGTAAATACAGCAAAAGAATTCAATGATCGTCTTGACTTCGGCGGCGTTGTATTGACCAAACTCGATGGGGATACACGAGGCGGAGCAGCCCTCTCTATCCGTACCGTGGTGACCAAACCTATCAAATTTGTTGGTACCGGTGAAGGAATGGATGCTCTTGATGTTTTCCATCCGGAGCGTATGGCCGATCGTATCCTTGGTATGGGTGACATCGTTTCTCTTGTAGAACGTGCCCAGCAACAATACGACGAACAAGAGGCTCGACGCCTAGAGCAACGTATTGCCAAAGACCAATTCGATTTTAACGACTTCCTCAAACAGATCCATCAAATCAAGAAGATGGGGAATATTAGAGACCTCGTTTCCATGATCCCCGGTGTGGGAAAAGCAATCAAGGATATCGATATAGACGATGATGCCTTTAAGGGAATCGAGGCTATTATCTACTCCATGACTCCAGAGGAACGTGCACACCCTAGTTTGCTGAATGGGCAGCGTCGTAAACGCATTGCCAAGGGAAGTGGTACCACTGTGCAGGATGTAAATAAACTGATTACTCAGTTTGACCAAGCTCGTAAGATGATGAAAACGGTGCAGGCTATGGGTAGTAACCCCAAGCAGATGGCACGCATGCGTCGTAAATAATAAACTACAATACAACCATGGATCCAATGTATCAAATACTAGATGGCCGTAAGATCTCGGCAGAAATAAAGCAAGAGATTGCTCGAGAAGTTGTCGAAATGGAGAAAAAAACGGGTCGTCGTCCTCACCTCTCTGCCATATTGGTAGGGCACGATGGTGGGAGCGAAGCTTATATGGCCTCTAAGGTGAAAAGCTGCGAAGAGGTAGGTTTTGATTCTTCTCTTATTCGCTTCGATAGTGATGTAACGGAGGAGAGACTGCTCCAAGAAATCGATCGTTTAAACAACGATGCCGGGGTGGATGGGTTTATCATTCAGCTTCCCTTGCCCAAGCACATTGATGAGCAAAAGGTGATTGAGCGTGTTGATTACCGTAAGGATGTGGACGGCTTCCATCCGATCAACGTGGGACGTATGAGCATCGGGTTGCCCTGTTTTGTCTCAGCTACCCCCCAAGGTATTGTAGAGTTGTTGCGCCGTTATGCCATCCCTACGAGAGGGAAGCATTGTGTGGTACTAGGGCGTAGCAATATTGTAGGAAAGCCCATTGCCCAACTCCTTATGCAGAAGGGAGAGCCGGGAGATTGTACTGTAACGGTATGTCATAGCCGTACTCCCAACATTAAGGAAGTGTGCCTATCTGCCGACATCATTATTGCAGCACTTGGCAGCCCCGAGTTCGTGACAGCCGATATGGTAAAGAAGGGTGCTGTTTTGGTGGATGTGGGCACAACACGAGTACCCGATGCTACCAAAAAGAGCGGTTCTCGCCTTACGGGAGACGTCAAATTTGACGAGGTAGCTCCTCTTTGCTCCTATATAACCCCAGTGCCTGGTGGGGTAGGCCCCATGACGATTGTATCGCTCATGATGAATACGCTCAAGGCAGCTAAGAAGGAAATCTTCCGCGATTAGTTTCCCTTAATAGCTACTTCCACAAGAAAAGAAGAGTGACAAATGGATTTTCCTTGCCCTATAGTTTTTTCTTCCTAGGGTACTCCGTTTGTCACTCTTACTCTTTTTCTAGAGAACCTTCACCCTAAATAGAGGCAAGCTGATAACCCAAGCTGCAACACGTCCATGGCGCACTATCTGATTGTTCGCACCTCTTCGTTGGGGGATGTTGCCCTCAGCCTTCGGTTGGTTTATGCCGTGGCTAAGCAGTATCCTGAGCATCGGTTTACCTATCTCATGAAGCCTTCTATTACAGGGATTTTGGTTAGCCCTCCGCATAATTTGGAGGCAATGGCGATAGATATTAAGCACTCCGATCGCACGTTGTTTGGGCTCATTTCTCTGTCGAATAAACTTATATACGACCGCTTCGATGCTATCATCGACCTGCAACGTAGCTGGCGGAGTCGTTTTTTGTCTCGTCGTCTTCGTTGCTGCCGTGCTAGGATTCGTTGTACGCGTATTGCCAAAAGTGCGGTGGTAAAGCGCTGTCAAGAGCATATTCCCCTATCTGATGCCGAGCAGATGCTTTCTCTTTTTGCAGATACGTTTGCTCGTGCAGGCCTCCATGTACAGGCGCCTCACCCCTCTTTCCCTAGGATCCATTACCCCGAGATTCACCCTAATCCTTTTTCCATTGGGATTGCTCCTTTGCAAGGGGAGCAGCCCATCCAAGATGACTTTGAGCGTACTGCAGGGCTTGTTTCTGCGCTCCGCGAGGCGTTCCCTCACGCTACGTTTTATCTTCTTGGGGTCAAAAAAGAATTATTTTCTAAGTATAGCGACCTTTTCGAGTTACTACCTCGAGGGGTCAATTTCATCACCGGACTATCATTTGCTCACGAGCTAGCCTACCTATCACAGCTTTCTTGCCTTATTACGGTAGATAATTCTATGGCTCATCTTGCCCGATTGATGGATACTCCTTTTATAGAAATTCCTTCGATTCATACGGAGGAGAATACTCTTTTGTCAATCATTCATCAAATACAATCAATAACAAGCGAACAACCTGTTTCCCATGAATGTGAGAATCAATAAACTCCTAAGCGATACGGGCTTAGGCTCTCGCAGAGAAGTAGAAGCCCTGATAGAAGAGGGGCGTGTTTGGATCAATGGAGATCGAGCTGAGCTTAGCGATGTGGTCTCTGAGGATGATGTCGTAGAATTGGATGGGGAGGAACTTCCCGTGCGCGACTTACTCCGGGATATGGCAGCCGAGCAAAAGCAGCGCATTGCAGAGCAGGCTTCTGTACGAATTGGAAGACAATACATTGATGTAGACGAGGATAATGATCGACCTCATCGCGCTCGCCCAAAAAATGCAGGGGCAAAAAAGGATCGCCGTACTGATGGTTTTGCCCCTATGGGGAAGCCTAAAACCGTAGGAGGTCGCCCTGCGAAGTTTCGCAAAGATAGAGAGGACGAGCGTCCTTCTTCTCGTGGAGGTAGAGAAGAGCATCGCTCTTTTGATGCTAAGAAAAAGGGGCGAAAGGGAGGCTTCGACGGCAAGAAGCGTTTTTCTTGATTAGTTGTTTTGGAGAGTCTTTATCCCTATGAAAGTTAGTTTGGTACGTCACACTTCCGTGGAGTTAGATGGTAATTTCACTTGCTATGGAGCCCTTGATGTAGAGGTGAATCCTACCTTTGAGCAAGAAGCGAAAGGGGCGAAAGAGCGCATTGAAGGTCTGCAACCCGATGGGGTCTTTACAAGTCCTCTCCAGAGAGCTGTAAAGCTGGCTACCTACTGTGGATATGGCCATGCCGAGCGAGACGACCGCTTGCGTGAAATGAATTTTGGAGCCTGGGAGGGTAAGCCTTGGAGTGAGATTCTAACCACTCAAGACATCCCGGCGTTCTTTAGGTACTACGTGGATCATCGCACGCCCGGAGGGGAGTCCTTGAGCGATCAGCAGCTGAGAGTACGCGCTTTCTTAGAAGAGAAAAAACTGGAGGGCTTCCGGCATATATTGCTTTTCTGCCACGGAGGAGTGATCAATTGTGCTCGCACTCTTGTGGGTGAGACGAGTATTGTTGAGGCCTTTGCTTCGCTCCCCGGATTTGCGTCTCATACTCTTATTGAGTACTGATTATAACCTTTTCTCCTCTTCGTCTTAGGGCGGGGAGGAGGTTTTCTATCCTTACTTTCTATTATTATGGGGGCGTAGAGCAACAATTGTCTACCCTATTTTGGGTAGAAATGCCTGCGCCTGCCAACTATTGCGTATATTTGAAGCAGAATAACTAGAGAGAGAATCATTATGAACGATAAGACCAATGTGCTCCTAGTGGGAGCTAGTACCGAGATCGGTCGTTATGTGCTGAAACAATTATTGGCACGCAAAGATAAATTTAATATTACCGTTTTTGATGTAAAAAAGAGTCGCTCACAGACGTTGCTCGAGCCTCTTCGCGACGAAATAACTGTTGTTTATGGGAATATCGCACTACCTGCGGATACGGTAGAGGTAGTCAAAGGACAAGATTTCGTGATTCATTGCGGTTTCCTCTCTCCGCGCACGGCTTGCAAGAAATACCCCCTTGCTGAGGAAGTCAATGCCCTAGGTACTCGTTTCCTTATCGAGAATCTTGAGCATTATTCCCCTCAAGCCTATTTGGTGATGCTCTCTTCTATTGAGGTGTATGGAGACCGCCTAACCGCTCCGATGCTCCGCACAAGCGATTTCTTGGCTCCCTCCATTGGTAACTTCTCGGCACTGACGCGCATACAAGCAGAGAAGTTTGTGCAGGATAGTTCGCTAGAGTGGACCATCTTCCGCCCCGGTATTGTGATGGGGACAGAGATGGAGGAGATGGACGGAGAAATCTTCTTGATGCCTCTAGAGTCGCACCTTGAGTTTGTACATGCCGAGGACTTGGCTTTTGCCCTCGTGGAGAGCTATCAGCATCGTCCCTCTCTCTGGAATAAGATCTTCAATGTGGGCGGTGGTACTACCTGTCGGGCAGTCTATTCGGAGTTCCTTTCACGTCTCTTTTCTACGATTGGTTGGGGCGAAATGGACTTCCCCGAGCGTACTTTTGCTACGTACAATCGCTATGGTGGTTATTTCTCCGATGGAGATGCCTTGGAGGAGATCCTCCACTTCCGTAAATATTCGATTGACGATTATTTCTCGGAGTTGGCTAATGCCAAGACCTTGGCGGGTAAGTTGGCCACAAAGCTCTTTGGCGGTCTCCAGAAGAAGAACCTCCTAGCAAAGAGTGAGCCCTACAAGGCATTCCGCCAAAACGACTCTACTAAGATGAAGTACTACTTCTAGAGGGTAGAGGAGTCATTTCCCCCCTTTTGATTATTCACCTTTTAAGTTCCGTATATATGGTAAAAAAAGTTCTCTTTAGTCTCTTTGTTGCTCTTTTCCCTGTACTCTCTTTGAGTGCTCAAACAGAGGGTTTCCCTCACTCCAAGGCACACGATCACAGCCACGATGGTAGGATCTTTGTGGGAGGAAGTCTAAACTACTGGTACAATACCGATACCAAAAGCAGTGCCTTTTCTCTCCGACCGGAGGCAGGGTATTTGTTCAACGATACTTGGGGGGCTGGGGCTTTTCTTGCCTATGAGTTTGAGGAAGACAAGCACTCTGTAGGAGTAACTCCCTTTGTACGCTATTATTATTTGCACCGTCTTCCCTTTAATCTCTACCTTGATGGTTGTTTTGGATGGAATATGACGCTTGCCAAGGATGCCGCCAAGAATACCAAGAAAGAGTATGGCTGGGAGGTAGGAGTGCGTCCAGGGGCTTGTATTGACCTTACAGAGGGGCTTTGCTTGTGCCTGCGTCTAGGCTTCGTAGGATACCGCGATAATTTTGTGATGGGAGAAGAACCTGAGATTGGTGCAAAGGGATTTGGTATCCGCTTTGCTCCTGAGGAACTGCAGATCGGGCTCGAATTGGAGTTCTGATCTCTCTCCGCTAGCGGGGTTGTTCTCTTCTAAGGAGAGAATCTATATAGAGAGGGGTAGATTTATTTCTACCCCTTTTTTAGAATCATACCACCTCTACTTCTACTTGCTAAGGAGGGATTTTGGGGAGAATAGAACGCAAAGAATCACCCTTGATACGTCAAGGGTAGAGAAGAAGAGGGCGGAATAGGAAAGTGTAGATGTTCTCGTTTTTGTTGCCATTGAGGAGCCAAGGGCGCACGACGATGTGCGAAGATGAGAATTTTAGCTCATTAGGGCAACAAAAAAGCCCTCAGTGTTGAGGGCTAAAATTTGTTTGTCATATGGTGACCCCGGAGAGGCTCGAACTCTCGACCCACTGATTAAGAGTCAGTTGCTCTACCAACTGAGCTACGGAGTCATGCACCCATACTTGGTGACTTCTTTTGGGAATCGCCTCTCCCGCTTCTCGATAGTGACCGATGCAGGATTCAAACCTGCAACCTTCTGATCCGTAGTCAGATGCTCTATTCAGTTGAGCTAATCGGCCAGTCCTAATAGGCGTTATCGATTTCCGAATGCAAAGGTACTACTTAATTTCTAATGCACAATACTCTTAGGGCTACTTTTTTACTCTCTTACTAGCTCCTAAGGGGTGAGTTTCTCCCTATATATTTGGTTCTTAGTTTTTTATGACGGAAAAGAATTTTGCTCTGTGCGTCAGATTTTTTTTCGTCCTGATGCTGTTTGGGCGAGGAATGGAGGCGAAATGGGTTCCTGGATAGTACAATTCTTAGGAGGGGGCTTGGGGGGCTAGAAAGATAGGCCTTGCGGAGAAGGATTTTATTCTAGGCCTGCAGCAAAAAATTTCTAGGCCTATAGCAAATTATTTTTAGGGTAGAATGTTGGGCATTTTCAGGCAGAATAGGGAGGTGTTTTTGGCTGGAATAGAAGAGTAGTTTAGGGCAGAAAAGAAAACCCCTTGAGGAATGGCTTAAAATCCTTGGGAGCTATTGCCTTTCTAAGGGGCAGAGAGAACAAAAAGAGACAATCCCGTAAGGAATTGCCTCTTTCCATAGTATGATGTCCCTATTGGTTAAGGGCTCAATTAGTCTTCTCTTCGTAGAGGAATCGTTTGATGCTTCGTTTCGGAGTCTTGACGAAGGGTTCTTCTTGGAGGACAAAGCGAGTAACCTTTTCGTAGGCAGCTACTTGATTGTTGAGTTGTGCTCGGAACTCCTCGATTCGTTGCCAAGCGGCTTCCGGGCTAAGCCCTTCGCGTTGTGCAACCTCTGGGTCGGGTACGATGAGGGCTACCAGCCTATCTGCTCTACGTACGACCAAACTTTCTGCAACGAGAGAGAAGCTGTTGATTTTTTCTTCTATCTCTTCGGGGTAGATATTCTGCCCATTGCTAGAGAGGATCATAGTCTTGGACCGCCCACGTATGAATAGGTTGTTATGCCGATCTAAGGTACCGAGGTCTCCCGTATGCATCCAGCCGTCGGAGGTAAAGAGTTGCGCATTGGCTTCCGGATTTTTGTAGTATCCTTGGCATACATTCATACCTCGTACTTGTATTTCTCCGGGGGCATTGAGAGGAGCTCCTTCTTCGCGTACGATACGTACTTCCATTGTGGTAAGTGGCTTCCCACAGCTGCCTGGCACCCAGTGTTTGTGGTTTTCGTAGCTGATAAGAGGGCCGCACTCGGTCATTCCATACCCAACAGTTAGCGGGAATCGGATCTTTTTTAGGAAGGAGCCCACCTGCTCCGATAGGGCAGCTCCTCCTACAATCACTTCGCGAAACTCACCCCCCAGGGCGTGTTCTAGTTTGCGTCGGATACTCTTGTACACAATGCTTTTGAGCCCGGGTATGTGAGTGAGGAACTTAATAAGAGGTTGCTCTAGCTTGGGGGCAATTGCCTGCTTGTAGATCTTCTCTAGGATGAGGGGGACGGTGATAATGAGTTGTGGGCGCACCTTGGCAAAGGCGGCCATGATAACACGAGGAGAGGGGACTTTTCCCAAGATGGTCACGTGTGCCCCCATGGTGATGGGGGTTATCAAATTGAATGCACAGCTATAGGCGTGCGCTAGGGGGAGGAAGCAAAGTTCACGATGCCCCCGATACATGAGGTCGAGTCGGTGCGCGTAGAGGGCATTACCCGCAATATTTTGTCCGGTAAGGAGCACTCCCTTGCTTACACCCGTGGTACCGCTTGTGTAGTTAATGTACATTACTTCGCTATTCTCTCGCTGAGCAAAGCAGATGCTCTCGCGAGCAAAGCTGCCGCCCTCGGAGTAGAGTTTCCATCGATCGCGGTGGGCAATGGATTCTCTTAGGGCTTTTTCGTTCTCCTTTTTTTGCTTGGCAACGTGTACTATATCCAGCTCCTCTATCCCCAGTAGTATCTCTACTTGGGGACAACGATTGAGGTCTATGGAGGTGCGGAGCTTCTGGTCTAGGAAAAGTATGCGAGAGTCGCTATGATCGATAATGCGTTCAGCATCCTGAGGGTTAAAATCCTGTAGGATGGGAACAATTACCGCACCATAGGTAATAGTGGCAATAAATATAATGCACCAGCGTGCCGAGTCTGCCCCCATGAGGGCGACCTTGTCTCCGGCTTTGAGGTCTGCCGTGCGAAAGAGGGCATGGAGGCGAGCAATCTCTTGTGCTGCGCTGCCATAGGTAAAGGTTTCGTTTGTATCGTAGTCGGTAAATGCCGGTAAGTCAAAACTCTCTTTGAAGGAGTCTTCGATTACCTTTAGTAGGTTCCTGTTAACGTCGTTATTCGTATATTTATTCATGCACAGTTGTTCTTTAGCTGTGCAAAAGTAGCTCTTATTGATGAATTGTAGGTATAGATAGATACACAAATTGGCCTAAAATGTGTATTTATATGGAAGAATGGAGTGGAATATTGTACCTTTGAGGGTCGTAGAATGAGACCCTAAAGTAGTATGATTTACTCCCTTATCGCAGCAATCGTTGTTGTCTTTTGTCTTGCCTTTTTGCTCTTGAGAGAGCATCGTATTTCCTTATCTATCAGGGAAAAACGAGAGCAGGAACAAGCCGAAATAGTAGAGGCGCGTACTCTAATTTCTGTGCAAAAAGAGGAGATCCGAAGAGTAACTGAGGAGAGTGTGCAAAGGCAAAGTGCTCTTGAACAGTTGCGGAGCGAAAAGGAGAACCTAGAGCATGAGGGCTATCGTTGGCAGATAGAGTGCCAGCATCTGCAACGCGCTCTTGAGGAGGCGAAACAGAAGAATCAAGACCAAGCCAAGGAGCTACAATTGCAGTTCAAAGAGATCGCTACACAGATTGTAGAAGAGCGCTCCAAAACCTTAGGTGTACGCAACGAGGAGACCCTTCGTCCCCTGAGAGAGGATATAGAACGCCTCGGTAAGAGAGTAGAGGAGACCTATAGTGCCGAGTCGCGCGAACGTATTTTGTTGCAAAGTACGATCCGAGAGCTTATGCAGCAGAGCGGCACGCTAAGCACGGAGACGAATGCCCTTATCAAAGCCCTCAAGGGGGATAGCAAAGTGCAGGGGGACTGGGGAGAGATGATTCTTGAGAACATTTTGCAGTCGAGTGGCTTGCGACGTGGTGAGGAGTATATGGTGCAGGAGACTTTGCGAGATGAGCAAGGAGACGTTCTACATCCTGCGGGAGAGAGGAGTGCTTTGCGCCCCGACGTGATCGTGCGCTACCCTAATGGCGGAGCCATGGTGATCGATAGTAAGGTCAGTCTTACGGCTTATAGCAGGTACATAGCCGCAGAGGATGATGAGGAGCGCAAGCATTTTGCCCAAGAGCATCTTGATAGTGTGCGCAAGCATATTGCGGAGCTATCGGCCAAGCGTTACCCGGAGTTTATAACGGGGGCTCCCGACTTTGTTGTTCTATTTATCCCTAACGATCCGGCTTATTCTCTGGCTTTAACACAAGATCCTGCACTCTGGGAAACGGCGTACAAGAAAGGGGTTGTCCTCATCAATGGTACCAATTTGATAGCCGTACTGCGCATGGCGCAAGATATGTGGCAGCGCGATCGACAAATTAAAAATGTGGAAGAGATTGTACGGCGTGCCAGTACCATGTACGACAAGTTTTGCACTTATGCAGCTACCCTTGTAGAGACGGAAGATAAGATGGTAAAGGCAACAGAGAGCCTGCGCAAGGCACGAGGACAATTGAGCGAGGGGCGAGGAAACTTTATCCATCAGATGGAGCAATTACGCGAATTGGGCGTCAAGAATACCAAGAACATCCCGACTAGTATTTTGCCTCCTACGGAGTAATCTTTACTCTATCATAAGGATTTGCCCCAAGATCCTATCCGTTGCGTGATAGGCACTTGGGGCATACTTTTGTTGTGTTAGTTTAAGATCTTAGTTTCTGCCACCCATCATCATTGTAGGCATACCGCTAGCCATCTATCTACTCTTCTCCGTACATATTGTATGAGATGTTCTCTTCCGTCCATTTATCCTTTGGGGTTGCCTCAGTATCAGGGTAACCTATAACAATAGTATTAAGAGGAATTAATGACTCCGGCAGTCCAAGGACCTCAGATACAGCAGTGTAGCGTTCTTTTGCCGGGTAGGCTCCAGTCCATACGGCTCCGAGTCCCATTCCCGTAGCTGCTAGGAGAATATTTTCTGAGGCTGCGGAACAATCCTGAATCCAGAAGTCACGCGCATCGCCATCGAGAGCTTTGGTCATGTCGCCACAGACTACAATAGCCAGCGGAGCCTTAGCAGCCATTGCGGCATGGGGGTTAGCCTCAGCAAGTTTTTGCAGCAGTTCCTTTTCCGTAACAACTATAAAGTGCCATGGCTGTTTATTTTTAGCCGTTGGGGCTGCCATCCCTGCACGGAGCAACTTTTCTATCTTTTCTTCTTCAACAGATTGGTCTTGATAGGAGCGGATAGATGTGCGCTCAAGAATATTGTTGAGAACTACCTCAGAGGTATCCTGTTTCTCTCCCTTCTTCTCCCCAGTTACTGCAACCTTATAGCATAGGAATACGAGTGCAATAGCGAGCACTACATTGAGAATCATTGACGTCTTCATATCTTTTATTTCTTGTTTTTAGGACTTGAATATTGACTGCACTTAAAGAGAGAACCTGTGGGACAAACAAAGCGGCAGTAGGGTCGTATAACCACCGTGGAGAGGGCCACGAATACTACAGCAATGGCAATGACCACCCATGAGGCTGATTGGAAAACAAAGGCAGAGAAGGGCTCGTAATCGATCCAATCGAACCATATACCTGTCCACAAACATAGCATGAGTACAGACCATAGAATCTGGCGAAACATATCTAAGTATTTGATAGTCGTTGGCTTCATCTTTATTTTGTACCCTACGCATTTCCCTGCAAGCTCTTGCAACGAACCGAGCGGACATACATGTGTACAGTAGTACGATTTTTTGCCAAAAAGCGGATATACGAAGGCCGTGATGAGCATGATGACCGGTACGATTAGGGCTATTACATTCATCCCATTTGACATATAGCTGACCATTGATGTGTAGTTCAGAAACGAGCCGCACCAGAAGCCGAGTACAACAACATTAAGGATTTGCTGAGCTATCCTATAGCGTTTATTCCTAACAAAAAGCGGTACGATGGCAGCTAAGAGCACGACAATTAGTCCGGCTATAGCCTTAGCAGAAAGGTCGAAATCTGACCAGATTGATCCCTTTTCGGGATTATTCGCCGCGTACTGAAGTCCTCGCTGTACGTTCTCGATAATAGCCTTTGATGTGAATGTTGCACCGGATACACCGTCTACCTCCAGTTGCTGTGCTTCTTCTATGGTCAGCCCATCCCACTTACTAAGGAGTACTGATGCCGACTCAAAGAATTTGGGAGTCTCTGAATTTGGGAGGGCCTTGACACTTTTAATTCTACCATCTTGCAAAGTGATTTCCAAAGGTACGGTACCTCCATAGCCTATGATGTCTTTCCCCAGTTCCGTAGTATTTAATTGTACAGAGCCATCTTCAAGCACGGTCATCGTGTCCGTCTTAGTAGCCTCCTCTTGTTGCTGCTTGAGATCGTGTCCTAAGACCTTTTCGTCTCTTCGGAGACTTATTGCCATGACCAGCAGGAGAGATACTATCAAATATAATAGTTGTTGTAGTTTCCCTGAATAATTCTTCATATAGCCTTTATATTATTGTTTCTTTCACATTAAGGAGTTTCTTCAAATCCATGTTTTTTATTCCTTGATAGGGGAGAACGTGAGTTGTAGATAACGGCGGGTATTGGGGGTAATGGCAAAAGCCTCTGTGCGCTGCATGGGTACCACCCAAAGAGGTTGCTCACCTGCCAGAAGTAGGGGAATGGAAGAAAAAAGTACCGATACTACTCCCTTTTCATTAAGTATCTTATGGATTGTTTTCCGCCCTTTGAGCCCAAAGGGTTGTATTTTCTCCTCCGGATCTATTGCGGAAATGGAGAGAGTAATCACGCCTTTAGCATCAGAGCAGTGCAGACTTAGGGCATCCCAATCCAGCACGATAGAGAGAGGGGAAGTGTGGATAGCTTCATTCTTTTCGTGGATGGAGTAGGAAAAAATGCCGTAAGAGGTGCTTATCTCCCCTTGGTTCGAGTCTATGCGAAGATATTCCACGGCTCCTTCTTTCTCTCTTGGAGGCTTGGAGATGAGGTGGAGTAGCCCTTGGCGACATTCCAGTGTGTGGCTATTTGCTGTAATGCTTACGGGGTGGGGAGATGAGAGTTGTGCTGCAAATTGCTCAATAGCATCTGCAGAAAAACCTTTCCCTTTCGTAATGTAATGGAGCAGGGTAGGGGCAACGCCCGAGCGAAGTAGACTCTCTACTTTATAAGTCAATATCGTGGTATAAGAGAAGGGGAATACCTGAGGTACACGTGCTTCTGTAAGTAGTGCTTCGATGCCTTTTTGGTATATCGTCTCGGCATCTCGCAGGTGTGCCAATGTACTTCTAGAGGTGGTAAGGAATTGGGGATTAAGTTCCTGGAAAAGCGGAATGATGCTATGACGGATAGCATTTCGCTTGATAGTAGTGTCTTGGTTGGTGCTGTCGTTGCAAAACGGTTGCCCCAATAGATGGAGAAAATCGTGAATCTCTTTGGGGTGCACATCAAGTAACGGTCGGATAATCGAACCGCGTTTGGGCAGAATGCCACGGAGCCCGGTAAGCCCTGTTCCCCGAGAGAGATTTCCCAAAAGTGTCTCTACATTGTCTTGCAAGTGATGGGCTACAGCAATGGCTTCAATGCCCCGTTTAGAGGCTTCTTGTTCAAATACTTGATAGCGGAGTTCGCGAGCTGCCATTTCTACAGACAGCCGGTGGGTCGCAGCATAGGCACGAGTATCAAAGTGATGAACCTCTAATTCAATCCCCAGTTGATCCGTGAGATCTCGGCAGAATTGCTCATCTCGGAGACTCTCTTCTCCCCTCAAATGAAAATTGCAATGTATGGCAATAGGGCGGTAGTTAGCGAGCTGTAAGGCAAGTAGTAGTGCAACCGAATCAGCCCCTCCACTTAGAGCCACGAGCACCGAAGCATGTGGCTCCAAAAGTTGATAGCGACTGATGCTCTGTCGCATGGTTCGCATTAGGGGGTGGTGGTACACTTGGGGATTCGTCTTCATGGGGAGAGTTTACAAAAATAGGGCATACCAAAAGTTGTTACTTCCGATACACCCTATGTTTATATTAGGTGGAGACACCCAAAAGGGTTCTACTACATGTTGAGTAAATCAGGGTCAATGATGATGCGCCCACAATACTCACAAATAATCTCCTTTTTGTGGAGTTTGATCTCAAGCTGACGCTGAGGAGGAATGCGATTGAAGCATCCACCACAAGACTCACGGTCGATGGGTACTACGGCTAGTCCGTTGCGAGCTCCATTGCGAATGCGGTGGAAAAAGGCAAGTACACGGGGATCTTGGATCTCTTTCTCCTGCTTAGCCGCTTCTTTGCGCAGCTTTTCTTCGTCTTCGTGTGTCTCTTGTATGATGCTGTCGAGCTCCGATTTCTTGGCCTTTAGGTCGCCTGCACGGAGTTCGAATTGTTCCTTGTATTTTGCAATATCAGCCTTGCGAGCTTGCAGCTCTTGGGTGTATTCGCGTATTTTCTTCTCGCTGAGGGTAATCTCTAGCTCTTGGTATTCAATCTCTTTTGAGAGGTTGTCATACTCACGATTGTTGCGAACATTATCTATTTGAGCCTTGTATTTATCGAGCAACTCACGAGACTGAGCTATCTTGCTGCGTTCTGCAGTAACCGATTGTGATAGGGTTTTGGCAGAAGATGCCGTATTGTCGAGACGCGTTTGCAACTGAGCAAGGTCGTTCTCTATGTTCTCAACTTCGAGAGGAAGTTCGCCACGAAGTATTTCAATTTCATCTATGCGCGATAGGGTTGCCTGCAGACGAGCCAAAGCGGTGAGACGCTTTGCTACACGTTCTTCTGCGGTTTCTGGTTGGGCAACCGAAGCTACATCCTTCAGCTTTTTGGCGGTAGGTTCTTTCTTTGCTGGCGTTTCTTTCTTGGCCATATTACTTATAGGTGATTAACCGGATTATTGTCATACAACGACTCTCGAAGCACAAAGTTAGGGAATTTTGCCGAGATAATGTCGCTAAATAGCCTGCGAGCGATCGATTCACTCTCGTGATGCCCGATGGTGACAAAGAGGAGATGGCCGGCCGCATCTAGGTAGTCGTTGTATTTTCCCTCGCCCGTAAGGTAAACATCGGCATGCTGTGCAATGGCGTTGGATAGGAAACTCCCTCCGCTTCCTCCGCATAGAGCAACGCGAGAGATCGCTTTCCCTAGGGGGTGGGAATAGGCAACGTGCTTTACCCCAGACCACTGAGAGACTTTTTTGAGGAACTCCTCTTCGCTTATGGGATGGGGTAGTTCGCCGATGACACCCGTGCCTATCTTATCTTGTGGAGTCGCTAGGGAAATGAGCTCGTAGGCAGGCACTTCGTACGGATGGGAGGCGTAAATTGCTTGTATTACTTTGTGGACGAGGTGAGGCTCAACAAGGAGGGAAATTTGTGTCTCTATCACCTCCTCCAATTCGCCTAGAGAGCCAATTGTGGGATTTGCTCCCTCCAATGGACGGAAATGCCCTCGCCCCTCTACCGAAAACGAACAACTATCGTAGCACCCCAATCTGCCTGCTCCTGCGGCGCACAAAGCCCTCTCCACTTTGGGAGCAGAGGCGGTGGGCACCATAACCGATAGTTTGTAAAGGTTGCAAGGTTGAGCTACAAGGGCGCGTGTGTTTTGTAGTTGCAGTCGCTCAGCAAGGTAGTAGTTAATCCCTTTAGCCGCATTATCCGCATTAGTATGAGCCGAATAGATGGCTACGTCATGCTTGATGGCAAGGGCTACGGTGCGCTCTTGGTAAGTCCTACTCCCGATGTGTTTGAGAGGGTGGAAGAGTAGGGGATGATGAGTGATAAGTAGGTTACAGCCGGTCTCTAGAGCCTCTTGTACGGTGGCTTCGGTTGCCTCTACGGCAAGTATAGCCCCGGTGCACTCAAGGTGCGGGTTACCTACTTGCCAGCCGCTGTTGTCCCAGGTCTCCTGTAGAGACAAGGGACAAACTTCTTCGAGGGCTGCAATTATATCAAGATGGGTAGGCATCAAAAGATTTATTGCTCTTGGGCTGGGCGGAGGATGAGGTTGAGTTCATCGAGTTGTACCTGATCGATTGCCGAGGGGGCATCAATCATTACATCGCGGCCGGCAT
>NZ_ACNN01000004.1 GCF_000174815.1 Porphyromonas endodontalis ATCC 35406
ATTAGCACTACTTTTGTCATACCGTTGCACTTGATACTGGAATCTGCACCTACTTTATTCACAAAAGACAGGCCTTAGTCTCATTTTTATTTGCTTAATTTGTAAACGAAATGAGAGAGGATCCCTATACGTTGTAGGGTTGCCTCATCAAAGGAATGCGTATGGAAGATACTAACTTGATGCCCCAAGAGAAAAACCTCAACACTACAGCACCCGATGCTGCTGAGGCTACTACTCCCGAAGCTCCCGAAAAGAGAGCTGACCACTCCACTGAGAGTCCTGCTTACAAAACTTTCTCTTACGAGGAAATAGAAGCGATGACTTGTCCTCAGATTGTAGATGCAATTGCACTGATGTCTCAATCTGAAGTTTTACCCTCTCGCCGTGATGTTGATGCCCTAAAAAAGGGATTTGACAGAAAGAAAAGTGCATACGAACGCGCAGAGACAGACGAAGCTAAAGCCCAACTCGAAGAGGCAAAACTACACGAGAGTCGCTTACACGATATCCTGGAGACCTACCGACTTCGCTACCAACAAAACCTAGAGGAAGAGCGAAAGAAGCAGGAAGAGAACTACGAACTCAAGCGTCAGCTCATCGAGACTTTGCGCTCTATCGTTTCGAGTCAAGACGACTTTTCGACCATCCGTACACAATACTACGAACTAGAGGAGAAGTGGAAAAGCATTGGCCAAGTGCCCGAGGCAAAGTACAACGATCTCCAAGCCGAGTATAGTAGATTGCGCGAAGAGTACTACGACCTTCGTCAGATGAACGAAGAGAGCCGCGCCTACGACTTCCGCAAAAATCTCGAAGCAAAACAAGACCTCATAGCACAAGCCGAGGAGCTCAGCACTCGTGAGGACATCATAGAGGCGTGCAAGGAGCTACAGCAACTACACCGCGAGTGGAAAGAAATCGGTCCTGTAGAAAAGTCTATGCGTGAGGAGATTTGGGCTAGATTCAACGAGCTATCTCACGACCTAAATAGGCGTCGTCAAGAGTTTTTCGACAACCGAAATGCCCAAGAAGAGGCCAACCTCTCCGCAAAACAAGAGATCTGCTTGGCAATAGAGTCGCTACCCATCGATTCGTTCAATAACGCTTCAAAATGGAAGAGTGCCACCGAACAAGTGCTCAAGCTACAGGAGCAATGGAAAGAAACTGGGCACGCTCCACGCAGTGAAAGCAATGATATCTATAAGCGTTTTAGATCGGCTTGCAATTTCTTCTTTGATACAAAGGCTCAATTCTTCCAGACCCTACGTGAACAATACGATCAGGCTGATGCCACCAAGCGCAAGATCATAGAAGAGGCAGAGTCTCTTGCCACCAGTACGGATTGGAACAAGACGGCTAAAAGGCTCAAAGAGCTACAAGAGGAATGGAGAAAGGCAGGACGTTCGTCCAAGCGCGTAGGTGATGAACTTTGGGCTCGCTTCCGCACAGCATGCGATACCTTCTTCGAAGCTCGTAAGAAACAAGGCAATGCACGCAATACAGAGCAGGTAGCTTGCCTAAAGGAGAAGCGTGAAATCATTAGTGAAATTGAAGCACTAACAGAAGAGGAAGGCACTCCGCAAGAAGAAATGCGCAGCAAACTTAACGCCCTTATGGAGCGTTTCAATGCTGTGGGGCATGTGCCTTATCGCGACAAAGAAAAGGTGTACAACGCCTACTATCGTGCCGTAGACAAAGTGTACGAAAAGTTCCAAATGGAGCGCAATCAGCGCCGTCTCGAAGCCTTTGCCTCGGATATAGACAGCATGGGTGGAGACCTTAAAAAGCTAGAGGATGAGCTAGAAAGACTCTACCGCACTCGCGAACGCATGTCCAAGGAGCTGCAAACCTCTACCGGCAATCTAGATCTCTTCTCGGTATCGTCTAAATGGGGCGACTCCATGATGCGAGATATAGAGCAAAAGCAACAACGCTTGAAACGAGATCTAGCCTCTGTGGGCGAAAAGATCCGTCTACTCCAAGAAGCGGTGAAGGAAGCACGTGCAGAGAACAAATAAGATCCTCTTGTTACTACTCCGATCAATTCACGAATAACGATTAATTATGTCACTCAAAGGAGGTCTATTCGGCCTCGTTTGAGTGGCTTTTTTATTCTAAAAAGGAAATGAACTTGCAAGAAGAGGGGCAATACAAAGAGCGGCTTCTAATTACAGGAGCAACAGGTTTTATCGGCAAATACATCCTAGAAAAAGCTATAGAACTGGGCTTTGACGTATGGGTGGCAGTACGCAAAGAGAGTGCAAGAGAGCGCTTCGAGGGGCTACCTATCCATCTCTTGGAAGTTGATTTCTACTCTGTGGATCAGATGGCGCAGCAGTTTGCGAAGATTCCTCTCTCGCTATCTACAGAAGCTCCTTTTCGCTACGTTATCCATAACGCAGGTCTTACCAAGACGCCCCATAAGAAAGAATTTCAAGAGGTCAATGCCGAGCATACACGCCGTCTACTAGAGGCTCTTGAGCGCATGCCTGCCCTACCCGAGAGATTCGTATTGATGAGCAGTATGGGCAGCTATGGAAAGAATCGTAGCCATCACCCCTTGGATGCCTCCATGCCACACGAGCCAAATACGCTCTACGGGAAGAGCAAACTCCTGGCCGAGCACTATGTGCGCCAATCGGACTTTCGCTACACCATCCTCAATCCTACCGGGGTATATGGTTTTGGCGACCAAGACTATTGGCTCTCCATCGATACCATGAAAAAGGGCTGGAGTTTTCTATCAGGACGCAAACATCAACAGCTCTCATTTGTGTACGTGCGAGACTTAGTGCAAGCTCTATTCCTCGTAATGACCCATCCCGAAGCCGAAGGAAGAAATTATCTAGTTTCGGATGGTCAAACGTACGACGACCATGACTTCACCCTTTTCGCATCAAAGCACATCCATCGCAAAGTGCACGAAGTTCGAGTTCCCCTCAGCATCATATATATAGCATGTATTTTGGGAGAACTCTATGGAAAACTCACGGGGCATCCCATTGCACTAAACCTAGATAAATATCCTATTCTCAAGCAACGCAATTGGCAGTGCAATATTGCTCCTCTTCTAGCCTTAGGGTACCGCCCCCAATACGATCTAGCCAAGGGACTTGACGAATCATTCGCACTTGCCAAAGAGAGGGGAGTTCACTAGACCTTGGCCAACGAAGGGGGCTTCCCACCCAATCCACCAACAGACAACTCCACCTAGGGTAGAAAGGATAAAAACCCTGCCCTAAAAGTATAAATTTATAGGCTGATAATTCACCGATTATCAGCCTATTTTTGTATTCATTTCTGCCTAGAATCCCTCCCAAAACCACTCTAGACAAAAACAGATTACCACCTCTTGAATATTAGGCATCTTCAAAGAGAATGTATGAAAAGACTTACCTCTTTGTCTTTTATAACATCATCCATTCCAGCAAATAGATTGTTATCAAAAATTCTTTTTGAATCTATTTTTCTCTTGAAAACTCTCCTCGAAATCCATGTACTATTCCACATATTAGTATTATCTCCCCGAACAATCTTGCACAAAGTCTCTTCAAATTGAAAATCACTCCTCCTCCTCTCCAACATTCTCTGCATCCATATTTGAGCAAATCCAGAATTTGATGTATCCATTAAACATTGATATATCTTCCCGGAAATACTCCTCATTGTATCATCATCAAATCCTTTTAATATCTTACTAATAATAGAACAACACACAGGTATTGATTTGGGATTGTGAAGCATTATATCAACTGTTATACTGATAATTTGAATAGACATCTCTTTATCAGAAATACCCTTATTCAATTCCGTTAGTGCCCTAACAACACTTCCAGAATTGGGGTATTCAAGGCTATGTTGATGAATCAATAAGAATTGCTTTTGCAAAGTAAGATTGCTCTGATTGAGTTGAAACCAAGACAATTTATCAGGTTTTACTGCACTAGATATAATATTTCTGTTCTCTCTAGTTTTCGAGGAGTTTAGTTTTAACCCATAAGGCATGATAACTTCTGAAAGCAATCTCAATATCATTTCTCCATCACTGGAGTTCTTTACAAAAACCTTATAATCATCCCTATACCTAAGCACCTTGTAATCAACGATCTTGTTCTCTTTGATTCTCTCCGAAAGCTCTTCGTCAATATATCCAAGAACCATTTCTGCAATAAAATCCATTAAGACAGACCTCTGCGGTATCCCATTAGTTTGCCCACGCTGCATGTCCCGAATATGCTTATCTATTTTATTCCCCAATAAATTCGCATTCTTCTGTTTTTTTGCTATACTGCGAGTCTCAACAGCCCAAGCAATCGAATGGGTATACATAGAACCATAACAATCTGCAATATCAGTGTCATACAAATACTTGTAGTCTAATGAAAGATTGATAGACTCCTGCTCTATATTCTCCCACCATTGAAAGACCTGTGTAGCTTTATCTAACTGACTACAGGAATACTAAAGCACTGTATTTTATCGTTCCCTCGAAAACTTTGAAATCGATTACGAATTTTCTCCCAATTGGATTTTTCTGTAATTTCTCTAACCAGTAAAACATAGAGGAATGGATGTATTATTTGCGGAGGTCGCCAAGATAGCTTTCCATCCTTATTTGCAAACAACATGTGGTTTACACTCTCACATCCTTTCAATGTCGTTTCATTATAACAATCTGATATGAGATTTACCTTATCCATTTCCAATATCTTCTAGCAGTCCTGCAAAAGAAAAATACTGAGGCAAATATATTACAATAACTTTTGTCTTTTAAGAAGAATCTCTTTGCTTCCTCATAAGTCATCGTTAGTATTGATTTTCTTTCCATATACTCAATATAAATACTTACGCCACAAAAATAGTCTCTTCTTGAGAAAAGGGGCTAGGCAACTATCTCTATCCTCTGGCTTATCGGCAAGAAATCCCTTTACATTTGAGATAGAAGCCCATTTTCTTGCCGATAACGGCAAGAAAATAATATCTTTGCAAGAGAATTAAGGTCTTGTCAATATGGATTTTCTCTCTGCTAAAGAATACGCCGAAATGCACGGCATCTCCGAACGAACCGTTAGAAACTACTGTACTCTAGGCAAGATCGCTGGAGCACGACTTATAGGCAAGACGTGGAGTATCCCTCAAACAGCACCTCTTCCTCCACGCAAGAATGCTCGTATGAAGCTTTCTCCGCTACTCAAGGTATTAAGAGAGCAAAAGGAAAGTCAACTCAGAGGGGGTATCTATCATCGTACACAGATTGATCTCACGTACAATTCTAACCATATCGAGGGGAGTCGCCTAACTGAGGAGCAAACGCGCTATATCTTCGAAACGAATACAATTGGCATAGCTGGTGAGGCAGTGCGAGTAGATGATATTATTGAGACCACTAACCACTTTCGTTGTATTGACTTCATCATAGAGCACGCCCTCAACCCCTTGACTGAAGCTATGATCAAACAGCTTCACCTAATGCTTAAATCTGGGACATCAGACGCATCTAAAGCATGGTTTGCAGTAGGAGCCTATAAAAAGCTCCCTAATGAGGTGGGGGGATTAGAAACTACCGCCCCCAAGAAAGTGGGCTCTGCTATTCGGTCTTTACTCCGAGACTACAAAAGCAAACAGCAAGTTTCGCTTGAGGATATACTCGATTTTCACCAAAAGTTTGAGGCTATCCACCCTTTCCAAGATGGCAATGGGCGTGTGGGCAGATTGATTATGTTCAAAGAATGTCTCACTCACAATATTGTGCCCTTTATCATCACGGATGAACTCAAGATGTACTACTATCGAGGCTTACACGAATGGGAGCATACCCCGGGCTATCTTCTTGACACCTGCCTTACAGCACAAGACCAGTATAAAGCCATCCTCGACTACTTCAAAATAAAATACTAAACGAGGGCTGACAAGAGTCAAACTCACTCATGTAGTAAACCTACCCGGGAGAGAGGGGCAACATAGAACGCCTAAGCCATTATTGAACCTTGTATTTTTTCGTGCAGGACTCTACACGGATCGAACCTCAAATACTACCTCTGCAGCAGGACTAAAGTCAAATATAAATCTCTATGACTAATAAGGGGACGAACAAATAACAGAACGATAGAGGAAATTCAGCAATAGCTGATTATTCAGAAAGCAAGACCTCAGAAGTGCAACAAGGCATATCCTGAGGTCTTTTTATCTAAACGCAAATAAATTGTATCTGTTGCTACTCTCAATAGAAAAGAGCCCGCAGGGAAGTCTCCCCACGAGCTCTCTCTCAAAGTATATATCAGACTATATGTCTAGATTTTATTACTCTACAATAGTAACCCATCCATAAGGATCTTCTACATCACCATACTGAATAGCACGGAGACGATTATAGAGTTCTTCGCAACGCTTACCCGGCTTACCATCCTTAGAGATCTGGTAAGTCTTGTTTTCATCAAGGTCGTCAATGCGAAGAATAGGGCTGATCACAGCAGCAGTACCGCAAGCTCCGGCTTCTTCGAATTCTGCAAGTTCGCTTTCGGGTACATGACGACGCTCTACATTCATACCCATATCCTTAGCAAGTTGCATCAAACTCTTATTGGTGATAGAGGGGAGGATAGAGGTGGACTCGGGCGTAATGTATGTATTGTTCTTGATACCAAAGAAGTTGGCAGGGCCACATTCGTCGATATACTTCTTTTCCTTTGCATCAAGGAAGAGACATGCAGAGTAGCCCTTGTCGTGAGCAAGTACCGTAGGAATCATACCAGCGGCATAGTTACCCCCAACCTTGATTGTACCGGTACCCAATGGAGCTGCACGGTCATAGCCACGCATAATAGCCATAGGAGTAGGCTTGAATCCTTCTTTGAAGTAAGGACCAACAGGAGTTACAAATACGATAAAGAGATATTCGGGAGCCGGCTTAACACCAACTTGAGCACCAAGCCCTAGAAGAAGAGGACGGATGTAAAGAGATGCACCACTCTCGTAGGGAGGGATGAAACGTTCGTTGAGTTTAACAGCCTTGATGCAAGCCTCTTCGAAAAGTTTCTGAGGTACAGGTTGCATCACAACACCCTCTGCTGAGCGGATCATACGCTTAGCATTCTCGTCTATACGGAAGATACGCACCTTTCCATCTTTGCCCTTGAAAGCCTTTAGCCCCTCAAAGGCTTCTTGTCCATAATGAAGGCAAGTTGCCCCCATGTGCATGGTAATCGTTTCTTCGGAAGATACTTCTAGTTCTCCCCATTTGCCGTCGCGGTAGTAGCAACGTACGTTGTAGTCGGTCTTGTGATAACCAAAACCCAAAGATGACCAATCAAGTTGTTCCATAATACAGTACGTATTTGAGATTTGTATAACTCCTACAAAAGTAGCCATTATCGGTTAAATGACAAAGGCTTTACCGAAGGTCTTGCCTCAAATATACCTTTGTGATAAGCTCGTTGCCCATTGACATAGGTACTTTCGACGCTATGATGGAAGCTATAACCTTCGAAAGGCGACCATCCACAACGGCTCACAATACCCTCTTTGTTTACCTCTGTATTCTCCCGAGGATTGATAAGGACGAGATCGGCATAGTACCCGGGGCGGATATATCCTCGCTCTTGTAGCGAAAATAAGTCACTAGGGCGGTGACACATCTTATCCCCCACCAGCTCTCTAGACCACAAGCCCTGATCAGCAAGTTGCAGCATTACGAGTAGAGAGTATTGAACGAGGGGTCCACCCGAAGCTGCCTTGAGAGCACCTCCTTCTTTTTCCTGCCAAAGATGAGGGGCATGATCCGTGGCTACTATATCCAACGCTCCGTCTATCAAACCTTGGCGCAACGCCTGTCGGTCTGCTTCCGTCTTTATGGCAGGATTCCACTTAATACGTGTGCCAAGACGAGCATAATCCTGATCCGTAAACCAGAGATGATGCACACAGACCTCACTTGTGATATGCTTTTCTTTTAAGGGGAGGTCATGGCGGAATAGAGCTACCTCTCTAGCTGTACTCAGATGCAACACATGGAGGCGAGTGCCATACTTTGTAGCTCTATCGAGCGCCTCCGACGTACAGCGGTAGCAGGCCTCGTCACTACGAATAAGGGGGTGGCAAGTGATAGGAGGATCCTCTCCATAACGCTCAACGTACAGGGCTCTATTACGGCGAATTATCTCTTCGGACTCAGAGTGAATGGCTATGAGATGAGGGCTCTCTGCAAAAAAAGTCTCTACTGCCTCTCTACGATCCACCAACATATTGCCTGTGGAGGCTCCCAAAAAGAGTTTAATCCCGGGGATTATCTTTGGATCTAGAGAAAAAAGGCTATCTGCATTGCTATTTGTTCCTCCCACAAAGAAGGCATAATTTGCCCAAGAGACCTCGTGCGCATGGTCGCGCTTCCACATAAGAGCATCGTACGACGTGGTGGCGGGGTTCGTGTTGGGCATATCCATAAAGGAGGTTACCCCTCCGGCTATGGCTGCTCTACTCTCGCTCTCTATATCTCCCTTGTGGGTAAGCCCCGGGTCTCTAAAGTGTACCTGGTCGTCAATTACGCCGGGAAACAACCACAACCCCTCACAATTTTCTATCTGGGCATTACGCGCCTCTTCGGGGATTTTTGTTAGGGGCATTATCCCTTGATAAATTGCCGCAATACGCTCCCCATCAATTAGTACAGAGCCGAAGAAAGTTTTTCCTTCGTTTGTTATCTGAGCATTAAGTAGTAGTTGTTTCATAGTAGTTCGTAGTGTTTGGATATTTCCTCCAGTCGTTCCTTAATTTGCTTTGCGGTGCGGATATCCTTTGAAAGTATGCCATAAACGCAACTTGAGTACCCCCGTGAACGCTTCGCCAAAGATGGAACTACTCATCTTAGAGACCCCTAGTTTGCGATTGATAAAGATGATGGGCACTTCGGTTAGCTTGAAACCGAGACAAGCTGCCACATATTTCATTTCGATTTGGAAGGCATAGCCTTTGAAATGGATAGCATCAAGATCAATTGCCTCTAGCACCTCCCGGCGATAACATACAAAGCCGGCCGTAGTGTCATGTACCTTCAACCAGGTAACGAAACGGACATAATAAGAAGCCCAGCGGCTCATCATGATACGATTACGAGGCCAATCCTTCACGCCTCCACCCTTTACATAGCGAGAGCCCACAGCCACATCATACCCTTGATCGTGACACGCAGCATAAAGACGAGGGAGGGCTTCTAGAGGATGACTAAAGTCGCAATCCATCTCGAAAATGTAGTTATACCCCTCAGAGAGACACCATTTGAAGCCCGCAATATAAGCCGTACCCAAACCGAGTTTTCCCTTTCGCTCCAACAGATGGAGACGCTCAGGGTATTTCGCCATCTCCTCTTTTACGATGGAAGCCGTACCATCAGGAGAGGAATCATCCACAATAAGTATCTCAAAATTACCCTCTAGAGCAAATACTTGGGTAATCATATTGGCGACATTTTCTCGCTCGTTGTAGGTGGGGATGATAATAATCTTATCCTTCATACTATAGCGCAACTCTCCTATAATTGCTATCCGTTTCTTTAGTTGCTACAAAGGTAACACAAAAGAAAAAGAGAACT
>NZ_ACNN01000003.1 GCF_000174815.1 Porphyromonas endodontalis ATCC 35406
GGAGCAAGAGACTCTTGCCCAACCGGTTTATCAAGAAAAAGTAGCCGATTCGTATTCCAAAGAGACATTGGATGGTGCTATATCCGCCCTCTCTCGGTATGGCGGCTTCAGTTTCTTGGAAACAGCCATCGATGGACTTCAAAACTTAAATCCGGAACGGAAGGCGCGTAAGAAAATGTTCCTTGTCGAGGAACAGAAAGAGGGCGAACGTCAGGCTCTTGCCCACAAGATTGACCTTTGGTTGGAGTTGCTAACCGAAAATAAGGATATCCCGGAAATGGTGCAAAAATGCCAGACCCAAACGAGCGTCGTCTCGGCTCTCTTGGCCAAGAACCAATTAACCGCCGTCGAGGCCGTGCGAGATCTTGAAACCTCATATCGTGCCGTGCAACTCTTTTACAAAAACACAGAGTCGGATAAGCTGACCAATGTGACAATTGTCAATGCCTCTCCGGAGCAATTAACGGATTTGGATAATTCCCGTTTTATAGACTTTGTTGCAGACGAATTGAAGCAAAATTACGATCGTTTGGACCTTCGTACCAATTATTCCCT
>NZ_ACNN01000002.1 GCF_000174815.1 Porphyromonas endodontalis ATCC 35406
GAAGGAGAGGGATGATATCTCTTCGTGAAACAATCAATTCCACTCTACCTGAAAAAGAAAAAATTCTAGGGCTGTAAATTTTTGTTCCTCAGGCAAAACTGCAGTGACAAACTAGCCGATTTCCAAATCATTTCAGGGCAGCTCCCCCATAAGGAACGGGCTATTGCTGTCCGGTAACCCTTGGAGTTGTCCTAAAATTGGGGACAAATCATCTTATGACCTCTAATTCGTTTGCCCCCTGAGGTAAATGAAAGTACATGGGATAGTAATAGATCTTTTTTTCATTATTGTCGCAGTAGACTTCAGTCTTAAAACAGGTCTCTAATTCTATATCTTCGTATCTTACTAGTCTATTATTTCCATAGAAACCGATATTACAATTATCCATTGGCAAAACTTTCTCGGGCTCTGGCTGAAAGCCTTTCACCTCATCATCAACCCTTTCATATAGCATAACGCTGATTTCATAGCTCCCCTTGATAAGCTCTACGAATTCTTTATCGTTTTTACTCTCTATGGTTTTTGCAATTTTCCTATAAGCATTGTCCAACAGCTCGGGCAAATTGTCGATTTTGCTCAAGTCTTGAGACTTTGTCCATGCAGTAAATGAAAAAGGGACTTCAGCTTCGAATTCTGTTTTAAATTCCCAACATGGTAGATTTGGGGTATCCATTTTGACGAGAGGAAGGATTATTTCTCCTTTTCCATCGTGCGCCCAAGCATCCTCTTCTTTGTTTATCCCAAATTCAAATACCCCATTCTCCGGAATAAGAGTTTGACCTAAGGGAGGAAAAACTCGAACTGAAATTTCTTGCATCCCTGATGATAAGATAGCGGGATTGATAGGGATTTCCATTTCTGTTGATGAGAACTTACTCTCATTGTACTGCAGGACAGGAAAATCATTTACTCTTATATCAAACCCTACAGATGACGCTTCCATTTTTATGTAGTAGAAAGGGCGTTCGAGAAAGGAATCTATTTGAATGTTTATTTGACTATGTTCCATACGACTTGTTTGCTACTTTTTGTTTTGCATATTCCCGCTGCACGCCAAAAGAGCAGGTGCAAAGGGTTTTTCGATCAATCTTAAATTACCCGTTTATGTAAAACTTTCGATCAATATTAGCCTCTCCTGCCTTTATTATCGTCACCTCTTTCTTTTCTGTTCTCCTGAAATCACCTATTTTGGTATAATAAGAAAAAGTAATTTTTAGGCCAGAATGTTTTAATATGGGTTTAAAATAGATACCTTTATTGTCATCTATCCCTAAAGACATACCCGCTGAAAAATAACCTGCAGCCTGCGCTTTTGCTTCAAAATCAAAATCAGCACTAGTCACATAGAGTTTCAATTTTCCGGTGGCCTTGGCTAATAAAACTAATTTGAATCCAAATTGACCTCCAGCTTTTAACTCTCCCTCTTTCTTTAACGTGCTAAGTGTTGCTTCACCATCAATGAATAGTTTCCCGTAAAAAATCAAATCAAATCTCACATTCGCATTTGCAGCATATGCCAATAAATCTAGCGCCGTAATCACAACATTAGCCATGGGATGTAATTTTTTGCCCCATGCAATTAGGTCTATAGTTGCTTCTGCTCCTATAAGAGGATCTGCTTTAGCCTTTATTTCTCCTGTTAGAGCCATTTTATGGGCATTGCGTTGCTCTTTTCTGCCACACTCGTATTTCCATCCGGCTGCAATGCTAAGTTGAGGAGACTGTACTTCAATTGATAGAGGAGTTCTCTTTACTCGCGCTAACATTTCAGCATTAAAACCCTTTGTCGAAGTCCCTCTATCCTTTCCTGTTACTTGATCAACGAATTTCTTTATTTTCAGGAATGACCCTAGAAATAGTTTTACGTTTCCTGCAATTTTGTAATCCAGATTGACTGTTCTTGTCTTGTTCCAATTACACTCAAGGGCAAATGAGAATGTTGATTGTAATTTTCCGTCATATCCATCAATATCGGCTGCCTGTCCCTTATTAAAAGCCTCCTCTACACGATGTTGTCGCATTTGGACAAATGTATCTCGATAGTATAATGGATTTTTCATTCCATAATTTAGATGGAATGTCCACATAATGTCCGGATACACATTGATTTTTACCATCTGGTTGGGATAAGCGCAGGAATTTACAAGGACAAGATGGCTTTGTTTCAAGCTCTCCCTAGGCCAAATGTAGCGGAAAAGCCATGCAGAATCAACGACCTTATTCCCAACTTTGCCTAAATCAGTATCGTAAGTCTTATTGTAATCGTAATGCAAGAGCATTTCCAGTTTATTTCCGGAAACCTTGTAATCATTCTTCTTCACCCCCAACAGCTTGCTCAGATCAAAAACGTTTTTATCCCCCTTATGGGAGAGGTTTTGCTTCCTACACCTTTTCGTGTCAAGGTCTTTCAGTACAATAGTGAGATTAGGGGATTTTTCACTCTCACCTGCTACAAGATCAAAACCCGTGTAGCCTGTTAGGTCGCTCACTCCTTTATCTGTTTCTTCGAAGATGAGGTATGGTTCTCGTCCGGGAGAAGAAATCTCAATGGCCTTGTATTTGCAAGGGTTATTCACTGGGGCTTTAAATGTTCTATCATTTTTGCTTACGACGGCAAGCATTTTAGACTTATTCTCACTGAGACGTTCCTGGATATCTGATTTCTTTTCGTACCACACCTTGAGTCGAAGTTGCTTGCTTAACTTCTTTTTTTCTGTAGGCATATAAAGACCGGAAATAGCCTTTGCCATATTTTCTGCCTCAGCCCGAGGATCATGCCCCATATACGGTTCGGCAAATTCCCCTTGAGGATGTTGGTAGCGGATAGAAGTCGTTTCTCCATTATCTGCATCTTTTGTGTAGACCCCGGTACCTCCCTTAGTTTGCATATTCATTTTTTCAGTATCGAATGCCAAACCAGAAGTATTATCCGATTTTGTCTTTTTAGCTCTTGGATTATACATCAAGTCTCCTTCAACCTCTATCCGTAATTCTTTCTCACCATCATTTTTTTTGTGCCCCATTGCTTCACGCCAAGATGGTTCAATCAATAAAGATATTCGGGTTCGAGAGGCTAATTTTACATCGGAAACGATATTTCTTCCCAGGACTATTTTCTTTTCCAGCACCTTGTCACCACAAAATATTGTAAGGTAATATCTCCCAAAACTATGGAAATCGGACAAAACGTCATTGGGCATACGGTGTGAAACAATTTCCAAATTGACCATATTCCCATATGATTGTACAACGGGATGTAAAGTCTCACCTGTTGAGCATCCTGACCACGAAATATCTGTCGGCTGAGGATCATCAAAGAAAACAATGTAAATCCCGTAAATACTATTTTTCTTTTGGAAGTCAGGGATATTAAAATATGGCTCTAGCCAATAAAAGCGCCCTAGAGACCACGTTGAAGAGGCAGAGACAGCAACGGCCGAATTGTATACAGTTTCAAATACCCCCTCTTCAACCTCAATCGTTTTTTTTCGACTTGTAACAGTATTAAAACCATGGTTCTCCCATTTCCCATTATCGTTTTGAACAGCACACACCCAATTTATTTGTTTGAGCTCTGCATTTGACACTGGGGGCTTGCCGATGGGAGAGGGGGTAGGTTGCCATTTTTGACCCAAATCTGACAAGCCCGCTTTTTTTGCTTTTTCACGCCAACGCTCTGCTTCCAACCCATATGAACTTCCGATCCTTAATTGGACGCAGGCTTTGTCATATCCTCTTTTTATATAAAGGACATCGACCATTTTCCCTGCAACAGACACATTACGATGTAGGATAGCGTTTTTACCATCTTCTCCCGATACTACAATTTCATATTTCCAACCCATGGAATCAAATATCTACTGCTACAATAACTACACCTTCAAATAAATCGTGCTCAACAGAAGTAGCTGGATTGAGAAATGGATTTATTTGACTGTGTATTTCTTCTTTTGCCTTCACCATGTTCTCCGCCGAAGGAACGGCTTGTTGTCCATGATGTACAACTTCAATACATGGGCTGCCTCCACCCATGGGACAAATAGCTTTGCTTTCATTCGTTAGAATTTTTCCACCATTGCTTAGCGTAACCTTATCATAAAAGTTGATCCATTGGGAAACAACGGATTTGCAAGGGTTGTTATTCATCATTTTGCAACTCCCAAATGTGCCAGCCAAAAATGCCTGTCCAATTTCTCTATCGGTTGCGATCAACTGTTGCGAAGCTGTATTATCGTTGGCATAATGCTTCTTCTGAGTTTTTACCTGCAAGATATCTGGAGTTGTACCAAACTGGCACTTACAGGTTGCTCCGTGCACAAGAATAATTTTTTCTTTACCCATCTTCTTACTCCTTTTCAGCTTCGAAGGTAATGTATTCGTATGGATTGAAATAGCTTTTCTTCTTCTCCATCCTCTGACAGCAAATAAGTATCAGCATAAATATCGTCAATGGTTTTCATTTCTCTGGAAATGAAATAAGAAACTTTTGTTCTGTAATTATCCACCTGGGGGCTCCCACTCGGAGTAATAGAATATCTGATTGCCCGCCCATCGAAAGAGAGAAGAGTACTTTCTCCATCATCCTCTTCTCCCAGCATAAACTTCCCATTGAAGAGAAGTCTTTCACCATACTGCCCCAAGGGAATGCGAAGTTGGTTCGTTTTTTGATGGAGAACCTGATTATCAATAGAAAATGGGATTGCAAATAGGTTTATAAAAATGATATTTTCCTCAAATGCCGAATGCATGGCACTTGCGTCCCTGAGTACAGAGTCCATCCGATTAATATAAGGGAGCAGATATTCGCCTGTGTTTTCGCGTAAAACCTCCTCTTTCTTAGCTTCCCACCTTTCTATTATTGCTTGAGAGTTGTTGATCCGTATTGCTCCATCTTTTCGATCAATAGACAAATCAATCGGATAAAAAGCTTGGGAGATGGATACGTTCAACTTGTCGATAAAACTTTCGGGAGCATAGCCGTTGATAAAGAAGTGATCGCAAGTGTACAGCAAGCGATATTCTTGAAGATGTTCGATTGGAAGCGGCTCTATAGTTACATCGAAAAGCAACTTGGAGTTTGCTTCTGGATAGCACACACTTTGGCGATAGGTACGTATGGAATCTGCTTTGCCTCCGCTTTCCAGCCCTATTGTTTTCATTTGTCTTGTTTCTAATTGGGGTAATTATGCCAAAAATTCATGTGTAGCTCAATCTTCAAAAGTCACGCTGCTCTCCAAAACACCCATCCTGAATATCTCTTTCGCAACAACACGCCTAGAGCCTCTTATGCATACCCATACACCATCCTTAAGCCCCCTTTTATAGGAACCCGTCCAAAGGCTTTCTCCGCCAACACTATAGCATTTCCATATTCCGGTTCTTTGCCCTTTATGGTAATTCCCTTCTTCATTGTAATCCCCTCCTTCATCTTCTTCATACCAGTAGCCCTCTTTCTGATCATTATCATAATATCCAAAATCGCCTCCATGTATGGTCGGCGATATAAACAGACCCTGCCTTTTCCCATTTTCGAAAGTCTCGACCCAAAAGGATAAATCCTTGTCAAAAGTAACCCATTGGCCATGCTTTTTCCCTTTTTTGAAGCTGAGAATAGTTTTGTATGTCCTGTCTACCAAGATGTAAACCCCATCAAGACGAGAGGTATAGGTGCTATCATTAAGCTGTTCTTTCGTAAGAATCTCCTGAGCTTCAACTTTTAGGATACTTCCTAAAAGAAGAACAATCAAACATAAAAACCGACTCTTTATTCCCATGATATGAATCTATTTCCCTCTTTTACAAGACACCCCCTATCTTTTGTCTTAATACTCTTGGATGGATAGTAGTTTACCATCTTCTTGATCCGGCTCTTTTCTGCGTCCCATTATTCTCATCCCTATTATGCTCATTTTATATTGGCTAGCGATTTAGACAAATGTAATTTCCTAAAATTCGCTCACATGAACTCAATCTTCAAAAGTCACGCGGCTCTCCAAAACACCCATTCTGAATACCTCTTTTACAATAACACGCCCAGAGCCTCTTATGCATACCCATACACCATCCTTGAGCCCTCTCTTATAAGAACCCGTCCAAAGGCTTCCTTCGCTATAGTTATCGCATTTCCATACTCCGGTTCTTTGCCCCTTATGATAATTCCCTTCTTCTCTCTTTTCGTCATCTTCTTCATACCAGTAGCCCTCTTTCTGATCATTATCATAATATCCAAATACCCCCTCATATATAGTCGAGGATACAAACAGCCCCTGCCTTTTCCCATTTTCGAAAGTCTTGACCCAAAGGGACAAATCCCTGTCAAAAGTAACCCATTGACCATGCTTTTTCCCTTTTTTTGAAGCTGAGAATAGCCCTTTGTGTTCTGTCTACCAAGAAGTAAACCCCATCAAGACGAGAGGTATAGGTGCTATCATTAAGCTGTTCTTTCGTAAGAGTCTCCTGAGCTTCAACTTTTAGGATACTTCCTAAAAGAAGAACAATCAAACATAAAAACCTACTCTTTATTCCCATGATATAAATCTATTTCCCTCTTTTACAAGACACCCCAATTCATCAAAACAATACTAGATCCCCCATTGGAGAACCTTCATTAAACGCAATGCCTTTTGTCTCAACACTCTTTGATGGATAGTAGTTTACCATCTTGCTGCGTCCCATTATTCTCATCCCTATTATGCTCATTTTATATTGGCTAGCGATTTAGACAAATGTAATTTCCTAAAATTCGCTCACATGAACTCAATCTTCAAAAGTCACGCTGCTCTCCAAAACACCCATCCTGAATATCTCTTTCGCGATAACACGCTCAGAGTTATCCATGTCATAGCATACCCATACACCATTCTTGAGACCTCTCTTATAGGAACCCGTCCAAAGTCTTTCTCCACCGTGGCTATAGCATTTCCATATTCCGGTTCTTTGCCCTTTATGGTAATTCCCTTCTTCATTGTAATTCCCTCCTTCATCTTCTTCATACCAGTAGCCCTCTTTCTGATCATTATCATAATATCCAAAATCGCCTCCATGTATGGTCGGCGATATAAACAGACCTTGCCTTTTCCCATTTTCGAAAGTCTCGACCCAAAAGGATAAATACCTGTCAAAAGTAACCCATTGACCATGCTTTTTCCCTTTTTTGAAGCTGAGAATAGCCCTTTGTGTTCTGTCTACCAAGAAGTAAACCCCATCAAGACGAGAGGTATAGGTGCTATCATTAAGCTGTTCTTTCGTAAGAGTCTCCTGAGCTTCAACTTTTAGGATACTTCCTAAAAGAAGAACAATCAAACATAAAAATCTACTCTTTATTCCCATGATATAAGTCTATTTTCCTCTTTTACAAGACACCCCAATTCATCAAAACAATACTAGAACCCCCATTGGAGAACCTTCATTAAACGCAATGCCTTTTGTCTTAATACTCTTGGATGGATAGTAGTTTACCATCTTCTTGATCCGGCTCTTTTCTGCGTCCCATTATTCTCATTCCTATTGTGCTCATTTTTATATTGGCTAGCGATTTAGACAAATGTAATTTCCTAAAATTCGCTCACATGAACTCAATCTTCAAAAGTCACGCTGCTCTCCAAAACACCCATTCTGAATACCTCTTTTACAATAATACGCCCAGAGCCATTTGTGCATACCCATACACCATCTTTGAGACCTCTTTTATAGGAACCCGTCCAAAGGCTTTCTGCGCCATAGTTATCGCATTTCCATATTCCGGTTCTTTGTCCCTTATGGTAATTCCCTTCTTCTCTCTTTTCGTCATCTTCTTCACACCAATAGCCCTCTTTCTGATCATTATCATAATACCCAAATACACCCCCATGTATGGTCGAAGATGTAAACAGCCCCTGCCTTTTCCCATTTTCGAAAGTCTCAACCCAAAAGGATAAATCCTTGTCAAAAGTAACCCATTGACCATGCTTTTTCCCTTTTTTGAAACTGAGGATGGTGTTGTATGTTTTGTCTACCAAGACGTAAACCCCATCAAGACGAGAGGTATAGGTGCTATCATTAAGCTGTTCTTTCGTAAGAATCTCCTGGGCTTCAACTTTTAGGATACTTCCTAAAAGAAGAACAATCAAACATAAAAACCTACTCTTTATTCCCATGATATAAATCTATTTCCCTCTTTTACAAGACACCCCCTATCTTTTGTCTTAATACTCTTGGATGGATAGTAGTTTACCATCTTCTTGATCCGGCTCTTTTCTGCGTCCCATTATTCTCATCCCTATTATGCTCATTTTATATTGGCTAGCGATTTAGACAAATGTAATTTCCTAAAATTCGCTCACATGAACTCAATCTTCAAAAGTCACGCTGCTCTCCAAAACACCCATTCTGAATACCTCTTTTACAATAACACGCCCAGAGCCATTTGTGCATACCCATACACCATCCTTGAGTCCTCTTTTATAGGAACCCGCCCAATATCTTCCTTCGCTATAGTTATCGCATTTCCATATCCCAGTTCTTTGCCCTTTATGGTAATTCCCTTCTTCTCTCCTGCCCTCTTCTACTTCACGCCAGTAGCCCTCTTTCTGATCATTATCATAATATCCAAATACGCCTCCATATATGGTCGACGATGTAAACAGCCCCTGCCTTTTCCCATTTTCGAAAGTCTTGACCCAAAAGGATAAATCCTTATCAAAAGTAACCCATTGACCATGCTTTTTCCCTTTTTTGAAGCTGAGAATAGTTTTGTATGTCCTGTCTACCAAGACGTAAACCCCATCAAGACGACAAGTATAGGTGCTATCATTAAGCTGTTCTTTCGTAAGAATCTCCTGGGCTTCAACTTTTGAGAAACTTCCCAAAAGCAAGATAATCAAGCATAAAAGTCTACTCTTTATTCCCATGATATGAAACTATTTCTTCTTGCATTCTCAACCATTGTCTTCTCGAGAATGTAACTCTGTCAAAAGGATTCAGATTTTCTTCGTCTTTTGGATCTATAGGATAATCCATGATGTTGTCAGTTTTTAGCATTTGTAATTCGTAAGCATCATCATTGTCAAAAGTGTGTTCCAATCCCAAAACGTGACCTATCTCGTGTAGTAAAATTCTTTTTGCGTAATCAGCTCCGTCAGAATAAATATATTGCAGGCATATAATGTGATTCAATGTGGTTGGATTTACTCCTGCCCAAGCAGAACCATCAGATTTTTCTTTAGCAAGAAAACCGCAGAGGAAAGCACAAACCCCTTTATCCTCACATAATGGTTTTATTACCTCACGAAATGGAGATTTTATAATTCTCTTATCCTCTGTAAGACAGCCCTTTTTAATCCAATCTTTGGAGTCTATTTTTATATCCTTAAGTACAACATCACACTGTATCAGAGCTTGGTTAAGACCAAAATTGTTTACCCTATTTGCGACAGAATTTTTCCAGTCGTCATTTATGTCTCCCAAATAAAACTCATTAGCTCGTTTAATTTGGGACTTTTCCTCCTCATTTTCTGCCTTATCAGGATCATCCAGCAGTCGAATCAGAAAAAGGGTGAAACGATATATAGTATCATTGCGCAGAATGTTCAACTTCCCAACAAGGTTTTGGGAGGCTAAATCTCTTGCTTCAATAAATATCTTATCGTCTGCAATTTTTTCAGTGCATCTAATCTCGATTTCATGAGAAGATTTTTGTGAATCTATTTCCGTTGGACTCACCAACAAAGAAGGGGAGGAGGCTGATAATCCTATCTTAGTTCCAACGTTATCTTTGCTATTGTTTAAACTCTCTATTTCAAGTTTTAATCTAACTCCCTTTCCTTTTTCAGATTGCTGTTTGTAATCATCAGGGAATATCGACAACCATGGAACATAGTATGGTTTTCCATAAATCTTAATTGATTCGTAATCCTTTTCCAATTCCTCAAAGTTTGAACAGATATCCTTGTAATCATCCCTCATCCAATCGAATCCAAATTCGCCATCATAACCATCAGGTCTTCTGAAATGAACGATAAGTTCCGATTTTTTCTTCGCGGGATTGTCGGGAGGCGTAGGAGGAGCTTCGGGTTCCCCGAAAAAAAGACCTCCATCTGCCGTCTCATGGAATTTATCCGTCGCACTTTCCACAATATCAGATGCGGAGTAGATTTTATAATCTCCTCCGACCATTTCAGTGATGTGTCCTTTTACTTTTCTGATTCTGCTCATAACCGATCATGAAACTAAAAGAGAGAAGAATTTTCTCCGCCATTGTTGCGGATTTTCTTTTGTGCCTCTCTGCAAAAGGTTCCACTCACTTTATTGTCAATACCCTGATCGCCATTTACGACCGTTTTGCCCTGTTTTGTCTCGCTGTAGACATCTCCTTCTATATTCTCAACAAGGCTGCCGGATACAAAGACATTCATATCTCTAGACACAGTCGTATTTTTCATCCCCTGCACTGTTTCCACATTCGTCTCACCAACGGTAAGAGTATTGTTTTTCCCAATATGAGTATTCATATTTTCCAGGACATTCAGACTGATGTTTTTGGCATTGACCGTTAATGTTTCTGGTGTAGAGATTTCAATATTCCTCCCCTTTGTATCCAATCGAATAGTATTCCCCCCCCTATCTTTGATGGTGACACTCCAATCGCCATTCTCATCGTCGTCGAAGGCAATCTGATGTCCACTGCGAGTAGAAATACTTTTCAAATGGTTTTCCATATCACCACCTATTCCGTTTTTCCCATGGAAAAGGCTTCCCATCACGAAGGGGCGGTGTGGATCACCGTGCTCGAAGCCGACCATCACCTGGTCGCCGACTTCGGGTATTGTCACCAAGCCTCGGTTACTGGAGACCTGGTCACTGCTCCCGGCATCCGGTGTCTGCACCCTTAACCAATTGGTCGTAAGGCTGAGAGGCTTCTGCCAGTAGAACTGAA
>NZ_ACNN01000001.1 GCF_000174815.1 Porphyromonas endodontalis ATCC 35406
AGGGAGAGCCCTCAAGCAAGTATGCTTGAGGGTTCTCTTTTTTGTTTGACGGAGTTTCTGAAGGAGTTTGTCTGAGGACTGAGAGAGGGGAGAGGAGGGATTTTCGAGCGAAGAGCTGGGAGATCCTTTTCGCGTTTTGGAGCCTTCCTGGAGGGAGCCTTTAGCCCCCTTTGGCTCGGTTCTTCTCCGTCTAATGTAGGGCTCTGGAGACCTTACTATTGCCCCGTTAAGGTTTCAAGAATATCTTGTTCGTACCAGCCGCTGACGAAGGCCCTCTTGAGGTCCCCGCTCAGGGCTATTTTGTTTGAGGCTTAGGGAGGGAAGAACAAGGGGTGCAGAATCTCTCTTGATCACTGTCATTCCTATTTATAGGAGGATTTTGGAAAGGACTATAAGTTTCAAAGGTTTTTATCTGAGCCTTTTTTGATAGAGGGAGATTATGGCTTCGAGAGCATTTGGTGTCTTGAGGGGGCTTGATACTTGGAGGAAAGGATGGCGTTTGTTTTGGTTGGGTGAGGGTAGTGTAGCAAAAGGAGGGCTGACTTCAGAAGATGGAGTCTGCCCTTTTTGTTATCCCCGTAAGATATGCTAGCGAAGAGTAGATCTACAGAGGAGGTGTGCTTAGCGGCTAATCCGGTCTATGCGGTCGTAGTATATTCCGTTGTGCCCTTTTACTTCAATATTCATAGATCCAATGAGTTTGTCGCTGTCGTGAGGATAGAAAAGAGCCTTGCAGGAGAGGTGAGAATCGTCATAGTTCTCCGTGCTTTCGGATTCTATCTGAACATCAAGGTCGTAATGAGAGATAACCTCGGGTGGATAGATGGACAAGGGGCCTTCTTTCTCCAGTTGCTCTATAAACTTTGGAGTGCCATAAGCTTTGGCTATTTGCTGAAGAGAAGCCTTATCCACAGGGTTTTGTAGGTTCTCATGCGTGTACATGATGTAAAAGTCCACGATAAAGTCCGATTCGTCCATAGCCAAAGGGTGTAAATACTTCTTGAAGTGGCCATCCTTCGAAAAGGCAAGTATGAAGTAAACACCTTCGTCCGTTTCCGGAATAAAAGCCCCTAAAGATAGGTATACCGTTGTATTGGTAATTTGCTCGAGATATGCGCCGGATAATTGGAAGTGATTGTCAAGAGAGCTATGTAGACTAGTTTTGGTGAACTCTCCTTTATCGAATAGCACCTCTCCATTTTTTGAGATGGTAACGAGGACCTTCTTATCAAACTCGTCGTAACCCTCTATCTTGACATCTGTATCTGCCTCTTGTATAATGATGTGCCAATCGCTATATGTACTATCGACAACTGTCTTGAGATTCTTATAATGACACTCCGTAGTTACTTTATTGGCCTCCTCATCAGCTGTTTTCTTACTTCTTTTTTTACAGCCAATAATAAGCCCAGCACTCAAAACGGAGAGCAATAGGAGTGTCAATGTCCGCATCCCGATGAGAGTCTTCATAATACTTCTGTTTGTTGTTTTAAGTTTTCTATAGCATGATTCTTCTCGTCTAGGAGAACGAGTACAAATGTACTGAATTTGTTTGATAAATAGAGGAATGGACTCAGGACAACCACATCAAATCTTTAGGAGCTTTTTGAGGTAGTCCATGTTCAGGGCGGCTTTGAACAATCTTTTCCGTAAGGATAGTTTGTCTTTGTATTGCGATACAATGGCTAAAGCAAACTTTCTCAAGGTGTTTAGATTGGTTGCTGAATAATCCTTACGGGCTCGACAAGCATCTTCCCTAAAGGTTACATCCAAATGCCAATGGAGTCGATTCTCAATCCCCCAATGCCCTCGAATAGATTGTCCAATTAACGGACAATCCTCCAGAGGTAAACTGCTGATATAATATTG